>JBBSOF010000029.1:0-44144 GCA_038260025.1 Phycisphaerales bacterium
CGAGGCGGCGCGATGGCTCGACCTGGTTCAGGAGGCGGATGAGGTTGCGCCGATTGTGCTGGATCAGCTGTTCTCACGGCGTGTGATCGTGCATGCTGCCGCGAGCCAGTGGGCGGATATCGACCTTGCGGTGCGTCGCCGCCGGCGGCCGGACCCGGAACTGCCGCCGCAGCCGCTGTCGGTTGCAGACGCACGCCTGCTGGCGGTGACGGCGCTGGAGACGGCCAAGGCAACGCAGAGCGACATGATCCGTGCTGAGGCGGAGAAGCAGGCGCAGCTTGCGTTCGCCGACCTGATTCAGCGGGGTGAGGCGGGGCATGTGCTCGACCTTGTTTCGCTGTATGGGACGTCACCGATTGGGCAGGAGGGATTCATCGTCGCGTACGTGCGCAGCCTGCAGGCATATGAGCGGGCGCGAACGGCGCACAAAGCGGCGGGCAACGATGATGAGCCGGCGGCCGATGATGGCGTGGTCAATCTTTACCGTGAAGCGGCCGGGCTGCTGAAGGCTGCTGGGGATAGCGGCGACGCGGCGCAGTTCCCCAAGGAACGCGAGAAGGCGGTCATCCGCGAGGGGCTGGCGCTGTTTTATGCGGGCGACCTTGAAGCCGCGGCGCGGCGGTTCCAGCAGGCCGCGGATATCAGTGTTTCGCCGCCGCAGAAACGCGATGCGATGTGGTACTCGATCGTGGCGCTGGACCGCGCTGTGGAGAAGGGCAATCGCGGACTGACCGGGGAGCGTGACCGCGTGGCGACGCTGTTTCTTGAGCAGTTCCCATCATCAGAGAACGCGGCAAAGCTGCTGCTGCGACAGACCCGCGCGGATCGATTGACCGATGCACAGGCGTTGGACATTCTTATGAAGGTGGGCCGGGATTCGCCGATCTACGAGGCCAGCCGCAAACAGGCTGCGCGGCTGCTTTTCCAGGCGTACCGGAAGGCTCCGCCGGGAGAGAAGGACTTTGCCGCGGTGCGGTTTTCCGACATCGCCGAGGGCGTGCTGAAGCTGGAGCAGGCGCGGGCCATGGCGGGCACCGACGATGTGGCGCGGGAGGCGGCGAACGACCTGGTGATCCGTGTGCGGCAGATCGCCGATGCCCTGCTGAGCATGTCCGCGCCGGACATTGCCAGGGTGGAGGCGGCGTTTGCCGTGCTGGAATCTGTTGCCGCGTACCAGGCGATGGACCTGACGCAGCTCGATGGCGAACTGACGTTCCGGCGGGTGCAGATGGCGGTTTCACGCAACGATGAGCCCACGATCGTGAAGTTGGTCGATTCTCTGCGGAACCTGGGCGGGCCGTTCTCGAGTGCGGCGGACAGGCTGCTCTACCGGCGCGCCGTGCGGACCTTTGCGGCAAAGACGCCGGCAAACGAGATCGCGGCGTCGAAGCAGGTTGTGCAGTTTGGCCTCCATGTGCTGGAATCCCCTGATGCGGACAAGGATCCTGCAACCCCGGGAATCCGCGAGAGCGTTGCGGAGGCCGCGGCCCTGCTGTGGCGCCAGGATTCTGATGCTTCGATGCGCGACCTTGCGATACGGATCGATACCGCGCAGATTGCCTCGGGCAATCGCACCGCTTCGAGCCTTCGCCGCCTTGGGGTGCTGTACGAGGCCGCGGGCAATGATGCGAAGGCGCTTGATGCGTGGCGGGACCTGCTCAACGGGCTTGCGGTCGGCACCAATGACTGGTACGAGGCGCGGTATGAATCGCTGCGATTGCTGCTCGACGTTGCGCCTGCCGAGGCCGAGGCGGCGATGAAGCAGCACAAGGTGCTGCACCCGGGGCTGGGGCCGCAGCCGTGGGGCGACAAGCTGGCGCAGCTTGAGGCGCGGATGAGCGTGCCCACACCCGCGCCATCCGGCAACTCAAGCCCGCCTGCGGCCAGCACCGGGGGTGGGAAATGAACGGCGATACGCCCTCACCATTTGAGAAGTTCCTGGGCATCGCCGGGGCGGCTGATGACCCGGTGACACTCCTGGCGCTGATGCCGCGATCGGTGAGCGAGGGCGGCGTCATCATGGCGCTGCAGATGCAGTTGGCGAAGGTTGCCGCGCACCCTGAGGGATTGACGGAGGAAGCGGACGAGGTGCGTGTGGCCCTGCACGCGGCCGCGGGTCGGCTGCTTGACAAGGACAGGGCGGCGGACCGGCGGGGTGCGGAGCCGGACAAGGCTGCGGCAGCGAATCCCGCCTTGGTTGCGCGGGGCAACGAGGCGCTGGAGCGTGAGGTCCTGCTCACGCTGGCAGCATCGGGGGGATGGAACAAGCAGTCGCGGGAGAAGATTGCCGCGCTGGCGCAGGTTCATGGCATCGCCGTGGAAGATGCGATCCGCATGGCAGAGCGCGCGGGTGCTGGGGCCGGAGGGCTGCCACAGGCGGGTGCCCGAGTTGCGCCGGTGCCGCGCCCTATCGGCCGGCCGCTGCCGAGCCCGATCTCCGCGGTGCCCGGAAGGGCTGCACCGGGGCAAGGTTTGCATCCCGGTCTGGAGCGGCCGATTGATACGAGGCCGCTGATCGTCGATGACTCGAATCCCTTCCCCCACGAGCGGGATGAGAGTGCGGCGGCCGTCAAGAAACTGGTGGTGGCGGGCGCGGTGATTTTTCTTTCGCTGGCGGCGCTGCTGGTTGTCGTCGTTCTCTTCCGTAGTTCGCCGCAGCCTACCGGCACGCCACAGGCCGCCAGCACGCCCGCCCCGACGCCGGCGAGCACGCCGGGAACGACCGCTGAAATGGTCCCCGCGCCGCAGCGAACCGCTTCGCGCGAGGCGAAGCCGATCGTGCCTTCGACCCGCGTTGGAGATTGGGATGACCTGCTGCGAGAGGCTGCCGCGGTCACGGCCGCGCTTGATGAAGATGCGAGCGCGGCGATGGTGCGGTTCGCGGCGTTGTATGACCTGATGTCGGCGCAGTGGACGGCCGCATCGCCCGATGGCGTTGTCGCGGGCGTTGATCGTCTTGTCGAGTTCGTGTACCGGGCCTCGCAGAAGGGTGACCGCGCCGATGCCGCGCTGCGGATCATTACCTCTGCCACGCAGCCTCTCACCGAACGCAAGGACGTTGGCGCGGGCGATGTCTCTCGCACAGCGTGGAGCGCGGGCGTGCTGGCGCGGTTGGCGCGGGAGAAGGACCTGCCCGCGACCGTCCGCCAGCGTGTTCAGGAGGGTCTCGCGGCAGCCTTTCCCGGTGCAAGCGGGCCTAACGAGACGACGTTCAAGTCTGGTGCGATGGCCGCGCTGGCGGCGTTCCCTCAACGGATGCTTGCAACGCCGGGGCGCAGCGATGACCAGGTGAAGGCGGTGGTAAAGGCGTGGAGTGAATGGCTGGCGGCGCTGGGCGCGGCAGGGGGTTCGCAGAGCCCGCTGTACACGCGCACGGTGCTGCTGGCGCTCGACCGCATCCTCATCAATGAGGCCGAGCCCACGCGCGACCGCGCTGTCTTTGAGTCCATCGGCGCGCTCACCGTCGCGCTGCCCTGGCGCAAGGAGGATGAATCACGGCGCTGGCTGCTGGGCTGGTTCGGTTCGCCCGGCGTGTCGGCGTCTGACCTGTACGCGTTGACGGCGGCGCTCGCTAACCGCAGCGGCGCTGAGGGCGTGGACATGTCGATGGTGCTGTCGGCTTCCGCGGGCGAGCCCGACCGCGCGGCGATGCGGGACCGGTATGCGACGGTGTGGGGGTTGACGGCAGGCGAGAGCCGCGATGCGCTGCTGCAGCGGTGGGCCGAGGCGGCACGCGCGGAACTCAACGTTGATTTGGAATCGGGCTGGCTTGCCGCGCTGGAGGAGACGCTCCAGGCAAGCCGCTATAACCGTGCCGCGATCCTGCTGTGGCGGGGCGACACGGGCGATGTTCCTGACCTTCTGACGCCTGTGACCCGCGCACCATCGCCGCCGGCGCGGTTCCCGCGGTCTCGCCATGAGGCGCTGGAGCCATCGCTCAACAGGCAGTGGCTGCTGAAGTACCGCGAGGCAGGGCGCAATATTCCGCGACGCCGCGAACTGATCGGGCAGATTGGCGGCGTGCCGGATGTGCCGATTGCTGAAATACTCGTTGAGGAGGCGTGCCGCGGCTCGCCCGCGCAGGTGCAGTCTGATGCCCGCCAGGAGGTCATCAGGTATATCGGCAAGCCGGTGGTCCTCAACGCGCTGCTTGAGTTTGCGCCCAAGATGCCGATCACGCGGGCCAACGCCGACCTGATTGAGCAGGCGACGCAGGTGAAGATGCCCACCCTGCGCGACCCGACGTGGCGGGTGGTAGCGCGGCGGGCACTGGTTGAAACGCTGACTCAGGCGCTGGCCGGGCAGAGCGAGTTTGCGCGGGTTGACATCGTGGCGGAGCGGCTTGCAGAGCTGTACACGCTGCGCGACCCGGCGGCGGCGGCCTCGATGGACCCTGATGCGACGCCGGTGGCTGTCACGCCTCTGCCGCTGGAGGTTGCCGCGGCGAAGGCGCGGCTGCGCTGGCAGCGCGAGGCGGAGCGGCTGGTGCCGACGACCCGCGAGCCGTTTAACCTAGCGCAGTTGAGCCAGCGGCGGGCGGCGCGTCAACGCCTGGCCATGGGGCGGGTGCAGCAGTTTGCCGCGGAGCAGCTGGCGATCTGCGAACTGATGGCGTATGTGTGCGTAGCGGAGCAGGCGGCGCTCGCGCCGGAGGTCGCCGAGGTGCTCGAGACCCTCGAGCAGCAGCGGCGCGAGGCAGGCCATATTTTCGAACAACTGCTGGCGACCGAGAGGACGCAGCTCCGCCTATGGCTGCTGCGGACGCGGGAGAAGAACACATGAACGTGCTGTGGCTGGCGATGCTTGGGATGGCGTGCTGGTGCTCGGTGTGCGGTGCGCAGCCGGGCGTGGCCGCGCGGCCTTCGCTGCCAGCGCAGCCTGGAAAGCCAGCGCCGGCGGTGGCCCCGCCCGCGCCTGCGGCAACGCCAGAAGAGCCCTTGTTCACGCCCGTGCCTCTGAAGGTGCGGTACGCGGACCGACTCGCGGCGCTGCGGCCGTCAAACCCGGAAGGCTATTACCTGCTGGGAGAGGAAGCGGCGGATGCCGCGTTTGACGCGACGGGCCGGCAACTGGCGGTTGAACTCTTTGTGCTCGCGGTGCATCTTGATCTTCAGCAGCAGGGCATCCACGCGACTGCGGCGGCGGCGTGCATCGGGCTGGCATCACTGACGCCCAGCACGCGCGATCAGCGATGGCTGGTCTTCATGGCGCGCACGCTGGACGCACGCCGCTCGCCCCCGCCGTGGCTGGCGCAGCAGGCTCCTGAAACACAGGAATCCGCGGGCTATCAGATCGCGACGATGCTGGGGTATGTCCGCTCGGGCGATGGCGTGCCCGCGCGGCACCTCTTGGACAACCCCGAGGTTCGAAGTGCATTTGAGTCCTACGACTCGATGCTGTCATATCTGGGCGGCGGCAATGTCAACACCATTCTGAGACAGGCCCAGCGGTGGCCATGCCCCGAGTGCGGCAACGAGCGGGCCGTGCGGCGGCCGGGCAACCCGCCGGAATACCGCGAGTGCCCCATCTGCCACGGCGACCCGGGGCCGGAAATGTCCGAGCGCGAGTTTCTGGGGCAGTTGACGTTTGAGGCGCTGCTGCTGCAGGGGACGCAGCGATCCTGGGCGGCGCAGATCGCGACCGACGGCGGGGAGCCGCTGCGTGATGCCGACCCGGCGGCGATTGCGCAGGCCTATTCGATGGACACACGCCAGGTGCTGTGGCGTGATGGTCGGTGGGTGGTTGATCCCAATGCCAAGCCACCGGCACCGCCCGCGGCTGAGGGCGTGAAGCCGGACCCTGGCGAGCCGGCGGTGCCTGCGAAGCCGGAAAACTCCAGCTCGTAAGAGGTTTCCGGCGGCCGCGAAGAGTTTTGGATGAGCGAGTAGAAAGACACCGAGCTGAAGACATCTCGGTGGCACATGACTGCAAGATCGTTTAGAAGAGTCCAGGGCCATCATCTGCCGGCACGAGCCTTCCGTTCACCAGACGCATTTTGGGCTTGCCTTTGGGCGTGGGCGGCGGTGGAGGTGCCTGTTTCTTGGCAGGGTTGGCGGCAGGCTCACTTTTTGGCGGGGCTGCTTTGGTCTTCGCCTTCGGCGTCGGCGCGACACCCTTGCGGTTGAGCCGCTTGGGCTCGGCGATGTCCATCAGGCGCGGTTCATCATCGTCTTTGTGCGCCAGCGCTGCCACCTTGAGCGCGGCGGCCTCGGCACGCGATTGCTTGGCAAACGGGGGATCTTCGGGTGGTGCGGTGGCACCGCGGCGGTTGGGTATTTCGCCTGCCGCGGTGGGCACCACGATCACACCGTCCTGGTCTGCCGGGTCTTCCTTGATGGCGCGGCCATCCTCATCCAGTTGCAGATCGGCGATTGCGGTGTGCTTGCGGGCCTGGGCCAGCATCGCGTCGTGAAGTTTTCGGGCGTCGGTGCCGTTGATGGCGTTGACGGCCTTGGCGATCTCGCCGATATACCGTTCGAACACATCGCGGCGCTCGCCCTGGCGGCGCATCGCCTGCCGCTTGCGGAGGTAGGTGCCCAGCTTGCGCCCGCACTCCATCAGCGCGAGCTTCATCTCCTTGCGGATTTCGTCGTAGTCGGCGATCGCCTCTTTGCTCTCACTGGTGAAGGGCACCCACACGCTCGCCATGTGGATCATGATGACCAGCGGGCCGACGGGCAGACCGCCGCGGGGGTGCTGGAGGTTGTAGTTCCGCCAGCCTGTTTCGGCTACGGCCTTGAAGCTGCTGCACGCCGACTGTTGGAACAGGAGGGGCACGCGGTTGGCAAAGCGGATCACCCGCGCCGAATCATCTGAAGGGAGCTCGCCGCCAAAGGCGATGCCTGCCTCGATGAGGAAGGGCCGCCCGCGATAGATGGCGGCCTCGCGCGAGGAAGCAGCGTAGAACTCCGCGCGGACGCCCTTGAGCATGCCCGCCAGAAGCTGGCGCACGCCGATGGGCGCAAGGCAGTCTGTCGGCGGGGGCAGGAAGCGCGTCGTCTGGAATGCTTTGTACAGCTCCTCGGCCTGCGGGGCCTCGATATCGCGTACTTTGGCGTGGCTGCTGACCTTGATGGATTTGCACAGATCGCTTGCCGTTCCGGTTGATACGCGGCAGAACCGCTCCTGTAGGAAGTTGTACAGCGTGCCCGTCTTCTGCTCCTGCTCATAGTCCTTGAGCATCTGAAGCAGCGTGCCAAGCTCGACGCCGCGCGGGTGGGGCTGGATCTCCTTGGTCTCCGGCGGCAGCTCATCGACAGCGCGCGGGAAGATCACCAAGTCGCCCAGGTCGGTGGTGATGGCTGGGGCGGCGGGCACGGGGGCATTGGCGGCGGCTTCATTGTCAGGTTCAGCCGCGTTAGCGGCACCAGCCCCCGCGGCGGGCTTGCCCTTCTTCAGCAGCGTCGCCTCTTCCTCATCCGCGCTCTCGCGGGTGGGCCTGACGAACGTGAACTTGGCGTGCGGGTTGGCGATGGCGGTGAGGTCGAGGAACTCATCGACGCTGCCCCGCCCGCGCTGGTACTTGCCCTCCAGCTCGATGGTGACACTGGTGCCAGTGGGGTAGTCGCCGGAAGACAGGAAGTCGCCCGATTCGCTCAACTCCCGCACCGACGATGACAGGTTCCTGAGACGCTGCAGGGGAAAGTCCTCGGTCTCTTCATCGGCCGTCACTTCGGCGCGGTTGGTCTTGGTGTTGATCGCGAGTTCAATATGGTGCGCGGGCTTGCTTGCCTTGGGCCGCGTCTGGATCAGCATCGGCTTGCCCGTGGTGATCAGCCCGTACATGCCCGCGGCAGAAATGCCGATGCCCTGCTGCCCGCGGGACATCTTGAGGCGGTGGAACTTGCTGCCGTAGAGCAGTCGGCCGAAGATGTGCTCAACCTGCGAGCGCACGATGCCCGGGCCGTTGTCCACGATGGTGATGCGGTAGCGCGAGCTTTTGACCTCGCGGCCGCGCTCGGGCTGAAGGTCTTCGATGACGATGGTGATGTCGGGGAGGATGCCGCCTTCCTCGCACGCATCGAGCGAGTTGTCCACCGCTTCCTTGACGGTTGTCAGCAGGGCCTTGCGGGGGTTGTCAAAGCCCAGGAGGTGGCGGTTCTTTGCGAAGAACTCGGACACGCTGATATCCCGCTGGCGGGTCGCCATCGTCTCCGCGGTCACCTTGTTTTTGCCCGAGGCCCGTGTGTTGCTGGTGGTGGTCTTGGCCATGTCGTCCGTGGTGGTTGGATTTGCCAGTGCGTTCATCGGTCCCGGCCCTCCGTGGCGGGTTTGTGTTTCGAGCCTGCTGCGGCAGGGTAGCCGCCGGGCGGGCCCATCGACAGTGCGGCAAGACTACTCAATATCGGTCGGGTCGATTTCGGCTGGGGGCGGCGGGCGCGGGATGACCGTGGTGGTTTGCGACCCTTTGGCCTTGCGGCGGGCCAGCACACCCATCAGCACGGGCGCGGAGCCAAACAGGCACACGCAGCCCACCGCGACGGCGAGCATCCCCATGTCGGATGCGCCCCCGTGGCCTTCGCGCGCCAAGGCGACCACAAGGCCGAGGGCGGTGAGGACAATGAGGACAATGGTCAGACGCACGCCGGTAAGTGTAGAACCGTGGGTGGTACAGTTGAAAAAGCGGGCGGCCGCTGGGAACGGCGTTTCGATTATCGTGTTGGTGCGGGGTTGCCGTGTCGGCATTCTCCGTGCGGCATGAACCTTGACCGGGGGAATTATGGTTTCAGGATCACACGTCGTCATCTACGCGGCAGAAGCCGACAAGGCCCGTGCCTTCTTCAAGGACGTGCTCGGCCTGGGATCGGTCGATGCGGGCGGAGGGTGGCTCATCTTTGCACTGCCCCCGGCGGAGGTCGCGTGCCACCCTGCCGAGCCGGACAAGGCCGGCACGCATGAGTTGTACCTGACGACGACTGACCTTGCCTCGACCGTGGCGGAACTGAAGGGAAAGGGCGTCGAGTTCACCATGGAACCCACCGACCTGCCATGGGGGATTCTGTCGAGGCTGAAGATCCCCGGTGGGGGAGAGATCGGGCTGTACCAGCCGAAGCACGCGCTGCCGCCGAGGTAGTGAAAGGCCACAAGTCGAGGAAAGCCAAGAGAGGAACCAAGCGTTGAAGCCAATACATATCACGCCGGTACTGAATGTTTCTGATGTCCCCGCGAGCATCGCGTGGTTTGAGAAACTGGGCTGGTCGCGGCACTTCACCTATAACGAGGGCGGGATGATCCCCCTTGCCGCGGATGAGAATGAGCACGGCCGGGCCCACTTCGGTGCGGTCGGTGCCGGGCACATTGAAATCTTTCTCTGTCGCGATGGGCAGGGGTCGAAGGGCACGCCGCCGAGCGCGGCAATGATCGAAGGGCTCAAGCCCGGAGAATCACCATCTGATGACACTCCCGGGGTGTGGATGTCGTGGTGGGTGGGAAGGCCGAGCGAGGTGGATGAGGCGTATGCGTTGGCCCGGCAGCACGGGGTGTTTGTGGCGCGCCCGCCGATGGACGAGCCATGGGGCTGCCGCGAGATGCGGATCATGCACCCGGATGGTCATACGTTCCGGGTGAGTGCGCATTTGGGGCGGGAGGGGTAAGTAGGATTACCGGGAGACTGGACTCCCCACTCGGAGAGTGGGGGTACCCGGCCTCAGCAGTTCCCGCCCGAAAGCACACGGAAGAAGGCTTCAATATCGGCATCAGTTCCGATGTCACCATCGGCGTTGAAGTCGGCGGTGCCGCAGGTGGCGCAGCAGTTGCCTGCGAGACATGCGAAGAAGGCTTCGATGTCGGCATCGGTGCCGATGTCGCCGTCGCCATCGAAGTCAGCGGTCCCGCATGTGGGGATCGCGGTGACGGTGAGCGTGGCGGGGGCGCTGGTGACAGCGTTGCACAGGCCGGTTACGGTGGCGGTGTAATCGCCAGCTTGTGCCGCGGAAACGCCTAGAAGCATGAGTGAGGATGTGGCCGAGCCGATGGTGGTGGCGTTGTCGCTGACGGGGCTGGCGTTGCGGTACCACTGGTAGCTCAGGGGTGCAGAGCCGGTGGCCTGCACCGTGAACGTGAAGTTCGCGCCCTCGGCGACTTCGCCGCCCTCGGGGTCATTGGTGATGGATGCGGTGGTCGCGATCGATACGAACACCGTGGCGCAGTTGCTGGTCTGGCCGTTGGAGAGTGAGCGTGCCCGGGCGCGGTAGGTCGTGTTCGCCGTTGGCGTGGCGACCACGGTCGCGCCGGTGCCGACAAATGTGGTGCCGCAGCCGCCGGTGTACCAGTCCACGGTCTGGCCCGTGGGCACTGTCGCCGAGAGCGTCGTGGAGTTGCCGGGGCAGACGGTGCTGGGGGTTGCCAGAACATCGGTGGGCAAGGCGAGGCCGGGGTAGTGCGTGATGGAGAACGAGGCGTTGGAGATGTCGTAGAACACGTTGCCGACGGCCTCCACCTTGATGCGGGCGAGGTTGGTGGCGATGTCGGGGAGCAGCACGGCCTCGGAGCCATCATTCGGCGTGCTCTCAAGCAGCACGGTGGGGAATGTCTGCCCGCCATCGGTCGAGAGCGAGATCTTCACGTTGGCGCAGCTGACGGGGGAGGCGTTGGTATTTGCCACGCTCCATGTCACGGTCTGCGTCTCGCTCCAGGAGACGGATGTGTTTGGGCTGGTGACCTGGAAAGGGCCGGCCCCGGCACTGACGGTGAGATTCACGTCGTCGCTGTTGACGCCGCCGCCGCCCGCGCGGTTGTCCCGGGCTGTGACGCGCAGCCGCAGCGTGCGGTTGAGGGCGGGCATCTGCTCGCCGATGGTGGTCGAGTTGCTCAGGACGTTCGTGAGGCGCGGGAAGCTGCGTGAGAGGCTGGTAGTGGGCAGAAAGACGCGGAAGAGGGGGCTGGTGCCGTTGTCGGCGCTGCCTGCGCCAATGGCCGGCTGGGCGGGACCGACATCGCGCTCTTCCCAGGAGAGCGTGATGGAGTCGTTGTCGACATCGCTTGCGGTAGCGGTCATCTGGAAGGGTGTAGCCGCGGGGATGGTGCGGTCGTTGCCACCGTTAACTGTGGGGGGCGTGTTGCCCGTGGCCGCGTTGGCAGAGCAACCGCCGCTGCCGCTCATGTGCGAGGCGATCTCGGCGTAGGCGCCCTGGTTGAACATGGGGTCGGAGACGCTTTGCAGGCGGTTGTTGCTGCCGCAGAGGCTTGAGTAGGACATGATGGTGGAGCCGCTGCCCGGTTCATAAGCGGTGGAGCCGTTGCGGTTGGGCAGGCACACATTGCCATCGGCGGAGTCGTCGGCGTTGAAGGCGTGGTTGGCGCCGAACTGGTGCCCGATCTCATGGCCGACGTACTGCACCCAGAAGAAGTCGCCCGAGGGCGGGTTGACGCCGGTGGCACCGCGGGCCTTGTTGTTCGTGCTGCACAGGGCGCGGAGGTTGGCGACGCCGCCGGTGTTCATGGCGCTGACGACGTGGCCGATGTCGAAGTTGGAGTTGCCGATGACGGAGTTGAGGTTGGTCTGGTTCTGGCCGAGCATGGTGCCGACGTTGCCGTCGGTATAGGGGCCGGGGTTCGTCGTGGTATAGATGATGGATGTGTTGTTGGCAACGAGCGTGAAACGCGCGGAAAGCTCGTTGGTGTACACCTGGTTCAGGCGGTTGATGCCCGTGACGATGCCTGCCTGCGCGCCATCGACGGTGCCGCCATACCACGAGGTGAAGCTCGGGACGGCGGCCATCGCCATGCGGTATGTCCGCAGCGTGGTGCCGGTGGCCCTGGAGAGGTAGGGCGAGTCTGTGGCAGGCAGCGGGTCCGCCTCTGTGAAGCACTGCCAGCCTTCGGTCCGCACCAGCGATGCGGCGTAGTAGCTGGTGTAGATCGAGGTCTCATCGTGCGAATATGGGTCGATGGCCCAGACACCCTCGGGCGACAGCACCTGGGCACGGAAGCCCATCTCGGTGATGTCACAGTGGATGTTCGAGGCAGGGTTGTCAACGCCCTGACCGAGGTAGGTGTGGATGTTGGGGAAGCGCGCGGCGAGGGCGGGTTCCATCATCAAATATTCAACGAGGTCAAAGGCCTCGAACTGGCCATCAGGGTTCGGGATGGTGATCCGCAGCGGGGCCGCCTGGGGTGTGCCCTCATGCGGGGCGAAGGAGAGCCGGGTGTTCATCGCCGTCAGGTCCAGACGGGCGGCTTGGAAGTGTCCCGGGCGGATGAAGGCAGGGCGGCCCTGCTCTGCTGCGGGGATGGCGTCAAGGGTGGTCCATATGCCGTCGGCGGAGGGCGTGTCGGCCAAGGCAGGGTTGGTCCAGAACGTGCAGGAGAGGGCCAGAAGGCACGCGGCAGCAGAACGGATCATGAACAACCCCTTGTAGACGCCAAAAAAATAGACACCAAAAAGAGAGGCCAGACATCGGTCGCCAAAGTACAACGCCAGTACGCGGCTGGCGTTGCAAAGGCCCCGTAACTCTACATCGTCGTTCAATCCCCCCCGGGTGAAGGCCCGGTCGGGACGCCGCGCACGAAACAGGCGCACAGAAAGAGGCACACAAAGTGCCGCCTCTGTACGCAGGGCGGCCGGTGTTCGATTCACCCAGCCGCGAAGTTTTCCGGGGTTGGGGTGGGATAGGGGCTTTCGCCCTCTCCCTTCATCGGGGGTTCCTCAGCGGGCGTGTATATTGACCGGCCTATGCCCGGCCCAACTCCCCAAACCCCCAGCGCCCAAGCCGTCTGGCGCCAGACCCCGACCTTCATCGCCCAGTCGGGCGGTGCCGCGTCTGGCAAACTACTGACGAAGCAGGAGCGGGTTGAGGTTGGCATGCTGATGCTGGTCTTCATCTCCCTGCTGGCGATCGGGCTGGTGCTGTGGCTGGTGTTTATCAACAGCGCCCGTGCCCGCCGACGCAAGGCCGAGACGGCCGAACGGGAGGCCCCGCCCGCCACCCCGATCAAGGACGCGTGGGAGGAATCGGCGCGACGGACCCGGACGCCGAGTTCGGCGGAGTTGGAGCGAACGACGGTGCCGCGGGCGCGAGTCATCCCAGACCCCGCCGACGAAACGGTGGCGGGTGGCAGCGTGGGTGCGCGGCCGGTCGTGCTCATCACCGGCGCGGCCAAGCGGGTGGGACGCGCGGTGGCGCTCAGGATGGCTCACGCGGGGTGCGATGTCTTTTTCACCTATCACCAGAGCGGCGATGATGCGGAGTCTTTAGCGAGAGAACTCTCTGCCCTGGGCTCGACGGGGTCGTTTTATCAGGTGGACCTGGCCGACCCCGCGGCGCTGGAAGAGTTTGCCCGCGACATCGCCGGCGCGCTGACCAAGCTTGATGTGCTCGTCCACAACGCGTCGGTGTACTCCGTCTCGCCGCTGTCGGACCTGGCGGTGGAGGATGTGCTGCGGCAGTTCCATGTGAATGCTGCCGCGCCGCTGGTGCTCACAGCGCGGCTGGCACCGCTGCTGATTCAGTCTGACCTGCCTGGGGGTGGGGCGGTCATCGCGTTCACGGACATCCATGCCATGGGCCGCCCACGGAAAGATTTCTCGGCGTATTCCATGAGCAAGGCGGCGGTCACGGAGATGATCTACTCGCTCGCACGTGACTTGGGCCCCGAGGTGCGGATCAACGGCGTCGCGCCCGGCGTAGTGGCGTGGCCCGATGAGGGAGCCGAGGCGGACCCGGCCGCGCAGCGCAAGTATGTGCGCCGCATCCCACTGGCACGCCCTGGCACACCCGAGGACGCGGCCGAGGTCGTCCGCTGGCTGGCGTTTGACGCGACGTACCTCACGGGAGAGATCATCCGTGTGGATGGGGGGCGTTGGTTGACGTGAAGGAAAAGGGAGCAGTGGAATCACGCGCCATGACGACGAGCTGACTGAAGTGCGGAACCCTGGGTACCCGGGGGCGATGATGCTGCTCGCAGTGCCGCTGATCGTCGCAGGCGTGGTGGTGAGCGGTGGGGCGATCAAGGCGATCTCGGTCACGGCGGCTTGGCACGTCGTCGATGTCGTGGTCCTTGGGGCGGTGATGCTGGTGGGTGGCTCGCTGGTTTGGGTAGGAGTATCGCAGATTCGTAAGGCTCAGCGCATCCGCAGGGCAGTCGCTTTTGAGCACGGTTGCCGTGCCTGCGGATACGCCAGAGAAGGGCTGGAGGAGGCGACGGTGTGCCCGGAATGCGGAGCACCCTTCAAGCCTTCGGGTTGACGGCGCGCAGGGTGAGTGGCGCGGTCGGTTTGAGGATCGCCCACAAAGCGTGCGATGTAAGAGGTGAGGCAATCTCGGTAGACGGGGGGAGTTGGCTGATGCAGGAGGGGTAGCCTTGGTCGTTATGGGGGTAAGTTCCGAACTATTCCTCGGGTTCTTCTCTGCTTCCCTGTTGCATCCCAGCTGAATCCTGTATGATGCCCACAGAGTTCGCTCGGTTAACGTCGTTTCCGCGGCGCGGGCGTTCGGACATTTTGGAGAGAGAAACATGAAGATTACTGCTGCTTTGGGGATTTTCTGCGCGCTTGCGACCGCCGCACCTTCGTTCGGGGCGATCTGGGCTGAGGTGGGTGATGCGGGCGACCTTCCCGGGACCGCGCAGACCGCTGCCGGGCTCGGGCCGCTTTCGAACATCACCGGCACGATTACCGGGTTGTTCGATGCCGACATGTACCTGATCGACATCAAGGACATGGCTTCCTTCAGCGCCACCACGAACATTGCGCCTGGCACGATGACGGACACGACCCTGTACCTGTTCAACCTCGACGGCTCGGGCGTTGCCAAGAACGATGACATCACGGGTACGAACTTCCTCTCGACCCTCCCCGTCGGCGGTGGGCCGTACGCGAACCTCCCCAACGGCCGCTACTACCTGGCGATCGCGGGCTTCGCGTTTGCGCCAAGCTTCGTCGCGAACGCCACGACGACTGCGGACCTGATTTTCAACGTGAATGACTTCACCGGCGTGATCGGGCCTCAGGCCCAGGCAGTTGGCATGCCCGTGCTGAGCTGGGCCAACGCCGGCGCTTATGACGAGGGTACCTACAACATCACCCTCACCGGCGCGTCGCTGGTGACGGTTCCCGCCCCCGGAGCGATCTGCGCCCTGGGCCTTGGCGGGCTGATGGCGGCCCGTCGCCGCCGCGCCTGAGCGAGATTCAGACTGAGTTCTCATTTGACCCGCGGGGTGTAGCCCCGCGGGTTTTTTACGCGCGCCTGTGAGCTTGGCGTGGGTAGACGAGCCCTGTGCATCGGTCCCACACAGGAGCAGACTGCCCGGCGGGGTGGTTGCCTGGCAACACCGGGCGGAAGCCCGGTGCCACGGATCGGACATCGCCCTTCGGGGCGATGTCCGATCCGTTAGACAAGCAGCGTTGCGGGGCTTTCCAGCAGCTTTCTGACCGTGCTGAGGTAAGCCGCGGCCATGGCGCCGTCGACCACGCGGTGGTCGCTGGAGAGGGTCATGCTCATGACATGGCCGGGGACGACCTGGCCGTTCTTGACCACCGGCTTCTCAAGAGCGCCGCCGACGGCGAGGATGGCGACGTTTGGGGGGTTGATGATGGCATTGAAGTGGGACACGCCGAACATGCCCAGGTTGGAGATGGTGAACGTGGAGTCGGACATTTCCTGCGGCGAAAGGCCCTTAGCGCGGGCCTTGTCGGCGAGCTGCTTGGACTGCTGGGAGATCTGGCGCAGGCCGAGATTGTCTGCGCCGCGGAGGGTGGCGACGAGCAGGCCGCCGCCGCGCTCCTCACTGAGGGCGATGGCGATGCCGATGTTGATGTCCGGGAGGAGGTCGATGGAGGAGTTGTCACCGCCCCAACGGCTGTTGACGTAGGGGTGCTGGTGCATGGCGAGGGCGCACGCCTTGACGAGGAAGTCGTTGACGGAGAGCTTGACGCCCTGTGCCGCGAGCTGCTCGTTGAGCTGGGCGCGGAGGGACATGAGCGGGTCCATGTCCACATCGACCGTGACCTGGTAGTGGGGAATCGTCTGCTTGCTCTCGACAAGGCGGCTGGCGATGACGCGCCGCATGTTGGAAAGGGGCACGGTGCGGGCGGAAAGAGTTGCATCGGAGGGCGGGAGGGGGGCTGGGGTGTGAGCGGTGCCTTTGGAAGTTCCGCCGCCTGTCTGGAGACCGGCTCCACCCACGGTCCCACTCATGGCATCTTCAACATCGCGGCGGATGATGCGGCCGCCGGGTCCGCTGCCGCGGAGGTCGGAGAGATTGACGCCGGACTCGTCGGCGATCTTGCGGGCGAGAGGGGAGGCGAGGATGCGGCCGGAGGTAGAGCCGGTCTCCTGACCGGCGGCGGCCGGGGCGCGGCTGCCGCCGTGCGTGCCGTTGGACTGCGGCGAGCGAGGAGCGCCGGGGGCGGCAGCAGGGGGACGGCTGATGGTGGCGGTGGAGGACTGGTTCGCGGGGCGGCTGGCGCCTGCTTCACCCCCCTGGGCGGCGGCCTGCTTGCCTTGGGCGGCAGCGTTGGCTTGGGCAGCGGGCTTGGCAGCGGAGGCGGACTTTGCGGCCGCCGCGTCTTCGCCCGCGCCGGCGAGGATCAAGATGACGGTGCCCACGGGCACGGCCTGGCCTTCGGGAACGGCGAGGCTGGCGACGGTGCCATCATCGAAGGACTGGAGCTCCATCGTGGCCTTGTCGGTCTCGATGTCGGCGACGACATCGCCGGACTTGATCTTCTGGCCTTCCTTCACGGCCCACTTCACGATGGTGCCCTGCTGCATGGTGTCGGAGAGGCGGGGCATGGTCATTTCGATGGGCATGGCGGGTTCCAAAGCTGAAAGCGTAAAGCTGAGAACTGAAATAGGTCAGGCGGAGGCAGCAACAGCACGACGCTTGCGGCGGGTGCGTGTGATCATGGTACTGAAGATCTTTGCGAGTTGAACGGCTTCATCTTCCAGGTCTTCAATGCGAGCTTGGGAAACCCACGAACGTCTTGCGCAGGTGCGGATCCAGAACTGAGTCTCCGCAAGTTCCCGCACCGCGATGCCTATCGCCTTGCAGAAATCGGCAGCACTGACTGCTTGATCGGCCTCAAAGGTGTTGGCACCTACCGAAGTGCCGCAGCCCACCATCTGATCTATAACACGCCTGTAGCAGCGGGACTTCTCCAAGTGGGGGACAAGGTCAAGCGTACGGTCGCTGAATGTCTCGACCCGTGTCAGAAGTTCCGGCGACAACCTTCCCATCGTCAGCTCCAGTTTAAGCTTTCAGCTTTGAGCTTTCAGTTGTCCCACCACACTCCGCACCGCCGCGATGATGCGATCCTTGTTGGGGAGATAGTCGTATTCCAAGTTCTTCGCGTAGGGCGTGGGCACGTCCGCGCTGTTCACGCGCACCGGCGGGTGGTCGAGGAGGTCAAAGCCCTTCTCAATCACCTGCGTCACGACTTCGCTCGCCACGCTGGCAAAGGGCCAGCACTGGTCGACGACGACGATGCGGCCGGTCTTCTCGAGGCTGGCGAGGACCGAGTCCATGTCGAGGGGGCGGATGGTGCGCATGTCGAGGACATCGCAGGTGATGCCTTCCTGAGCGAGGGCGTCGGCGGCTTCGATGCAGAAGTTGACGGGGCGGCCGAAGCTGATGACCGTGCAGTCCGTGCCCTCACGCACTAGCGCGGCCTGGCCGAAGGGGATGTAGTACTCCTCCTGAGGGACGTGGGCCTTGTCCCCGAGCATGCGCTCGGATTCAAGGAAAAAGACGGGGTCGGACTCGCGGAGGGCGGTCTTGAGGAGGCCCTTGGCGTCGTAGGGGTTGCTGGGGATGACGATCTTGACGCCGGGGACGTTGCTGTACAGGCCCTCGACGGTCCAGGAGTGGGTGGAGCCGAGCTGGCCGCCCGCGCCGTCGTTGCCGCGGAACACGATGGGGCAGCCCCACTGGCCGCCGGACATGTAGAGCATCTTGGGGACGTTGTTGAGGATCTGGTCTGCCGCGACAAGTGAGAAGGACCAGGACATGAACTCGATGATCGGCTTGAGGCCGTACATCGCGGCACCCACGGCAAGGCCGGCGAAGCCGTTCTCGGAGATTGGCGAGTCGATGATTCGCTTGGGGCCAAACTCTTCGAGCATGCCCTGAGAGATCTTGTACGCGCCGTTGTACTCGGCGACTTCCTCGCCCATCAGGAAGATGCGATGGTCGCGGCGCATCTCTTCGGACATAGCCTCGCGCAGGGCATCGCGGAACTGGATGATGCGGTCGCCCTCGCGAGCGGGCAGGGGCTGACTGAAATCGACCGGGGGCTGGGCAAAGGTGGCGGTGGTCATGCAGTTTCCAAATGAACGAAGCCCGAACGGCGGGCTTGTATGGGTGAGCGTTGAAGTGTAGGTGTGCCGCCGTGAAGGGTGCGATCAGCGGGGGCGGGCGTGGGCCCCAAAGTGCAGTTCGAGATAGCGGGCCACATAGTCCACGATGGACTGGGCTTCCGGGATTTCAGGGTTGCTCGTGGACCCCATGGGCTCGAACCGCATGCCCTTGAAGCGGACGACCGCATCGTCGATGGTGAGGCCGTGCTGGAGCGAAAGGCTGAAGGCGCGGCAGAAGGCTTGGGCCATTCCCGAGATCGTCGAGCCTTCCTTTGACATCTTGATGAAGATCTCGCCCGGGTGGCCATCGGCATAAAGGCCGATCGTGAGGTAACCCTCGTGCAGCCCAATGGAAAACTTGTGGGTGATCGACTCGCGGGTAACAGGGAGTGTTTGGCGGCAGGCAACCATCTCGGGTGTCCCTTGGGGGTCGGGGTTGGGGATCGGATCAGGGGCGTTGTCGGAAGGAGCCATTGACGGAATGTACCCGCGACCGGGACGGGGCGGGCGGTGAAAAGTCGAGCAGAAGGGGAAAAGGCCCTTCGGGGAACACTATCGGGTGGATGATGCGGAGCAGCGGTACAATATCTTGGGGCACTGAAGCTCAATTGCACGGCGATGGATGCCCTGTCTGCCGCGGATCGCTAAAACCGGATGGGTCGAAATACCGTAATTGCGGTTGTGTCGCGGGTGCGATGGCTCGATATCCTCTCTCTCCCACTATGGCTGCCGGAAACGTCCAAACCAGACCTTTGACTCACTCACCGCTGCGGGCGGCTCTGGGCGGGCTTTCGCTGCTTTTGCTCGTCGCGATGGCGCTGCAGAGCTCGGCGGCTGTTGCCGAAGGCGCAGGCGTTTCGCGCGGGCCCGCGATGCGGATGATCGCGGAGGCCGTCACGCGGCAGGCGGAGCGGCACACACGCCGCCAAGATGAGCGTCCGGTGGTTGTGGCAGCGCACCCGTCGGCTGCGGCGGGGGAATGCGTTGATGGCAAGCCTTCGAGCGGCCTTGAAGAGGTCGGCCGGCTCCGTCTAGGGACGTGGTTGACCGATTTGCCGCCCCCTGCCCGGGCCTGATGCGCTTTGGCGCGTCGGTTGTTGGCGGGCACTTTTCATTTCAACATCAAGGCTTGAATTTCTCGGGGTTTTCGCGGGCGCGCGAGGTTCTTTTCGGCGCTGCGGGAACGCTGAGTTTCTATTGAATGCGGCGTGGCTGCGTCTTTTGACGCGGCTGCCGCGTGGAAGCGAGTAGACACCATGGGCGAGCAGGGCATTCCGTTTATTGGTCCGATTCTGAACCGCATCATCGGGACGCGCAACGACCGGTTTGTGAAGCGGTACACGCAGCGGGTGAACGAGATCAACGGGCTTGAGCCGCAGGTCATGAAGATGAGCGATGCGGAGCTTCGGGCGCAGTTGGGCCAACTGCGGGCCAAGGTAGACGGGGGGGCGAAGGCGGACGACCTGATCCCCGAGGCCTTTGCGTATGCCCGCGAGGCGATGGACCGTGGGGTCGGTATCCGCCGGGTGTTCGACCCTACGGCGAACTTTGATCTGTCGCTGCTGAAGCCGGAAATGCGGGACCTATACAGCAAGGTGAAGGCCGAGATGATGGCGCGGGAGCCCGCGGAGCCCGTGGGCGAGTGGATGGGTTGCCCGGGGCCCGTGGAGGCGTGGCGCCAGGGTGACATTCCTGTTGAAATCTACCAGGCGATCAAGGAGTTGTACCCCGAGTCGCGCCCGCCCTTCCGGGCGCGGCCGTTCGACGTGCAGTTGATCGGCGGCATGGTGCTGTGCCAGGGCAAGATCGCCGAGATGCGAACGGGCGAGGGCAAGACAATCGTGGCGCCGCTGGCGTGCTACAAGGCCGCGATCGAGCGGATGCGGGTGCATGTGGTGACTGTCAACGACTACCTGGTGCAGCGCGACCGCGACTGGACTTTCCCGTACTTCCACGCCCTGGGCATGACCGTGGGCGCCATCCACCCGCAGCACATGCAGGACGAGGATGAGAAGCGGGTGATGTACAAGTGCGATGTGGTGTACGGCACCACGGCGGAGTTCGGGTTCGACTACCTGCGCGACAACATGAAGAAGACGGTCGAGCAGCAGGTGCAGAAGAGGCGAGAGTTCGCGATCGTGGACGAGGTGGACTCGATCCTGATCGACGAGGCGCGGACGCCGCTGATCATCTCCGGCGAGGCGCACTCGCAATCTCCGCGGTATGAACTTGCCGACCGGCTGGCGCGGCACTTGGTGGAGAAGCAGAAGCCGTGGACCGAGGCGAACGAGAAGCTTGAACGCGCGAAGATGCGGGTGAAGGGCTTCGAGGGCGACATCCGCCAGGCGCGCGACAAGTCGACCGTGCCCGCGCTGCAGGAGGGCCTGCGGCAGGCGAAGATCGAGCTCGCGCCGCTGGAGCAGGCCCGCGGGCAGTACCCGCAGTTCTTCGAGGTGAAGCTGGAGCGCAAGAGCACGCACCTGACGCACGAGGGCGTGAGCGAGGCGCAGCGCGCGGCGCAGATAGGGTCGCTGTATGTGGATGAGAACATCGACCTGCCGCACCTTCTGGAGCAGAGCCTGCGGGCCCACACGGTGTATGAGTTGGACCGGGACTACGTCATCATGCCGGCGCAGAACCCGCAGACTGGGCGTACCGAGCCGAGCATCGTGATCGTGGACACCAACACGGGGCGCCCGATGATCGGGCGGCAGTGGTCCGACGGGCTCCACCAAGCGGTGGAGTGCAAGGAGAAGGTGCCGATCAAGAGCGAGACGCAGACGGTTGCGACCGTCACCATCCAGAACTTCTTCAAGATGTACAAGCGCCTCGCGGGTATGACCGGCACGGCGGACACCGAAGCACAGGAGTTCCACGACATCTACCAGCTGGACGTGGTGGCGATCCCCACGAACAAGCCGGTGGTCCGCAACGACATGGACGATGTGGTGTTCCTGTCCGCGAAGGACAAGTGGAGCCAGATCACCGACGAGGTCAAGGCGTTCCACGATGTGGGCAGGCCGATCCTGGTCGGCACCACGTCGGTCGAGAAGAGCGAGAGCCTCAGCAAACTGCTGACGAGCAAGCACCAGGTGCACCACGAGGTGCTCAACGCCAAGCAGCACGAGCGCGAGGCGCACATCGTTGAGAACGCGGGCCAGATGGGCGCGGTGATGATCGCGACCAACATGGCGGGCCGCGGCACCGACATCAAGCTGGGGCGCATCACCAAGGAGGCGCAGCTGGACCACTGGCTGCGCCGGGGTATCGCCCCGCGCACGGTGACGGTTGAGTCCAGCGAGGAGGAGCTGCGCGAGGGCGTGTACCGCAAGATCGCGGCGAAAGAGCTGGGCATCCAGAAGCGCGATGCCGAGTCGATGCCGTTCCCCGAGCTTGAGGTGCAGCTGCTGCGGGCGTGGGCGCACAAGTTCACGTGGATGGACCCAAAGCAGGTGGACAACGCCAAGGCCCAGGAGCTGCGAGAGGCGCTGGATGAGAACGGCCGATTCATCCTGCACCGCCTGCGGTGGTTCAACACCATCGAGGACATGGGCGGGCTGCATGTCATCGGCACCGAGCGGCACGAGGCGCGGCGCATCGATAACCAGCTGCGCGGGCGGTCGGGCCGCCAGGGCGACAGCGGGTCGTCGCGGTTCTTCGTCTCGCTTGAAGACGACTTGATGAAGATGTTCGCGGGCGAAACAACGATGCGGATCCTTTCACGCCTGGGCATGAAGGAAGGGGACGCGATTGAGCACCCCATGCTGACCAAGAGCGTGGAGCGGGCGCAGCGCAAGGTCGAGGAGCGGAACTTCCAGTACCGCAAGCAGGTGCTTGAGTATGACGAGGTGATGGAGCACCAGCGGCGGTCGTTCTACGGCCTCCGCCAGCGGGTGCTTGAGGGTCGGGACGTCAAGGGCTTGATCTTTGACTTCATTCAGAAGACCGTGGATGACGCGGTGAGCCTGTACCTGGACCCCGAATACCCGGCGCAGTGTGCCGCGGAATATGCCAAGGCAAAGCTGGAATGCTCGATCCCTCCCGAGCGGCTGCGGGGCAAGGACGTGAACGAGATGGAGCGGCTGATCCTTGCCGACGCGGCGCACGAGGCGCGGCAGAGCATCGAGCTGACGCTGGGCGAGTACATGCCCATGGAAGGCTCGGAGGTGAGCGTCGACTTCGACGCGGCCGGGCTTATCAACTGGGCGCGGACGCGGTTCGATGTCGAGCTTGATGCCGAGGACCTGCGCACGGGTGGCGCCGAAGAGCGGCGGCGCGTGAAGGACCTGCTGGTGCACGCGGCAATCCACGCTATCGAGGCGGAGGAGTTGTCGGGGCTGGTGGTGTACGTGGAGCCCAACTACGGCGCATCTGAACTCTCCAAGTGGCTGGATGAGAAGCTCACGATCCAGGTCACGCCGCAGGAGATTGTGGAGACTCGCGCGAAGCAGTCGGACAGTGGCGTGTCGGTCACGGGCTTCATCATGGAGAAAGTGGCGGCCATGTACGACCGCCGGGAGGTTGAGTACCCGGTGGATTTCGCGCTTCAGATCACGACGATCATGGCACGCCAGTCTTTCCAGGAGGCGGCGATGCACCTGGTGGGGTGGGCGAACCTGCGGTACAAGATGGGCTGGGACGCCAACGTCTTCAAGAAGACGCCCGATGTGGTGCGCAGCGAGCTGATGGCCGAGTCGGAGAAGTTCGTGGCGGAGGGCCGGCTCGAGAAGGAGATCGCCGAGGCGCTGACGAAGGCGACCGATGCGGAGATGGAGCAGCACCTCAAGGACCGCTTCAACGCCCCGATGCCCGAGTCCATGCGGTACCTGGAGGGCGAGGAGCGCAACAACGCGATCCGCGCCCGCATGGAGAACATCCTGCGGCCCGAGCTGCTCCAGTTTGAGCGGACGATCCTGCTCGAGACGCTGGACACAGCATGGAAGGACCACCTTTACGCGATGGATCAGCTGAAGGATTCGATCAACTTCCGCGCGTTCAGCCAGCAGGACCCGCGGATTGAGTACAAGAAGGAAGGCTCGCACCTGTTCCATGGCATGATGGAGGGTGTGCGGGCGCGCGTGACGGAGTATGTGTTCAAGGCCCGTCTGTCGCCCGGTGGCGGCGGGGGAGGGAATGGCGGCGGTGGTGGCGGTGGACGGCCGCCGCTGGGCCCGGGAACACGCCCATCAGGACCGCCGCCTGCGGTGATGACCTCGGGCATCACGGGCCCGGGGCTGTAGGTGCGCGGCAGGCTGAATGGCATCACTGTGGATGGGCCCCTGCCGTCCTGTGATGTCAGTTGGTACACTCAGGGTATGAGTTCGCGTGCGAAATCTTCCGTGTTCGCGGGCGCGGCGGCAGCACTGCTGGCGCTGGGGGGCTGCCTCGAGCGGCGTATGACAATCATCTCCGACCCCCCTGGGGCGACGGTGACGGTCAACGATGTGGAGATCGGCCGAACACCGGTGAGCGCGGCCTTCACGCACTATGGCGAGTATGAGGTGCAGCTTGAGCTGGAGGGCTATGAGCCGATCCGTGCGAAGGCGAACGCTTCAACTCCCATCTACGAACTGGTGCCGCTGGACCTGGTGGCGAGTGCGATGCCCTTCACGCTGTCGAACGAGGTGGTGTGGAAGTATGTGATGCAGCCGGAGAAGTCCTCGGTGCAGGAGCGCGGGGAACTGGAACGGGAACTGCTGGAGCGGGCGGGCAACCTGCGTCAGAAGATTGAATAGCACGGAAGGACGCGCTGCAAGCACCATGACCGATCACAGCGTTCAAGGTTCTGGAGCGGCGTTGCCGTACCGCATCGCGTGCCTGTGCGACCTGCGGGATGAGGCTGGCCGCGTGCTGCTGCTCCGCAGGCTCAAGGCTCCTAACCAGGGGCTGTGCTCGCCCATCGGCGGCAAACTGCATGTAGACGAGGGCGAGTCTCCGGCGCAGTGTGCTCAGCGGGAGATTTTTGAAGAGGCCGGGCTGCATGTGCCCATGGAGCGCATCCACCTCATCGGCGTCGTGAGCGAGTGCGCCTTTGAGGGCAAGGGGCACTGGCTGATGTTTGTATACCGTGTGCTTGGGGCGGTGCATGTAGAGCCTCACGACATGCGCGAGGGGCGGCTGGACTGGTTCACACCGGAAGAAGTCGATGGGCTGCCGCTGCCCGAGACGGATCGCAAGATCATCTGGCCGCTAATGAAGCGGGCCGACCCGCGGACGCCGGGGGGCAAGCCGGGGTCGTTTGCGGTGCATATTGACTGCCGCGGAAAAGAGATTGAGTGGCGGGTGGAGCAGGAAGTCCCCGGGACGTAAGACTTCACAACGCTCACACGTTCGCGAGCGGGGCCCAGCAGGGCTCGCGCTGCGCCGTCAGGCCCATGTCGGCTGCTTCGGCGAGGAAGCGTGAGATGGCTTCTGTTTCGCGCGGGCCGACCTCAAATCGCAGCAGCGTGCGGAGGTAGTGTTCGGCCTGGTCGGAGGGCCAGTGAGACGTCGGCTCGCGCCGCGCGATGACCCAGCCCAGGCGCATGGCGTTGCGGCGGCGCTGGCGGTCAAGCATTGCCGCGGCAAGGCGGGTTTTGGGAGAATCGATGTCTTCGCGGCGGCACATCCAGACGGCATAGGCGAAGGGCAGGCCGGTGAGTTCTTTCCAGCACTCGCCCAGGTCGAGCTGATAGGGGTAGCGCGATTGGGGCGGGCAGTCGGTGACGACTTTATCGCCAATGAGCAGCACCGTCTGCGGCCAGCTTGATTCCAGGTCCATCGGGGCTGCGACCGGCGCGTGCGGTGTGGTCGCCACACGCTCGCGGGCATCGAAGCCGATGAGCGCCGGGCGGACTTGGAACTTGCGGGCGAGGATGAGCTGCGCGAGGATGACCGAGGTGTGGCTGTCGGTGTCGGCGTGGAGCGTGGTAACGCGGTCGAAAGGGACCGCGGAAAAAATCCGCACGGTGAGCGTGGGGCCATCGCAGCCGATCATGCCGGCGGGCACGAGGCAGAGGTTGGGGTCCGGCGCTTCGGCGAGGCCGACGCAATCAACCACCGAGCAGAGCCCCAGGTCGGCCTCGCCGCGCAGCACGAGGCCGGAGATCATGGCGGGGACGGCGGGGATGAGGGTGAGGCCTGCGACTTTTTCGAGGCCCTCAATGAGGGGTGCGGTGTTGAGATAACGCACACAGGCAAGGCGAATCGGCTCCATAAAGAAGCGTAGGGGCCGCGGTGCGAACAGGGGCCGAATGGGGTCTCGGGGTTTGGCAGGCGTTGAGCGGGGTAAATGCCGATAAGCAGTTGCGAAGGCACCCCACGAGCGAAGGTGAGGCCCATGGAAGGTGAAGGCAAGCGGCGGCTCATGATCATCGGCGGGGGTGGCCACGCGCTGGTGGTTGCCGAGGCGGTGCAGGCGGCCGGGGTGACGCCCGCGGGTTATTACGACGACAACGCGGAGGCGGTGCTGGGCCAGCGGCTGGGAGTGCCCTACTTGGGCACGCTGGCGGGGATCAGCCTCACGGACGAGGACCTGTACATTGTGGCCATCGGCGATGTCGCCCTGCGCCGGCGTGTGCAACAAAGCCTGCCCTATGACCTGGGGGCGACGATCATCCACGCGGAGTCGTTCGTCGCGCCGTCGGCGACGCTGGGGACCGGGATCTTTGTGGCGCCCAAGGCGATGATCCATTCCTTCGCGAGCATCGACGACCACTGCATCATCAACTCCGCGGCAGTGATTGAGCATGAGTGCGCCATCGGCGAGAACTCGCACATCGCGCCCGGGGCGATTTTGGGGGGCGGCGTGCAGGTTGGTGCGCACACGCTGGTGGGGCTTGGCGCGCGGGTGCTGCCGGGGGTGCGCATCGGAGGCGGGTGCACCATCGGCGCGGGGGCGGTCGTGACGCGGGATGTGCCCAGCGATACGACGGTGGTGGGGGTGCCGGGGCGCGTTCGCGTGTAAACTCGCGGCACCGGGGGGGATTGGCCCTGTCCGGGCCCCCTCATGGCGAGCGACGATTCAACAGGTTTGGGTTCGGGTGTGCCGGCTGCCGCGCTGGCGGGTGGAGAAGCGCCCGCACGGCTGCGCGGGCTGGAGACGCTGCGCGCGGCGGCTGCGATCTGCACGATCGTGACGCACGCGGCAGTGGCGTACATGCTGGTGCCACCAGAGAGCATGGCGTGGCCCGTTCACGATGTGGGCGGGGATGCATCAGCGATGCCCGACCTGGTGTTCTTGTGGTGCAGGGCGGCGGGGGTCAAGATCTTCTTCGTGCTGGCGGGGTATTTCGCGAGCGAGACGTGCTTCCGGCGGGGTGCATCGATCATGCTGGCATCGCGGTGGAAACGCGTGGGCGTGCCGCTGTTGTGGGGCGTGGTGACGGTGCTGCCGGTGATGTTCCTGGTGTGGTGCTGGGGCTGGTGGCGGGTGGGGTACATCCAGGTGGAGCAGGTGTTGCACTTCCGGTTCTCTACGGAAGACAAGGCGCGGCTGCTGGGGCTGGCGCACCTGTGGTACCTCGAGTACCTCATCATTTATGTGGCGGCCCTGTACGTGTGGAAGCGGTACATCAGCCCGCGGTACACGGTGCGACTGAGCCTGCCCGTCGGATTGACGCTTGGCGCGGTGGTGATGACGGCGTGCATGTGGTGGGAGCCGGTGCTGCTGATGGACTTCAGCAACGGCTTTGTGCCGCGGCCGATTCCCTTTGTGTTCCACGTACCCTTGTTCTTCATCGGCGTGCTGCTGGCGGACCGGAATCGATTGCGAAGTGAGGAGCAGATTCGAGCTGAGGCGTGGGTGTGGGTTGTGGCGTGGTTCGCGGCGCAGGGGGTGTACATCGCGTGGGCGGTGCGGTGGGTGTGGGGATATGGGGATGGTTTGCAGTCGGGGGGTGCGGTGGTGGACATCCTGCACCTGCTGCTCGGGGTGTTCGCGTTGATGTCGGCGGTGAGCGCGGTGGCGGCGGCGCGGGCGTGGCGGCCGGTGGTCACGGCACGCCTGGCGGCGCTGCTAGCGCGTGCGAGCTACGCCGTGTATGTGTGGCACCTGCCGCTGGTGGGCATTGCCAGCGTGCTGCTGTGGAAGGTTGAGATGGCCGTGGGATGGAAGATGCTGATCGCGACGGTCGCGGGGTTGTGTATTCCGCTGGCCGGGTATCAGCTGTACGCAAAAATACGAAAGGGAGGCCGCGTGGCCTCCCTGTGATTAGGCTCATTTGTTTGGAACAATCCCGTTGACTTATTCGTCATCCACAAGGATTGAGGCGATGTACTTGCGTGCCCGCGAGTTGGTGTCGCCGATGTCGATGCGGGTGCCGTCGGAACGGAAGCGGGTGATATGCCCGGTGCGGCAGAGCTTCGCCAGCGACTGGTTGATGCTGGACTTGAGGGACGTGGGCGCGGCCTTGGTCTTGTAGCCGGTGTCGGCGAGGGCCTCGCTGATCTCGTCGGTGGTGAGCTGTTCCTTGTAGCGGTCGATGGTCCAGATGTGCAGGATGGCATCGGCGATGTTGGTGCGGCTGCCGCGGGCGGCGGGGGCGCTGGCGGCGGGGCGGCGGGATTCACTGCGTGCCGCGTGGCGGCCGTTCTGACCATTCTGCCCGTTCTGCGAGAGCAGGCCGCTGAAGGCCGAGACGCGGCGGGAGTGGGTATCGACGAGTTGCTGAGCGTACGAGCGGATGTGGGAGAGGGCGCCCTCGACCTGCTGGGCGACCTGCTGGTACACCGTGCGGGCCTCGCGTTCTTTGACACGCTCTGCTTCCATCCACGCGGTCACGCGGTCGAGCTGCTCGGAGATCTCGACGAGGGTCATGTCGCCAACGGGCTTCCCGTTCAAAAATGAAGGACGGTCGGTCTCCAATGCCATCAACGCGCTCCAGAAAAGGTTGTTCGAAACGGCCTTGCCGCGGGGGCGTTGCGTACAACGCGAGCCACATGCGGCGGGGTCATGGAAGCGGTCATTTATAGGTGCGGCCTCATGCATTCGTCAATAGGTACACGGGCGCATTTGCTTGAGATAGGCAATATGGGGCCGGGGACAGGGGAATGGGAGCAGTCACTGGGAGGGGGGTGAATCTTTTTGGCGGCACATCCGTATGCCTTGGTAGCCAATGTTTGGGCCGCATCCTGAGAAATTGGGGTGCGTGCCGGGGCAATGGCGGGTACGCTGTCGATGGCTTGACCTTCAGGAGATACGCGCGATGACCAGCATGCACCATTCCAGCCGCGGCAACGCCAGCCGCCGTCAACGCGGGGCTTCCCCGGGCTTCACCCTCATCGAGCTGCTGGTGGTGATCGGGATCATCGGCATCCTGATCGGGGTGACGCTGGCGGTGGGTTACGTGGTGATGCAGGGCGGCAAGCAGCGGCTGACCAAGGACACGCTGCTCGCGCTCGATTCCGCCTTGCAGCAGTTCATCGCCGAGAAGGGCGACAACCCCGACCCGCTGTTTGTTGATCCATCCGACCCCAACAAGCGGTTCCCGATCGCCGATGCGCGGGACATGGATAACACCTCCAATGCCTCGGGGGGCGGGCTGATGGGCAACCAGATGATCAACAGCGTGGGCTTCTTCTATGAGCAGGGCCGCAAGGTGCCCTCGGTCAACGCCATTCTGACCAAGCTGCCCGCCAAGGTGGTGCGGCTGTACGACGCGGACAATACCGGGCAGTACCAGCCCGAGCTGACGACGGTGTTCGACGGCTGGGGCCAGCCCATCCGCTACGTCCACCCTGTTTTCCAGGGCGTCGTCACCGGGGACATCGCCTCGCCGACGCCGACGCTGACGGCCCCTCGCGACGTGGCGCAGATCATCGGGACGCTCAGCCCGACTCCCCCCAGCGTGATCGTCCCGACGCTTTCCATCGCAAAGATCCGCCGCAACAACCAGCCCATCAACGACCCGGCGGGCACCGCCCAGGAAATGGCGGACTCTGACGGGGGCATGTGCGTGGGCAACCGGCCCTACTTCTACTCCGCCGGGCCTGATGGCAAAGTGGGCGTGAAGAAGGACGCGTCGGGCAAGGTAATCGAGGATTACAACAAGGACAACGTCTACACGACGCCCCCGAACTTCACGGATCGGCTGCAGTAAGGCACGGGCCCTCGCGCCGGTTGCCGGGGGGTGGGCGTTCCTTGCCGCGAGGGATGTGGTCCTGGGATGAGCGTGGCCTATAGTGGGCTTGCGGGGTGTAGCGCAGCTTGGTAGCGCGTCTCGTTCGGGTCGAGAAGGTCGCTGGTTCGAATCCAGTCACCCCGACTTCAAAGGCTTGATGGCCTCGGCAAGTGCCGAGGCCATCTGCGTTTATGGCTAGGTTCAACTGTGTCCTCTTATTCCCGGACAGGTTCGAGGATTTGGAGCTCACGCGACTCCGATAAATCGTCCGCGTGGTGCGGCTAACCCAACCCGAGCGCTGCTCGCTGGGGGGCGGAGAGTTTCTGGGCGGACTCCCTTAAGAGAGGCCGCGGCATCACGGACTGATGCTTCTTCAGAAGCGAGAACACTGCGGTCGCATCGGATTTGCAGGCTTCCCGCAGCGCCCATCCGACGGCCTTTTGCACACTCTTGTCATCATCAGTGATCACTCGTTCACAGATGTTCAAGGCCATCGTCGCGTCGCTGCGACCTTTCTGGTTAAGCACGGTGGTCGTCGCTACCGCGAATCGGCGTCGCCAGGGACTTGGTGCTTCAGCCCATTTCTCAAGCTCACGTATCCACCTGCTCCGATGCGGCTCAGCCGCGCGGCCGATCATCTCTCCCGCAACGCCCATGGCGAGCTGGTCGCACGTCTCCCAGTTGTCGATGCCCTGGATCCAGTCATTCAGATTTGCCCAATGAGAGTACTCGAACTTGGCTTTGAAACGCCCCAGCAGGAACGTCGCAAAGAGCATCTCCTCCCGGCAGGCCGAGGCAAAGGCGAGGTTAGTCATGTCCGCGGCCTCCGACACCGTAAGCCCCTTCTCGGTCACGGCAAACACTTTGACCATGGTGCGTATGACCGGTACGGTGATACCAAGGATTGTGCCGCTGGTGGGCGCGATACTCCTGTAGCGTTCCGCAAGCACGGGATCGGCAGCAGCGCGCAGGCTATCTCGGACGGCGTCCCATGAACCCTGTTGGGTTTTCTTCCTTGCCATGATGACAGATTAGGATAGGGACTAACCGATATTGCGCGGGCGAGTTGTGCGGCCATTCCTTCACACGCCACCACCCGCCGATCGACTGCAGTGCCATTTGCCGACTTCGCCAACCGCCGCTTACGATAGGGCGATGAGCCATCCAGCACGTCGAAAGCTCGCGGTCTGCGGCGGTCTTGTGGCAAGCGTCATGCTTGGCATGTCCGCGTGGCTTTACTTTGATTCCGCGGCGTGGCGCGAGCGTCCGATCCGGTTTGATTCGGCGCGGTGGAAGGCCACGCCCTCATCATTCAGCCATGAATCGATCCGCCAGAGAATGGTGGATGATCTGCTCCGCACCCACCCGCTGGTCGGGCGTTCGCGTGCGGAGGTCGAATCACTGATCGGCCCACCAAACACGACGGCCTATTTTGACAACTACGACATGGTGTACGCTCTCGGACAGGAACCCAACTCGTACGTTGCCATCGATTCAGAATGGCTTGTCATCCAGCTTGACGCGGGTGGACGTGTGATCACGGCGAAGCTCGCGACTGATTGAGTTGTGGCTTCTGGCGCGGAGGACCCTCGTTTTTGTGCTGAAGCGGCCTGAGAGTGAGTGCTCCTTCCACTCTATTGAGTCTCGGGCTCGAGCTGAGAGGTAGATCATCCTGCGGCTGTACGCCTGCACCGTATGTGTACGATCCACCGCGCCTTGAACCATCGATTCCATGGGCGCGGGTTTGTTGATCGCCGTGGCACACTAGGGAGAAGCATCAATGGCACGCGGGCACAGAGCGATAGGGCGGGCGGCGGTCGTTGCGGGCCTGCTTGCCATCGGCGCATCGGGCTGCGCTCGCGATCGGGCGGAGGTTGATCCCGCGGCAGCCGCCGGCGCGACGCTGCCGCGGGGGGATGCGGCACGGGCTGTGAAGGTGGGCAGCGAGTTGTCCGTGGGGATGACGCCGGGGATGGTGACGCGGGCGTGGGGAGAGCCCAGCCATCGCGATGAGGTCGAGTCGGCGCACGGGCCGGTGATGCAGTGGGCGTGGTCGGCGGATTCGCAGGGCCCGGCGCGGTCGGCGGAGTTTCTTAACGGGCGGGTGGTGCGCTGGCAGGTGGAGAAGTAGCAGCGCGGCTGCTCATGGCGGCCAGCAGCGCTCGCGCGGCGCGGAACGTGAGCAGTGCGAGAGCGGCGATGCTGAGGGACATGAGGGTCCAGCGCACTGCCGCGGCCGCGGGGATGGAAAGCCCGACGCCGGTGAAGAGCAGAATGTAAGCGGCGACGCACGCGGGGCACTTGGGGATGAGGGCGAGGGCGGCCACTGGCGCGGCCCAACGCACGAGCGAGCCCGCGGGGGCAAGCCAGGTGCGGCGCGGGGCTTGGCTGGGCGCGGGAACACCAGCCGCGGCAGGCGTGCCGTTGTTACAGGGGCAGTTCATGTGGGCGATCCTTGCGGCGGCTAGGCGTTGGAGGCGCTCTTTGCGCGCGGCAGCGGCGCGGTGATGCCGGGTTTTTCGGCCCAGGGGTCTACAAAGTTGGCAACGCCGTAGCGGTCGTGATGGCGGAGCCATCCCATGCCGCCCGTCTGCACTTCATCGCGGCCCTTGGGCGTGATGTCGATGAAGCGGTAGGCGGTGAGGAACTCCTCGAGGCCGCGAGAGAATGTCGAGTAGGTGTGGAAGATGTCGCCCTTCTCGTCCTTGAAGAAAACGGAGAGGCCAGGGAGCTCGCGCATGGGGTAGGGCCCGGCGGCGTAGTTGTACACAGCGGCACCGCCGGCGAGCTCTTGGTCTGTGAAGGAGACGCCGAAGTCGCTGCCGAAATCCGAGGGTGCGCCGGAGACCCACGGGAACGTCCAGCCCATGCGGGCGCGGAAGGGCTCGATTTGCGCGATCGGGGCCTTCGAGACGGTGACGAGAGAGATGTCGCGGTGCGCCAGGTGGACGGCGAGGGGGTTGTAGTGGTCTGCGATGAAGGAGCAGGATTTGCAGCCCTGCGACCAGGTAGGATCAAACATGAAGTGGTAGACGATGAGCTGGCTCTTGTCGCCGAAGAGGTCGGCGAGGCTCTGCCGGCCTTGGGGGGCGTCGAAGGTGTAGGACTTCTCGACCTTTACCCACGGCAGGCTACGGACTTTTTGCGACAGCGCATCGCGCTGACGGGTGAGTTCCTTCTCCTGTGCGAGGAGCGCGACCCGCTCCGTGAGCCAGGCATCGCGCGAGACCACACGGTGCGAAGTGGGGGTGGTGGAAGGGGTGTTGGATGGCATCAGCGTTCGTCCTGTTCAGTATTGCGATGGGCGCGAGATCGGGTTGGCGTCAGGAACGGAGGGCACTTAGCTCTTGCGCTTGGCGTTGCGCTCCGCGATCAGCTTGATGCGGTTCACGCCATGCTCCCAACCCTGGGGCATGCCCTCGCGGAGTTCCTGCGGCAGCAGGCCCATCGCGCGGTGGATGAGCGAGAGCCGCGTGCTGCTGCCCTCGGCCGTGAGGCGGTACTGCACGTGGTTGATGGCGGGGAATGACATCGGCATGGGGCCGGTGAGCTCGAGCAGCGTGGGGGCCTTGATGACCTGCACATGGCCCCACAGGTGACCATACTTGTGACCGCCGGCCTCACCCATGTCGCGGTACCAGCGGCCGCCGGGCCAAGGCTCGATCTTCATCGGGAAGGGCTTGCCATCGGGCAGTTCGCTGCCGGGCCCGAGCTCTTCGAGGATGGCCGCGAAGGCGACTTCGGGCGATGCGGCGATGAGGATGTCCTTGCGGATGTCAAGGGTGGTGACGGTTTCGCTCCGTGTAGAGGAATGAGTGGGGGCGGCGGTGGTTGCGGTAGACATTGGGGCTCCTTTGCTTTCAGTGTGAGAGTGGCTGGTGAATCGTGACTGGTTCTCGTGCTCAGGTGTGACGAGCTGGTTTGGTCGGAGAGGTCTTTGTGTCGGGCTCTGGGGACGGGGTCGCGGCGGGTGCGCCCTCGCGGCGGGCGGCACGCTCGGCTGCCTGCTTGATACGGGTAAGGTGGTGATCCCAGAAGCGCTCGAAAGAACTGATCCAGGCGTGTGCGGGCTTGAGCGCCCTCGCCTCAAGGTGGTACACGCGGCTGCGACCGCGGCGGGTCGCGGCGACCAAACCGCACTGACGGAGGATGCTGAGGTGCTTCGACACGGCGGGCTGAGGAAGGTCGAGATGGAGAACAAGGTCATTCACAGGCAGGGCGGTGTTTGCCGCCAGCAGGTCGAGGATCTGCCTGCGTCGCGGGTCGGCGATTGCGGCAAAGAGGTCGGATTCATCGGTGACTGTGGGCACGCCTTCAATATATTCCATAAATGGAATATGTCAAGCCATGCAGCAGATTTTGTGGTTTATGGGCACTTAAGCGGGTTTCGCGGCTATTGCTGGTCGCGTTGCGACCGCTTCTTGGCATCGCGGAGGCGCGACATCATGTCGCCGCCGGTGGCGGGCGGCTGCGGGGCGGGCGGTGGAGACGCCGGGGAGAAGATGGGCGGTGCCGGGGGTGCATCTGCCGACGGCTCGAGCGGGATGATGTCGGGGTCCGGGGGCGGTGCGAAGGAGGTGGCTGAAGGTTTCTGAGCCATGCTTGCGGCGGCACGGGACTTGACTGTCGCAAGGGTGGCGAGCGAAGCGGGGACTGTGGAAGTAGGGGAAGACCACAAGCGCAGCCAGCGGGAACGGAGGCGTGAGGGGTCGATGGTGATGCGGCGTGCCGCGACATCGAAGAGGAACGCGCCCATTCCGATCATCGCGGCAAGCAGCCAGATGGGCCGGGAAGACTCGGGCATGGTGATGTTGTCGCGCAGCCAGAGGTTGGCACCCGCGCTGTCGAGCTCGTAGATGTGCCCGTTCGTGCGCTGGGCGATGTCGCGGAGCAGCGTCTGGTTGGGGGTTGATTCGCGGAGTTCATCCCCGGAGCGTTTGATGATGGCGGCGCGAACGCTTCCGGAGCGGGGCTCCTCCCCTTCGGTCCCCGGGGTGTCGTAACGGATGGAGAGCATGTGCGCGCCGGTTGCCGCGGCATCAACCTCGGCCTCGTAGCGGCCCGGGCCGACCTGACGGAACGAGACATCGCTCGCCTTGTTTTCTCCGCGCTCGCCAGTGGGGGCCGTGACGCGAGCGCGGATGGTGGCGAAGTTGAGCCGCTCGCCGGCGGCATCGTGCATGTCGAGGGAGATGCGCGCTTTGTCGCCGCGGTTTTCCACAGTGACGCGGGTGCGGGTGTCCCCTGAAGGGCGAAGGACCCAGCCCAGTTGCTGACGCCAGAACGCCTGGTAGTTGGTCCAGCCGGTCCAGGCGGTGTTCCAGCGCGTGGAGGCATCGCTGGTGTAGGCGGTGACGCGCCCCAGGCCATGCTGCCACTGGGCAAGGATGGGGTCGCTCTGCGGCCCGCGCAGGATGATGGTGGAGAGGCCGCCGCGATCGGCGGTAACGATGTAGCCGCTGGTGGCGGGGAAGGGCCCGCGCATGCCTCGGAGCGAGTCGCCCGCGTACTCGAGCTTGGGCGAGAAGGGAGCGCCCTCCCAGATGAGCGAGCGGGTGAGTGTTTGTGCCTCTTTGATGAAGATCTGAGGGAGCACGGCCCGGGCGTTCTCACTGCGGACGTCGTAGTTGCGACCGCCGCCAAGCGATGCAAGCTTTTTCAGCAGCTCGTTGTTCGCATCGCCGATCGAGATTGTGGAGACGCTGGTGCCGCGGCGCTTGAGTTCACGGACCGCGGCGTATCCGTCTTCGGGGTTGCCCTCTGTCTGGCCGTCTGTAAGGATGATGATGTGCCTGACGCCGGCAGGGGACTTTGCGAGCTGCTGGCCGGCGACATCGATCGCGGGGAAGAGGTCGGTGCCGCCCATGGAGCCGATGGCGCGGATCTGCCGCGCAATGGCCTGGGGATCGGAGCATGGGGTCAGCGGTAGGATGACTTCGGTGTCGCTGCTGAAGGCGATGACGGCGACCTGGTCGAGGCGGCTGAGCGCCTTGACGCCGAGGATGGCGGCTTCGTTGGCGACTTCCTGGCGCGAGATGCCGCCGAGGACGGCGGGGGAGGCCATGGAGCCGGAGCGGTCGATGATGAGGGCGAGGGCGCCCATCGGCATGTTTCGTTTGGGGGGCGGGTCGAGCAAAACGGGCAGCGAGTCGGCGAGGGGCGAACCGATCCACCCGCCCGCGCCGAAGGCCTGTGGCCCGCCCACCATCAGCAGCCCGATGCCGCCATCGTGGACTGCGCTGGCGAGGTCCTGCTGCTGCGCCTGTGAGAAGCCGTAGGCGGGCTCATCGTAAAGCACGACCGCGTCGTAGCCGGTCCATTCGGTGAGATCGGTGGGAGCGCCCGCGGCAGGGCGGACATCAATCTTGACGCTGGGGTCCGCCATCGCGGCAATCAGCGGTGCCGCGGCATCGGGGTCTTCCGCCAGGATGAGGACGCGGCCGGTGTCGCTGGTAAACGTCACACCCTCGGCCTTAAGCAGTTGCGGCGCGGCGATGGAAGGGTCGTCAGGCTCAAAGACGGCTTCGAGCCGCTGCGACGGGCCGCTGGGCAGGCGGAGCGTCTGCGAGACGACCCGCAGGCCCGCGGGAAGATCGAGTCGTGCGGAGAGTTGCGGCGATTGCGGGTCGAGGTCGATCGCTTCACCGTTGAGCAGCAGCGTCAGCCGGCCGCGCACGGGCTGCCCCGCGTTGAAGATGATGCGGGCGGTGATGGTGTCCCCATCACGTACCCACGCCGGGACGACGAGGTCCTCGATGCGGACCATGCCCGAGCGGTCATAGGTGACGGGCGCAACGTCGATGGGCACGCCCGCGGCCGCAAGGGCGGTCGCCGCGGTGCGGAGGCTGCCGCTGGTCTCGTTGCCGTCGGAGATCAGGAGGATCCGCCCGGCGGCATCGGCAGGTATGAGGGCGCGGGCGAGATCGAGGCCCTTCTGAACGGCGCTGGCATCGCCGCGCCCGATAGTGGCCTTATCAACCTGCGTGATGGATGTGGAAGGGATGGACTGGACAAAGGCGTCTTGCGCGACGGTGACCAGCCCGAAGCGGTCGTCCTTTGGGCGCTGGGCGAGCGACGCGTTGAGGAACTTGTCGGTGCGCTTCTGCTCGGCAGCAGGAACCGAATCGCTCACATCCATGACGGTTACGACGGCGACGTCGTTCGCGCGCCAGCGCAGGCGTGGCTCGGCGAGCGCCCCACAGAGGAGCGCGATGACGATGCAGCGGACGGCGAGCTGGATCATCTGGCGGTACGCGCTGCCGCCGGCAAGGCTGCGGCGGGCAATCCACCACGACAGCAGGCATAGGGGTGGGATGAGGGCGAGCCACACCGGTTTTTCGAAGGTGGGCCAGAGGCGCGCCGAGGTGCTGGCGGCGAGCAGCGCGCCTGGCGTGATTGATTGGAGGAGGAACTGAGGAATCATGCGGCTCCGGCGTGCCCGTCAATGCTCAGGAAGGAAGGGCCATCAAGGCGGGCGGGCCCATGCAGGAAGAATACCGGCTTGCGGGCGTCGAGGATGCGGCTGATGGTGCCGGGGGTGGCGGGGACGTGAAGAAACCGCACGCCCAAAAAGCACAGGGCGGACTCGTTGCGGCCTTTGATGGCCCCTGCGAGTCCGCCCGTGTTCCTGAAAGGCTTGGATGTCAGCCGTCAATCTCGCTTAGCGCCGGCGACGGGCAAACCCGAGGCCGAGGGGGGCGAGAACGGCCAGCCCGATGGGGGCAGGCACGACGGCAAGGCTGTAGATCTGAGCATCGGTGGTGCCGAGTGCTCCCACCAGCGTCGCAGCGCCGGTGGCAAGGTTGATCGTGTAGAAGCTGGCCGTGCCGCCGAGGGGGGCGAGCAGGGCGTAGGCGGTGTCGATGCCGCCAGCGTTGGTGTAGATGTCAAAGCCGGTGTAGATGTCCGTATCGACCCCGAGCAGGCCAACGGTCGCCAGCGTGCCGGCGTTGTTGGCGACGGTCACCAGGGCATTCAGGCCGTAGTCGATGGCGTACTGCTGCGTGGACGTGGCGCCCGCGAAGCTCTGCGTGTAGGCGATGTCGATGATGTTGGGATCGGCCAGTTCGTTCGCATCGCCGACGCCGTAAAAGACGTTGGTGAAGGGGGCGGCCGTGCCGGTCAGCGGATTGAACACAATGTTCTGATCGCTGTCGGTGATGACGCGGGCGCGGTCGATCGTCGGGTTGAAGTCCATGCCCAGCTGGAAGGTGTTGGTGGGGGCGCCCGATGCGCCGGTCGAGGCAAGCGTCAACTGGGCCGTGTTGAGGTCGATCGTGAAGAACGAGTCCCCGTTGTCGAGGTAGCCGTACAGCTGGCCGGTCTGCGGGCGGAAGTCGATGGCATCAAGGAAGGCGCCGGCACCGCCGAAGGTGCCGACAACCGTGACGTTGCTGGGGTTGTTGCTCTGGAAGCGGACAAGCGTGGTGCCGCCGCCGCCGATGGCGTACACGGTCTGCTGTGCCTGCGCGGCAAGGGGGAGTGCAGTGGCCGTGAGCAGCATGGCTGCGAAGGCGCGTTGGGTTGCGTTCATGGTAATTCTCTCCGAGTGTGTGCAAAGCAGCCGCCGATTCCCGGCTTAAGACCGGGAATCGGCGGCGTGAGGACGGGTGGGTTAGCGGATGGCGCCGTTGAGGCCAGCGGGGAAGAAGCCGCCGGGAGCGCCGGTGGGGCTGAGGTAGACGATGTTCAGCACCTGCTGGGTCGAGCGGCTGTACGCGAGGCCGTTCGCGTCGGTCGGCACGATGTTGGCATTGCCGGCGGCATTGAGGATGCCCTGGTCGAGATCGCTGGAACCATCGAGCGAATCACGGGCGTCGGAGATCGCCTGTGCCGCGGCAGAAAGGCCGCGTGCAAACAGCGTCGTGCGGACGTTGCTGGCGTGGTACGCCTCGACCGCCAGGATGCCGGCAGCGGCCTCGAGGAAGTCCTTATTGGCGAGCAGACGGGCGCCGCCCTTGTACGCCGTGACGCCCACATCCTCGAAGATGAAGGCGCCGAGGAGGAAGTTGTCCTCGTTGGCGAAGGGGTCGAACGTGGGGCCAAGGCCCGCAGCCATGGCGGCGGTGTTGAAGCTGTTCTGGAGGTCGATCGCGGGACGGGCGACCCGATTGCTCTGGAGCGCAGCGCGCAGGAAGTTCACGTGGGCGATCTCGTCAGCCGTGATCTCAGCAGCGTACTGCTGAATGGCCGGGGTTGCGAAGGGGACCTGGGGATTGGCGCGGATGGTGACCGAGCCGGGGGTGCCGTTGCCGTCAACGCCAACGCCCTGAGCCTGGATGCCCATGCCGGTGGTGGCGTAGGCGTAGTACTCGGCTTCGAGGTATTCGAGGTTGAGGGCGAAGTTCAGAACGGCGACGTCCAGCCCGCCGCGCTGGGCCATGGCCTTGTGAGGCAGCATGGCAAGACCGACGCCGGCGGCGGTGGCCGCTCCGACGGTCTGCAGGAACTGCCGACGACCATGCTCACGAAACGCAAGTACCTTTTGTAAATCCATTCCAGTCTCCTTGGATAAAGAACCCCGACACCCGAGTAGGTTCTCCAAAGGTGGATTCCCCGGATGAGGGACTGATGAACCAAACCACGCCGGGCGAATGCGTGCTGGTCATAAATTAACTCGATGTCTGTGGGTTCTACCGGGAGGCCTGCATGCCGCACCCATCGTCTGCAAGCGGGCGGCGCGTCGAAGTTTGAGACTGCTGGTGCTTCTCCCAGCCCGCTACGCAACCCTCTTGTTTGTAGGGGTTATTGCTCATCAGTCGGGTGGAAATATGCATTCTTGAGATCGATGTAATCATCGATATCGACCCCCAGCACGTCGATCAGTCCTCCCCGAATTTCAATCACATAGCGAGAGGGCTCGCCGCAAAAATAAATTTGCAATCGTGACTCGTAGGCAGCGCTATCGGTTTTTTCGGCCAAGGTTCGTGGCGCTTCGGGCGACATGTGGAAGTGCCCGACGACCTGCCGGGCAGAGTTGAGGTAGAGGATATCGAGGGGTATCTGGCAGTCGCGCATCACGAAGCCGCGGATTTCGTCGGAATCGAACACAAAGACCATGCCGCCGCGCTCGGGGATGGATGTCCGGCCCGCAAGCCCGCGGTCTTGCGACTCTGGGTCCGTGGCAACCTCCAGCAGAAACTTCTGCCCGGCAATCGTGGCGGTCGCCATGTTGGCCGTGCCATCGCCCTGAGGGCGATGGGAGCGTTGCGCGAACGAGAGGAAGCACACCGTCAGTGCCAGTAACGCGACCCATGCGCCAGTGGCGGCAGGCGGTCGGTGGTGGTGGTTGGGCATCGGCGGGGTTGTCATGAATGCGCCCGAAGAGGCACTGTGCGACGCAGGTTTCTGCCCCGCAGGACGGGAAAAGCCGCGTCTTTACGGGGCACGTCGCCCACAAATGAAGGCATGTTTAGAATAGACTCGCGATACTGACCGGCAAGAGTCCTGTTGTCGGAGCGTGCCGACATGAAAGAGGAGGCTATTTGGCGGTTGCAAAGAAACTGGTGGTCGTGGCGAATCGCCTGCCGCTGTTCAGGGAGAAGGGCGGCACGTGGGTGTCCAGCACGGGTGGGCTGGTCACGGCGCTCATGCCCATCCTGCGCAAACGCGGGGGCTCATGGATCGGCTGGACCGGGGATGATGGGGGCGGCCGCGTGCCATCGGTTGATGGCGTCCCGATGCGGCCCGTCAAGCTGAGCCAGATCGAGATCGACACCTACTACAACGGGTTCAGCAACCGGACATTGTGGCCGCTGTACCACGACGCCATCCGCACGCCGGAGTTCAACCACGACTGGTGGCCTCATTATGTGAAGGTGAACGAACGGTTCGCTCGGGCTGCCGCGGCAAGCGCTGAGCCGGGCGACACGGTGTGGGTGCAGGACTATCACCTGCAACTGGTCCCGGAACTGCTCCGCGAGATGCGGCCCGATGTTCGCATAGGGATGTTCATGCACATCCCGTTCCCGCCCGAGGAGCTGTTCAGTTGGCTGCCGTGGCGGGAGAAGCTGCTGCGAGGGATGCTGGGATCAGACCTTATCGGGTTCCAAACCTATTCGGATGCGCAGAACTTCTCACGTTCGGCGCGGCGGTACACGGATGCGGAGGGGACAGAGACGGAACTGCGGTACAAGGGCCGCAAGGTGCTCGTCAACGCGTTCCCCATCTCCATCGACTTTGACTGGTTCGAGAAGCACGCGATGGATGCCGAGGTGAAGGAGCAGGCCGACCTGGTCCGGCGTCGGCTGGGCAGCCGACGCAAGATCCTGCTGTCGGTGGACCGCCTTGACTACACGAAGGGGATCGACTCGCGGCTCGAAGCGTTCGAGCTGATGCTGCGGCGCAAGAAGGCGGCGGTCGATGGGTGCGTGATGGTTCAGATCGCCGCGCCCAGCCGCGAGCCGGTGTTTGAATATGCGGAGATGCGCACACGGATTGAGCAGCTGGTGGGGCGGATCAACGGCGAGTTCAGCGAGCCGGGGCGGGTGGCGGTGCACTACTTCCGGCGCGGGTTTGCGCGGGAGGAACTGCTGCCCTACTACGTGGCGGCGGATGTGATGATGGTGACGCCGCTGCGCGACGGGATGAACCTCGTTTGCAAGGAATACATCGCCACGCGCACGGACTATTCCGGAGTGCTGGTGCTGAGCGAGACCGCCGGGGCGGCACGCCAGTTGCGGCGCTCGCTGATCGTGAACCCCCGCGACACCGAGGGCATGGCGAACGCGATGGAGGCGGCACTGACCCTACCCGCGCCCGATGCACGTCAGCGGATGTCGATCCTGCGGACGCTCGTCCGCCGGCATGATGTTCATGAGTGGGCCGACCGCTACCTGGAGGCGCTGGTGCGATGACGCTGCTGCTGGAAAAAATCCGTGCGCTGGCGGCCTCACCCATCCTCCTTGTGGCGTGCGACTTTGATGGGACGCTCGCGCCGATCGTGAATAACCCTTCAGACGCCAAGGCCGATGAGCAGTCGCTGCTTGCCACGGCGGCGCTGGCGAACATGCCCTTCACCCACGGCTCGGTGATCTCCGGTCGTTCGCTGGAGGACCTTTCTGTGCTGGTTGCGGGCGTGCCACGCCTGTGGCTCGTCGGCAGCCACGGTGCGGAGCTTGATGTGGGCTCCCTGGCGACCCTGCCCCCGCGCGTGACGGAACTGCTGGCCCGGGTTCGGGCCGAGGTGGTGCGGGCGTCGGCGGGCATCGAAGGGCTGCTGATTGAGGACAAGCCCGCGGGCGTGGCCCTGCACTACCGCAACGCCGACCCCGCGGCAGCCGGCCCGGTGCTCGAGAGCATCCTCGAGGGCCCGGCAACGTGGGATGGCGTCGTCACCAGGCCTGGGAAGATGGTGGTCGAACTGAGCGTGACGCCCGGGGACAAGGGGCGGGCGCTGGCGTCGATCCGCCACCGGGTGGGCGCGACGTCGGTGTTCTTTGCCGGCGACGACCGCACAGATGAGGATGCCTTTGGGGTTCTCGGGCCTTCCGACATCGGGATCAAGATCGGCCCCGGTGTCACGCGGGCCGAGTTCCGCATCGACTCGGCAAAGGAACTGCCTGCGATCCTCGCGCGGCTGATGCTCCAGCGCAACGAGTGGCTGCAGGGGCGAGACCTCGCGCCGCTGCACAAGCACTCGCTACTGTCAGACCTGCGCACAACGGCGATCGTTGACCCCAAAGGCAGGATTGTGTGGCTGTGCCAGCCGCGGATTGACTCCCCGGCATTGTTCGCGGAACTGCTGGGTGGCGCGAGCCGGGGATACTTCGATATTCGATCACTCGCGGCGACGAGCCCGCCGGTGCAGCGGTATCACGACGACACGTTCGTGCTGGAAACGCGGTGGCGGGACCTGATCGTCAACGACTTCATGGACTGCTCCGTGGGCCGGCCATTCCAGCGTGCCGGCCGAACAGACCTGTTGCGGTCGATCGAGCGATCGCCCGACGCGAAGGGCCTCGTCAAGGCGGTGGTTCGCTTCGCGCCACGCCTCGATTTTGGTCGCGTCGCAACACGCCTCGTGGTACATCCCGACGGGGTTGAGGTGGAAGGCGCCACGGATCCCATCTCGCTGTTTGCCCCCGGCCTCGAGTGGAAGATCATCGCGGACGGCCAGAGCCACACCGCCGAGGCGGTCGTGGAAGTGGGTGATGCGCCCATCGTTCTGGAGTTGCGATTCGGGACTTCCAGCTTGCGCCCGTCCGTCACGGCGCACGCGGAACGGTTGGGCCAGACGCAACGCTTCTGGAGCGGCTGGGCGGCGACACTGAACGTCGGCACGATCCGCCCGGACCTGGTGCGACGCAGCGCGCTGGTGCTCAAGGCGCTGTGCCACGGGCCAACAGGCGCGATTGCCGCGGCAGCGACGACGAGCCTGCCGGAGCAGATCGGCGGCGTCCGCAACTGGGACTACAGGTACTGCTGGCCGCGGGATGCCTCTCAGTCGGCGGCATCCCTCGTAAGGCTGGGGAACACCGGCACAGCGATGAAGCTGCTGGACTGGCTGACGCACGTGGTGTTCAACGCGGAATCCCCCGACCGTCTGCGGCCAATTTATGACGTGGTTGGAAAAGAGCTCGGCACCGAGGCGGAGATCGGCGACCTCATGGGCTATGGCAACAGCCGGCCCGTGCGGGTGGGTAACGCGGCAGCCTCGCAGGTGCAGTTGGATGTGTTCGGCCCGATCGTGGACCTGATCGCGATGCTGGCCGAGCGGGGTGCGCCCATCACGCCGGAAAGCTGGCGGCTCGTCGAGGCAATGGTGAACGCCGTGGCAGCGCGGTGGATGGAGCCGGACCACGGCATCTGGGAGGTGCGCGGGCCCAAGCAGCACCATGTGCACTCGAAGGTGATGTGCTGGCACGCCGTCAGCCGCGCGATCGTGGTCGCGGAGCTGTTCACAGGAAGGCCGCGGGCCGAATGGCTGCGCCTGCGCGATGAGATCATGGCGGACGTATGGGCCAAGGGCTACAACCCCGGTCTCAACTGCTTCACGGGGGTCTATAGCGCACACCATCTGGATGCCGCTGTGCTGGTGATGGGCCTTTCCGGGATGATCGCCCCCCACGACCCGCGCTACATCGGCACGGTGGAAGCGATCGACAAGGGGCTGCGGCACGGGCCCACGGTCTACCGCTACAGGGATGACGACGGCCTGCCGGGTGTCGAGGGCGGGCTACACATCTGCACGTTTTGGCTGGTCGAAGCGCTGGCATTGATCGGGGAGCGGCAGCGCGCCCACGATCTCTTCGAAGCGGCGGTGAACCTCGTCGGGCCCACGGGCATGATGACCGAGGAGTGGGACCCGGAACTGAACATGGCGCTCGGGAACACCCCGCAGGCGTACTCGCACCTGGGCCTCATCAACGCGGCGGTGCGGCTGGGGCTGATGGATGCTCCACAAAGGCCGTGAAGACGGGGCATCGCGGAATGCCGCACGGAACTTCGGAAAGCTCCGTGGCACGGGTCTACCCTTGGCCTCACGCGAAAATGGAGCCTTTGCCTTATGGAAACCACTCTCATCATTCTGAAGCCCGACGCCGTTCAGCGGGGCCTCATGGGCCGCATCCTGAGCCGCTTTGAGGAAAAGGGGCTTCAGGTTGTGGCTTGCAAGCTCATGCAGATCAGCCAGGAGCTTGCCGCGACGCATTACGAGGCGCACAAGGCACGCCCGTTCTATCCGGGGCTTGTCGGGTTCATGACGAGTTCTCCGGTGCTGGTGCTGGCCCTGCGGGGCAACGGGGCGATC
>JBBSOF010000030.1:0-42969 GCA_038260025.1 Phycisphaerales bacterium
ACGGTGGCGCGGCTGGTGAGGGTGAGGAACGACAGGGATGCGGGGTTGGTGGGGACGGGCGCGCCGGGCTCTACTAAGGCTACCCACACCTCCGCGCCCAGCGTGCCCTTGGGCTTGCCGCGGCGGGTGGGGGCGGCATCATCGATGAGGCGGAGGTGGTGGGTGAGGCGGGCGGCGGGGTCGATGGTGGCGGTGGGGCGGCCGGTGGGTGGGGGCGCGGGGCTGCGGCTGGTGTTGCGCACGGTGATGCCGATGGTGGCGCGGTCGGCATCGGTGGTCTTGTTGAAACTCTGCACGAAGTTGGTGATGGGGCGGACGCGGGTTTCGAGCGCAGCGCGGGCGGTGTCCTTGGCGGCGCCCGCGCCCTTGGCGATGGCCTGCGCGGCGACGTGCGCGGGGTAGGCGGCGTTCCACTCGAGCAGGGCCGCGTCGAATGGTTCGAGGTCCTTGTTGTCCAGCCCCTGGGCCTCATAAAAACTGTGGATGGCCGCGCTGTACGCGCTGACCCACGCGGCAAAGTCACCATCGCGGCGGGGCATGTAGTGGGGGGTGGTGCGGGGCATGGCGGGGGCTCCGGATCGTTGTCCGCGGGTGGAGTGCGGCAGCGCCGCGACCTTCCAGCGCCGCTGGAAAGACTTCCCATCGGCCTGGAAATGCTTCCACTTGAGCGGGAAATGCTTCCGGGCGAGCTGGAAATGTTTCCAGTGGCGCTGGAAGGCGTTCCGGAAGCGCTGGAAAGCCTTCCGGGTGGGCTGGAAGGCTTTCCGGGTGGGCTGGAAAGGTGTACGGGGGCGCGGGAGCGGGGCGGGGCCGGGGCGGCGGGCCACCTTCAAAGGGAATGTCGCCCTTCAGCACATCGTCATCCCGCCATCGACGCAGATGGTCTGGCCGGTGATGAAGCCCGCCTCGTCGCTGGTGAGGTACGCCGTCGCGGCGGCGATGTCGTCGCCGGTGCCCAGGCGCTTGATCGCCATGAGCTTGGTGACGCCGTCCTTCACTTCCTGCGGCAGGTTGTGCGTCATGTCCGTCTCGATGAAGCCGGGGGCGATGGCGTTGGCGGTGATGCCCTTGCTGCCCAGCTCGCGCGCGATCGTCTTGGTGAGGCCCAGCAGCCCGCTCTTGGCGGCGGCGTAGTTGGCCTGGCCCGCGTTGCCCACGACGCCGCTGGTGGAACTGATGTTGACGATGCGGCCGAAGCGGTTCTTCATCATGGCCCGCGCCGCGGCGCGGATGGCAACGAAGGCGGACTTGAGGTTGGTGTCGAGCACCAGGTCCCAGTCCTCATCGGACATGCGCAGGGCGAGCCCGTCCTTGGTGATGCCCGCGTTGTTGACCAGGATGTCCAGCCGCGCGTGCTTGTCGGCGAGGGCCTCGATCGCCGCGGCAAAGGCCTTGGCGTCGGAGATGTCTACCGCTGTCACGCACGCGCTGCCGCCCGCGGCTTCGATCTGCGACTTCACTTCTGACAGCGGCCCCTCGCTGCGGGCCAGCAGGGCGACGTGGCGGCCGTCGTTCGCCAGGCGCAGGGCGATGGCCTTGCCGATGCCGCGGGAGGCGCCGGTCACGAGGGCGACGCGCTTGAGAGTCGTGGGGTCAGCCATGAGGGTGATGCTCTTGAGAGTTGCGGCGGGTGATCAGCCGCTGCCGGGGATGGTCACGGGGCCCGCGGGCGTGGGGACTTTCCGCGGGCCGCTGGGGCTGGAGGGCGCTGGCGATGAGGGCGCGGCGGGGGTCGCGCTGGTGTCGCCGCTGACGGTGGGCGTCATGGTGGGCACGGCGCGCGTCACGCGGGAAGGCGCGGGCGAGGAAAGCTCGTTGATCGACATGGAGTCAAAGTCCGAAGCGCGGGGGCGCTCGGAGGGCGTGGAGCTGGTGCCGCGGAACTGCCAGGAATCGCCGTTGCGGACCGCGCGGAACCCGACGGTGTACGCCGCGCCGGGGTCCTGCAGCGCGATGTAGACGTTCGCGGAAGACATCGTCGCCGAGGGCGGCGGGGGCGGGGAAAGGTCGTCGATGGCGATGATGCGCACGGCCTCGAGCTTGCCCGTGTGGTCTTCCCAGCTGCCATCGTTGGTGAGCTGGTTGAGCAGGCCCTTGGTGTCGGGCGTGAGCAGCGTCCCCAGGCGGGATGCATCACCCTTGGCGAACGCATCGGCGAGCTGCACCACCGCGCGGGCGAGGGACTCATCGACGGGCGCTGCCGCCTGCGGGAACTGCACCCGCTTGTCGGGCTTCATCGACTGCACCACGCCATCCACCTGGATGGGATCGGCCGGCTCGGGCGGCGGCGGCGGGGGTGGGGGGGGCGGCGGGGGCTGCTTCTTCTCTTCGCACCCGGCGATGATGCCGGGGGTCGAGAGCGCCACGACCGTGCCCAGGGCAATGGTCGTGCAGAGCAGCACGCGGCCCGCTCGGGCGGCGAGGGCGGACTGGCCGGGGCGGGTATGAAGACGGGTGTCAGGTCGGCGTGTCATGGGTCAGCACCTTTACGGACTTGTCGATGCGGCGCATCAGGCCCATCAGTGTACGCCCGGGGGCGAGTTCGATGTACGTGAAGGACGGAGCCGCCCCGTCCGCGGGGGCGGCCTGGCCCGTCGTCTGCCCCGCGAGCCACGCGCAGGACTGGGCCCATAGCACCGGGCTTGTCAACTGCTCCACCAGCCGCCGGCGGATGTCGTTGGGCTCGGCGGTGTGCGGCAGGGCGGTCACGTTGCTCAGCACGATGCAGCGGGGCTTGGAAACCGGGGTGTTGGCCAGAGCCTGCTCAAGGCGGTCGGCCGCCGGGGCCATCAGCGGGGAGTGGAACGCCCCCGCCACGGGGAGGATCGCGCTCTTGAGGCCCATCCCCTCCGCGACCGTCGCCGCACGGGCGCAGGCATTCTTGTGGCCGCTGAGGACGACCTGGCCCGGGGCGTTGAAGTTGGCGCACACCAGCACCTCGGAGCCGCGGGCCTGATTGGCAACCTCGGCCGCCTGCTCATCGGTCGCGCCGATCAGGGCGACCATGCCCCCGCCGCCGCCCTTCTGGGCCTCCGGGCTTTCCGCGGCATCCTGCATCGCCCGGCCGCGGAGGGTCACAAGTTCAAGGCCATCGGCGAAGGTGATCACGCCGGCGAGATGCAGCGCGGTGTACTCACCCAGCGAGAGGCCGGCCGTCGCGGCCATGGCGCGTCCTTCTTCCGTGCCAATCCCCGGCAGCACCGCGCGGGGCACGGCGGTGGGCGTCTTCAGGTCCCCGCCGTTGAGGGCGTGCCAGCATGCAACCGAGGTGACGTAGATGGCGGGCTGGGAAATATCGGTGCGGTTGAGCGTCTCGGCAGGGCCCTCAAAGCACAACTGGCTGAGGGGCGCTCCCAGGCGCGAGCCCAGCAGACGCTCCGCCTGCTCAAAGATCGCGGCAGCCGGTGGGTGCGCATCGGCCCACGCCTTGCCCATGCCGACGGCCTGCGCGCCCTGCCCGGGGCAAAGGATGATGGGGCCGGGTTTGAGAGAAGCGGTCATACCCGCATGATACCGGCCGGGCCTGCGCGGGTGGGGCGCGGCTACTCACAGACGAGATAAAACCGGCCGACCTTGATCTCGAACTGCTCGCCCCCCTCGGCCTCCATGAGGTACGCACCTTCCATGGTGCCCCACGGGGTGGACAAGGGGCAGAAACTCGAATACTCAAAGGATTCGCCGACGGCCAGCTCGGGCTGAACACCGACCACGCCCTCGCCCCGCACCTCATGCGATTCGCCATCAGCATCGACGATGGTCCAGTGGCGGCTAAGAAGCTTGACCGGGATCTGGCCGTTGTTGCTGAGGTGGATGTGGTACGAGAAGACATACCGCTGCCCCTGCCACGCCTCGTTGATGCCCGACTGCTCGGGGACAAACGTGGGGGTGACACGCACCTCAATGCCCCGGGTGGTGGCCACCGACCCGTGCTCCCGCGGTGCGGCAGGCGCGGTCGAGCGCGGGGGCTTGGGGGGTTGTGGGGGTTGGCCTGTCGCCATGAGCGAGTGTACGCGTGCGGGATCGCGACGCCGCACGCCGACGGGGTGGTAGCATGAGGCCATGCGTCAACGCCATGCCGAGGATGTGATCGAGCACTTTGTCGCGCTCGTGCTGGGTCATATCGACCGCGAGTACCCCAACAAGCTCGATCATGTCATGAACACGCCGGAAGAGGTCAAGGGCCCGCGCGCCCTCCACCCGATCTTCTACGGCTCCTTCGACTGGCACTCCAGCGTGCATGGGCACTGGCTGCTGGTGCGGGCGCTGCGGCTGTACCCGGAACTCGCGCAAGCGGCGGAGCTGCGCGAGCTGCTCGACAAGCGGTTTACCAGCGAAGCCGTTGCCGCGGAAGTGGAGTACCTCAAGCAGCCCCTGCGGGCAACCTTTGAGCGGACCTACGGCTGGGCGTGGGTACTGAAGCTGGGGGCGGAGCTGAAGGTCGGCCTGGCAAAGACGGGGGCGGCGACGAGCGCCGGGATGTCGGTAGAGAACACCGCGGCCTTCAAGCGGTGGGATGCGGTGCTTCAACCGCTGATGGACGCGTTCGTTGAGCGGTTCGTGAAGTACCTGCCGAAGGCGACCTACCCCATCCGCGTGGGTACGCACAACAACGCGGCCTTTGCGCTGGCGCTGTCGACTGACTATGGGCGGGCCGCGGAGCACCAGAAGCTCATGGGCATGATCGTGGAGAAAGCGCGGGCGTGGTATTCCAAGGACCGTGCGTACCACGGCTGGGAGCCCGACGGCACGGATTTTCTATCGCCGGGCCTGATGGAGGCCGAGTGCATGCGCCGCCTGCTTGACCCGAATGACTTTCTCGGGTGGCTCCGCGACTTCTTCCCAAAACTGGCGGACCGCGAGCCCGCGGCGCTGTTCACACCCGCGTTCGTGAGCGACCGGACCGATGGGCAGATCACGCACCTGGACGGTCTGAATCTCAGCCGCGCCTGGTGTTTCCGCGCGATCGCCTCGGCGCTGCCGGGCGATGACCCGCGCCGGGAAGTGTGCATGTCGGCGGCAAGCGCGCACCTTGAGGCAGCCCTGCCGCACGTCAGCGGCGACTACATGGGCGAACACTGGCTTGCGACATTCGCGCTGCTGGCGTTGACGGAGACGTAACGAGCCCTTAACGCATACGAGCCCTTTGCGCAAGCAAAGGAATTACAAGGACCAGGGTGTCTGTGCCGTCCAGCACAAGACAGAACACGGTGCAACCGCGTTTGTTGCACTCCGTTGCTTGCGCAACGGGCTCGTATCGCGGGCTCATAAGCGCGTAAAAAAACCGGAGCGCCCTTGCGCTCCGGCTTCTCCATTCTCAGGGTTACGTCTTAGCAGTTCCCCCCAGCCAGCACACGGAAGAACGCCTCGATATCAGCATCGGTGCCGATATCGCCATCGCCATCGAAGTCGGCGCTGTGGCAGGTGGCGCAGCAGTTGCCCGCGAGGCACGCGAAGAATGCCTCGATGTCGGCATCGGTGCCGATGTCGCCATCGTTGTTGAAGTCGGCGGTGCCGCAGATCGGGCACGAGATGTTGATCGTCCCGCGGCCCTGAGCGGCGTTATAGCCCCCAACCCGCAGCAAGTAGGAGGTGTTGGTGACCGAGTTGAAAGTGACGCGAGACTGAAGCCCGCAGGCGTCGTCGTTGCACGCGATCATCTGCGCCGTCTGGGCGGGGCAGCCGAGCGGGTAGACGGCGATCTTGGAGTCGTACAGGCTGCCGCACAGGCTGATCGTGGTCTCACCCGTGCACGGCGCGCGGTAGCGGTACCAGACATCGGACCCCACCTGGTCATAGCCGAACGCGGCACACGCGACCGGGCCGTCGGTGGTGGCGCCGCAGGTGCCAAAGGGCGTCGAGCCCGCAAAGATCTGCGTCGCACTCGCGCAACTGTTGTTGGAAGGCGCCAGGTACGTCGCGCGGAGGAAGAACTCGCCAAAGTCTGTGGAGGTGAGGCCCGCCACGCGCACCTTGTAGGTGACGCCGCCCGTCACGTTCACGTTCACCGCGGAGTCCTGGGAGTTGGGGCACCCGCCCGCGCCGCTGCTGTGGTCGTTGTTGCACGCGATCTGGTTCACGCTCGTGCCCGGGCAGCCGGTGTGGATGGAGAGCAGCGTGTTGAACGAGGAGTTGCACGTGTCGAAGCGCACCAGGCCCGTGCATGCGGGCGTGAAGTTGTACCACACATCGCGGCTGGTGGATGTGTCGCAGCCGGCGTTGCCGTCGGCGCTGGCGCTTGTGGTGTCACCGCTCACCGCGAGTGCCGTGGTCAGAGTGGCCGCCGAGCCGCAGGCGTTGTTGGAGGGGGCGATGCCCTCGAAGCCCGTGTCGGGGCCGGCCAGAGGCCGCCTGCCGCCGCCGCCCTGCACCGCCTCCACCCAGAAGTAGTAGATGGTGCCCTGCACGCCCGTGGTAATGTCCCACTGCGTGAACGCCGGGGAAAGCGCGACCTGGAAGGCCGCCGTGGCGCGGTTGTTGACGGTATTGCGGAAGATGGAATACTCGGTCGCGCCGGGCACAGCCGTCCAGGTCAGGCGAACGCGGTCGGTGAAATCACCATCGGTAGCATCAAGCTGCGGGATGGTGTCGCCGCGCACCTCGAGGGTGTACAGCTGCGACTCGGTGGGCGAGCTTGTGTCCACAACGCGGATGTAGTACGAGTTTCCCGTGCCGGGCGTCAGCAGCACGCCAGAAACCGATTCGGCAACGCCCGCGGGGTTGCCCGAGCCCGTGGCCCAGATGGTGGTTGCGTCGGGCGCGTACACCTCAAACTGGAAGTTGGCAACGGTGAGGGAGTTGAAGATCGTGCCACTGTTGCAGGTGCCGTTGGCGTTCTGCGTGCTGTTGTCGTAGCTGAGGCCCACCGGCGTGACGGTGATGGTCGCCAGGCGCGGGCCGGGGGTGGTGCTGCGGTACCAGTCGATGTCGCCGTTGGCGTCCAGGCTGGTGCGCGAGCCGTTGCTGACGGCAGCCCCGGGCACGGCGCTGGGCGTCAGCGTGCTGCCCGCCAGCGTCGTGCCGATGTTGGTGGCAGTGGCGGAGGTGTCGTTGTTCTCGAACTCGTCGCCGTAGCGGGCATGAACACCGCGCAGATCGTCGTGGCGCGGGCCGTCATACGAGGTATTGATGAAGGGCTCCATGAGCTTGGTGCCGTTGGTGGGGCAGACGTGGCGCAGGCCCAGCCCGTGGCCCATCTCATGGGTGATGGTGTTGCGCAGGAACCTGTAAGAGTTAGTGGAGTTGCCCCAGTTCTCGGAGGAGTCCACGATCATGTTGCCCGCGAGGGCATTCTCTGGGCTGGTGGGAAAGTAGTTGTACGCAAGGATGGAGCTGGCCCCGTCGATGTTGCGCATGCCGATGCGGATCTGGCCTCGGGTGGCGCTGCCGAGCGTGGTGTTCCAGTCCCCGCCATCGTCCCAGGGGTTGCCGCCGGATGTGACGCGGGTGTAGTTGAGGCCGCTCAGCGTCTCCCAGCGGTCGAACGCGGCTTGGAACTGCGCGATCCAGGTGGCGCGGTTGGCAATGCCCCCGAACTTGGCGTCCATCTGCGAGAAGAGATTGCTCGCCGCCCCCACGTCGCCCACGCTGGCATCGGCATCGAGGAACAGCCCGTCGGGCACAAAGCTCCAGGTCACCGTTGTCGGGTTGCCCATCGTGCCCCACTGCGAGCCGGACAGCTGGTAGCGCTGGCCGTATTGGCGCAGCGCGGCTTCGACGCGGGCCATCATCTCTTGGCTTGGGGGAACCTCGGTGTCGTAGCACGCGATGGCCGGCATCGCCACAAAGTCCGGATCGGCGAGCGTGCCGAACCGGGGATCGCTCGGGTGGAGTGGTGTAGTCTGATCGGAGTCAAACTCGTACATCCCCGCACCGGGGGGCGTCATGGGTGTCGGCGTCGTGCCGGCGAATGCGGATGCCACCGCCGCGAGTGCTCCAGCGAACACGTTCATCAAGAGATTCATAGATCCCCTCCCTTGCACGTGGGACAAGGCCAGCGGCAACAGTCACGACGAGTGGCATACGTCCCGGCCGAAGTCCGATGAAAGGCGTTACCCAGCCTATCGACGGCCAATGACCCGGCAAGGGTTTCTCGGGGGATGTGGATAACTTGGAGAACTTTTAGCGGTTTACCACCTATTTGGGTGGTGTGTGGTTTTTTCTGGTTTTCCCGGGAACAGACTCGACGAGGGTGCTAGGGTCATGGCAATGACGACGCCCGTTCCACCTCGGAACGGGGTCCAAGCGCCGAGCTTCTCTTGCCCGAGTACAAGCACCGGTTTCAAAATCAACGGGCAACTTTGGAAGTTTTTATGAAGCTCTATGTCGGAAATCTCTCGTTCAATACCTCTGAAAGCCAGCTTCGCGAGCTCTTCGAAGCCCACGGGCAGGTCAGCTCCGCGTCGCTCGTTATGGACCGCGACACCGGCCGCCCCCGCGGCTTCGGTTTCGTCGAGTTCAGCAACGACGACGAGGCGCGCGCGGCAATCAACGCCCTCAACGGCAAGAACGTTGACGGTCGTGACCTGACTGTCAACGAGGCCAAGCCCCGTGAGGCCGGTGGCGGCGGCGGCCGTGGCGGCTTCGGCGGCGGCGGCGGCGGTCGCAGCGGCGGCGGCGGCGGCGGTCGCAGCGGCGGCGGCGGCGGCGGTGGCCGCGGCGGCTGGTAAGAAACAGCACTGATTGAATGAAAGCCCGGCGTCGCAAGACGCCGGGTTTTTTATTGCGCGATGCCCACATACGAGCCCGTTGCGCAAGCAACGGGTGTACTGCTCTTCGTTTCGATGTCCTCTGCTGTCTTCCTCCGGTGCTTGCGCACCGGGCTCGTCTAATCGCCTTGGTCCAGCACCGCCATGAACGCCTCCTGCGGGATCGTCACACTGCCGACGTTCTTCATCCGCTTCTTGCCCTTCTTCTGCTTTTCGAGCAGCTTGCGTTTGCGGCTGATGTCGCCGCCGTAGCACTTGGCGAGCACGTTCTTGCGGAAGGCCTTGATGGTCTCGCGGGCGATGATCTTGCCGCCGATGGCCGCCTGGACGGGGATCTCGAACTGGTGGCGGGGGATCTGCTCGCGCAGGCGCGAGACTAGCCCGCGCCCCCGGAACTCGGCGCGGTCGCGGTGGACGATGACCGCCAGCGCCTCGACGGCGTCGCCATTGATCAGGATGTCAAGCTTCACCAGGTTGTCAGCGCGATAGCCGATGACCTCATAGTCCATCGTGCCGTAGCCGCTGGTCAAGCCCTTCATCTTGTCGAAGAAGTCATAGATGATCTCGGCCAGCGGGATCTCGAACGTCACCAGCTCTCGCGACTTGCTGACAAATGTCTGCGCCTTGTAGAGCCCGCGCCGATCGAGGCACAGCTTCATGATGTCGCCGATGTACTCCTTGGGGAGCATGATCTCAACGCGGCAGATGGGTTCGCGCACTTCCTCGATCGTGCCCATGTCGGGCAGGTCGGCCGGGTTGTTAACCTCCAGCAGCTGCATGCCCTCGGGGATCTTGTGCTTCTCACGCATCGCCGGCGTGATGATCGTCATTGCAGCAGCGCCCCCGGCATCCGCGGCAATCGGCCCGCCCGCATTCGAGCTGCTGCCCGCCGTGGCGTTGGACATGCCCAGCGCCGCGAGGTCTACCGGCTTGAGCGCCTGCCCGCTGGCACCCGTGATGGTGCCCGTGCCGCGGACAAGGATCTGGTAGCTCACGGTGGGGGCGGTCTGCACGATCTCGACGTGGCCCTCGCGTTCCAGCCGTTCCTGGATGATGTCCATGTGCAGCAGGCCAAGGAACCCGCAGCGGTAGCCGAAGCCCAGCGCCTCGCTGTGTACCGGCTGAAAGGTGAAGCTGCTGTCGTTGAGGGAGAGCTTCTCCACGGCATCGCGCAGCATCTCAAAGTCGCTGCCCTCGCCGTCCTCGCTGGTGGCGGGGTAGAAGTCGCAGAACACCATCTGACGCGGGAACTGGAAGCCCGGCAAGGGCTCTGCCGCGGGATCGATGTCGAGGGTGACGGTGTCGCCGATGCGGACATCCTTCAGCGTGCGGATCGCGGCAACAACGTACGCGGTTTCGCCGGGCCCGACACTCGGGACGCGCACCGGCTTGGGGTTCATCTTGCCGATATCGGAAACCTGAAAGACCTTGCCGATGCCCATCATCCGGATTTTGTCGCCAAGCTTGAGGGAGCCATCGAATACACGGACGTAGATGATGACGCCGCGGTAGTCGTCGTAAATGGCGTCGAAGATCAGGCCACGCAGCTGAGAAACGACAGGCTTGCGCGGCGCGGGGAACTTTTCGCAGATGGCGGCCAGCAGCTCGGGGATGCCCCGGCCGGTCTTGGCCGACACTAGGATGCAGTCCTCAGCCGCGAAGCCCAGCGTCTGCTCGATCTCCATGGCGACGTCATCCACCCGTGCCGACGGCAGATCGATCTTGTTGATGACGGGGATGATGGTGAGGTTCTCGTTGACGGCGAGGTACGCGTTCACGAGCGTCTGCGCCTGCACGCCCTGTGTTGAGTCCACAACCAGGATCGCGCCCTCGCACGCCTTGAGCGCGCGCGAAACCTCGTAGTTGAAATCGACATGCCCGGGAGTGTCGATGAAGTTGAGCATGTAGAGCTGGCTGCCGTGGGTCTTCACACCGTCGCCGCCAGTTCCCGACCCCTCGCCCTGCGCCCCCTCAGCATCAGACTCAAGCTCGTCGGCCTTTTCCCCCGGCGTGTGATGGTGAGCAACGGTGACCGCGGAGGCCTTGATGGTGATGCCACGCTCGCGCTCGATATCCATCGAGTCGAGGATCTGCTCCTTGGCCTCGCGCGCGGAAACGGCATTGGTCGCCTGGAGCAGCCGGTCCGCCAGCGTGCTCTTGCCGTGGTCGATGTGTGCGATGATGGAGAAGTTACGGATGTTCGGTGCAGGGTCGGGCATTGCAGGGGATGGTAGGGGCAAAAACGCATGATCATCCGGCATTTCTGCAGTCGAATGCGTCCGGGTTGTCCTCAACTCGGAAGCATTCTTTGGATAGGCCGCGCATCAGTACACCTGCAACCGCCCTGCTTCCGGGTCCGCCGCGTCCAGCCTCCGGGCGAGCGTCGGCAGGTGGCATGTCGGCACCGCGGGAAAAACGTGGTGCTCGACGTGGTACAGCATGGAATAGGTCATGAAGTTCTTGACGAATCCCCGCTGGGTGCGGGCGATGTGGCCGTGGGCCTCGCACCCGTGGTGCACCGTCCATACCGCGAAGAACCCGACAAAGCACTCTCCCGCGCCCATGGCCAGCAGGTGCCAGCGCAGGGCGTGGAGTTCCGGGCGGGCAAAGGCGACGAGAGCGAGCGACGCCACAGCGCCAAGCTCAGCCGCGATCCAGCACCGCTTCTCGCGGCTGCCGAGCTTCCACGCGTTGATGTGGAGCGAGATAGGGAACCACGGGCCCATCAGCAGCACCCGCCACCACGGAAGCCTCGCCGGCCACGCCTCGATGTCGTCCTCATCCAGGCAGTGGCGGTGGTGGTGCAGGTGCGTCACCTGCACCGCGTGGCCGCTGGACACCATGAGTGCCCCGATGGTCGCAAGGGCACCATCGTGCGCCGCCCGGGGCACACCCAGCGAGCCGTGCTGCGCGTTGTGAGACAGGCGCAGCCCCGTCAGAAAGAAGAAGAACGATGCGAGAGCCCCGGCTGCAAGCCATCCGGCGTGATAGGCCCACAGCGAACCGACGAGCCAGGGCAGGGGAAGCGTGAGTTCCCACAGCTTCTCCCACCAGCGGAGCCTGACAAGATCGCGCCAGGGAACGGCCTTGCGGAGGACGGCGGGGGCAGCATGTGCCATGGTTTCTCCTTGCTCTGTACTTTCAGAATATTCTGAAAACTCAGGAAAGCAAGGGTGCGCGGCCGCAATTGTGGGATCCGGCCCCCCAAAGAGCCGCAAACGATCAGCGCCTAAGGGGTTGCGTCATCCATGGAATCGGCGCGGCAGCCCAGGTCCTTCATCCGCTGGTATAGCTCATCCCAACCTTGGCCTGGGTGGGCCATCACCGCATCGTGGAAGAACTTGTCTTCCCTGGCGATGGTGAGGCCGATGGTGAGCAGGAAGGCTGCCGTGGAAGGGGGCCGCCCCGCGCACAGGCGGCGGCCTTCTTCTTCAAGCTGCTTGGCGACCTGTTCCGATTCCTGCGTCGCCTGCGGACGGTCGAACGTGCAGGAGAGCTTCACATGGCGGAAGCCGTTGTGAAGCGGCGGCTTATCGACAGGCTTCACCTTGACGCCCGAGGGGTCTCGGACAGCGAAATAGTTAAGAGGGCACGCTGCGTCCCCCGCCCGGAGCGTTGCCGCACCGCCGGTCATGATCCGAACTTGACGAGTGGTGAGATGCCGCGCCAGCGCGACATGCTCCGAATGAAGGCTCAGCCCGAAGTACAGTCCTGCACCGGGGTAATCGCACGTTGTTGCCGACCAAAGAAGATGCTTCAACTCCACAGAGGCCTCAGTTGGGCGTCAGCTCTTCGTTCCCGCGTCAACACGGGGATTGCGGTGTGAGACGACTCCGCACGCCAGGGCCTTCCGCCTGAGAGGTACAATAAGACTACCAACAAATGACGTGAAATTCAACTCACCCCAAGGTTGGAATGACGGCAAAACATCGTCACCTAGTCACCTATAAAGGGGAATACGCACACAATTTCCCAAACGCGGGGTGGCGAATGCGGACAGGCGGGGTACCTTGACGCAGGCCTGTAAGCCGCAAAGGTGACCGCATGAAACAGGGTGCTGTTGAGTTCAAACGCCGCAAGATCACCGCCCAGCCGCGCGAGCAGTACGGGCGGACCGACCGATCCCAGCGCAATCCGCAGCGGAAAGTGGTTGATCGCCGGTGGGGGCGCAGCCGCGGCCAGTCCTGACACTACCGTTGCCTCATGACCGATGCCCTCCCGGTTCTGAGGCTTGCACACTCCCCCGACCCTGACGACGCCTTCATGTGGTGGCCCATCACGGGCAAGGTGACGCCAAGTGGTGAGGTCGAGAGCCCCCCGGTGCTCGACACGGGGCGGTTCCGCTACGCGGCCCTGCCAGCGGATATCGAGGTTCTGAATCGTGCCGCGGCAGAGAGCGGCGAACTGGACATTACCGCCCTCTCCTTCCGCGCCTGGGGCTCGGTGCGGTCGGGCTACGTCATCACCCGCACGGGGTCTTCGTTTGGGGAGGGCTTTGGGCCCAAGGTTGTGTGCAACGGTGGGGCCGCGGGCGATGTTGACTGGCTCCGGCGCGACGGCGTCCGCATCGCGGTGCCCGGCACGCGCACCACGGCGTTCCTGGTGCTTGGCATGCTGCTAGGGCGGGACGTCGTTGCGGTGCCCGGGAAAGTGGTGGCGATGCCGTTTGATCAGATCATCGGCGCCGTGGCCCAAGGCGAGGTTGAGGCGGGCCTGGTGATCCATGAGGGCCAGGTGCTGTACGAGCAGGCGGGCCTGCGGATGATCGTGGACTTGGGGGCATGGTGGGGAACCAAGACTGGGCTGCCTCTGCCGCTGGGGTGCAACGCGGTGCGGCGCGACCTTGATGACCGTTTCGGCGCGGGCAGCATCGCCGAGGTGTCGGCGATGCTGCGCCAGTCGGTTGACTATGCCCTGGCGCACCGAGCAGAGTCTCTGGCGTACACGCTGCCCTTTGCGCTGGCGAATGCCGCGAAGCCCGGCGGCAGCGGGAAGCCGACACTGGAGCGCGTAGATGCGTACGTAAAGATGTATGTGAACCGATGGACGGTGGACATGGGCGAGGAAGGCCGGCTGGCGGTGGAGCGACTGTTCGCGGAAGGGGCGAAGGCTGGGTTGTGCGAGGCCGTGGCGGTAGACATGGTGTGAGCGGCCTACTCGACGACGCGGATGGTCGCGGCAACGTCGGCGTGCCCGAAATAGATCGCGCCCGGCGGGGCGATGGCATGTCCGTTGGAGCCGTACAACAGTTCATCGGGCGGGGACATCGATGAGGGCATGACGCAGGTGAGCAGGCGCGCTGCAAGATGATGCTCGCCGAGCACGGATGTATCAACGGCAACCACGAAGCGCGGGATGACAGGGTCGGACTGCGCATTCTGCGAGAAGGTGAGCGAGAACGTCCACCCGCCGTTCTGCACTTTGGCGGGGTCGAGCGGCTGCCCATCAACGGATGCAGATTCGACCCGCACGTACATATACAGCCCGGGCCCGCCCTTGTGGTCGGCGGCGAAGAGCCGCACCTGCGGGGTGGTGCCGCGGCGTACGACCGCCGGCGCTTCAAGCCTGGGGACGAACCACTCCGTGTAGTAGCGATCGATCAGGGGCTGCGGGATGGTGCGTCTCGTGGCCGCATCATCCAGCCATGATGCGGGCGTGCCGTAGAGATATCCATCCGAAAGGCGGAGGTCCAGCAGGTTCACCGCAAGCGCATCGCGTTCATCGGAGGAAAGTTGCCGGGAGAGCAGCTCGCTCCACGCGGCCTTGTGATGGCCCCACGCGTCGTAGGCCGTGAGAGCGATGAGGCCGCGGGTGGGCAGCACGCCGACCGCGGCAGTGCCAAGCGACGTGAACGTGAGCAGCATCGGGAAGCACCCCACCACAATGATGCCCGCGCCCAAGAGGGCCCGGCGCGGGTCGCGGCGAGATGCGCCCTTCAGCCATGAGCCCAGCCAGGGATGGCCGCACTCGGGGCAACGGATCGGCGCATCCTCGGGAGCGCACCCAAGCTCGTAGTCGCACTTCGGGCAGTGGAGCGAATCTCCGACCCGCCGGTGCCGGAGCGATGAGACCATGATTGCGATGCCCGCGGCCGGGACCATGGCCGCGAAGGGAATCAACGCCCCGGGGCTTGAAAGAACGACACCCGGCCACATGATGAACAGGGAGACAAACCACGCTGTCAGGGCGCACGTTCCCACGCGTGGGTCTGCGGCGGCGCCGAACAGGTGCGGCCTGGACTTCGCGATGTATTTCACAATCGGTGCCAGGAGACTCAGCAGCATCCACGCGACCATGCCGGCAATGTCATTGTTTGGTGCAATGAGTTTGACGATGGGGCGCACCGCCAGGGCCACGGCGATCACCGCCAGGAACGCGGCAACGCCGCACGCCCATACGCGTGCTGCGGGGGCCGCTGGTTTGGATGGGGCATCCATGAGCACAGGGTGGCACAAGTCGCGCGGATCTGCAATAGCAGGGCGCGGGGCGTACACTCCCCGCAGTGCCCGGGTAGCTCAGCTGGATAGAGCAGCGCTTTCCTAAAGCGCAGGTCGGTGGTTCGAATCCACTCTCGGGTGAGTGCAGATCTTCAGTTCTTTTGGATTCCCTCAGTGCCGTGCCGCCGACTTGTCTTCAAGTCGGTGTCCTTCATCTTCAAACGGAATGAATCCTGGGGTGAACAAAAAAAACACCGAGTTGAAGACAACTCGGTGGCACGGTGGCTGCTGAAATATACCTTACTTCGTCGTGTACATGCCGCGCTCGACCCGCTTGAAGAGCTTGGGGTTCTTCGTCAGCGCGATGTTCACCTGCACCCGGAAGTTCGATGAGTATGTCTTGTAGCCGGACGCCTTGACGGCCTCCGCGGCTTCGGTCACCGACATGGTCTTGCCAGCGATGACCTTGGCCAGGGCCTGGGGCAGCGTTTCGTCATTCACAGCGCGGCGGCGGCGGCCCTTGCGGCCACCCGACTTGGCCGGGGCTGCGCTGGCGGACGCGGCGTCGCTGCCGGGCGGACGGCCGCGCTTGCGGGGGCCATCGGACGTCGCAATGCCCGCGGCAGCAATATCAGCCTCGAGGGCCGAGAGCTTCTGCAGCAGCGCATCACGCTTCTGCACGAGCGAGCCCGCGGCACGCTGACGACGGAGCAGTTCCGATTGAAGATCATTGATTGAAAGTTTCGACAGGTTGGAAGGTCTTGCCATAGTGCTGCAAGCATAGACGGATGTTCACATGATTACAAGCATGCATAGTGCCACGGACCTTTCTTAAGGTCCGTGTCGGTTCTTCACGTCCGCATCCGCCCGCGTGTCGATGTATCGTACATCGTCGTCGTACAAGCCACGGACCCTGAAACGGTCCGTGGCTGCTCTTCAGGTTCTATGTCTCTCCGTGTGTACGGTTGCCGCACAAGACACGGAACCTTCAGAAAGGTCCGTGGCATGCAGCGCTGTTACTCTTTCACCATGACCACCTCTCCCCGCACCACACACGACACGATCCGCGGCGCATTCACCCAGGCCCGCACGCTGCTTGATGTGGTGCTGGGTGATGACGCGATGTTGGCAGGTCTGGCAGGCTTTGCAGATGCCATCAGCAGTTCCATCAACGCGGGGAACAAGGTGCTCATCTGCGGCAACGGGGGCTCGCTCTGCGATGCGGCCCACTTTGCCGAAGAACTCACGGGCCGCTTCCGCCACGACCGCCGCCCACTCCCGGCGATTGCCTGCACCGAGCCCGGCCACCTGACATGCACGGCCAACGACTACGGCTTTGAGCAGGTCTTTGCCCGCTGGGTCACCGCGCTGGGCCGGTCGGGCGACTGCCTGGTCATCCTTTCCACCAGCGGCAACTCCCCCAACTGCCTGCGTGCCGCGGAGGCGGGGCGTGCGGCAGGCATGACGGTGCTGGCCCTGCTGGGCAAAGATGGCGGAACCCTGCGTGGTGTGTGTGATACAGCGCTGGTGATGCCCGGCGATACGTCGGACCGCATTCAAGAGCTTCACATGCTGGCGTTGCACGCGACCGTTGAGATCATCGAGCAGCGTCTCGCCGCCATCGCGCCGCGGCCGTCGTAAGAACGCTCTCGAAAAAAAAACAAGAGGAAAAAGAAGAAAGGCCCATCGCTTTCGCGAAGGGCCTTTCAGAGATTCATTACATCGTGTCAGAACAGGTATCAGAGCCATCTCTGATCATGATGTTCTAACTCAGTCGTACCACGGCACCACGCTCTTGATCGTGGGGTTGGTAGCGGCGACCGGGACGCACTTCGTCCAGGTGCGGATGTAGTTGTTGGTGTTGGTACCAGCCGTGGTGGTGATGTCCATGCTGGTGTTGTCGGGGGAACGGTCGGTGTCCTTCTCGTTCACGAAGATGTTGTCCGTCTGCGAGCGAGCGCCGGCGGGCAGGGTCGTGAAGGTGAAGGGGGTCGCGTCCGGGTCAGGACGGGTCTCGAACACAACGTGGTTGTCGTTGTACGCGACGTTGCCTTCCCAGGTCGTGCGGGCACCGTGGATAAGCAGGGTGTTGGAGTTCACACCGACGGGGGTGGAACCGTCACCGGTGGTGGGGGGCGTCGTCGGGGTGGGGTCGATGGCCCACACGAGGTTGGCACCCGAGCCGTTGGCAGTGAAGGCGCAACCGCGATTGGCAATGATGGCCTCGGTCGCGGAGAAGGTGTTAGACCAGCGCTGGCGGCGGCTGCCGACAGGGGGGGTCGTTGCGTAGGAGAAGTTGCCGCCGTTGACCGAGCCAGCAGCAGCTGCACCCTGTGCAGGGTCCTGGGGAGTGCCGCAGAAGTTGGGGTCCCACAGTGCCTGGGCGGGCGTCGCCGCGGTGTTGGGGGAGCTGAAGGAGTAGTTGCTCATCTGCTTGATGCTGCCGTTGGTCTCGGCGGGGCTGACGCAGAGCTCGGGCCCGAAGAAGCCGTTCCAGATGAGGACCGACACGATGTTGCGGGGAGTGTCCTTGCCGGGGTTCGTCAGGACGGCAGCCGTGAGCGTGGTGTTGCCCTTGTCGATGGCCGACGGCAGCGGGTAGCTGTCGTTGTTGTTCTGGGCGAACATCACGAGGCCCTGGTGGACGCCGCGCACCTGGGTGGAGTCCTTGATCTGGCGAGCGCTGGCGCGGGCCTTACCAAGGGCGGGGAGGAGGATGCCGATCAGCAGCGCGATAATCGCGATAACGACCAGCAACTCGATGAGGGTGAAACCTTTACGACGCATTGCGAACTCCTTGGTCCCATCGGCGTTGGAGGCTGACCGGAGAAAACCGGCCGTGAATGCCAGCCGCGGGACAATACCGAAACTCAACGATCCGTTCGACGCTGCCCCGGATGGGAAGGGGAAACCCCCCGCCTGCACGCGGCCTGCCCGACTCTCGCGCTCGTGCCGCAATTCGTGGTGAATCGCGGCCGGCGTGGCCTTGAAGCATTTCCTGGGGTGTCGCGGCCGATCGTTAACGCCGTGACAACCGGGGAAATGCCCCGTCCGGAATGTCGGCAGGCTTGAGAGGACCCCTGTGCGGGAATCAGCGGGCGGCCGAACGGCGCGCCAAAAGGACGATACTCAGCATGACACAGGAACCTTCCGCCACCTACCAGAGAACACGTTACCGGAGTTCTATTCGGCTGTCAATGGGTAAGGTTGCCGGAAAATGGGGGGTGGTTTCTTGTTCTGGGTGGCCCGCCGCTCCGCGGCGGTTGAAGAGGGACTTCCTCGGCACACGCTTGAAGCCGCGGGGTGCCTCAAATGCCCGCAATCGCTGTCACGCCACGACTCACGCCAGCCGGTGCCGCGGAGTCCTTAACCCTCGGGTGCGGCTTGCGAAACTCAGCACCGTCGCGGAGCGGCGGGCCACGCGGGCAAACTATAATCGCCAATGCACGACCCTGAACAGGCTCTTATCGGACTTGGCTTGGCCCTCCCCACACCCCCCAAGCCGGTGGCGGCGTACATCCCGTTCAGGTGCGTGGGGAACCTGATCTTTGTGTCCGGCCAGATCGCGTTTTCAGATGGAAAGCTCATGGCGACCGGGGCCGTGCCGGGCGCGGTGTCGGTTGAGCAGGCCCAAGCGTGCGCCCGTCAGTGCGCGCTCAACGCCCTTGCAGTCATCAAAGCCGCGGCAGGCTCGCTGAGCGCGGTGAAGCAGGTGGTGCGACTGGGCGTGTTCGTGTGCAGTGAGCCGGGCTTCTATGACCAGCCCAAAGTCGCCAACGCCGCCAGCGAACTGATGGTCGCCGTGTTCGGCGAGGCGGGCCGCCACGCCCGTGCCGCGGTGGGCAGTGTGGCGCTGCCACTGGGCAGCCCGGTGGAGGTGGAGGTGGTGGTGGAGGTGGAGGTGAATAGTGCCACGGACCTTTCTTAAGGTCCGTGTCCCTGTGAGTTCAACAAAGACACTGACCTTCAGAAAGGTCAGTGGCACAGTTTTGTCCCACCTGACATGCTGCGGCAATGGAGGGTTATCGCAAGCAGTTTCGACGACGAGAGACGCTGTTCAAGTGGCGGTTCTTGACGTTCTCCTGCTACCAGCGGCTTCCCCTGCTGGGTAACCCGGCGATCCGTGATTTGTTTGCGGAATCATTGGAGCAGGCCCACCAGCGTTGCGGGTTTCGCCTCCGGGCGTGGGTTGTCATGCCCGAGCATGTGCACATGATGCTGGCACCCACCGAAACGGATTGGCCAGTTGCCGCGATTCTTGCGGCGATCAAGCAACCGGTGGCTCAGAAGGTCCTGCGGCGATGGCGAGCGATCGGCGCTCCGGTACTCGAGCGGCTGCTGGATTCGCGCGGGGCGGCTCACTTCTGGCAGGAGGGCGGAGGGTTCGATCGGAACGTGCGAGATGTCGAAGAGTTAGGGAAAGAGATCGGCTATATCCATTTCAACCCGGTCAAGCGCGGACTTGCGGCGGAACCGGCGGAGTGGGTGTGGAGCAGTGCCCGGTGGTATGCGGGCGATGAGCACGGCGTGGTCAAGGTGGATCTCAATCGATCAAATGACACGGGAAGCCGTGCCACTGACCTTTCTTAAGGTCAGTGTCTTCGTTGGACTCACAAAGACACGGACCTTAAGAAAGGTCCGTGGCACATGACCCTACTTCCGCCACCACATCCCCCCCCCATATACCGCGCGGTCGCCCAGCTGCTCTGCGATGCGGATGAGCTGGTTGTACTTGGCGTTGCGGTCGCTGCGGGCGGGGGCTCCGGTTTTGATCTGGCCGCAGTTGGTGGCCACGGCGATGTCGGCGATTGTGGAGTCTTCGGTCTCGCCGCTGCGATGGGAGAGGATGGCCGCGTAGCGGCTGCGCGTGGCGAGGTTGACGGCCTCGAAGGTCTCGCTCAGCGTGCCGATCTGGTTCACCTTGACGAGGATGGCGTTCGCGGCCTGCTGGTCCAGGCCCTTCTGCAAAAACTCCTTGTTGGTGACAAAGAGGTCATCGCCCACAAGCTGCGTCGTCTCGCCGAGCGCCGCGGTCAGCTTCCGCCAGCCGTCCCAGTCGTTCTCGGCAAGGCCATCCTCGATGGAGCGAACAGGGTACTTCTTGCACCAGCCGCTCCACAGGTCGATCATCTGATCGGTCGTGAGCACATCCTTGCTGCTCTTGAAGAGCATGTAGCCCTTCTTGCCGGCCTTCTCCGCCTCGTTCCAGCACTCGCTGGTGGCGGGGTCGAGGGCGACGAAGATCTCCTCGCCCCACTTGTAGCCGGCCTTGTCGGTGGCTTCTTCGAGCAGTTTCAGCGCATCCTCGTTGTTCTTGAGGTTCGGGGCGAAGCCGCCCTCATCGCCCACGGCGGTCGAGAGTTTCTTCTCGTGCAGCACCTTCTTGAGCGTGTGATAAATCTCCACGCCCGCGCGCATGGCGTCGGCGAAGTTATCAAAGCCCCACGGCTGGATCATGAACTCCTGGAAGTCCACGGTGTTGTCGGCGTGCTTGCCGCCGTTGAGCACGTTGAACATGGGCACGGGCAGCACCTTCGCGGCAGAGCCTCCGAGGTAGCGGAACAGGGGCAGGTCACTCGCCTGTGCCGCGGCCTTGGCCACGGCCATGGAGACGCCCAGGATGGCGTTGGCGCCCAGGTTCTTCTTGTTGGGCGTGCCGTCGAGGCTCAGGAGCAGGCCGTCGATCCCTTCCTGTTCGCGGGCGTCGTGGCCCAGCAGTTCAGGGGCGATCCGCTCGTTGACGTTGTCCACGGCCTTCTGGGTGCCCTTGCCCAGGTAGATTTTCTTGTCGTTATCGCGGAGCTCCACGGCTTCGTGCTCGCCCGTCGAAGCCCCCGAGGGAACCGCGGCACGCCCGAGAAAACCAGATTCCAGGGTGACGTCAACCTCGACGGTGGGGTTGCCGCGGGAATCGAGCACCTGGCGTGCGTGGATGGCTTGAATGTCAAAGGTCATGGGGGGCCTCGTTTTGGAGTGCGGGAAACAGGGAACCGTCACGCGGGAACCGCAGAACGGAAGGGCAGGGGCAGTGTCCGGCTAGCGTACACGCCCGAGGGCCGGGCCCTCAACCACACGGGCCAGAATCGTGTGGTCCCGTGTTTGCGTTCTGGTGCTGTTGGCTTTGTCCTTGTCTCGACCCTTTGCTTGACCTGTCACTCGCCCTGTCACTCGCTCTGTCACTCGACCTGCCTTGCATGCCCCTCCGGGGATATTGTTGACTGAACCTCCCTGCCGCATGAAAGCCGTTATGCCCACGACCCCCGAAGGATTCATCAAGCGGACCGTGCTGCTCCAAGCCGAACTGGTGGAGCAGGGGCGGCGCGTGCAGGGGATGCTGGAGCAGGCATTCCACTCGATCTTTGATGCGAGCCCCCAGCGGGCGGGCGAGGTCGTAGCCCAGGATGACGTGGTGGACGCGGCCGATGTCCACATCGAGCGGGGGTGCGTCGAGCTGCTGACCGATGCCACCCGTCAAGGCGGCGAGCTGGGAGCACGCGAGCTGCGCGCCGTGCTGATGATCGCCAAGATCAACAACGAGATGGAGCGCATCGCCGATGTGGCCTGTGACCTGGCGGAGATGGGGGCTCAGATGGCGGCCCAGGCCGGCAGCGGCGCTGTGGTGCCCGATACCTTCCGCGTCATGGCGAACAGTGTCGTGGGCATCCTGCGGGATGTCAACGCCAGTGTCATGGACAATGACCCCGACCTCGCGAACATTGTGCTGCAGAGCCAGCACGCGGTGACGGCATTTAAGGATGCCATTCTGCACGACGCCGAGGAGCAGATCGCCCGCGGACGGATGCCGGTTGATCACGCCTTCCGCCTGCACGAAGTCGCCACGATGTGCGAGATCATCGCCGACCACTGCACCAACGTCGCGGAGCAGGTGATCTACCTGACAACCGGCGCGATCGTGCGGCATACGACCACCAGCTGGGTGCAGCTGCCCAAGCCCGCTGCAGAATAAGTGCCACGGACCTTTCCGAAGGCATCAATATACTTGACTCAGCACTAGAATGGCCGGGGGGCGTTCGTCTAGGATGAAGTGTCGGAAACGATGTGTGCTTGTGGCGAAATGGCAGACGCGGCGGACTACCAGCGGCACTTGACCGAGTGCCCCCGGTGAATCCGCTGCCCGCAAGGGCGTGGGGGTTCAAGTCCCCCCAAGTACATTCAACCCTTCTTCGCAGCCCGCTTCTGTGCCCGGTGCTTCTTGACCGGGGCCTTTGCACGCGCGGGCGCGGGCTTGGCCGTGAGAAGTTTCTTCACGGCGTCTTGGAAGCGGGACGATTCAGTCTCAGCCTTAGTGGTTGTCACTGCTGCCTCCGTTGAACAGGCCCACTGTTCCCTTGCGTTGGTCCAACTCTGGACGGCAAACCTTGAAGCCCATCACGCTTGCCCACTTACTCATCGCTCCCTCTGTCGTAAAGAACTTGTCCACCTTCTCTCGCCTAGCCGTGACGAGGTGTACAAGGTCAACGCCCTTACTCTTTGACCAACTGCTTTTGCCCCAGTGTTCGCGGTATTTGGAAAGTGATTCGCGGGTGATTGCCTCGTGGCAGGGGACGATCTGTATGGGCGAACTTTCGGGGTGCCATAACGTGTTAATCAAGTCCGCGACGTTCGGGTCCGGCTCTCCCTTTTTCTTTTCCTTCTCCGCGAACAACACTTCCACAAGTGTTAAAGCCGATGTGAACACTTCGCACTGGCGTTCGTCAGCAGCCTCAAGGATTTGCCAAAGCGCACGGCAAATCTCGGCTTCCTTGGGTTGCTCAATCAGCTCAATAATCACCGTGGTTTCTAGGTAGAACTTCGGCTTAACCGCCATCTCTCACCTTCCGTACGATGTCCGCCACTGAATCTTTGGAGTCACCGGGACCACGAGGGGAAATGCCAAACACCTTTTTCCATCCGCCTTTCTCAGCAGTGCCAAGGGGGATGATTTCGGTGATGTCGGTCATGGTTGGCTTTTCGGTGAAGGTGTTGTAGGAACCTTCCACCAGTACCCAAGCCTCAGATTTCCAAAGTGCGGCAATCTGGTCACGGTAGTTGAGAGTGGGCCAGCATCGGATCAGACGGTTTGTAAACGCTTCGCGAAGGGTGAAGTAGGTGCCGCGCTTGTTGTCCAGGGTGACGATCTTTCCCTTGATGGATGTATGTTCGCGACGAGGGATGTTGAACTCAATCCCGATTGGCGGATCAACAGCAACAGGTGCGTCGATGGTGTACGGTCCAAGCGTGGCCGTGGGAATGCGCCCATTCAACATGCCGAACATGGTTGCCACTTCATCGCGGATAGCTCGCGGATAGGTGGTCCACATTTTGAAGTCGTGTACGGATGCCAGTTTGCCAATCTCTTCTGCACTCTCTACGACTTCCTCTACTACCGGGACTTCGTCTCTCTCCTCGACTTCTCCCCGGACTGTGATCGTCGCGCTGCCAAACCGCAAATCGGAGATGATCCACTCGACCTTGGATTCCGGGTTCGCTTGCGCGGTGAGCATTTCCATCAAGTTGGTGAAGGAAGAGATAGCCGTACGAAAGTTCCCAAGGGTAACTTCGCCAGCCAGAGAAAAAGTGATCCGATCATGTGCCATCCGTCCGTCGCCTCTTTCCCCGTTTCTGACTTATGCCGATCGGTCCTCCATGCTGGTGCCGATCAGAGAATCGTACGTCAAGTGCTGCCCTTGGATTCGCCCAAGCCCAAGAACGAACCTTTCTCCATCGGTCGTTTTGCGGGTGTTGAATCGGAAAGACTGCTCATCAAGGTACCGAAAAAGGTGGAAGGGTTCAACGGCGATGTAGGTGCCGTGGACACAGCGCTTTAGCAGGCTCCAAAAGTTCTCAATCCCGTTGGTGTGGACCTTGCCCTTGGCATAGCACTCGGCGTGGTCGATAACCTGATGGGTGAACTCGGGGCTCAGGCCGTAGTAGGACGGCAGGGCGTCGGTGAACACCTCAGAGCCTTCGGTGACGTGCTTGCGGACTTCGGGGTGCAACGTGCTGCGCTTCGTATCGGGAACGATGGTGACGCGGACTTCGCCGTGCCGCGCCAGCAAGCCCATGACAACCACCTTGCCAGCTGTGCCGCGCCCTTTCGCCTTGCGTCGGCCCGAGTGCATGTTCCGGGCCTTGCCACCGATGTACGTCTCATCGACTTCAACAGCGCCCATCAACTTGCGGTCGAAAGAGCCAGTCTGGAGCGCCAAGCGAATGCGGTGCCCAAGGAACCACGCGGACTTCTGAGTCACGCCGATATTGCGGGCCAGTTCGTGAGAACTGATACCGTTTTTCGCGTTCACGATCATCCACAGGGCCATCATCCACTTGCCGACGGGAATCTTGGAATCCTCAAGCACCGTGCCGACCCGCACAGAGAACTGCCGCTTCTCTTTGCAGTCCATGCACTCCCAAGTGCGGCGCGTCGGAATGGGCCTCACGTCAACCGATCCACAACGCGGGCAAGCGACTTCGCCACCCCACCGCATGTTGGCGAGGTAGGCGACTGCGCGATCCTCATTCCCAAAGAACTGGATGGCTTCGACGAGCGTTTCGGGTTGGGTATTCTCGGGGGTCATGGACTAAGTGTAGCATTCGCCTACCCCTGAGTCAAGTATATTGATGCCTTTCCGAAGGTCCGTGCCCCTCAACGCGAACCAAGACCCGGACTCTGACCTTCAGAAAGGTCAGCGGCACTATCGTTCCTTATGACTGATGCGAGATACTCATGGCGGCTACTGCGTGCGGGCGAGTTCCGGCTCGACGCGGGGGCCATGTTCGGGCTGATCCCGCGGACCGTGTGGTCGCGCAGCGTCCCGGTGGATGACCGCGGCAGGATGACGGTGCAGCACAACTGCCTGCTGCTCGAGGGCGGCGGCAGGCGCGTGCTGATCGAGACCGGCACCGGCAACAAGCTTGATGAGAAGAGCCGCGACATCTTCGCGCTGGGCAGCCGCTGGATCGGTGACGCGCTGGCGGAAGCAGGCGTCGAGCCCGGGTCGATCAACGCAGTGGTGGTTTCGCACCTGCACTTTGACCATGCGGGCGGGCTGACGAGGCTCTGCGGCGAAGGGGAAGCGCCGGACTGGACCGGCCCCGCCTCGGGCATGGCAGGCTCGCGCCCGGAGCATGGTGTCAAACGCACATTCCCCAACGCAACCGTCTTCGTGCAGGAGCGCGAATGGCACGATGCGTTGACCAACCGCGGCGTGATGACGCGGACGTACTTCGCGGACCACCTGGAGCCGATCCGCGATCAGGTGCGGCTGGTCGATTCACCTCGGCCTTATGTTGTCGGGTCGTCCCCGCAACGGGATGAACTGCCCCCGCTGCCCTTGGAACTTCGAGAGACGCCCCTGCCCGGCGTGCCCGGCATCAGCGTGTTCCTCACACCCGGCCACACGTGGGGCCAGCAGGCGGTGAAGTTCGTGGACGGGAGTGGCCAGACGGTGGTGTTCGTGCCCGACGTCATGCCGACCGCCGCGCACAGCGGTGCGACCTATAACCTCGGCTACGACGTCGAGCCTTACATGAGCATGCTGAGCCGTCGGTGGCTGCTGACCGAAGCCGCGGCAGGTGACTGGCTGCTGGTGCTCGATCACGAGCCGGGGAATCCGCTCTACCGGGTGCGGGCGAATGCAAAAGGATGGTTCGACCTCGTACTCGTCACCACATGACACGCCACGTGACGGGCACCGGCAGTGGGGTGGTGTGACAAGTCATCAATGCGATTGTCATCCGGGTGAAGGAAACGGGCACTAGGATGGGACAACGTGGGTATTCCACCTTTGCGGACCTCCTCATGACGACTTCGGCAGTGCGACCCGACCCCTATGAACGGCCCGCCGCGGCAGGCCCGGGTGTCGCGCACGCCGACGGCCAACTGGCAGACACCCCCCCGACCATCCCCGATGATGGGTCCACGGACGACGGACAGGGGTCTGGCGAGCAAGCCCGGGCGGATCTGGCCCTGGAACAGTCGGTGCTGCTGCCCGGCCCCGCCGACCGCCGCAGCCCGGTGCGTCTGTCGATGTCGGACAAGCTTGAAGCGTTCGTCGCCCGTCTCTCGACCCGGAACAAGTTCTGGCACCGCGTGTGCTCGCTGTTCTGGCTGCCTTATGCCTTCAAGAGCGGCATCACGGTCGCGAAGCCGGTGGGCGAGCGGAGTTATGCCGCGGTGCTGCCCTTCCGGCGGTTCAACCGCAACTGGTACAACGCCATGGCGGGTGCGGCGCTGCTCGCCAACAGCGAGATCGCCGGGGGCATGTACATATTCGGGATCACCGGCGGCGATTACACCATTGTGTGCAAGCACCTTGAGTACAAGTTTCTACGCCCGTGCTTCGGCCCCGCCCTTTACAACATCACGCCGCGGGAAGACCTCAAGGCGCTGATTGCCGACGGCAAGGAGTTCAACATCACCCTCGATCTTGAGGTGATGCAGCAGGCCGTGGTGCCCGAGACGCTGGCGAAACTCAAGAAGAAGGACATGCTGCTGGCCAAGATGGCGAGCAAGGAGCGCCGCGTGGGCAAGTGCGTTGCGACGTTCCACATCACGCCGACGCTGCACCAGAAGGCCAAGCGGGGCGACGTCCGCAAGGTCGGCCGGGTCTAGGCACCGCCGCGCGGCGCGCCTTGTTACCCTCTGCGCGTGCCCGCACCAAAGCAACATCTGGCAATCGTCCGCTGGGCCGCCTACCTGGGCTGCTCGTGGACGTGGTGCATCGGCATGTTCCTGCCGGTGCTGCTCATCCGCGACTATGGGGCTGCCAGCTTCTTCATCTTCGCCGTGCCCAATGTCATGGGGGCGATGCTGATGGGCATCTTCCTGCAGCGTCCCCGCGCGAGCGAGGAACTGGTCCGTGGTCACTGGCGCGCGTGCTGGTGGTTCTCGTGGATCACATCCGCCTTCCAGGTGTTTGTGCTGCTGTGGGTTCTGCTCGATCTGGTGGAGCCGCGCGCGGGCCTGTGGGCGTTCGGCGGCGCAGCCGTGGTGCTGGCGGTGGTGTGGCTCACCGCGCGGCGCCGATCCGCCGATCTGCTTGCGACGGGTGTGCTGCTAGCGTCGTTAGCTGCAGCAGCCATCTGGCTGTGGCTCGATCACCCCGTTCTCACAACCTCGCCACAACGCATGAGCCTTGGTGATGTCGCCGGGCTGGCCCCAGTCTGCCTCCTGGGCTTCGCGCTATGCCCATATCTGGACCTGACATTTCACAAGGCCCGCCAGCGGCTGCCTGGTGCGCCCGGCAGCCTGGCCTTCGTTATCGGGTTCGGGGTGATGTTCCTCGCGATGATCGTGCTGACCTTCCTGTATGCAGGCCCGCTCCTCGCGCGGGCGGAATCACTGGGAGTCGCGGCGTCGCCCGCGCTGCTGGCCGCTCCTTTGCTGGTTCACCTGGGTGGGCAGTTGGCGTTCACCACCGCCATCCATAACGATCAGATTGCGGCGGGGTGGGGTGGCGACATGGAACCGCGCGGCTGGGAGGGCCGGGCGACCGCCTTCATGACCGCCCTGGGGCTCGCCGCGCTGGCCCGCAACCTCACCGGAACTTACGTGGGGCTGCACTCCCACGAGTTCATCTACCGGGTGTTCATGGCCTTCTACGGGCTGGTGTTCCCGGCGTATGTCTGGCTGTGCATCGTGGGCCGGGGCCGGCGGACGGGCTGGAATCTGGCGGTCTTCGCGGTGGCGGTTGCCGCGGCAACCCCCTTCTACTGGATGGGCTTTATCGAGCGGCGGACGTGGTGGCTGGGGCCGGGGGTGCTGCTGGTGGTGGCGGCACGCCTGCTCACGCGGCCCGCCCGATCGACGCCGGCACCTGTTTCTCATGCATCGGCGGCGGGTTCGCCTGCGTAGAACAAAGCGTCGTCATCAGCCCTTCACGTCCCGCTCCCTCCTTCGCTCATACCTCCTTCACGCGGCCATGCTTCAGTGGTCCACTCACCGCGCTGCCCCTCACTTGGAATTCGCCCCATGATCCGCACCCTGCTCACCGCCGCGCTGCTGCTCGCACCGATCGCTGCAGTCCACGCGGTCATCACCATCGGCCCGCGCCAGATCGTTGATGATGCCGACTTCCTTGCAGGCGGCCGCGCCGAGTACATCGGCCGCTTTGGCCCTTTCACCGGCACACCCATCTCGCCGCGCCACTTCATCACCGCCACGCACTTGGGCAACGCGGGCGGGGGCACGTTCGAGTACGCCAACGGCACGACCACCGAAACGACGTACAACATCGTTCAGGCGGGCACGCTTGATGACCTGACCATCTGGGAGCTGGCTCCTGCCGCGCCGAGCTTTACGCGGTGGACTCCCTTGTACACCGCCGGCAACGAGGTGGGACTTCCGCTGCGTGTGCTGGGCCGGGGCACCAGCCGCGGCGCGGAGGTGCGCGTGCCAGACACCACAGCGGGCCAGCTCCGCGGCTATCGCTGGGGAGTCAGCGATGGGTACATCACATGGGGTGACAACGTGGTGACGTCCATCGTGTCGTTCAGCCCGCCCTTTGGCGGCTTCGGCGGCGATTTTTTGTACTTTGAGTTTGATCAGTCGGGTGGCCCCAGCGAGTGCATGCTCTCCAACGGGGACTCGGGCGGGCCCGTCTTCATCACCGACCCGGCCGACGGAGTGCGCAAGCTTGCGGCGGTCAACTCGCTCGTGGATGGCAACTTCAGTTACGCCGCGGCTGGGCCCTTCTTCCCCGGTGCCATCTGGGATGCCCGCGGCATGTACGTCGGTGATGTCGGCAACGCCACGCTGATCCCTTCGGGCGAGCCTAACCCCGTGCCCGCCGGGTCGTACTCGACGCAGATTTCCAGCCGCATGGCGTTCATCATGGGCATCATCGGCCCGGCCCTGCCACGCTGCGGCACGGCGGACTTTGATGGCGATGGTGATGTGGGCACCGACGGCGACATCGAAGCGTTCTTCGCGTGCCTTGGCGGCAACTGCTGCGCCACGTGCTTCAGCGGCGGGGCCGATTTCAATGCCGATGGCGATACAGGGACCGATGCGGATATCGAGGCGTTCTTCAGGGTGCTGGCAGGCGGGAACTGCTGAATCCGTCAGTGATCGGTGCCGTTCCTGAGGTACACCGCCAGTTCAGGTGGAACTTCCTTAATCCCCCGCCGCACGGCCTTCGCCACCGCATACTTCAATGACCGCTGCACCCGCTTGTGTACGCTCGGCGTGATATTGAGCCCCAGCCGCTCCATCTCGCGCAGCGAGAACTGCCACGCGTGATACTCCTCAAGGCAGCGCGGCTTGTAGACGTTGAAGCCGATGGCATGGTGGCCCACCTCGTGCAGAAAGATCGCCGCCGACATCGGCCCGCGCGGACGCGGGGACTCGATCAGCCGCTGCACGCGCCCGTCGCGGTAGGTGACGTACCACGCGATGCCCGACATGTTGGAACGCCACTTGCGCACGCGGATGTCGTGACGGGCCAGCATGTCCCGCGTCATCGCCTCGTACTTCTCCTCCATCGTGGCGCGGGGGGCGCGAGCGGCGGAGGCCGTGGGTGCCGTCGCGGTTGTGGGGGGCGCGGGTGGTTTGGTGGTGATGGCCCGGCGCCGCACCGCAGCGCGGCGCGGCTCGACCGGCCGGCGCGGCTTCGACCCCGCCATGGCCCGTGTGATGGGCTTGAGCAGGTCCCACAGGGTCATCACAGCGCGGTCCCTCCGGTCATCACTTCTCCATTCTTGACCCGCCGCCCGCGTGCGAAGTCGGCCCACGGCATCTTGCGACCCCCCGCGGGCTGAACCTCCATCAGGCGCAGGCGGCTGCCGGTACACACCACGTCCCCGCTGGCCGCATCGGTAAGCACCCCCGGTTGTTCGTCTTTTTCCCCCTTCGGTTGCGGCAGGGCGATGACCTTGACACGCAGCAGCTTCAGTGGCTCGCCGCGGAAGGTCACCGCAACGCCCGGCCAGGGCGTCAGCCCATGCACCCGGCGGCGGCACTCCTCTGCGCCCGCGGCAAAGTCAACGAAGCCGTCCTTGCGGCTGAGCTTGCGGGCCCGGGTCACCAGCGACTCATCCTGGGGTTGCCCGCGCAGCGTTCCCGCCCGCAACTGGCTGAGCGATTGAAGGATCAGCGCAGGCCCCTGTTCTGCCAGGGCATCATGCAGCTCACCCGCCGTCATCAGCGGGTCGATGGTGAGGTGCGACTGTGCCAGCACCAGCCCGGCATCCATGCGCGGCGCAATCGTGATGACGCTGTTCCCCGTCACGGCATCACCCGCGAGGATGGCCGCGTTGATGGGCCCCGCCCCCCGCCACCGCGGCAGCAGCGAGGCGTGCAGGTTCATGGCCCGGTGCTGCCCCGGGGCATCGGGCAGCACCGCAGGGCCAAGCTTCTGCCCGAAGGCGATGATGACGGCCGCATCGGCCTTAAAGGCCTGCACCTGCGCCACCACGGCTTCGGCGTTGACATCCTCGGGCTTGAGCAGCGTCACATCCACCATCTCACGCGCGGCCCACTCGGCGATGGGCGTGGGCGTCATCGCGGCACCGCGCCCGGCGGGCTTGTCGGGCTGCGAGATCACTGCGCGGATGCGGTGCTGGCGCTCCAGCGCACGCAGCGTCGGCAGTCCAAAGGCCCCCGAACCAAAGAAGAGAAGGTCCATCGCAGGCAGCGTAGTCCGCGTCGGGTGGGATTGAAGATGCGCACGAACGACGCTGTGCAGGACCGCTCAATCCACGCCGCGTTCAAGGTCGCGGATGGCCGCCTTGTTTTTCAGGCGGAACGGGGCCGTCATCTTGTCGATGATCAGCACGCCATTGAGGTGGTCGAACTCATGCTGCCAACAGCGGGCCAGCAGGCCGGTTGCAGTCTGGGTGAACTCCTGGCCATCAAGGTCCAGCGCGGTGATGGTCATGGTGGGGGGTCGCAGCACATCGCCCCGGATGTCGGGCAGGCTCAGGCACCCCTCCTCGTAGAGCTCGATCGTTCCCTGGGGGCGGCTGAGCACCGGGTTGATGTACGCCACCGGCCCGTGCGTGGCGCTGGCGGGGTCGGCGTCTGCCGAGCGGGTGTCGCTCGGGGGCACATCCACGATAAACATCCGCCATGCCAGCCCGACCTGCGGCGCGGCAAGGCCGATGCCCTCCTTGCCACGCATGATCTTCAGCATGGCATCGGCGACCGCCCGGACCTCGGCGTTGACCCCCGGCAGGGGGGTCGCCCGCTGGCGCAGGACGGGGTCGGGGTAGTTGCGAAGCTTTAAACTTGACGGATCGACCGGCATCTGGCAATCGTATGGGCCTCAGGCCCGTGCCGGGAGTGAACCGGACGCGGTCCTGGAGCCGGGCTCATGCCGCCGCGGCCCGCTTCTACTAGAATCAACGACGCTCGCCGCGGGTTGCGCGGCGACTTCGGACAAGGAATCATCGTTTGGCGCTATTCGGCAAGAAACCACCAGAACCCCCCGCCGGCGGACCCCCCGCGGGCGATGAGGGCGGCGATAACAAGGCCCCGATCGTTTTCTCCCCGGAGAAGGCGACCAAGTTCTTCGAGCACGCACGCACCGTGGAAGAAACGGGCAACTACCCATATGCCATCCAGTTATGGCTCAATGGCTTGCGCTGGGACCCAGGCAGCATGACAGGGCTTCAGGGATTTTTTGCGGCAGTGCCCAAGTTCCTCAGCGAGCCCGCCAGCAAGAAGGGCATCGACAAGGACATCCGCAAGAGCGTGTCCGGGCGGGGCGACATCGACAAGTTCCTCTCGGGCATCCTCGACTGGGCCCTGGAGCCCAAGGAAGCGCCCCTGGCGGTGCGGGCCTTTGAAGCGTCGGCCAAGCTGGGCCTGCCAGAGCCCACCCGATGGATCGGCGAGCGGGCCTTCGCCACGGCGACCATGCAGCCCAAGCCCCGCAAGGACTTGGTCATGAAGTGCGTGGAGGCGTTCCAACGCATCGGGGCGTTCGATAAGGCGATCCTGGCGGCCGAAGCGGCCTACCGCATCGACCCCAGCGATGGCGCCCTGGGCGCGCACATCCGCACCCTCGCGGCACAGGCCACCATGGCCCGCGGCGGGTACGACAACACGGGCGAGGCTGGCGGATACCGCCAGAACATCCGCGATGCGGACAAGCAGCGCAAGCTCGAAGATGCCGACCGCATCGTGAAGACCGAGGACACGCTGGACCGCCTCATCGCCAGCGCGGCCGAGGACTACCAGGCCAAGCCCGGAGACTTTCCAACCATCGACCGTTACGGCAAGCTGCTGCTCGAGCGCGGGCGTCCGCAGGATGAGGAGCGTGCCTTCAAGCTCTTCTCCGAGGCGCACGACGCCACCAAGCAGTTCCGCTACCGCGAGCAGGCCGGCGACATCCGCCTGCGTCAGTCCCGCCGCAAGCTGGTCGAGCTTGCCGACATGATGGACAAGGCCCCCGGCAACGAGCGCGTGCAGCGCATGCACGCGCAGGCCCACCTGGACCATGTGACGCTGGAGCTTGGTGAGCACCAGCTGCGCGTCGCGGCGTATCCGACCGACCTTGTGCGCAAGTTTGAGCTTGGCAAGCGCTACTTTGCCGCGGGCAAGTACAACGAGTCCATCGACCTGCTGCAGGAGAGCCAGCAGGACCCGAAGAACCGCGCGCCCTCGCTGCTGTACCTGGGGCAGGCGTTCCTGAACATTAAGTGGAACGACGAGGCGGTGGAGACTTTCCGCCGCGCCCTGGAGATGCGGGAGATCTCACCCGAGATGGGCCTGGAACTCCGATACTGGCTGATGGTGGCCCTGGAGAGCCGCGCCACCGAATCGCGCGACCTCGCCAGCGTCGAGGAGGCGGACAAGATCGCCTCATCCATCGCGGTGCAGTCCATCAGTTTCAAGGACATCCGTGTCCGGCGTGAGGCGATCAAGAAGCTCCTCGCCGAGCTGCGGGCCAAGTAAGGACTCATGGACGTCGTCGCGATGATCCCGGCGCGCATGGCTTCTACCCGCCTGCCGGGCAAGATGCTGCTGGCCCAGACAGGTCGGCCGCTCATCCAGCACGTGTTCGAGCAGGTCCGCCGCGCCGGCGGCCTCTCACGCGTGGTCATCGCCACCGACGACCCGGGAATCTACTCCGCGGCAAGGGCTGTCGGCGCCGAGTCCGTCATGACCCGCGCGGACCACCCCAACGGCACCAGCCGCCTCGCCGAAGCCGCGGCGGCCCTGGGCCTTGGCGACGACTCCCTGATCGTGAATGTGCAGGGCGACGAACCTGAGATCGAGCCCGGCGCGATCGAGGCGGCGGTCTTGTGTGCGCGGGGGTCTGATGCGCCCGTCGCGACGCTGGCGTCACCTTTCTTCGATGGTGAGGACCCTGCGAACCCCAACATCGTCAAGGTTGTGCGGGCTGCCGACGGCCACGCCCTGTACTTCTCGCGAAGCCTGATCCCCCACGCGCGCGCGGGTGGCACTCCCGTATCGCCCCTCAAGCACGTGGGCCTGTACACCTACCGCGCGGGGTTCCTGCGATCTTTCGCAATGCTGGCGCCCACGCCGCTGGAGCAGTGCGAGATGCTCGAGCAACTGCGCGTGCTCGAGCACGGCTACCGCATCGCCGTTGCGGTGTACCCCTGCTCAACGCAGGGGATCGACACGCCCGAGCAGTACGACGCGTTTGTGCGGCGGTTCCGAGTAGGCAAAGCGCCGGGCGGCGCCTGACCACACTGTCACTCCTTGGCCTTGCCCTGCTGCGTCTTGATCCACGCGTCAAACTGCTCGCGCTCGTCATCAGAGCGGGCGTCGGGACGCCCCTTCTCCAGCGCCGCCAGCGCCGCGGGGTCTTTCAGGGATGCCAGGGCATCGCCTGCCGCACGGCGCGTGCGCAGCTCGCGGTCGCCCAGCAGTTTCGACAGCACCCGCACGGCCACTGGCGTGTTCTGGTCCGCCACTTTCGCGGCGGCGGCCACGGCCGATGCCCTTGTGCGGCTGTTGACGCCGGGGCCGGTGTAGATCAGTAGTTGCTCGAGCGCACCCGGCGGCGCGAGGTCGGCCAGCGACTCGATGGCCGCGACGCGCAGCTCGTCGCTCTGCGACTCGATGGTCAGCCCTTCTCGGATGATGCCCGCGGCATAGGTGCCCTTGACCCGCGCCAGCGCATGCAGCGCCCCGCTGCGCACCCGCGTGCTGGAATCCTTGCGGGCACGGTCGGCGAGCGCTTGCGTGATGGACTGGCGGACGGTTGTGTCATCCTTGAACTCATCGCGCAGGGCGATGTCGGCCAGAGCGCCGCACAGCGTGTCACGCACCTGCCAGGAACCCAGCCTCTGCGACGCGAGCGAGCGGATGTCGGTCTGAGCACCACGGTTCGCGAGCGCCCTGATCGCCTCCTGACGGATGCGGGGTGGCTGCCGCTCATCCGCCGCGAGGCGGTGGAGCATGTCGGCCGTTTGCGGGGCAAGCGTTCCCTTGCCCGCCCCAATGCCGCGGCAGGCCTGCACCCGCGGGTACAGCATGTCGGCGAGCGACCTTTCCAGCACCGTCCGCCATGCCGCTTCGCTCTGCTCCATCTCGATTTTCGCAGCCACACTCATCGCGGGGTCGATCACGACAACTTCTGGGGCTGCCGCGAGGGGAATGTTGAGCGTGGTGGTCCTCCCCACGACCTGAACGGTGTGCATGTCCAGCGTGGGGACGCTGCCACCCGAAGACTCCGTCCATACGTCCAGCGGAAACTCAAACGCCGGGTTCTCTCCATTGATGTTCTGCGTCTGCTCGATCACAAGATTGAGCTGCCCCGCGGCGGCGTCATACGTCTGCGTGACCTTCAGCAGCGGCACGCCGGTTCGGTCGCACCACTGGTGAAAGAACTGCTCTAGCGAAAGCCCGGAGACAGCCTCGAACGCCTGGCGCAGGTCAGAGGTTTCCGCGGTGTCATATTTGCGGCGGTCTACGTACAGCCGCACGCCTGCGAAGAAGTCATCATCCCCCAGCAGCGAGCGGAGCATGTGGAGCGTTGCCGCACCCTTGCCGTAGGGGTTTGCTGGCTTGCGGAACACCTCCCACGCGTGCCCATAGACCTTGCTGCACATGGGGATGGAGGCGGGCGCATCGGCGTGGTCGTTGGCGATGAGGTTGTCGAACTGCTCGAGGATCTCGGACTGGTAACGTTGCTTGCCATCGCGATGCTCAAACCACAGGCTCGTCATGTAGGTGGCGAAGCCCTCGTTAAGCCAGATGTGCTCCCACGAGTTGCAGGTGCAAAGGTCGCCGAACCACTGGTGTGCGAGCTCATGGCTGATGAGGCCTTCGGCGTCGTGGTCGTCAAGCGCATCGGGCTGGATGACGACCGTGTCGTAAAGCGATGTGGCCGATGTGTTCTCCATGCCCCCTGCACCGAAGTTGTGTACGCAGATCTGTGCATACCGCGCCCATGGGTACTTCTGCCCGGTCACCTGCTCGAAGTACGACACCATGTCCGGCGTGCGGCCGAACGTCGCCCTGATACCCGGCCCCTGCCCCAGCGGCACCCACACCGGCATCGAGAGGGCCGGCGTGCCCACATCGGCGGTGTCAAACTTCCCCACCACCAGTGAGACGAGGTACGCCGAGTGGGGCTGCTCCTGCACCCAGCGGAAGGTGTCGAAGGGCAGTATGCGGCGGTTGCCGGTCGGGCCATCGATCGTGCGGATGTCGTGGCGGCTCATTTCCAGCCGCCCATTGCTGGAAACCATGAACCCCGCGGGCACCGTCACCACCATCTCCGAGGTCATCTTCTCATTCGGGAAGTCGCGGCAGGGAAACCAGAAGCTGTTCGTCTCTGGCTCGCCCTGCGTGTGCAGCTGCGCCGGCCGGCCCGGCCACGCGGGGCTCTCGGGCGTCCAGATCAGCCCCAGCGGCGGATCATCCACGCTGTACACCGTTTCCAGGTCGATGGTCTGGTTGGGCGACAGCGGCGGGCTGAACGTCACCGCGAGCGTGCGCCCGTCATGCTTGAACGAGGTCGCGAACCCCTCGGCCTTGACCGATGTGACACCCAGGCCACGCGCATCAAGCTCGAGTGTTTCCAGCGGCACGGCCAGCGCCGACAGGCGAAGGTGCTGCGTTGCCGTAAACCGCGGCACGTTCATGTCGGGTATCAGCACCTCGAGCTTCATGTGAAGCAGATCGGCGCGGCGGTGGGGGGGATAGTTCCGCAGGTCCTTGCCGGTGTCCGCGTCATACCCCTGCGCTTGCGGCGCGCTAGCCGGTCGGCCGCCACGGGCGTCCATGCAGGCCGCTTCCCCATCGCCCGCGCGGGCGATGCTGGACAGTTGAGGAATCACGCCCCACGCGACGAGCATCGCGGCGGCACAGACCAGCCGCGTGGTGACCAATCGCGGCAGTTGAAGGGTGTCGGTCATGATGGCTCCGTGCATTGCGTTGAGCGAGTGGTGGGGTTTGTGCGATTAGTCACGGGCGCTGGCGAGTGGGGCAGCCGCGGCCTGCTTCAGCCATTCGTCGGCCCCCGCGTCAGAGACGATGGCGGCCAGCGCACGCTGCGCGGCATCCTCCGGGCAGTCCCGCAGGTGCTCAACCGCGAGGAGGCGGGCATAGATCGTGCCGCCCCGCAGCGCCTCGTCGATCCACATGGACAGTTCTTTCTCAACTTTGATTGATGCAAGCAGCGTGACGTTGGGATCGACCGATACCTGCGTGGGCTTCGCGGCAAGCTTTATCGAGGCCGATGCGCTCCGCGTATCCATGTCGATGTACATCCACTGTGAATCGCCATTCTCTGCCTTGATGAGCACCGGCAGCGTGAGGGCATAGGCCGGGTTGAGCGCATCGACGGTCTGCGTCTGCTCCAGCGAAACGGTGAGTGTCGATGAAGCCTCATCCCAATCTTCGTCAACGCTGATGCGTGCCAGCCCCGGCCGCAGCGCCCACTGGTCGAAGAAGCGTTCCAGGCTCTGACCCGATACCTCCTCCATCACGCGGCGGAAGTCGTCGGTCTCTGCGTTCTTGAAGGCGAAGCGATCAAGATACAGGCGCGTCCCCTGGAAAAAAGCATCATCGCCCATCCGCTGACGGAGCATGTGCAGCACCATCGCGCCCTTGGAATAAGGGTCATCGGGCTTATAGAACACCTTGTCGGGGTCGGTGAAGCGGTTGCTCACCATCGCGGCCGCCTCGGGGGCGCTGCCACGGTTGCGGGCCCGCTGCCCGCGGAGGAAACCAACAACCGAGCGCGTATACGCAGCCCGCGCCTTCTCCGGGCTTTCTTCCGCACCCGTGTGCTCGTTCCACAGGGCCTCGCAGTACGACGCCCAGCCCTCGTTCAGCCACAGGTGGTCCCAAGACTTGCACGTCACAAGGTCGCCGAACCACTGGTGCCCCAACTCGTGCGAGATGAGGTTGTCCTGCGATGGCCCCGTCGCGCGGCTGGTTCCCACCGTCAGCAGCGTGCACGAGGTGTTCTCCATGCCGCCCGCGGAAAAATCTCGCACCAGCACTTGGGCATACTGGTCCCACGGGTACGGCCGGCCGAACCGCTGCTCAAAGAAGGCCACCATCTCGGGCGTGTTTGCGAAGGAAGCCCGGACGTTGTCCTCCGTGCCCACCGGGGTGTACACCGGCATGGGCAGGCCCGGCCGCGCCGAGCCCGGCCCGCCCAGCTCCACCACACCGAACTTGCCCACCGCCAGCGTCACCAGATATGCAGAATGAGGCAGGTCCTGAACCCAGTGCCAGCGCACGCGGCCCGGGTTCGGCCCCGGCCCCTTCGACACAAGACGGCCGTTTGACACTACTTCGTAACCCTCTTCAACCGTCACGACCAGCTCGGTCCTGAGCTTCTCCGAAGGGTGATCCAAGCACGGGAACCACTTGCTGTTCAGTTCGGCTTCCCCCTGCGCGTGGATCTGTGTGGACTGGGTGGTGAGGCTCGATGTGCCGGGCTTGCCCGGAGAGAACGTCAGCCCTTCACCCCGGTTCTTAGCGAAGTTGAGGGTGTAGCGGATGGCAACCTCCGCCTCCATCCCGTTCGCCAGGGGCTTAGGAAACTTCACGCGAAGCGTGCGACCTTCCTGCGAGAACTCGCACGGCACGTTGTTAACCCGCGCTTCCTGCACCACCGGGCCGTTGCAGTCCAGCTCGATCTGCGAGCGGTCCCGGCCCACCGCCACCACGCGGAGCGTTTCCATCCCCTCCATCTCTGGCTTGGAGATGTCCGGAAAGTTGAGGTCGAGCCGCATGTGGATGTGATCGAACAGCCGGTCCTTCGGCCATGTCGCCAGCAGACGCCCGCTACGGGCATCAATCCGCGGATCGTCGGCAGTTGGCTCGATGCCAAAGGCGGGGCCCGCGAGGGTCCACGTTGCGGCAAGCAGGGTGCAAACGGCGGCGGATTGAATGGCGGGGGTCATGCCGACAGCTTATCGCACCCGGCCGGGGTGCTATATCCCCTGCCGCGGCGGCAACGGCAACTTTCCCCCTCGCGTCGGGGCTCCATGTTTGATACGATGTGCTATGCCCCCCGCGTCAAGCCAGCCAGAGCCAAAGCCACAATCTTCACAATCAGGTCAGTCTTCCAAACGGCTCAATCTTGAACCATCGCGCGAGCGGTCCGCCTGCCTCGCCGACCTTGCGGAAACTTCAACCGAATCCGAGTTCTATAGCCCCATCCCCGAGGGCTATCACCGGGGCCAGCACAAGTATGTCATCGTCCTGGGCACCGTGATGTCGGGCCTGGGCAAGGGCATCTTCTCCAGCAGCCTCGCCAAGATGCTCAAGGAGAAGGGCCTGACCGTCGCCCCCATCAAGATGGAGGGCTACCTCAACATCGACTCGGGCACCCTGAACCCCTACCGCCACGGCGAGGTGTTCGTGCTCGACGACGGCACCGAGTGCGACATGGACCTGGGCACCTACGAGCGGCTGCTCGACCAGAACCTCTCGCGCCGCAACTTCACGACGAGCGGCCAGATCTTCGGCGAAATCCTGGAGCGTGAGCGGCGTGGCGCCTACCTCGGGCGCGATGTGCAGATGATCCCCCACGTCACCGGCGAGGTGAAGCGCAAGCTGCGAGAGCTCGCCGTCCGCGGCGATGGCACGCGCCCCGCCGACGTGGTGTTCGTCGAGGTCGGCGGCACCGTGGGCGACTACGAGAACGGCTTCTACATCGAGGCGATGCGCGAGTTGGCCTTCGAGGAAGGCCCCGGCTCCTGCTGCTTCGTGGCCCTCACCTACATCATCGAGCCGCCGGCCCTGGGCGAGCAGAAGAGCAAGGCCGCGCAGCTCGGCATCAAGCGGCTGATGGAAGCCGGCATCCAGCCGCACATCATTGCCTGCCGCGCCAGCAACCCCGTGAGCGAGAAGGTGGCGCAGAAGATCGCGATGTTCAGCAACGTGCCGCTGCGCCGCGTCTTCTCGATGCACGACCGCGAGAGCATCTACACGATCCCCGAAGAAATGCGGACCGAAGGCCTCGACCGTGAGATCCTGTCGATGCTCAACCTGCACGACAAGGTGGATATCTCGCAGGAAGACCGCCACCGCGAAAAGTGGACCAGCTTTGTCCGCAAGCTGACCGCCAAGAAGCAGCGGGTCGTGAAGGTCGGCGTGGCGGGCAAGTACGCCAACCTCCGCGACGCTTATGCCTCGATCGACAAGGCCGTCGAGCACTGCTCCGCGAACCTGGGCACCCGCGTCGAGCTTGAATGGCTTGACACCACCGACGTGAGCGACGCATCGGTCGAGCATGAGCTTGCCGGGCTCGACGGCGTCATTGTCCCCGGCGGCTTCGGCACGCGCGGCGTCGAGGGCAAGATTTCCTGCGTCAAGCACTGCCGCGAGAAGGCCATTCCCTACCTGGGCATTTGCCTGGGCTTCCAGGTCGCTGTGATCGAGTTTGCCCGCAACGTGCTGGGCCTGGCCGAGGCGTCGTCAACCGAGTTTCACCCCGGCAGCAACGCCCCCGTCATCAGCGAACTGCCCGAGCAGAAGCAGATCGAGGGCCTGGGCGGCACCATGCGGCTGGGTGCGCAAGATGTCCTCATCACGCCCGGCTCGTTGGCGTCAGTTCTTTTCGGCGGGCGCAGCACCGTCCGAGAACGCTTCCGCCACCGCTACGAGGTCGACCCGGATTACATCAAGCGTCTCGAAGAGGCGGGCATGATCTTCTCCGGCAAGCACCCCTCCCGGCCCATCATGCAGATCGTGGAGCTGCGCCCACCCGGCAGCGGAAACGACCTCGTGAATGGGGCCGTCGCCACGCACCCCTTCTTCATCGGTGCCCAGTTCCACCCGGAACTCACCAGCCGCCCGCTGCGTCCCCAGCCGATGTTCATGGGCCTGGTTGCCGCGGCGATCCAGAAGAAGTACGGCCCCGCCATCGATGCGCGCGACCCCTTCCATGTCGAGTTGCAGCGATGGATGGTGCACCCCAAGCCGCAGGCCACGGCCGCGACGTAAAGACGAGCCGCGCACGGAGAGATTCGGCCGCGACAGCGGCCGAAACTCGGAGTAAGCGGCAATGCGCGCGAACGCAAGACCGGCACGACCGGCACGACCCACACCGGCCCGCCTTGCTGGCGCAAAGCTTACTGCGTGCGCTGCTCGTACCTGACGCGACCGACGGTGACAGCACGCAAGCACGTCCCGCGCATCACTACTTCAAGTTCCCCCCCGGGAACCACAGCGCCACCGTCTCGGGCTCGGGCAGCGCCATCAGTTCAAGCACAAGCCGGTACAGCCCATCGGCGTAGTACTCGCACTCGCTCACCCTGCCCATCAGGGGCGTGGGGCGGGCGTCGATCAGGTGTATCGCCACCAGCATCACCCGCTTGGGATAGCTCATCCGGCGCGACATCAGCACGACATGGGAGCGGCTGAGGGCCTGCGCGCGGGCGGCCCACGCGGGGCCCGGGCGGCTACGGTCGTCCAGTTCGGCGACGTCCACATCGGCCTTGAACGGGTGGCCTGTCACCCGCCCGCGTACGGCCGTGGTCCCGTCAAACCCGCTTGGATCGGCCGCATCGCGCCGTGTGTCTTTGTTCCACATGCGAACGTTGGATCGGCCCTTGCCGCGACTGCGCTCATCACAACACTCGTTTTGTCAGTGTGCTGGTCCTGATAACCGCCCTTCCAGCCGCACCAACCCACATCGATGCTCTCAGCGCTTGACGCGCACCGCATTCTTCGTCACCCTACACCGTGCGAGTAGCCCTCTCAAAGTCCGACTTCACGCGTCTGCCCCCCGAGCCGTGCATCTTTGTCCCCACCCGCGGCGGCCTGCATGCGGGCCACGCCGCCCTCATCCGGGCCGCCGCGGCAATGGCCGCGCAGCGCGAAGCGCCGGGCGGCTGCGTCGTCAGCATCTTCGTTCACCCAGATGCATTCGCCTCCTCCGAGGCCTTCGCGGCAGTCCCCCGCGACCTCGACGCCGACCTCAAGGTCTGCAATGACGCCGGCGCAACCGTCGTCTTTGCGCCCCGCGATGACGACGTCTTCCCGCCCGACGAGCACATCCCGCCGGTGCCGCTGCCGCCCGTCGCCACAGAGCCCGGGCTCGAGGATGCGCACATCGCCGACTGCTTTGCTCACGTCTGCCGCGTCACGCGGCGGATGATGACCATCGTGAACCCCGACACCGTGATCGTGGGAGACAAAGACTGGCAGCAGCTCCAGACGCTGCGGGCCATGGTGCGTTCGCAGCGATTGCGGGGCGAGGTGCTGGGCGTGCCCATCACACGCGACCACGACGGCGTGCCCACAAGCATCCGCAACGAGCGACTCTCACCGGACGATCGGGTGCGTGCCCAGGCCCTCAACCGCGCGCTCCGCCAGGCCCTGGGGGCAGCAACCCCCGACGCCGCGGAAGAGCTCATGCAGCGTGTGCTGGACGATGCCGGGGTGCAGCCGGATTACGCGGTTGTCCGCGAGGCCGTTTCGCTCCAGCGGCCCAGGCAGGAATCATCGCAGGTGCAATGGCGGGCCCTTATTGCCGCGACGTTCGGGACCGTGCGGGTCCTGGACAACGCCGCATGGCAGCCTCGGGCCTGACGCCACAGACTTTTCCGAAGGCCCGTGTCCCCTCGGCACGACCGTGAAGCCAGTGACCTTAAGAAAGGTCACAGGCACGCCCCTACGCTCCTCCCACAACTCGGAGAACCCTTGTGCTCAGGACCCCACTCCACCAGTTCCACCTCGACAACGGCGCCAACATGGTCCCCTTCGCGGGCTGGGAGATGCCCCTCACCTACGCCGGCCTGACGCAGGAGCACAACCAGGTCCGCACGTCGGGCGGCCTGTTCGATGTGTCGCACATGGGCCGGGTCAAGATCCACGGCCGCCACGCCCGGCGGTTCCTCGAGCGCATGTGCAGCCGCCGCATCAGCGATATGGTCAACGGCCAGTGCCGCTATTCCCTCGTCTGCAACGAGCAGGGCGGCGTGAAGGACGACGTCATTGTCTACAAGATTGATGATGATGAGTTTTTGGTGGTCGTGAACGCCAGCAACCGCGAGAAGCTGCTCACCCACTTCAACGCCAACAAGGGCGACCTCACCTTCAAGATGGACGATCAGACCACATCCACCGCCATGGTCGCGCTCCAGGGCCCCAAGGTCGTGGAGATGATCGGCAAGTTCAGCTCCGAAATCCCCACGCTCAAGAAGTACCGGTTCACCATCAAGAACCTGATGATCATCAAGCTCACCGTCAGCCGCACCGGGTATACGGGCGAAGATGGTGTAGAGGTCATCCTCCCCTCCGCCGCGGTGGGAATGGCCCTGAAACTGCTCCTCTCCGACATCGACCTCAAGAGCCCCACCGCCCTCATCAAGCCCGCCGGCCTGGGCGCGCGCGACACGCTGCGGATGGAAGCCGCGATGCCGCTCTATGGGCACGA
>JBBSOF010000031.1:0-39659 GCA_038260025.1 Phycisphaerales bacterium
CCCCCCCCCCCCCCCGGCTAGTGGTGAAAGTTCAGGAGTGTGAAGGGGCAAGCTCGTGGTCGGTCGCCATTCAGTGATGGATCGCGGGATGGAGTAGATCGTTGCTGCCTGCCGCGGTTGGTTGCGAGGGGAGGTGATGCCATCTGCCGTGCCCACAGGCCGTGCTCACCTGCCGCAGGCTTACTTGCCGCAGGAGTGTTTCTTTTTTTGGGGGCTGGCGCGGGGGGGGGGCTCGGTGAGTGGCAGATTGCCGACGGCCCCCGGCCCCATACCCACGATGACCCACGCGCACCCGCTCAAGCACCCCGCGCGCGTGCATCATCCTTCTGTTCTTTCAATCGGGGGCCTTCCATGGGTGGGGGCCTGCGGTCTCACGACCACTGCGCCCGCACCCGCCCCCTACCCGCGCCAGCCACCCAAATGCATAGCTCAGGCATCGAAGCTTGCTGTGCTTCGCTTGGAGCACACACCATGCGGCCGGTGGTCGGACGGTGCGCACTGATCTTCGCCTCGGGAGCGAACGGAGTTCGGAAGGTTGCAGGGCGGAGATCAGTGGCACTGCAGGGTCGGTGCCACCTGCCGATCAACTTCATCGGTCCGCTTCCTTTTTTGCGGCTTCCACCGCGTCCTTGAGACTTGAGAACGAGCCGCGGTGCGGCTCCCCATCCTTATGGATGTAAAAGGTGGGTCCGCTAAGGATGCGGGACTGTTTGACGATCTCGTACTTGCTGTACTTGCCGTAGATGGTTTCTACAACTTTAGAATCACTCATCGGTGCCTGCTCCCACTACGAATACGTCGATCACTCACCGCGAAGTCGGATCATGGTTACCTTTACAATCGACTCTCCGACACTCTCAGAGATTTCCAGCGCCTCAGCAAGCTTGGAAATAAACGCTTCCTCCGCCTCACCCACCATTCCGTCCGCCAGGACGATTTCGCACGCGAAAGCAAATGCTGTTTCGCGGAGTTCTGGCTTTAGTGCAGCCGCCGCCTTGCGTATCGCCTCCTCTTTCAACTGCGAGGTGACGTTGTCGGCGAACCCGATCAAAACATTGTCCTCCTCCTTCGTGTTGCTGGAGAAAATAGGACTTCGCGCGCACATGGACCGGAGCCGCCCGATCTCTTCGTCAGCGATCTCTCCATCCGCTTTTATGGCGGCGATCACGATGGTCATCACGGCACGTTGAACATTGAATGTGGGGTCTGCCTTTTTTAGTCCGCTGAAAAAATTCATGTCTGCTACTCCGGGGGGTTAGGACTCGTCCTCACTCGGACCCTCTTCACTAGCTACCGCAACCCCAGCTTCCAAGGGGCGGAGCACATAAAGGATCATGCAGAACGCCACGAATGGATATCGCTCAATGGGAACCCAACGGGGTCTTGAACGGTGCAGGAAGAATACGAGGGGGTCCCCGATCATCACCACCAACGCCGCAATCAGCACGAACCCAGCAGCGATTATGCCGATGACCGATTCCGCGTAGCCCTCGCTCTTCGCGGTCACAAGACACAGCGGAAGGAAGAACAACAGGTACACCACTGGCATCACCACAGGACCCAGGAGGGCGCTCGTTAGGGCGGGCCAGTCAATGCCGAGTTGCCCGTCGAACAGGCTTATGACGAACTGTGCAATACTGAACACCCCGAAGATGACGCCCGCCGCAGACGCCCTAAGGAGGTTGACTTGAAGAGTCGGTCGCCACTCCACCCGCTTAAAGTCTCTACCAAATCGGAAAGGCTCTGAGGCCATAAGCAATCCCCTTGAGTTGAGCTCGAGCGAATTAGTCGGAGCCAGCCTAACGCCATTTAGGACGACCGTCAAACAGGGGGGGGCGGTACCCACCTCCCAATTATTACCGCCGCCCCTTTCAGCCAAGCCCCACCGAAGTTCAACTGGACTTTGCCCCAGACCCCTGAACTGCCTTTGACCACCGAGGCGAAGGTCGGTGGCTTCGCGCCCCCACAAACCACGTCGAGCTCACACCAAGCCTTTCCACGCGGCCAGGCCTAACGGTCTCCGCAGCGGGTCACAAGGGATTTCACCCTCACAATCCCCTGCCGTTTGCGTGCCCCCCGCCCGCAGTTGAGCCGCATATGGCGCGGGTTGCGGGGGCGCAAACTGGAATTGCTCCGCACACGGCGCGGGTTGCGGCGGCGCAAACTGGAGTTGCTCCGCACAGGGCGCGGGTTGCGGCGGCGCAAACTGGAGTTGAGCCGCACACGGCGCGGGTTGCGGCGGCACAAACTGGAGGCGTCGCGGGAGGGGAGTGCATTGGCGCGCTTGGGGGCTGTGGATTCTCGGGCGTGGCGGGTGGGACGTGGTTCTCGGGCGTGTTTGGGGGCGATGCGCGACAGGTGCGATAAGCGGTGGAGCGATCACGCGGGGTGGCGCAGGGGGGCGGGGCGGGGCTCCGAACAGGGGGGCAGTGTCATCTTTTTGTGCTGTTCGGGTTGTGCGGGGCTCAAGGGTTGCACCGGGTGTGACGAGTACAGGGGCGGAGCGTGTGCTCCCGTGCGTGCTGTGCCTTGTGCCCAATCGCGGGCCGGGCGGGGCGCGGGCGTGACCTTCCGCGTCGGCACGTTCAGGAGTTTTATCATGTCAAACAATCCTCCCCGCGTCCCTCGTAAGACCGCCGAGTTTGTGAGCTGGCTGAAGCCCCGCGGGCCGGCCTGGAAACTCAACAATGCGGCACTGGGCCTGACTACCTTGCAAGGCACGAACGCAGATGCCGCCGCGACGGCGATCTTTACGGCGTACGACGCGCGGCTTGCCGCGGAGCAGGCGTTCCGCGCGGCCGTGGCCACGCTGGACACCGCGCTCGACAGCGCCCGCTCGGTGACGGGCGACTGCATGCGGACGATCGATGCGTTCGCGAGCAACGCGCCCGACCCGACGGTCATTTACAACCTTGCCGAGTTCCCCGCGCCGTCAGCGCCCAAGCCCGCGCCGCCGCCCGGCCTGCCGTCGGACCTGCGCGTCACGCTGGGGCAGACGGGCACGCTGGAGCTGGCGTGGAAGATCGCCCCCACCACCGGCGGCGGCGTGGTGTACGAGGTCAAGCGCAGCCTGGGCAGCGCGACGGGCCCCTTTGAGTACCTGGGCGTCGTGGGCACCCGCAAGTTCAACGATGACACGCTGCCCTCGGGCAACGCGACGGTGTTCTATCAGGTGACGGGCGTGCGCTCGACGCAGCGCGGGCCATCGGCGGTGTTCATGGTCCGCTTCGGCACCGGCGAGGGCGTGTTCTCGATCACGTCTGTGAGCACGGGCGAGATGAGCGGCAAGCTGGCGGCGTGAGATCGTGGGATTTGTTGAAGTGATGAGGGCCTGCGCGTGGAGCGCGGGCCCTTTTTTGCGTTGCACTCGGTTCGTCGCGGGGCGCGACGAAGTGCGTCTCGGAGAGACGCGGTACCCAGGAACGTGCTACCCAGGAACCTTAGTTGGCGCGGTCGCCGCCGTAGTCGCGGACTGAGAGGGTCGCGTCTTCCATGAGGTAGAGGCCGATGAGCCAGTCGCCCTGGAGGTAGGGCTTGACGCGGAAGATGCCGGTCACGCGGCCGGTGGTCGCGAAACGGTCGTCGCCGGTGATGGGCTTGGCGAGGGCGACTTCGACCGCGTCGTAAGGGGTGGGCGGGGTGCCGATGCAGCAGCCGTCCCACTGATTGAGCATGGAGAGGAGCTCACGCGGCTCTTTCGATGTCATCGGAAAAGCGACGAAGCCGGCGAGGCGGACGTAGTGGCCATCAAGCAGGATGATGCGCTCGGGGATTCGCCTCTTCTCGTTCTGCGGGTCGAAGGCCTCTTCGACTGAGAGCAGGAGTTCCCATGTCACGATGTAGGGCTTCTCGGCGGTGCCCTCTCCCTTGATGATGTACTTGCCATCAACAAGCATCGAGCCATCATCGCGCTTGACCACCTTCGCAGGGATGATTTCAAAGCCTTCGAATTTTTTGACGGCGGCCTCGGGGGCTGCATCCGTGGCTGGCTTCGGGGGAACTGGCGTGGCGAGGGCTGGAGCGGGAGACGCGGCCTCGGCTGGGGAAGATTCAGCGGGAGGGGCGTCGGGTGTTGGGAAGGGCACCAGCTCGGGGGCGTGATCTGGGTTGGGGATCAGCGCTTCGAACGAGTTGGGATCGGTGAGCGCAGGAGACTTTTGGGGCGTAGGGGGCGTTGGCGCTGGAGACGGTACCGGTGTGGGATCGGGGATCGTTGCTGGGACCAGGGGTGCAGAAGTGGGCGTGGGGGGGAGGGTGTCGGGGAGCGCGGGGAGCTGCGGGAGTGCGGCAGGCTCCGGGGTGCGCCTCCCGGCGATGACGTAGATGGCGCCGGCGAGCAGAAGGGTGGCGAGGATGGTCCAGAACTTCCACATGGGGGAAGGGTAGGGGGTGCAGGCCGGGCGCAGACGCGGCTGGTCGTCGGCGTCAGCGTGCCTCCAGTTGCCGCGGGAGCCGCGTCGAAGTTTATGAATGGCTTTTGCGAGGTTGAAGAGCCGCCGCGGAGCGGCTGGCCACCCGGGATCAGCAAGGACCGCCAGCGAGGACTCGGAAGAAGGACTCGATGTCGGCGTCGGTGCCGATGTCGCCGTCGTTGTTGAAGTCGGCAGTGCCGCAGGTTGGGCAGCAGGCGCCGGCAAGGCAGGCGAAGAAGGCTTCGATGTCGGCATCGGTGCCGACGTCGCCGTCGCCGTTGAAGTCTGCGCTGCCGCAGGTTGTGCAGGGGATGTGCGGGATCGCTAGCACCTGATCGATGGAACCGGGCATGAGTAGCTCGGCCAGGCCCAGCGCGCCCAAGCCGACATCGGGCAGGCCCGCGGAGTCGGGGTTGTAGTTCTGGTCGATGTTGGAGCGGCGGAAGAGCATGCGGGCACCGGTGGCGAAGTGCTCGCGCGCGCCGCGGCGGTAGGCGTTGTACGCGGCAACCGCCTCGGGCGTGCTGGGGCCGTCGGCGGCGGTGCCGGCCGAAAATGCGAGAAGGGAAGGGAACGTGGTGACATCACCGGGGTGGTCGGTCAGCGAATCGGCGTGGTAGCCCCCCCACGGCGATGCGGTGGTGCCCGCGGAGAAGACCGTGAAGTACTTGGGCGCGTTGTCGTCGGTCCATGCCGCGTTGCTCAGGCGCAGGTTGCGGATGTGAGTCTGCCACGAGGGGGATGCGCGGAACTCCGGCGTGACGAGCAGCTCATAGAGGCTGACGAATGCGGGGAGGAAGTTGTTGTTCTGATTGGTCGTTACGGTGCGGCCCAGTACCAGCTGGGCGCTGGGCCAGCGGGTGCGGTCGAGCCAGCGGGAATAGACACCCTGCGAGACGGTGCTGCCGTAGGCGGCTGCCTCGCTGACGAAGATCATGCCTTCGTGGAAGGGGCTGGAGGCGGAGCCGAAGTCGGGCGTGGTGGCGAGCGCGGTGAGGTACATGCGGTCGGTGCCGGGCTGAAGGTAGGTGTCCCAGTCGTGCACGCCGCAGATGATGGCGTGCGCGGCTGCCTGGATCTGCTGATCGTTTGGGTAGAACGACGCGGCGCGGGACGCGGCAAGCACGATCTTCATGGTGCTCATGGTGGCGAACTCGCCATCCCAGCCGGGCGCGAGCTGCGCGGTGGTGGGGCTGATCCAGTGGCGGTAGATGCCATCGGCGGTGCGCTGCGGGGCGATGCCGTCGGGCGCGAGGCCCGCGTAGCGCTGGAGTATGGTGCGGACTTGTGTCTGCGCCAGTGGGTCGCCGTTGAGGTGGTCATTCATCATCAGCAGCAGCACTGTCCAGCACGCGGCATCGGGCGTGGCGGGGTGGAAGCGTGTCGCGCCGAACTCAACATCGGCATCGATCACGAGGCCGGAAAGGTTGTTGGCGTCGGGCGCGATAAGGCCGCGGGCGTAGGTGACCACCTGCGCGAACTCATCGGCGGCCCAGGCATCGAAGCCGAGGCGCGTGTCGGTGGAATCGGAGAGGAGCAGGGCATCCTCATCAGCGCCAATGAGCATCTTGCCATCGGCGGTGGCGGCGATGGCGTGGAGGTTGGCGGGCTGGAAGAGGTAGGTGGAGGCGGAATAGGGGAGCAGGCCGCGGGCCTGGCTGGGGTTGACGTACCAGATGCGGGCGAAGGCGGGCGTGGTTGTCGATTCGAGGATGTAGAGGCCGGGGTTGGCAGCGCCGCCGAAGTTGTCGCTGTAGGTGAGGCCGCGGATGTTGGTGATGCCGCCGCCGACGAGCGTGAAGTTGAGCAGCGAACCAGCGAGCGGGGCGCGGTAGAGCGTGTCGTTCCAAGCGGCGTAGAGGTAAGGGCCAGCGCGGTCGATGGCGATGCCGCGGGTGGGCACGCCGGCGGCGGTGAGCTGCGTGAACAACAAGGGGCCGGTGCGGTCGTTCATGTTGGCGCGGTAGACGTTGATCGCGCCGTTGAGACCGGCGTAGAGACGACCCTTGTAAAACGCGAGGGCGTTGTGCCGCCAGGGGCCATCTGTCGAAGAGATCTCGAGACGGGCGTAGATATTGAGTTCGCTGGTTTGTGTGTCGTAGCGGAGGATGGCATCGGACGGTTGGCCATCGGGCGCGGCGTTGGCATCATGCACCGCGATGAAGAGCAGGCGGCCGGAATCGGAGAAGGCGAGGGCGTTGGGGCCATCCTCGGAGCCGTCGAGAGACATCCAAGGCAACAGGGCGGTGATCTGCTGGCGGGTGATCGTGTGCTGGAGAGACTGGCGTATGTCGCGGAGCTCGACCGCGTCCTCGTAGGTGTCGGCGGTGGCGTACCAGCCGGACAGGGCTGCCGCGGCAACGCCGGCGGTGTCGTCGGGGCCCTCAACCGGCCACGGGGTGGTGATGGGGCCGGCGGATGCACTCGCGGCGGCGAGCATGAGAATGACGAAGATGGAGTAGCGGCGAATGAGCATGCGTGGGACTCGAATGAAGCGGGTTGAGGAAAGAGATGGCATGAGGCAGGAGGCATCAAGGCATCGAGTGGAAGAGCGTTGCTGGGAGGGTACAGGGTGGAACGGGGAGCCGGGTGGAAACTTTCATATTCCCGGCATGAAAGCCTTTACAGTACCATTGCCCACGGGTATTCGCGGACGAGGCATGTTCGGTTCGACATCTGTCGATTGGTTCGCGTGAAGATGGAGGTCAGATGCGCCAGTTCATTGTTTTTGTGGCGTGGGCTGTTGTTGGACTGGCGTGCGCGAATGCGTGGGGGCAGGGGCGCGTGCTCGATGCGATGGAGGACCCCGCGGCGTGGAAGGTCATCACGTCCGACCAGGTGACATTGAAAGTCACAGCGGAGGATGGGAGAGATGGCAAGTGCCTGCGGCTGGACTATGTGTTTGGCGCGGGGACGGGGTATGCGATCATCCAGCAGGCCATTGACGTCGAGGTGGCCGAAAACTACGAGTTCTCATACCAGATCCGCGGCATGGGGAATGCCAACAACCTAGAGTTCAAGCTGCTGGATGCATCGGGCGACAACGTCTGGTGGCATGTGCACCGCGCCCTTGAGTTTCCCGGGGCGTGGACGCGGATTGTGGAGAAGAAGCGGGACATTGAGTTTGCGTGGGGGCCGCTGGCGGGCGCAACGCTGACAAAGGTCTCGAAGATTGAGTTTGCGATTTCAAGCAGCAACGGCGGCAAGGGGTCGGTGTGGATCGACTCGCTTATGTACCGCGCGCTGCCGCTGCCGCGCGAAGGGCCGCTGGTGCTCAAGCCGGCCCCGTTCGAGCGGGATCAGACGGCAGCGCTGGCGATTGATGATGACGCCTCGACGATGTGGATGCCAACGGATACGGGTGGGCAGGTTTCGCTGAGCGTGGACCTGGGGGAGAGCGCGGAGTTTGGGGGCGTGGACCTTGTGTGGGTTGAACCCCCCCACCGCTTTGCGCTGCAGGCTTCTGATGATGGCGAGGCCTGGATCGACCTGTGTCCGATGCGGCGCGCGGGGGTTGAACGGACCGTCGTGGCGACGCCCAACGCGCAGGCGCGGTATCTACGACTGGTGTGCCTGGCGCGGCGGGGTGTGCCGGTGGCGCTGGCGACGATGCGGGTGCGACCGGCGGAGTTCTCATCCACGCCGAACGCGATGATGAGTGAGTTGGCGAAGGAACTGCCGCGGGGCAGGCTGCCGCGGGAGTTTCTTGGCGAGCAGTCGTACTGGACGGTGGTGGGCGTGGATGGGGGCGCGTCTGAAGCGTTGATCAATGAAGAGGGGATGGTGGAAGTTGGGAAGCGGAGCTTCTCGTTGGAGCCGTTCTTAGAGGAGAAGGGTGCGGACGGGGCGGGGCGGCTGCTGACGTGGGCGGATGGGCGGCATGGCGCTTCGCTGCGGGACGGGTGGATGCCGATACCAAACGTGGTGCGGGCGCATGAGGGGGTTTCTTTATCGATCAGCGCGTTCGCTGTCCCGCGCGATGGCGATGCGACGCGTTCAGATCTGTACGTGAAATATGGCATGAGAAACAGCGGCAGTGCTGCAGGTACATGGGCACTGCACATCGCGGCTCGGCCGTTCCAGGTAAACCCGCCGTGGCAGCGGCTGAACTTTGAGGGAGGTGTAGCGGCGGTGTCGCGCATGGCGGTGGTGCAGGGGGCTCAGCCGGGATTGAGGATTGACAAGGGGCGGCGGGTGGATGCCATGTTCGTGCCGACGCGCATGGCGGCAGTCGCATGGGATCAGGGGGAGATCGTGGATTGGCTCGCAGCAGGGATGAGGGCAGACACATTCGAGGCGGAAAGCGCGGATGGGCTGTGCTCGGGGGTGATTTCGGTAGATGTGACGCTCGAGGCAAGTGAGGTGAAGACTTTTACCGTTCGAGTACCGCTGGATGGTGCGGCGGAAGACACGCCGCGTGCCATGGAAGATTGGTGGGCGGTTACAGCACGCGAGGCTGCGGTTGCCGCGGCGTGGGAGAGGCGGAGCAGCACAAAGGTGATCGTGCCCAAGGCGGACCAGTGGGTGGCGGACACGTTCCGGGCTCAGCTGGCGTACATCCTGATCAATCGGGATGGGCCTGCGATTCAGCCGGGGTCGCGGTCGTATGAGCGGTCGTGGGCGCGGGATGGGTCGATGACTTCGGCGGCGCTGCTGGCGTGCGGGCATGCGGAAGAGGTGAAGGCGTGGATTGATTGGTATGGGTCACACATCTTCCCGGATGGGAAGGTGCCGTGCGTGGTGGATGCGAGGGGGCCGGACCCGGTGCCGGAGTATGACAGCCAGGGGGAATACATCTGGGCGGTGGCGGAGTACATGCGGTATGAGCATGACTGGGACTTTCTGAAGCAGCATCGGGAGAGCGTGATCCGTGCGGCGGGCTACATCGGGAAGTTGCGGGCCCAACGAATGACGGATGAATACAAAGGGGGGAAGTGGCCAGAGCATGCGTGTTACGGGCTGGTGCCCGAGTCGATCAGCCATGAGGGGTATTCGGCGAAGCCGATGCACTCGTACTGGGATAACTTTTTCTGCGTGCTTGGGCTTCGGGAGGCATCGGCGGTTGACTTGATGGGACGGTACCCTGTCGCCCCTAGCAGTTTTGAAGGGCAGGCCGCGGAAATGGCATCGCATGTCAAGGCGTCGATTGCGGCGGTGATGGCTCACAAGAAGATTGACTACATCCCGGGGTGCGTGGAACTTGGGGACTTTGATGCGACGTCCACGACGATCGCACTCTTCCCGACGGGTGCGGATGCGTATCTGCCGAAAGAGTGGCTTGACCGCACCTTCGAGAAGTATTGGGAGTTCGCGCAGGATCGGATGAAGCCCGGTGCGAAGTGGGATGCGTACACGCCCTATGAACTGCGGCACGTGGGCGCGTTTGTGCGACTGGGGCAGCGGGAGCGGGCGTACACGCTGCTGAAGTGGTTTCACCTGCACCAGCGGCCGGAGGGGTGGCGGCACTGGGCGGAGGTGGTGTTCAAAGACCCGCTGACGCCGAAGTTCATCGGCGACATGCCGCACACGTGGGTGGGGTCGGACTACCTCAACTCCATCCTGTCGATGTTTGTGCTGCGCGAGGAGGAGCGCACGGTGCTTTTCGCGGGCGTGCCGGGGGAGTGGGTGGATGGCGGGGAGGTCGTGGGCTTTGAGAAGATCGTCACGCCACACGGCACGCTGAGCGGGACCATGCAACGGCTGGGGGCCGAGGTACATGTTTCCATAAGCGGTCCACCCGAGGTTGTGCAGCACGGGCTGTACCTGCGGCTGCCGGAGGTTGTCAACACCGGGGGCGATGTGCGGGTGACGGAACTGCCGGCGAGCCTTACCTTCACGCTGCGATGAGCGGCTTACTCTCCTCGCTGCCAAAGGAGCCGCGATGGAGGAGTTTCCGAAAGACTTTGTGTGGGGCGTGTCGGCGTCGGCGTATCAGATTGAAGGTGGTGCCGCGGCTGATGGGCGTGGGGACTCGATCTGGGATGTTTTCTGCCGCGGGAAGGGGAATGTGTGGAGCGGGCAGTCGGGTGATGTGGCGTGCGACCACTACCACCGCGCGCACAGTGATGTAGGCATTATCGAGCAGATCGGCGCGCGGGCGTACCGGCTGAGTGTTTCTTGGTCGCGGGTGTTGCCGGGGGGCGTGGGCGCGGTGAACGCGAAAGGGCTGGATTTCTATAACCGGCTGGTGGATGACCTGCTGGCGCAGGGGATCACGCCGTATGTGACGCTGTACCACTGGGATTTTCCGCAGGCGCTGCAGGACAGGGGCGGGTGGCTGAACCGGGAGAGCGCGGAGTGGTTTGCGGAGTATGCGGGGGTGGTGGTTGATGCGCTGTCGGACCGCGTGACAAACTGGATGACGCTGAATGAGCCGCAGGTGTTTATCAAGTTCGGGCATGGGGATGGGATCAATGCGCCGGGGCTGAAGCTGGCGCTGGGCGAGCAGATCCTGGCGGGGCACCATGCTCTGCTGGCGCACGGGCGGGCGGTGCAGGTGATCCGGGCGCGGGCGAAGAAGGCTGCGCGGGTGGGCATCGCCCCGGTGTGCGTGGTGAAGTACCCCAAGATGGACGCGGATCGCAAAGCCGCGAAGTTGGCAACGTGCACGGTGACGACGCCGGACCTGTGGAACAACGCTTGGTGGTACGACCCGTGCGTGAAGGGGCACTATCCCGCGAGTGGGCTGGAGGTGTATGGGGATGCGGTGCCGAAGTTCGCGGCAAGCGACTTTGACATCATCAGGCAGCCGCTGGATTTTCTCGGGCTGAACATTTACGAGGGGCAGCCGGTTGCGGCGGGGCCGGGTGGCGTGGCGGTGGCGCAGGAGCGGGCGGTTGGGCACGCTTTGACGGCGTTCCGGTGGCCGGTGGAGCCGGAGAGCCTGTATTGGGGCCCGCGCTTCATGCACGAGGAGTATGGGCTGCCCATCTACATCACGGAGAACGGGCTGTCGAACATCGACTGGGTCTCACTGGATGGGCAGGTGCATGACCCACAGCGGATCGACTTCACGCACCGGTATCTGCTTGCGCTGCGGCGGGCATGCGCGGATGGAGTTGATGTCCGCGGCTACTTCCACTGGTCGCTCATGGACAACTTCGAGTGGGCCGCGGGCTACAAGGAGCGGTTCGGGCTGGTGCATGTGAACTTTGAGACGCAGGTGCGGACACTGAAGGACTCGGCACACTGGTATCGGAATGTGATAGAGACGAATGGGAAGGGGTTGTAGGGGTGTGAGGGCACGATGCGGCGTGGTGGGAAGCGGTAACTGGAGGCGCTCCCGTATGGTCGGGCTGCCTGCGATAACAGCGAAGTGGTATCCGAAAGCCTGTTGGTGAACACAGTGAAAGACACGACCATGAAGCATGGTCGTGGCACGTGGGACAGACGGTTTACCGGCTGCTGTCGCGGATCATCAGCTTTGTCGGCATGCGAATGCACTTGATCTCGGCGTCGGGGTCTTCGACGCGGCGGACGAGCAGGGAGACTGCCGCGGCACCGACGTCGGCCATGGGCACGCGGACGGTGGTGAGGCGGGGTCGGACAAGCTGCGCGAGGCGGGTGTCATCGAAGCCGACGACGCGGAGGTCGTGCGGGATGCTGGTGCCGCGGTCCGCGGCGGCCTGGATGATGCCGATGGCGATCTCGTCGTTGCCTGCAAACACGCCCGTGTTGCGGATGGGGCCACGCTGAAAGTGCAGGTTGAGCCAGTCGCGCCCCCACTCGGGCGTGTAGGAGCCGTATGCGATCTGGCCGGGGATGGGAGTGTGGCCCACGGCGGTGAGGGCGGCGGTGAAGGCGCGGGCGCGGTGCTGGGTGTCGAAGTTGTCTTCAGACCCGCCCACAAAGTAGAGGTTCTCAGGGCGGGTGGTTTCCAGCAAGTGGAGCACGCCCTCGCGGGTCCCCGGCTCATTGTCTACAAGGACTGTGTCGATGCCGCGGTCGTGCATGTCGAGATCAAGCACGACGGTGGGAAGTTTGGATTCGCGTGCAAGGCGGACCATCTCGGCATCGGGGTTCGTGATCATCACGGCGAGGCCATCGATGAGGCCGAAGGCGAGGCCGCGCAGGTCGGGCTCTTCGCTGCGGGGCTCGGAAGAGACGAGCAGGTGATACCCCTGGCGGCGGGATTCGGCGTCGGCTCCGCGGAGGAGCTCTGAGTAGAACTCGCCGTGGATGTCGGGCAGGGCGAAGCCGAGCACACGGCTTTCGCGGGTCATCAGCCCCTGTGCGAACGGGTTGGGCGTGTACCCGACGCGCTTGATGACTTCCATCACACGCTCGGCGGTCTTGGGGGCGACGAGGCTGGGGTTGTTCATGACGCGGCTGACCGTCGCGATCGACACGCGGGCCTCGACTGCCACATCATGGATGGACACCGCAGGGCGGGAGGCGGGCACGTCGGATTTGGAAGGGCCGGCCTTACGGTTCACGGGTGGATGGTACAGCGTGACGGGTTCGGGTTGTTGTGGCAGGGGGGTGAAGGGCGTAGACTGAAAGCGGTTTCATTTGCCGGAGCCTCTGAAAGGACTGCACTTTGCGCACTCCATTTGTTTTTCGCAACGCGGCCATGTTGTCGGTTGCGGCCGGGGTGGTGGGTTGCCAGAGCGGTGGCGACCCGGTGGCACCAGTGGCGCCTATCACCTGGCGCGATGTGAGGATTGAATCGCCGCGCGAGGTGGACCGTCCGCCGTATCGGTTCTCGAGCGATGATGCGCGATTCCTTGATGAGGTCCAGCACGGGGCGTTCAACTACTTGTGGGATGAGGGCAGCCCCACCAAGCCGGGGCATGCCACGGGGATGGTGCCTGATCGCACCAGCCCGTCGCCCGTCAGCGTCGCGGGCGTGGGGTTTCAACTGTCCGCAATCTGTGTCGGTGTTGAGCGGGGTTGGATCACCCGCGATCAGGGGCGTGAGCGGGCGGAGTTGATTTTGCGGTCGCTGACGCGGGAAACCGCAAACCGCAAGTACGGGATGTTCTACCACTTCGTCGATCCGCAGACGGGCGGGCAGCCGGGCAAGGCGTACGAGCATGTGGTGAGCACGATTGACTCGGGGCTGCTGTTTGCCGGTGTGCTGACGGCGTCGCAGTACTTTGGTGGCGAGGTGCGGCGGATGGGCGATGCACTCTTCGCCGATGCCGACTGGCATACGTTCATCTGCCCGCCGGGCACGAAGGACCCCGACAGCGTTGGTTTTATCTCGCTGGGATGGAAACCGACGAGCATGGACGACCCGACGGGCGCGGGGGAACTGCTGCCGTATGCGTGGGTGGATACGGGCGATGAGCACAAGCTCGTGACGTTTCTCGCGGTGTGCGCGCCCGAGGCGGAGCACCGGGTTGATCCCGCGCTCTACTACAGGCTGAGGCGGGCCCTGGGGACGCATGCAGGGAAGCCGCTGGTGTGGTTCCCGTGGTCGGGCGCCTTGTTCGTCACGTTCTTTGCGCACTGCTGGCTGGATTACGCAGGTATGGGGCTGGACGACCCGTCGCGCCTGGGTGTCGAGAACCGCGTGAGGGTTGACTGGTGGGAGAACAGCCGCAGAACGGCATTGATGCACCGCGACAAGGCTATTGCCAACCCCAACGGTCTTGCAGGTTTCGGCGCTGATGGGTGGGGGCTGACGGCGTCTGATGTGTCCAAGGGCTATGCGGTGCCGGGGCTGTTCCCCGAGCCGATGGTGATGGAGGGAGCGGTGCCGCGGCAGGACTTCGCGGTGGTGCCCAAGCCCGTGACGGACAACTGGGGCGATGGCACGCTGGCGCCGTATGGCGCAGGGTCGGCGATCATGTTCCTTCCTGCGGAGGCAATGGCGGCCATGAGGCACTACCGGGAAGTTCCGGGGGTGTGGAGCGATCCGGCGACGGGTGGCTATGGCTTCCAGGATGCGTTCAACGTGGGGAAGGGCTGGGTGGGGAAGGACTGCCTGGCCATCGATCAGGGCCCGCTGATTCTGGCCATAGAGAACGCCCGCACCGGCTTTGTATGGAAGACATTTGCCGCTCATCCGGCGGTGCGTGCGGGGATGAATCGTCTTGGATTGCGGACCCGTAAGTGACTTGATTTGCGGGAGTTAGGCAGACGTCCCAAAATCACAAACGCGAAGAATGCAACAAATCCCCGAAAAAAACCCTTGACGGGGGAGTGGGGATTGTGGACAATGTGAAAGCGTTTACATCATCGGGGTTCTCCCGAGCCCCGATGTGGGTTGTTTGAGAGATTGTTTTTCAGGAGGAGCGAGAGATGAAGAATGTTTTTGCGATGAGCGCTCTGGCGCTGGTGGCCTTTGCGGGTTCTGCGTTTGCCCAGGACATCACGAGCGTCAACGGGTTCCAGTTCCAGGCCCGCGTGTTCAATGACTTCCCCGCCACGAACCTGATGTACGGCCCCGCGGGCGCGCCGGCCCTCGCGGCACCCGCGCCGGGCAACTACCCGCTCGCTCCGTTCGCCACAGGCGTGCAGATCAGCGAGCAGTTCGCACAGGGCGCGGCCGGCAGCTTCGCCAACAAGCACCAGGCGCTGCTCTCAAATGACGGCGGCGCGACGCCCTTCGGCGTCAGCCAGTTCCAGAGCTTTACGCTCACTTCCACCATCACGATCAATGCCGGCGCCGCCAACCCCCGCAAGGAGGGTGGCATGGTGTTCTACAACAACCGCGGCAACGGCTTCATCGATGAGGGCCGCCTGCTCGTGACCTCCGACAACGGCGAAGTCGCCATGTTTGGTGCCAACATGAACTTCTTCGGCTTCGGTGCCGGCACCTACACGCCCGGCACGACCGCCTCGATGAGCTATCAGTACTTCGCCCCCGGCACCGCTGGCACCCCCAACGCCGGGATTGCCGCGTACCGCGTGCTCTTCCTCGATGCCGTGACCGGCCTGCACGACAGCGGCATGGTGAGCTTCGATCCGGTCGGGGCCATTGACCCCAACGCCCCCGCGAACGGTTTCAACACCGGCTCGCAGCTGGGTTTCCTCGCGCAGAATCAGCGCAGCGTGTTCATCGCGGACAGTTCCGACATGATCTACGGCGCGCCGACGATCATCCCCGCCCCCGCCGGCCTGGCCCTCCTGGGTCTCGCAGGTCTGGGCGCCGCCCGCCGTCGCCGCTAAGCGAACCGCGGTCCGGAGGACCCCTGACGTCCAAAGCACCGGCCCGGAAGGGTCGGTGCTTTTTTCATAGTGTGCAACCTCAGCCCTTGACAAAGCGCACAAGAGAAGTCACGCTGTAAGCGTTTACATCAGCGGGCCCGCCACTGGGTACCGCGGCAGAGTCGAGAACATTCATGCTGGCGAACCGCTTCGGACACTTCAACGCCTCCGGCGATGCATTCACCATCACCGACCCCGCGACACCGATGCCGTGGGTCAACGTGATCTGCAATGGCCGGTACGGGCTGGCGATCTCGCAGAATGGCGGCGGGTTCTCGTGGTTTGACGATGCCCAGCACAACGTGCTGACACGCTGGGAAATGGACCTCGTCCGCGATTGCCACGGCAAGTTCCTTTATATCTCCGACCGCGACACCGGCGATGTGTGGTCTGCCGCCCCCGGGCCCACCGCACCGATGAGCGGCATGCCCGATGAGTATGCCTGCACGCACGGGATGGGCGCGACGACCTTTGACACGAGCAGCCGCGGTATCCGCACGCAGTGGACGCTGACGGTCGCTCCGAAGGACGCCGTGGAGGTTTGGCGCGTCTCGCTTACGAATACCGACACCAAACCGCGCCGCCTGCGCATCAGTTCCTACTTCGACTGGTGCTGCGGCGTTGCGCCTGATTCCAAGCGCGAGTTTCACCGCCTGTTCTTCACCACGCGCCATGAAGCCAAGCGCCGGGCAATTTTGGCCACCAAGAACATGTGGGACATCCCGCCCAAGAGCGAGCGCCAGCACTGGAACCAGCCCTGGCCTTACATGGCAGCGCACGCGGTGTGCGGTGTGCAGTTTGAGAATGACATTGCCCTGGCCGACAAGACGGCGTTCCTGGGCAAATACGGCACGACTGCCGCGCCCAGGGCCATGAAGGAACCCGGCAGGCAGGTCGGCGGTTTCGGTCGCTTTGGCGATGCGGCGGCAGCGCTGGGCGGCGACCTGACAATCGCGCCGGGGCAGACGGTGTCGCTGCACTACCTGCTGGCGATTGGCGCTGATGATGCGGAAGTGCTGAAGTTGATTGATGCGTACGCGGACCCGGCTGCCGCGGAGCGGGCGGTGAAGGAGGCGGGGGCGGCGTGGAAGGATCGCCTCTCCCCCACTGCCATCACAACGGAACGCCAGGACTTTGACCTGCTCAACAACCACTGGCTCGCGTACCAGGCGATCAGCGGGCGGATGTGGGGCCGCACGGGGTATTACCAGCAGTCGGGGGCGCGGGGGTTCCGCGACCAACTGCAGGACTCGCAGGTGTGGCTGCCCTTGGAGCCCTCCCGCACGCTCGACCAGTTGATGCTGCACGCGACGCGCCAGTTCGCCAATGGCAGCGTCAACCACTGGTGGCACGCCCTCGCGGACTTCGGCAACCGCACCGCTTGCTCAGACGATTACCTGTGGCTGCCCTTTATCTTCGCCTCCTACGCGCGAGAGACCGGCGACTACGCCGCCCTGCAGAAGACCGCACCGTTCATGGATGCTCCCGCGGCAACCCTACTGGAGCATTGCAAGCGGTCGTTCGCCCGTGCCTTCTCGCGGATGAGCCCGCGGGGGCTGCCGCATATCGGCTCTTGCGACTGGAACGATGGCCTCTCGGCGATGGGGATTGAGGAGAAGGGCGAGAGCGTGTGGCTGGGGATGTTCCTGTGTCAGGCCTTGGATGAGTGGATTGAGATTGCCGGGCGCATCAACGACCCCGCGATGGCGGCAGACTTCCGCACCCGGCGGGAGGCGCTCGCGAAGGCGATCAATGCGCACGCGTGGGATGGTGCGTGGTACCGCTATGGCACCAAGGACAATGGCGAGTGGGTCGGGGCGAGCAGCTCGCCCGAGGGAAAGATTCACCTCAATGCCCAGACGTGGGCCATCCTGACGGGGATTGCACCCGAAGAGCGGGCGGAGCAGGCGTGGGAATCGGTGAAGCAGCGGCTGCTGTCGCCGTATGGCCCGCTGCTGCTCGCGCCGGCGTACACGGTGCCGGATGAGAGCATCGGGTACATCACCCGGTACAGCCCCGGCAGCCGCGAGAACGGCGGCGTGTACATGCACGCCGCGACATGGGCGCTGGCGGCAGCCGCGAAGATGGGCGATGTTGAAAGCGTGCAGAAAATCTGGGATTCGGTTTCACCCCCGCTGCGGGGGCAGGATGCGGACAGCTATTGGGCGGAGCCGTATGTGACGCCGGGGAATGTCGATGGGCCGCTGTCGGACCTGCCCGGGCGGGCAGGCTGGACGTGGTATACCGGCTCGGCGGCGTGGCTGAACCGCGTGAGCCTGGAGTGGCTGCTGGGAATCCGCCCAACGCACGACGGGTTGCTGATTTCTCCATGCCCACCGGAATCCTTCGGCAAGGTTCGAGCGAAGCGCAGGTGGCGGGGAGTGGATGTCGTGGTGTCGTTCGATGCCGCGGAGTTTGTGGCGGGCATCACGCCCACATTGACGATCAACGGGGTGGAGCAGTCGGGAAACGTGATTTCGCCCGCCGCGCTTGGCGCGGCAAAGGGCAGTCAGGGATCAACAATCGAGGTGGGCGTGGCGTGGCGTGCGGGACCGCACGTGGAAGCCAAGCCCAGCCTCGGGAGGGCCACCGCATGAAGACGCGTGACAATGTCGGACGTCGGGCCATCAGGAGCGTTCGGCGGGCGTTTACGCTGATTGAGTTGCTGGTGGTGATCGCGATCATCGCGCTGCTGATCAGCATTATCCTGCCATCGCTGGGGAATGCGAGGAAGACGGCGTGGACGGTGATCTGTCAGAGCAACCTGCGGCAGTTGGGGATGGCCATCCAAATGTATCTGGATGATCAGAAGGATCCGGTATTCATGGATGTCCGCAACAGCGTTGCGGGACCCAACTTCTTCAATCACGTCGGGGTGGTCGATACGCTCCAGCCCTACCTCAATGAGGCGGGAAATAAACCGTTTGATTGCCCCGCGGCGAGGGGCTTGTCGAGCGTTCGCGACCCTCAGAACATCATCACGCTGCAGAGCTCACTACGCATCTACACGCTGCCGATGCCAAACCTCGGGGGGTTGCAGCCCGTCACGAAGTACACGGAGTATTGGTTTAACGACTCGCTGCCAAACGACCCAGCGCTGGGCGACACGTCCAGTTTCCGCAGTCCTTTCGGCGTTTCCCGCCAGCGGATCCGACTTATCCGCAACCCGCAGTGGGTGGTGTGGAGCATGGACGCGCTCGATGAGTACCCGCGGCATGAGGGCAAGGGAAACGACGGTCGGACGCGTCGCGGGAAGGACAATCTGCTGTTCGGGGACCAGGCAGTCAAGACGCTTTCGTACCCCGAGTACCAGGAATCGCTTGACCCCGCCGGCGCCCCCGCGCCCTTCTATAACTGGGGACACCTGTATTACCGGTAGAATCTCGGCCCCGCGCACGGAGAAGATCGAATGCTTGCAAACGCTCGCGAGTTCATGAACAAGTCGCCCTGGATGGGCTGGGCTCTCGCGGGGTTGCTGCTTGCGTTCAGCGCCTTCTGGCTGATGCGTGGGCAGCGCAGCAGCGATCCCTATGACCCCGAGCGCATGAAGGATTCTGTCGTCATCAAGTTTTCAGACACTGGTGAAGAGATCACGATGACGCGCGGGGAGCTTGACCGCCAGATGCGTCGGTCTGGAGACAAGCTTGATATGACCCAGGGCGTGATCAATCCTGCCACAGGCAAAGCCACCGGATTCCCGTTCAACAAGTCGGAATGGGAAGAGATGATCACGCGGATCAACGCGGAGAAGCAGGAGTTTAAGAAATCTTCCGGCAACCGATCGGTGGTCGCGAGGAAGGAACTGCCTCCCACACCGCCTCCCGCACCACAACCTCCCACGGGCGGGAAATGACCACGGGCGCGGGGGCCATTGCACGGCGTACCGCGATTGGCGGCATGGCCGCCGCAGGGCTGGGCTTCATCGCCTTCGGCCCCCGCGGCAGCAAGGAGCGTTCCGACGGTCGGCTGGTGCTTGATTACTGGGAGAAGTGGACGGGCCTTGAAGGCCGGGCGATGAAGCACGTCGTCGACCGGTTCAACGATTCGCAGTCGCGCATCTTCGTGCGGTACTTCAGCACCGCGGGCATTGACGAGAAGGCGCAGATCACCATTGCGGGGGGCGCGCCGCCGGACATCCTGGGGCTGTGGAACTACAACATTCCGGGGTTTGCTGACACGGGCGCGATCATCCCGCTGGATGAGCTTGGGGCGAAGTTCGGGGTGGGGCCGCAGATCTATGCGCCGGGGTTCGCGCCCGTGACGGTACACAAGGGGCGTTTCTATGCCGCGGTGAATACGGGCGGCACGATCGGGATGTACTACAACAAAGCGCATTTCCGCGAGGTGGGGCTGGACCCTGAGCGGCCGCCGCGGACGATCTCGGAGCTTGATGCGTGCAATCGAAGGCTGCAGCTGAAGCGGGGCGACCGCATCGAGCGGATGGGCTTTCACCACCGCGAGCCGGGGTGGTGGGTGTTCATCTGGGGCTACTTCTTCGGCGGCTCGCTGTATGACGAGGGGACCGACCGCGTGACGCTGGCGATGCCGGAGAACATCGCGGGGTATGAGTGGGTGGCGTCGTACCCCAAGGAGTTCGGGCTCAAGGCCCTCAACGACTTCCGTTCGACGTTCGGCAACTACGACTCGGCGCTCAACCCCTTCATTGAGGGACGGCTGTCGATGGTGATGCAGGGGCCGTGGCTGGCGAACATGATCAACATGTACAACCCGGGGCTGGACTATGGGGTTGCGCCGTTCCCGGTGGGGGATGGTCTGTATGACGCTGATGCGCCCATCGGGCTGGTGGACTGCGACGTGCTGGTCATCCCGCGCGATGTGAAGAACCCCGAGGCCAGCATGGAGTTCATCGCGTATACGCAGCGGCCGGAGGTGGTGGAATACCTGGCGACGGTGCATTGCAAAGGCTCGCCGTTGAAGACATCGAGCGAGGGGTTCCTGGCGAACCACCCCAACCGCGGCGTGCGCGTGTTTGACGCGATTGCCAAGAGCCCGCAGTCGTTCCGGGTGCCCTCAACGCGGGCGTGGCTGCAGGTGCGTGATGAACTGATTTGGGTGTTTGATCAGTCGTGGAACGCGCAGGGTGAGCCGCGGGACCTGCTGGCGGCGGCACAGATCAAGACGCAGGCGGTGCTGGACCGCTTTGCGAACGCGGAACGACGGCGGCGGATGCTGGCGGGGGATGGCGGATGAAGAGCGGCACGCGTTCAACGGCCACGGGCCTTGCGTGGATCAGCCCGTGGCTGGTGGGGTTTGTTGCGTTCATGGCGTTCCCCGCGGCCATGAGCCTGTACTACTCCTTCACCGAGCAGAGCCTGCTGGAGTCTCCGCTGTGGGTGGGGATGGCCAACTACACGCGGATGCTGCACGACAAGACGCTGCACCTGGCGCTGTGGAACACGGTGGTGTACGCGGGCGTGTCGATCCCGGCGAGCCTGGTGATCGCGGTGGTGCTGGCATCGCTGCTCAATACGCCGCGCCTGCCGTGGACGAAGTTCTTTCAGATGGCGATTTTTCTGCCCACGCTGGTGCCGCTGGTGGCCTCGACGATGGTGTGGATGTGGCTGTTTAACGGCGAGTACGGCCTGATCAATAAGACGCTGGGGCTGGTGGGGATCAGGGGGCCCAACTGGCTGCTGGATGCGGACTGGGCGATGCCCGCGCTGATCGTGATCGGGCTGTGGAGCGTGGGGCAGGCGACGATCCTGTGCCTGACCGCGCTCAAGCAGGTGCCGACATCGCTGTACGAGGCGGCGGACCTGGACGGCATGGGCCCGGTGCGGAAGTTCTTCAACATCACGGTGCCGATGATCTCGCCGGTGATCCTGTTCAACGCCATCACGCTCACGATCGGGGCTTTCCAGGTGTTTGTGGTGCCGTTTGTGATCTTTGTGCGCGACAAGGGTGGGCCGGGGCAGCGGGGCTATTTCTACACGATGTACCTGTACGACAACGCGTTCGCGTATCAGCAGATGGGGTATGCCAATGCGCTGGCTTGGGTGCAGATGCTGATCATCCTGGGGTTGACGGCGCTGCTGTTTGTGGCGAGTAAAAAACTGGTGTTCTACCGCAACGCGTGAGGCGCAGATTTCTTCATGGAGCCGGTGCCGACCACATCCCGCCGATCGCCCATCGCCCGCCCGCTGGCGTGGGCGCTGCTGCTGATCGCGTCGGTGGCGTTCCTGACGCCGCTGGTGTGGATGATCGCGACGGCGGCCAAGCCCGCCGATCAGGCCGCATCGGGCGCGGTGTCGCTGCTGCCAAGCCCACCGAGCCTGGCGCCGCACCAGATCCGCGAGAACGTCGAGAACGTGTGGACCGATGAGTCGGTCAACTTCCCGATCTATCTGGGCAACACGCTGATCGTGGCGTTGCTGAGCGTGTCGGGGATGGTCGTTTCGAGCGCGGTGGTGGCGTACGGGTTCGCGCGGGTGCAGTGGCGTGGGCGGGGGGCGTTCTTCGGCATCGTGCTGGCGACGATGATGATCCCTTTCCCGGTGCTCATGGCCCCGCTGTTCGTGCTGTTCAGCAAGGTGCACTGGGTGGGGACGCTGAAGCCTTTGTGGGTACCGGCGTGGTTCGGGGGGGCATTTAACATTTTCCTGCTGCGCCAGTTCTACATGGGGATTCCCAAGGAGCTGGACGAGGCGGCGCGTCTTGATGGGTGTTCACACTGGGGAATCTTCTGGCGGGTGATCGTGCCGCTGAGCCGCCCCGCGCTGGGCGTAGTGGCGTTGTTCCACTTCATTTATGTCTGGAATGACTTCCTTGCCCCCCTCATCTTCCTGACCCACCGGGACCAGTTCACGCTGGCGCTGGGCTTGCAGCTCTACCAGAGCAAGGCTGGTAACACGCCGTGGAACCTGCTGATGACGGCAAGCACGATGGTGATGGCCCCGGTGCTGCTGCTTTTCATGGTGACGCAGCAGAGCTTCGTGCGGGGGATCGCAGGGGACGGGCTGAAGGAATAAGAGGGCCGGATTTTGCTTGACGGGGCGTGGATTTCGTTCATAATGAAAACGCTTTCGGTCCCTGCGTTGAAGTGGGCGCGGGTGGTGTCGTCCGCCACATGCACAACGCCTGCATCATCAGACTAAGACATGGCGTCTACTGGAGTTATGACAATGAAGATGATGACTGCCGCGGCGTGCCTTGTGTTTGCATCGACGGGCACCTTTGCCCAGACTGCCACCCTGCAGAATGGCGGGTTTGAAGTGACCTGCCTGTTCTGTGGCGGGCCCTTTGCCGAGGGGTGGCACAGCCCCGGCGGCAACGTGCTGGCCCGCCAGCGCACGGTGGGCGATGGGCTGACGCCGGCGTTCTCGCCGGTGGGCACACCCAACGCGTTGACGCCTCACACGGGTAGCGGCGTGCAGTCGCTGAGCACCTCGGGCAACGGCGGGTTCGTGGGCGTCACCACCGACACGGTGAACTTCTGCTACTGCGACCAGACGTGCCAGACGCAGTGCAACGGGCCGTACCCCTTCTTCGACCCCGTCTTTGATTACACCGCGGGCGATGTGGTTGTGACGGCGTGGTACATGGTGCCGCTGAACAACCCCATCACGGACCAGTCGTTCATCAAGGTTGACATCAAGGTTGGGAATCAGAACGTTGCAACGTTTGATGCCGGGGCCGTGCCCACCGTCACGGGCAACACCAACGGCGAGTGGCGGCAGTACACGGCCGTCATCCCTAAGACCGAGATCGTGGCGCAGTACGAGTGCAACACGGGCGTCCGCCCTGACTGCGGCTGCTCGTGCGTGCCCCTGAGCCCGTCGCCCAATCACGCGAAGATCACCATCGGACGCTTCGTGGGCGATGGCGAGCCCAGCTCGGGCACGATCTACTGGGATGATGTGACGTACATGCAGCTTCCCGCGGCACCCACCTGCGGCACCGCCGACTTCGACGGCGATGGCGACACTGGCACCGATGCGGACATCGAGGCATTCTTTGCCTGCCTTGCGGGCAACTGCTGCGCCACGTGCTTCCCCGGCGGCAGCGACTTCAACCAGGACGGCGATGCGGGCACCGACGCCGACATCGAGGCATTCTTCCGCGTGCTGGCGGGCGGCAACTGCTGAGCCCGGCCCGACCGTAACCAACCAGGGAACGCCCGGCGAAAACGCCGGGCGTTTTTTGTTGCGTGCGTGAAGGTGCTAGGCTGTCGGCTGATGCGCATGGTGCGCTGGAGGAAGCCGCATGGACCTTGGGATGATCGGGCTGGGCAAGATGGGCGCGAACATGGTCGAGCGGCTGGCCCGCGCCGGCCACCGGGTGGTGGCGACGGACCTGAACCCTGCCGCGATCGCGGACACGGTGGAGCGCGGCGGGGTGGGTGCGGAGTCGCAGAAAGACCTGGTCGCGAAGCTGCCGGGGCCCCGGGCCGTGTGGCTGATGATTCCCGCGGGGCGGCCCGTGGATGCGGCGATCGAGGGGCTGGTGCCCCTGATGACGCCGGGCGACACGCTCATCGACGGCGGAAACTCCAACTACAAAGACTCGATGCGCCGTGCGGTGCTGCTGAAGGAACACGGAATCCACTTCGTGGATGTCGGCACCAGCGGCGGCATCTGGGGGCTGAAAGAGGGGTACAGCCTCATGGTGGGCGGGGCGCGCGAGCCGGTCGAGCGTCTGACGCCGATCTTTGAGACGCTTGCGCCTGCCGCCGACCAGGGCTGGGGCCATGTAGGCCCCAGCGGCGCGGGGCACTTTGTGAAGATGATTCACAACGGCATCGAGTACGGCATGATGCAGGCGTACGCCGAGGGGTTCGCCATCATGCAGAAAAAGGCGGAACTCTCGCTGGACCTCGCGCAGGTCGCAGAAATCTGGCGGGTGGGCAGTGTGATCCGCTCATGGCTGCTGGACCTGACGGCCGACGCCCTCAAGCGCGACACGGCCCTGATGGACATCAAGCCGTTTGTGCCAGACTCGGGCGAGGGGCGGTGGACCGTCACCGAGGCGATGGACCTCAATGTCGCGGCGCCGGTCATCACGCTGTCGCTGCAGGCACGCCTGCGCTCGCGCGATGAATACTCATACTCGGACCGGCTGCTGGCTGTGATGCGCAATCAGTTCGGAGGTCACGCCATCCATACGGGGACCAAGCCTTGAACACGCCACGACCCGAACCACATGTGATGCTGGTGTTTGGCGCTACGGGCGACCTTTCGCACCGCAAGCTGCTGCCTGCTCTCAAGCGGCTCGATGATGACGGGCGCCGCGCCGGGTCGCCCATCCTTGGGCTGGCACGCGGCGCGATGCCCGAGGCCCAGTTCCGCAGCGAAGCCGCGGCGGCGCTGGTCGAAGCGGGGTTCGAGAAGGCTGCCGCTGAGAAATGGGCCAACGAGACGCTCTATTACGAATCGCTGGGTAAGTCGACAGCCGCGGATTATGCGCGGGTTGAGGCGCGGGTGCGCGCAATTGAGGCCGAGCGCAAGCTGCCCGGCAACCGAGTGATCTACCTCGCGCTCCCATTGCCGGCCCTCACGCCGACGGTCAACGCGCTGGGTGAGGCGGGGCTGCACAAAGCGCGGGGCTGGACGCGGCTGGTTGTGGAGAAGCCCTTCGGCACCGATCTGTCTTCGGCTGAAGCGCTCAACGAGCTTGTGCACACCTACTTCAAAGAATCGGATGTGTACCGGCTGGATCACTACCTGGGCAAGGAGACCGTGCAGAACCTGCTGGTGTTCCGCTTCGCCAACGCGCTGTGGGAGCCGTTGTGGAACCGCGACCGCGTGGAGAAGGTGGAAATCACGGTCGCGGAGGAGATCGGCATCGAGGGCCGCGGCAGCTTCTATGAGAAGGCGGGGGCGGTGCGCGACTTCATCCAGAACCACATCACGCAGCTGCTGTGCCTGATCGCGATGGAGCCCCCTGCCGCGCTGGAAGCGGATTTGATCGCCAACGAGAAGATCAAGGTGCTGCGGGCAATGCGGCCTGTCGAGGCGGAGGACGCGGTCTTCGGGCAGTACACGGCGGGGCCTAACTCCAAGGGTGAGATGGAGCCCGCGTACCGCGATGAGGAGGGCGTCGCGAAGGATTCCAACGTCGAGACCTATGCGGCGATGCGGCTGTCGATCGACAACTGGCGGTGGCAGGGCGTGCCGTTCTTCGTGAGGACGGGGAAGAGGCTGCCGCGGAAGGTGTCGCGGATTGTGGTGAGCTTCCGCTGCCCGCCGGTGTCGGTGTTCCATCCGTTTGATTCGTGCCTGCTGCACAGCAACCGGCTGGAGATCACGCTGCAGCCCAACGAGGGCATCAACCTGGCGTTCGGCGTGAAGAAGCCGGGAACGGGGATGGAGATTGAGCCGCAGCAGTTGAAGTTCCGGTATGCGGACGCGTTCGGCCCGCTACGCGAGGCGTATGAGACGCTGCTGATTGATGTGCTGCGCGGCGAGCGCACTTTGTTTGTCCGGGCCGATGAGATTGAGGCGGCATGGGCGCTGTACGACCCCCTGCTGAAGAACCCGCCGAAGGTGCGCGAGTACAAGGGCGGGACTTGGGGACCGAAGGAGGCCGATGCGCTCGTGAACGTGGGCCCGCGGCCGGGTTGGACCAACCTGTAAGGGGCGAACCATGACGCCTGCCGGCGCGGAGTTTCATGTGTATGCGACGGCGGCGATGGTCGCCGAGCACGCTGCCGCACGGATAATCGAGTTGGCACGCGGGTGTATTGAAACGCGCGGTCGATTCTCGCTCGCGCTCTCGGGTGGAAGCACCCCCAAGGCCGTGTATTCGCTCCTGGCGGAACGGCACAAGGACGCCATCTCGTGGGACAGGGTGCATGTCTGGTGGGGCGATGAGCGGTGTGTACCGTGGGACCACCCCGACAGCAATACCAGGATGGCCGAGGCGATACTGCTACGGCAGGTTCCGATCCCGAAGGATCATGTGCATCTGGTGCCCGTGAGCCTCGCACCTGTGGAGTGCGCGGCAGCGTACGAGGCATCGCTGCGGGCCTTCGACGCTGCCAACCCGCTTGACCTGGTACTCCTGGGCGTGGGCCCGGATGGTCATACCGCATCGCTGTTCCCGGGCACCGCTGCGGTTGAAGAGACGCAACGGTGGATGGTGGCTACACAGGCCCCTCCTGCGTTTGCTGTTCGTGAGCGGGTTTCGATCACGTTGCCGCTGATCAACGCGAGCGGCCGGGCGATGTTCCTCGCGACAGGGGTGGAAAAAGCGCCGCTGGTCAAGCGCGCCCGCGCGGGCGTACGGGCTGATCCACTCCCCTTTGAGCGGGTGCGTGCGGCAAGCGTGGAGTGGTTTATCGATTCGGCGGCGGACGGCGCTCAACTTTCCTGAGTATCAGGTCAGCGTGGTCGCCAGCCGACGGTCTGCATCGCGCTCATCCAGCGCTCGCGCTCCTGTGCGGCTTCGGGGTCATCGTGCCCCCACCACCAGCACGCCTCGACAGGCAGTTCCATGTCGGCGGCCAGGTCGGCCACCTGGCGGTCGGTGAAGTCCGCGTAGGGCGTTTCGATGCGGATGCCGGGCGTTCCGTGATCGCGGCTGTCCAGCGCGACAAGGCGGCTGATGAGCAGAGCGCGGTCGACGATCGCGCTGATGCGGTCGAGGTCGAGGTGGTCGCCAATAGCGGCGGACACAGGCCAGATGACGCGTTCAAAGCGCTGGAATGCGGCAAACGTCGCGGCGTGGAGCAGCTCGTGGGCTTCGCGGCTGACGGGGGGCAACGTGCTGAGGGCCAGGGGAGTGATCTCCAGCACATCGATGCCCATCGCCTCGCAATGACGCTGCATTGAAGCCTGCGAACGAACGACCGAAGGGAACATGATGGCTGCGACGCGGGCGGGGGGCTGCCCTGGGTTGGCACCTCCGGCCAGCGCGGCGGCTTCACGCGTGATTGCCACGGCAAGCAGCGCGAGGGGGCCCCCATCGTGGAGGATCAGGGTGTTCGGGATGACTTCGGCGGCGGGCATCGCGGTTGAATGTGACAGGAGCGCGCTGAGGGGGAGAGAAGTGGGTGCGAGAGAAACAAGTCTATCGAAGAGCGTCGGAGTAGAAGGCCGCGGCGTCTTTCTTGAGCTTCGCGAGGTCATCCTTGCGGAGGTACATCATGTGGCCCGCGCGGTAGTGCGTGATGCTGGCGTTGGTGCGGAGAGACGGATCAAGCCCCAGGTGGCTCAAGGTGTAATCCGCGGCAAAGAAGGGGGTGGCAAGATCGTAATAGCCGCAGCAGACCAGCAGCTTGAGGTTGGGGTTGATCGTCATCGCGCGGCGGAGCGATTCGGCGGTCTCGGCATAGCGGTTGCTCGCGCCGAGGTTCCAGGGGTGAACGCGTCCGGTCAGCACCTCGTAGTTGAGGTCGGTCTCGTACTTGAGTTCCTGACGCACATAGGTGTTGAAGGTGCCGGTGAAGGGCCCCTGCACCACGGCATAGCTGGGGTCGTAGTCGTAGGTGTCGTTCACGCCGCTGCGGTCGATGCCCTTGTAGCGGCTGTCAAACCTCCCCACGGTTCTGCCCTGCTCGCGGAGGAGTTCCTTTGTGAACTGATCGATCCGGATGCGGAGATTGCTGCGGATGGCAAACTCTTCGGACACGCCGGTGAGCGACGCGAGCCGACGGGCCACGGCGTGCAGTTCCTTATCTCCGAGGTGGTCGCCCTTGGCCAGGGCCGCGAGATAGTCGCCCGCCGCAAACGCCTCAGCATCGGCGACGACCTGCTCGAGGCTGCGGTCACCATCGAGCTTCTTGTGGTGCCAGGCGGTGGCGGCGTAGGTTGGGAGGAAGAGCCAGTAGGGCGTGTCGTTGCCGTTGTCGAAGGCGAGGGTTTGGAAGTTGAGCACGGGCGAGACGAGCGTGATGCCGTTGAGCGACATTCCCAGGGAGTCTTGAAGGTAGCTGGCAAGGCCTGCCGCACGGGTCGTGCCGTAGCTTTCGCCGGCAAGGAACTTGGGCGACTGCCAGCGGTTCTCGCGGACGCAATAGAGGCGTACGAACTCCCCCACTGCCGTAATATCCTCGGAAAGGCCGTGGAACTGGTGGGGGTCCTCACCCTCGGCAGCGCGGCTGAAGCCCGTGGACACGGGGTCGATGAAAACCAGGTCGGTGAAGTCCAGCCAGGAATACTCGTTGTCGGTGAGCTTAGCGGGCGGGGGGAGCATCTCGCCATCGTCACCATACATCACTCGCTTGGGCCCCAGCGCGCCCAGGTGAAGCCAAATGGATGAGGAGCCCGGCCCGCCGTTGAACGCGAAGGTGACAGGGCGGCGGTCGAGGGCGTCGTCGCCCACCTTCTGGTAGGCGATGTAGAAGATCTCGGCCTTGACCTTGCCCTGATCGTCCTTGATTGGCAGCTTGCCAGTGACGGCCTTGTATGCGAGGGGTGTGCCGCCGATGGAGATCTGGTGCTCGGTGACGACCGGGGGCTCCGGGGCTTTCTTGTCGGTGTTCTTCGGGTCATCGGCGAAAGACGGCGTCGAAACGCAGCAGGCCAGCAGCAGGGCAAGGGCCGGGCGGAGCAATCGGGTGAGCATGGGCGCATAGTACCGGAGGTGGCCCCCCGCGTGGGGACCCGAGTTTTCCTATGGTGAAAGACTCAAAGTGGAGCAATGCGATGGACATGATGCCGGCTTTCAACCTCAAGAAGTGGATCAGCGACAACAAGGCGAGCCTGACGCCGCCGGTCAGCAATAAGCAGCTCTACACCGACAGCAAGAGCGTGATCCTGTTTGTGTCGGGCGGACCGAACACACGGAACGACTTCCATGTCAACCCGACGGAGGAGTTGTTCTATCAGGTGCATGGGGACATTGCCCTGCGGGTGCGGCCGCTGGACGGGAGCCCGCCGCGGGATGTGATCATCCGCGAGGGCGAGTTGTTCCTGTTGCCGAGTTGGGTGCCGCACCGCCCGCAGCGCCCGGCGGGCACGGCCGGGCTGATCGCGGAGTTCCCGCGCGGGGTGGATGCGGAGGGCCAGCCACAGAAGGACGGGCTGCGCTGGTATTGCCCGGAGTGCGACACGCTGGTGCATGAGGTGCGCTGGGTGCTGAACAAGATTGATGAGGACCTCAAGATCATCATGGAGGAGTTCTGGGGCGGCACGCCCGCGAACCGCACCTGCAAGAAGTGCGGCCATGTGATCGAGCGGGCGGGGGCGATCGAGCTGGAGGGGGAGAAGGTGAAGGCGGCGGCGGAAAAGAAGACTTAAACACAGAGAACACAGAGACCACAGAGGGGAAACTGGAATGGAACAGGCGGTGCGAGGGGATGGGACGTGCGTAGACCTCACCCATGCGATCATCGGAGCCGCGATTGAGGTGCATCGGGAACTTGGGCCCGGACTTTTAGAGTCCGCATACGAAGCTTGCCTTGCGCATGAACTGTCGCTCCGAGGGCTCTCTTTTCAGCGTCAGGTCGAGTTGCCTGTCGAGTACAAAGGCTCGCTTGTGGATGCTGGCTTTCGAGTAGACCTGATCGTGGAGGGGCGGGTCATCGTGGAAGTCAAGGCCGTTGAGCGGATGATCTCGGTCCATGAGGCACAGGTACTAACCTATCTGCGGCTTACGGGAAGAAAAGTCGGTTTATTGATCAACTTCAATACCAGGCTGCTAGCCGACGGCGTTAAGCGACTCGTTCTGTAGAGTCTGGTCCATCTCTCGCTCTGTGCTCTCTGTGAACTCTGTGGTTCAATGTTCGCCATGAAGATCGACCTGCACACCCATATTCTCCCCAAGGCCTGGCCGGACCTGCGTGAGCGGTACGGGTATGGGGAGTGGGTGCGGCTGGAGCATGTGGACCCTTGCTGCGCCAGGATGTTCAAGGGCGCGAAGCACTTTCGGGATGTTGCCGCGAACTGCTGGGATCCGGTGGCACGCCTGGAGGACTGTGACCGCTGCGGAGTGGGGATGCAGGTGCTTTCGACCGTGCCGGTGATGTTCAGCTATTGGGCGAAAGACGCTGATGCGCTCGACCTCTCGCGTCTGCTCAACGATCACATCGCGGGCGTCGTGCGCGACTACCCGGCCCGGTTTTCCGGCCTGGGGACGCTGCCCATGCAATCGCCCGCGCTCGCCGCACGCGAGGTCGAGCGGTGCGTGCGCGACCTGGGGCTGCGGGGCGTGCAGATCGGCAGCCACATCGAGCGCGATGGGAAGCCCGACCTCAATCTGAACGACCCGGAAGTTGTGGCCGTGCTTGCCGAGTGCGAGCGTCTCGGCGCGTGCGTGTTTGTCCACCCCTGGGACATGATGGGCACCGCCGCCATGAGCAAGTACTGGCTGCCGTGGCTTGTGGGGATGCCCGCGGAGAGCGCGCGGGCCATCTGCTCGGTGATCTTCGGCGGCGTGCTGGAGAAGCTGCCGCGGCTGCGGATCGGGTTTGCCCACGGCGGCGGCTCGTTTCCGGGCACCATCGGGCGGATTGAGCATGGGTTCAAGGTTCGTCCGGACCTCTGTGCTGTTGATTGCAGCGTGAACCCGCGGGAATACCTCGCCAGCGAGAAGGGCCCGGGACGGTTCTACGTTGATTCCCTGGTGCATGATGCGCCCGCCCTCCGCGGCATCATGGAACTGATGGGCCATCAGCGGGTGGCGCTGGGCTCAGACTACCCCTTTCCGCTCGGAGAAGACACGCCCGGTGCCCTGATCGAGTCGATGGGCCTTGCTCCAGCCGTCCGCGACCGGCTGTTGTCGGGGACCGCGCTTGAGTTTCTGGGCATGGAGTAGCCGGGCCAGGCGCGGCTGTAAGATTGGCCATGAACTTTGGCGCCGATGAAGCGTTCGCCCGCTCACAGGATGAGACTGATCCCCTGCGGACACTCCGCAGCGAGTTCCACATTCCGCCCAGCGCCAAGGACCCGGCGAGCCCCTGCGTGTATATGACCGGCAACTCGCTTGGTTGCCAGCCGCGGGCGACGCGGGGGCTTGTTGAGCAGGAGTTGGAAGACTGGGCACGGCTCGGCGTTGGCGCACACTTGCACGGGCGCGACCCGTGGCTGCCGTACCACGAGTGGTTCTGCGAGCCAGCCGCACGCCTGGTGGGCGGCGTGCCGGGCGAGTGCGTGATGATGAACAGCCTGACGACGAACCTGCACCTGCTAATGGTGTCGTTCTTCAAGCCCACGCGCGAGCGGTTCAAGATCGTCATTGAGGACACGGCGTTTCCGTCGGACAGTTATGCAGTGGCGAGCCAGTTGCGGCATCACGGGATTGATCCGGCCCAGGGGCTCGTTCGGCTCAAGCCGCGCACCGGGGAACACACCCTGCGCACAGCGGACATCGAGGGTTTTCTGCGCGATGAGGGGCAGGGGGTCGCGCTGCTGATGCTGGGGGCGGTGAACTACCTCACGGGGCAGTGGTTTGAGATGGAGCGGATCACCGCGGCAGCAAAGGCTCAGGGATGCGTGGTGGGGTGGGACCTGGCGCATGCCGCGGGCAATGTGCCGATGCGCCTGCATGACTGGGGCGTCGATTTTGCGGCGTGGTGCTCGTACAAGTACCTCAACAGCGGGCCCGGTGCAGTGGCAGGGGCGTTCGTGCATGAGCGGCATTTCAAGAGTGGCACAGGAGGCCCGCCGGTGAACCGATTCGCGGGCTGGTGGGGCAACGACCCTGCGACACGCTTCAAGATGGGGCCGGAGTTTGTGGCGCGGGAGAGCGCGGATGGGTGGCAGCTCTCCAACCCGCCGATCATGGCGTTGGCGCCGGTGAAGGCATCCATGCAGATCTTTGACCGGGTGGGGATGGATGCCCTCCGCACCAAGAGCCTCCGTCTCACGGGTTATCTGGATTGGCTGCTCGGTCAGGAACTTGCGGATCGGGTGGAGATCGTCACGCCCCGGGAGCCCGGGCACCGCGGAGCGCAGCTCTCGCTGCTGGTCCGCGGCGCGACGCGGGACCTGGAACAGCGGCTTCATGCGGAGGGGGTCGTCGTTGATTTCCGAGAGCCCAATATCATCCGCGTCGCGCCTGCGCCGCTGTACAACACCTTCCATGATGTCTTCACCCTGGTTCGTGTGCTGCGTCGCGTGCTGTCCGCCTGATACCCATGACCCGCACCGCCATCATCTCCGACATCCACGGCGAGCTCGACCGGCTGCGCCTGGTGCTGGCTGATATCGAGCAGCGGAGCATTGACCAGATCGTGAGCCTGGGGGATTGCGTGGACGAGCGAGCGGGGGGCGTGCCTGTTCTCAAGGAGTTGCTCGCACGCGGCATTCCCAGTGTGCGGGGAAACTGTGACGGGCTGTGCGATGTGCCGCGTGGCAGCGCGGAAGCGGCGTACATCGCATCAATGCCGCCGCAACTGACGACGGGCGACACCGTGTACACGCATATCTCCCCTGCGGGGGGTGACCGCGGCATCAAGGACGTCCGCGACGCCGCACGCGCGTTCGGGGGTTCGTCCCAACGCCTCTGTTTTACGGGCCACATCCATATCCCGGGTTTGTTTGTCGAGGGTGGTCCGGGCGGGCCACCCGCGTTTGGCATCCCGTTTGAGTACGGCCTGCCGCTTCAACTAGACATGGGGCGGCGGTACATCGTCTGCGTCGGAGCGGTGGGCAAAGGGCGCGATGGCATTGCTGGGCCGAGGTACGTCGTGTGGGACGCGGCCCGCGGAACCATGGAGTTCGTTTTGGTGAAGTGATCGCGGCCGGCAGGACGCACGCGGTACCATGCGTGAATGGGAACGAACGCTGACATCCATGTGCTTATCGCCGGGGCGGGGCTGGCGGGGGCGCTCATGGCCTGCTACCTGGCGCGCGATGGCTACCGCGTGAGCCTGTATGAACGCCGGGGAGACCCGCGGAGCGCGGAGTACTCGGGCGGCCGCTCGATCAACCTGGCGCTTTCGGCACGCGGCCTTGCGGGGCTCGCGGGGGCGGGCCTTGCGGACACCGTGATGAAGGCCGATGCCATCCCCATGCGGGGCCGCATGATCCACCCTCCGGGCGGCACCGGCACCGTCTTCCAGCCGTATTCCCACGACCCTAGAGACGCGATCAACTCGGTGTCCCGTGGCGGGCTGAACCTGACGCTGGTGAACGCGGCCGCGGCACACCCAAACGTGCGGATGGTGTTCGACCACATGTGCGTGGATGTAGACCTGGACTCGCCCGTTGCAGCGGCAGTTTTTCAGACCCCTGGTGGCGGGACCACACGGGTTGAGGCGGACCTCATCATCGGGGCCGATGGCGCCTTTTCCGGTGTTCGCGGCAGGCTCCAGAAGGCAGACCGATTCGAGTACAGCCAGTCGTACCTGGAGCATGGGTACAAAGAACTGCACATCCCGGCGCTGAACGGAGACTTCGCGCTGGACCCCGGCGCCCTGCACATCTGGCCGCGCGGTGGGGCCATGATGATCGCTCTGCCCAACCGCGACCGCACGTTTACATGCACGCTGTTCTGGCCTTTCAACGGCGATCATTCCTTCGCGCGCTTGCGCTCGGCGTCGGAAATCGATGCGTTCTTCAAGGAGCACTATGCCGACGCGGCACCGCTAATGCCGACGCTGGTGGAGGACTTCCTGCGGAACCCGACGAGTTCGCTGGTGACGGTCAAGTGTTATCCGTGGCAGCACTCGGGGCGCGTGGTGCTGCTGGGCGATGCCGCGCATGCTCTGGTTCCGTTTTATGGCCAGGGCATGAACGCGGCGTTTGAGGATTGCATGGCGCTTTCCGCGATGCTGCGGTCGCATCCTCCATCTCGCGGCGGGCGGGGGGCGAGCCTTGATTTTTCCGAGGCCCTTGAAGCGTTTCAGCGGGACCGCAAGCCCAACGCCGATGCCATCGCGGACATGGCCGTCGAGAACTTCGTGGAAATGCGGGACAAGACGGGGCAGCCCGCCTTTTTGTACCGCAAGAAGGTCGAGCAGGTGATTCACCACCACTACCCAGAGGCTGTCACGCCGCGATACAACCTCGTCAGTTTTTCCACGGTTCCGTACGTCGAGGCGCGCCAGCGGGGCGAGGCGCTTGATCGGGTGATCGATTCGGTAGTCGCGGCACTGCCACGGGTCTCGATGAAGGCGATGGGTGATGAGGGGTGGATCGCGAAGGTCATCGCGCTTGCATCGCCGCTGCTGAAGGGAGCGGGGCCTAATGGTTCGGCTGACCCCGCCGCATTCACGAGGCCCGTCATCGACATCACTCCTGCGGTGACGGCGCGTCTGGGCGTGTGGCCCGGCGATACGCCTCTTTCCCGCGAGGTGCTGTGCGACATCGCGCGGGGGGACACCGTAACCCTCAGCACGATACGGGCCACCGTTCACCTGGGTGCGCACGCGGATGGGCCCAACCACTATGGCAAGGATGCGGAGGGCATCGGTGAGCGGGGGCTGCACCACTATGTGGGGCCGTGCCATGTGATCGATGCGCCCACCCCACGCGGGCAGCGTACGACGATCGCCGATTGCACGGGCTTTGCCGACATCCGGCACCCGCGCGTGCTGCTGCGGACTTCATCGTTCCCCGACCCGGAGCGGTGGAACGAGGACTTTGCCGCGGTTTCGGTGGAACTGATCGAAGCCCTTGCAGCGCGCGGGGTCGTCACCATTGGCATCGACACGCCGAGCGTGGACCTGCAGAACTCCAAGGACCTGCCCGCGCACCATGCGATCCTGCGGCACGACATCGCGATCCTCGAGGGGCTTGACCTGAGCGTGGTTGCCGCGGGAGAATATGAACTGATCGCCCTGCCCCTGAAGCTCATGGGCTTTGATGCGAGCCCGGTGCGGGCGGTGCTGCGGCCGCTTGGGTGAGCGGGGACGACGCACATCCACGGCAGGAGGGCGGTGTTTGACGCCGCTTGCGGCCACGCCGGATGATCTCACGCCTACACTGGCATAACTCACGACTTACGCCCATTTTTCCGGAGCCGCCACGATGACGACCGCGACCAGTTCCTCCGCCGCCGCTGCCGCCGAAGCCGCGTTTTCCCGTGGCCTTGAGGGCGTTGTCGCCGGCGAAACCTCGATCTGCTCGGTGGAACAGGGCGGGCTCTTCTACCGCGGCTATGAGATCCACGACCTCGCGCAGCACGCCACCTTTGAGGAGGTCGCGTACCTGCTGCTCGAAGGCCACAAGCCCACCCCAGACGAGCTCAAGGCCTTCAAGGCCGAGGTCGTCGCGGAACGGGCCATCCCGCCGATGGTCATCGACTTCCTCAAGTCCGCGGCACCCATGCTCAAGGCGGGCACCGCCGTTCCGATGGATGTGCTCCGCACCGCTGTCTCCATCCTGGGCCACGTCGATAAGGACTGCCAGGACAACTCGGCCCAGGCGAACCTGCGCAAGAGCAAGCGGCTGCTCGCTAAGGTGCCCACGATCATCGGCCACATGCAGTGCATCATCGACGGTCGGCCGATTGTGGGCGTTGAGAAGGGCGGCGATCCGACGCTCGATCACTCCGCCAACCTGCTGTACCTGATGACGGGCACGAAGCCGCCCGCCGAGTATGCCCGGGTCATCGACGTTTCGCTGATCCTTTATGCCGAGCACGACTTCAACGCCAGCACGTTTACCAGCCGCGTGATCGCGGGAACGCTGAGCGACATGCACGGCGCGGTGTGCGGGGGCATCGCGGCCCTCAAGGGCCCGCTGCACGGCGGCGCCAACGAGATGGCGATGGAGATGCTCAAGGAAATCCGCACATTCACCGAGGGCGGCAAGGGCAGCGTCAACGATTTCATGCAGAACGCGTTCACCACGAAGCGCAAGCTCATGGGCTTCGGTCACCGCGTGTACAAGAACGGCGACCACCGCGCCCCCATCCTCAACAAGCTTGGTCGCGCAGTTGCCGCCAAGCAGGGGGCCGACAAGTTAAAGTGGTTCGAGATCGGTGATGAGGTCGAGCAGATCATGCTGCGCGACAAGAAGATCCACCCCAACGTGGACTTCCCCTGCGGCATGACGTACTTCGTGATGGGCATCCCCGTGCCGCAGTACACGCCGATTTTCGTGGCGTCGCGTGTCACCGGCTGGTGCGCCCACATCATGGAGCAGCACGCGAACAACCGCATCATCCGCCCGCTCAGCCGCTACACGGGCGAGCCGAACCGGAACTGGTGATACAGCCGCGGACTACTTCGCCGACTTGAGCTTTTCCAGTGCTTCCAGGCGCTGGCGGTGGATCGGCCGGTCCGGCTCGAGAAGCAGCAGCGCTCGGATGTGCCGCTCCGCCGTGGCGTAATCGCTGCGGAGCAGCGCGATCGTTGCCGCGTATTCACGGGTTGCAGCGTCGTATGGCATCACTTGTGTGGCCCGCTCGGCCTTCCTGGTCGCGCTTTCCATGTCTTCTGCGGCGGCGTACTGGCGTGCAAGTTCCAACGCGTAGGCCCCTGAGTGCTGCTCGCGCGCATCCAGGTATTCCAGGTGTTCGATGGCGCCGGCGGGGCCGGGGTCTTGCCCTACCTGCGAGAGGCGAAGGTCCGCCAGCAGCTTGTGGGGCATCGAGTCCATAGGCCGCGCCGCGGCATAGCGGGTCAGCAGTTCGACATCATCCTCCCGAACCTTGCCGTCATGCGCTGCGAGGCGGGATTTGATGATCGCACTGAGCACAAACGGATCGCTGGGGTACGCCTCGAGCCACGCGGCAAGCAGTTCGGGCGTTGGTTCCTTTAATGGCGGTTCCGCTTCGCTGCTGGGGTCATCCCCTGCCCGCACCTGGCGCTCCCAGCGTTCCTGGGCCATCAGTGATTTCAGATCGGGGGCCTCGTCGGTGGGGAGCATCCCCCAGGTGATGAGCTGGTCCCGCGCGTACACCTTGAATGCCGCGAGAAAATCATCGCGGCCCACCCCCAGGACACGACGGAACGCCGCCTCTTCGCGGACGCCCTGAGCGTACAGGTCCATCAGTTCCAGCGGCTTGGTCATGCCGTAGCGCTCGATGATGAACTCGTACATCCAGTGCCCTTGGGCATATGCCTGGGAGCGGTCGGTCGGCTTGCGGGGCCGCACGAACATGACGTTGATCGTGTCGAAGTCGAACAACGCATCGGCGCGGAACGCTGCCGCCAGCAGCTCAACGGTGCTGGTGTCGCGTGGTGAGTCTTCGAGGTACACCGCGCTGGCCTCGGTGAACCAGTGGGGCAGACGATTCTTTGTCCGGCTAAGTGTGACTGTGTGCGTGTACTCGTGCTGCACAACCCGGGCCCAGTTGTAACTGCCCAGGTGCCCCGGGCCATCGCGGGGCGCTTCCATTGCGATCACCGGGCCGGTTGCCGCGGCAATCGTGTGCAACTCGGGCATACCTGTGATGCGCACGCCGAAGGCCCGGTGGTCCGGGTAGAGCTCAACCACCGTTTTGCCGGCGGGGGCATGGTCGATGCCGCCGGGCCCATCGCCCGTGACCCGCTGAAAAATCTCTTCCAGACGCGGGAGCATCTCCCGGGCGACCACCTCATCAATCCCCGGCTTGCACCGCACAATGAAGTGGTCGCTCTCCTGCGATGTGAACTGCGCAAGGTCGTGCAGCAGGCTCAGGCTGTTCTGCGCACGCCTGTTCAGCGAGTCCATATCTGCTGCGCGCGACAAGGCGTCCAGGGCCGCGTCGGTGCGGCCCGACTGCATCTCCGACAATCCCAGTTCGATCAAAGGCTCGGGGTTGTTCGGCGCACGCTTCACGGCCTCGCGGAGGTACGCCGCCGCCTCGTCGTATTGGCGGGCCGACGCCATGGCCGAGCCCGCTGCGATGTACGCGGCCGGCGAACCGGGTGACAGTTTATCGAATGCCTCGAGGCGGGTGCGGGCTTCGTCAAAGTTAAAGCGCCCCGCGGCAGCAGCGGCCCACACCGCGCGCACATCGCGCTGCTCCGGGTACGCGTCGAGCGCCGGACGCAGGGCCTTTTCCGCCTCTTCGCCCTCGTTCTGCTTGAGCTGCACGCGTGCCCGAACCACCGCGGCGTAGAACGAGACGCTGGGCTTCGCCAGCTCATCGAGGCGAAGGGCGATGGACTCGGCGCGGTCAAAATCGAATGTCTCCGCGGCAACTCGACCGGCGACGTACCAGGCCTCTGATGAACGCGGGTTGAGCGACAGCGCCGATGTCAGCGCAGAGCCAAGTTCGCTGTACTTGTTTTTTTCTTCCAGCAGTAGAGCCTCGGCGAGCGGAGCCTGCCAGGAGAGGCGGTCCAGCTCATCGCGGGCGCGGCCGAGCCGGTTGAGCATCTGCTGATAGCGCTGGAACTGCCTGCCGGGGGTTTCTGCCCCGGTCAGCCGCGCCAGCAGCATGGTGGCGCGGACACCCGCGACCAGTTCATCGGCATCGGTCGTGCTGTCCAGGCGCGGGAGGACCGACTCAACTTCTGCGATGGCTTGTGCGGATTGTCCAAGGTCCACCCGGCACTCGGCGCGAAGCCAAGCCCCGCGGATGGAACCTTCGCCCGCGAGCAGTGTGAGGGCATCGGCGGGCTCTCCACGCCGCCAGAGGGCTTCGGCCCGGTCGCTGATGGCAGCCGCGGGATTGGTCAGCGCGGCATCGAGAAAATCACCGCGCACCACGGCCGCACGCGCACGCACGGCAGGCGTGTCCAAGTCATCATCGGTCCATAGCCCGTGCTTGACTCGGACCTGCTGCTTCTCGGCATCGGACAGGTACGTCTGCTTGAGCAGCATCGTCACCGAGGGCGACAGATCGGGGGCCTCGATCGCGGCGCGTTGGCCCTGCACGTTGTTATCAGGACGCGCCTGTGCCAGCACGCTCGTGACCAGGGCCGCGTGCACGATCGCGATCGCCACGGCGATTCGGGCCTTATTCAACAAACACGTCCGTGTGTGTGCCTGCACGCAACCTCCCGGCAAACCGACGCGGGGCCTTCGCGGGCGCACGCACCGCGTTCCTTCACGTACGTACGCATCTGGCTTATCGGCGGTTTTCGTCCCCAAGTTCCTGAATGTCCTGCTTCCAGCCCTCCGGGGTGGCGCTCGACATCACATGCGTGGGCAGGTCAACGTTCCGCTTGACATTCAGCAGCCGCACGAGTGACACATCTTCCTGCTCATTCAGGGTCCGCGCCATCCGCGGCAGCAGTCGCCCAGCATCGTCGGGGCGGTACCACAGCCTGATTTCCGTAAACTCGGTCTTGTCACCGGGCTTGGGGATGAG
>JBBSOF010000032.1:0-38929 GCA_038260025.1 Phycisphaerales bacterium
CCGCGGGCCTTGGACACGAACCATCGCTTGGAGGTAACGGCGTTGAGCAGCACATGCTCCAGACCGCGGCGGAACGTCTCGGAGCTCCACACCTTGTCCCACGGGCCATCGAGCCGGATATCGGGGATGAGGGCGGCCTGCGTTGGTGCGACGGCCTCGCCGGCGGGCTTCTCCAGCAGGAACCAGAAGAACGCGTGGGGGCCCATGGAGAGGAAGTAGGGCGTGCGGCCGATGACGGGGAACTCGACCTTGCCGAACAGCTCTACTGGTCGCATGCCCTCGTATTCCGCGAGCGGCACCTCGACGGGCTGCACGAAGCGTGAGAGGTTGGCCACCACAAGGATGGTGTGATCGGCGCTGGTACGGGTGTAGACAAGCACCCGCGCGTTGGAGGGCTGCAGGAAGCGGATGTCGCCCGTGCCGAAGACGGGGTATCGCTTGCGCAGCGCGATCAGCCGCTTGGTCCACCACAGCATCGACGAGGGGTTCGCCAGCTGCGACTCGACGTTGATCGCCTCGTAGTGATATTCCGGGTCGATGATGGCCGGGAGGAACAGTTTCTGCGGGTTGGCGCGGCTGAAGCCCGCGTTGCGGTCTGAGCTCCACTGCATCGGCGTACGCACGCCGTTGCGGTCACCGAGGTGCACGTTGTCGCCCATGCCGATCTCGTCGCCGTAGTACATGATGGGCGTGCCGGGCATCGAGAAGAGCAGCGCGTTCATGAGCTCAATCTTGCGGCGGTTGTTGGAGAGCAGCGGCGCCAGGCGGCGGCGGATGCCCAGGTTGATGCGGGCCTGCGGGTCGCTGGCATAGACGCGGTACATGTAGTCCCGCTCCTCATCCGTCACCATCTCAAGCGTCAGCTCGTCGTGGTTGCGAAGGAACATCGCCCACTGGCAGCTGGGCGGGATGGCGGGCGTCTGATCGAGGATGTCGATGATTGGGAAGCGGTCTTCCATGCGCAGCGACATGAACAGGCGCGGCATGAGCGGGAAGTGGAACGCCATGTGGCATTCATCACCCTTGCCGAAGTAGGCGACGGCGTCCTCTGGCCACTGGTTTGCTTCCGCCAGCAGCATGCGGCCGGGCCAGTGCTTATCGACATGGGAACGGAACTTGCGCAGGAAGGCGTGCGTCTCGGGCAGGTTTTCGCAGCTTGTGCCGTCGCGCTCGTAGAGGTAGGGGATAGCGTCCAGCCGCACGCCGTCGACGCCCATCTTCATCCAGAAGTCGCACACGTCCAGCACCGCTTTGTGAACGGCGGGGTTGTCGAAGTTGAGATCGGGCTGGTGGCTGTAAAAGCGGTGCCAGAAGTACTGCTCTGCTACCGGGTCCCACGTCCAGTTGCTGCGCTCGAAGTCCTTGAAGATGATGCGGGCTTCGCGGTAGAGCTCGGGGTTGTCGCTCCACACATACATGTTCCGCTCGGCGCTGCCCTTGGGGGCGCGGCGGGCCTTCTGGAACCACTCGTGACGGTCGGAGGTGTGGTTGATGACCAGTTCGGTAATGACGCGCAGGTCGCGGCGGTGCGCCTCTGCCACGAAAGTCTTGAACTCTTCCACGCGCCCGTACGAGGGGTTGACCTGCTCGTAATCGGCAATGTCGTAGCCGTCATCACGCAGCGGGGACGGGTAGAACGGCTGGAGCCACAGCGCGGTGACGCCCAGCTCGGCGAGGTAGTCGAGCTTGGAGATCAGCCCGTTGAAATCGCCGATCCCGTCGCCCGTCGAATCGCAGAATGAGCGCACGTGCAACTGATAGATCACCGCGTTCTTGAACCACACAGGGTCCATATTCATGGTGCTGCGGGACCTCCCCGAGCGCGGCTTGGCCGCAGCGGCAGGCGTGCCCTGCGGGGCCGTGGTTTCAGAGGAAGTGTTCAAATGAAGCCTCCGTTCTCTGGTGACGCCGCACGCGGAAAACGTGGACGGGGCCGGTCGCGGGGTCGAGGCCGACCGTGTTGGTGCGCCCCTGCCAACGGTACCGGACATTGGTGATCAGGTCGTGCATCTGGTACGCCGCGCCCTCGTCGATCCCCAGCGCGGCAAGGTCCAGGTGCACGGGGCTCCACTGCACGTTGTGCGGATCTGTGTTTGCAACGACAACGACGGCGTTATTGCCCACTGTCTTGGAGTATGCCACCACCGCCGGGTTGTCGCAGTCGTGGAAACGCAGCGTCCGGTCCTGCTGCAGGGCGGGGTTCTCGCGGCGGGCCATGTTGAGCACCCGGATCAGGGGCGCGAGCGAGTCCGCCCGATCAAGGTTCCAGGCGCGCAGCTGGTACTTCTCAGAGTGGAGGTACTCTTCACTGCCCGGCTTGGCGGGCAGATGATCCATCAGCTCGAACGCTGGACCGTACATGCCCCAACTGGCGCATAGCGTGGCCGCGAGGGCCGCGCGCACGACGAACGCAGCCCGCCCACCATGCTGCAGGTACTCGGGCAGGATGTCCGGCGTGTTGGGCCAGGCGTTGGGCCGGAAGAAGTCGACCTCCGGAACCGTGGTCAGCTCCGTGAAATACTCACGCAGTTCGGCGGGCCCGTTCCGCCACGAGAAGTATGTATACGACTGCGTGAACCCCAGCTTCGCCAGTCGCTTCATCACCTTGGGTCGCGTAAATGCTTCCGCCAGGAACAGCACCCCTGCATCGCGCTGCTTCACCTGAGCGATCAGCCACTCCCACAGACCGAACGGTTTGGTGTGGGGGTTGTCGACGCGGAAGATGCGCACGCCGCGATCGACCCACAGCATCACGACACGCAGAACCTCATCCCACAGGCTCTGCCACTGTGCGCCTTCAAACTCAAACGGGTAGATGTCCTGGTATTTTTTCGGCGGGTTTTCCGCGTATTGGATGCTGCCATCGGGACGGTGCTTGAACCATTCCGGGTGCTGCGTGACGTAAGGGTGATCGGGCGAGCACTGCAGGGCGAGGTCCAAAGCAATCTCAACCCCGCGCTCGTTTGCGGCCTTGACCAGCGCGGCAAACTCCTTCTCAGTTCCCAGTTTGGGGTGGATAGCGTCGTGCCCGCCCTCTGCCGCGCCGATAGCCCAGGGGCTGCCCACATCTTCGGGCCCGGCGTCCAGCGTGTTGTTCTTGCCTTTGCGGAAGCGCGACCCGATTGGGTGGATCGGCGGCAGGTAAAGCACGTCGAAGCCCATCTCCGCGATTGGGTCTAGGCGGGCGATGGTGTCCTTGAAAGTGCCGTGCGTCCGCTCATCGGGGCCTGTAGAACGGGGGAACAACTCATACCACGTGCTGTACCGTGCCCGCTCGCGATCTGCCCAGAGGCAGGTGGGATGGCTGTGGGCCGCGAAACGGCGCGGGTCTGCCTGATTCATCTGTGCCGCGAGGCCTTCGTCAAGCGCGATCTCGATCCGGCCATCATCGGATGGCTGGCGCAGGCGCTGGGCGGAGCGGCGGAGCTCGGTGCCCGCGGCAGTCTGGCTATCCGCACGCTCCTCTATGAGCGCGGCACCGATGAGAAACTCCGCGGCAAGGTCCTGCTTCGCTTCCATCCGTCGCTGCAGGTCTCGCCGCCATGTGCCGAAGTGATCGACCCACGCCTCAACCACAAACTCATGTTCACCCTCGGTGAGCACCGGGAACTCCGCGAACCAGCGGTCGTTGACCAGCGGCTCCATCGGGACGATGGACCAGGAGCCCGCGCCGGCGTGCCGGTGCCGCACTGCCGCGGCAAGCTTGTCGTGGCCATCGCAGAAGATGTCCGCTTCAACCCGTACGGTCTCACCCACTGTGCGCTTCACGGCAAAGTCGCCGCCTGGCACCGCGGGCTCGATGGCCTCGATCACCACCCGGATGCGTCCATCACGCGGCGTGGCGTGTGCGATGGTGTCGGAGTCGTTCTCGCGCGGCTGTGGTGCGGAGTGGCGGGTACCTATCGGCACCTGCTTCGTCGAAGTTGTGCTCTTGACGGGGAGTGCCATGAGGGGTTGTAGGGGCAACACGTGCCCGTTTCCAGCCGGTGACAACCTAAGTCTCCTTGTTGAGACCTGCACGATTACAGTTTTATTTTGCTTGCTGCGGGGGATCGCGAAGGCGCAAAGAGGGATCTGCGCAAGAATCACAGCGATAAGCATCGGGTCGAAATGACAATACGCTGCGGGCATCAGTGCCCCGCTACAAGGGGCGAGCACCAAGCGTGGGTAGGTGGAACTTTTTATGGGTGGCCAAATCAGCGTTACGGTCACGCTATACAAATAGCATTTTCCATCGTCTCAGGGATAAGTGAAGACGAGGTGCGCGGGGCATGAACAGACCCTCACGAGAAGTCACACTTTCAGCATGATCCGCCGCCGAGAACTCGGAAGAACGCTTCAATATCCGCGTCGGTCCCGATATCACCATCGCCGTTGAAATCCGCTCCGCCGGGGAAGCAGAGCGTGCAGCAGTTGCCGCCCAGGCACGCGAAGAACGCTTCGATATCCGCATCGGTCCCGATATCGCCGTCCCCGTCAAAGTCTGCCGTGCCGCACGCGGATGGAGAGGGGATCAGAACCACCTGTCGCACGTCCCCCACCATCGTCCCTGCGGCAACAAAGAAGTCGGTCCGTTCCTCGGGCAGGAGGAACTTCCCATCGCCATCGATGTCGTGCAGTCGGATGATCCGCTTGCCGCTGTTGTCCGTGAAGAGCACATCGCCATCGGGCAGGCAAAGGATGTCAACGGATGTAAAGCCCGCCTCGGTGGTTGAGAACACCAACTCCGCCTCGCCGGCGTCGTCGGCATTGTCGTTGCCGTTGGCATCGCGCAGACGCAGGATCTGATCGGCGGAGCCGGCAGCGAGCTGGTGGTAGTAGAGCGCGCCGGGCCGCAGCCGATCTGGCTCGAGCGCGAACCCGGCGCTGGCGCCTGTGTACCAGCGGACAAACTCACCGAGGTCATCAGCCCTTCCTGACGCGTTTGCGTCTGCAAAGCGGTACACGCCGTGCAGGTTCGCGCTGGAGTTCCGCAAGAAGCCCACTCCAGCATCTGTCAGCACCATCTCCTGAGGGCTGAAGGGGCCGTTGCCGGGGCCGAAGCCGGCAGCGCTATCGCCCACGAACTGGGTGATCTCGCCCGCCTGCTCAAACGTTCCATCGCTTGTGAGGTCGTGGCAGCGATAGATCGCATCGACCCCGAAGCCGTTACCCGCGTTCACGATCATCAGGTCTCCACCCGGCAGCGCCGCGCCGCCGGTGGGGAATGTCGTGCTCGCCGCCGACGCGTTGGCCGTCGTGGCGACCACGCGGCACTCGCCGGCATCCATGGCATCGCCATCGTGGTTCAGGTCCTCAAAGCGGTAGTACACCTGCAAAACCTGGTCGCCTCCGTACACCACGCCGTCGGGACCGGCGAAAAAAGCATTGAGGTTGTCGGCAGGCCCGGTGCCGGAGGCGTTACCGACTCCATACCAGAGGCTGACCTCGGTGGCGTCGATGATGCCGTTGTTGTCGGCATCGAACAGTCGCCATACCACGTTCTGGTCACGATCGGAAAGAAGGACCGTGACACCGCCTTGGGCATTCGCACCGCACATTCCTAGAACGCACACCAGTCCTGCCACACCCATTGTGATCGTCGAACGCATTGGAAGGCTCCTGTTGAAGACCTGAAGCTCACAGCCTACCGCGGGCGGGCATGATTGTGAATACCAGTTTTGCGAAAGTTGTGTGCCGGGGCAGCCCTGCGGCACCGGACGGGCGGAAACCACCGTGCCCGGTATACTCGATTTTTTCACCCCTTCCGGGATCATTCCCACGCGCCCGATACACAAAAATCTCACGGTTCAGGTGCTTACGGCGGTCGTCCTGGGAGTCTGCATCGGCGCCCTGCGGCCGGACTGGGGCATGGCCCTCAAGCCCCTGGCCGACGGCTTCATCAAGCTCGTCAAGCTGGTTGTCGGGCCCATCGTCTTTCTCACCATTGTGGGCGGAATCGCCGGGATGGGCGACCTGAAGCGTGCGGGCCGCGTCGGCCTCAAGGCGCTCGTCTACTTTGAGATCGTGACGACCATTGCTCTGGCCATTGGGCTGGTAGTCGCGAATATGTTTCGGCCGGGCGCGGGCATCAACACCGCCAATGCGACGGGCCATGCTGAGGCGGTGGCCTCCTATGCCGAGAAGACGCATTCAACGGTGCAGTTCTTCCTCGGCATTATCCCCGATAGCGTTGCCGCGCCGTTTGTCACCAACGATTCGCTGCAGGTGCTCTTCCTTGCAGTGCTGTTTGGGATCGCCCTAGCGGTCATGGGGCCGCATGGCTCGTGGGCTGTTCGCGGGGTCGAGCGGCTCAGCGAGGTCATGTTCTGCGTGGTCGCGATCATCATGAAGCTGGCGCCGCTGGGAGCGCTGGGGGCCATGGCCTTTACCGTCGGCCAGCACGGCGTGGAGTCGCTGGCGTCGCTCGCGAAGCTGATGGGGTGTGTGTACGCAACGATGGCTGTGTTCGTGCTGGTGGTGCTGGGCGTGGTGTTGCGCGCCTGCGGCGTGGGGCTGTTGCGGTATCTGTGGCTGATCCGCGATGAGATCCTGCTCGTGCTCGGCACGAGCTCGTCGGAATCGGCGCTGCCACGGATGATCCAGAAGATGCGGCGTGCTGGCTGCGGCCACGACACGGCCGGGCTGGTGATCCCCACCGGCTACTCGTTCAATCTTGATGGCACCAGCATCTACCTCTCGATGGCTGTTGTGTTCATCGCGCAGGCGTACCACATCAACATGAGTATCGGGCAGCAGATCACGGTGCTGGGCGTGCTGATGCTCACGAGCAAGGGGGCCGCGGCTGTCACCGGCGGCGGCTTTATCACTCTCACAGCGACGCTCACCGCGACACGGGTGCTGCCGGTGGAGGGGCTTGCACTGCTATTTGCGGTGGATCGATTCATGAGCGAGGCCCGCGCCATCACGAACCTCATCGGCAATGGGGTTGCTGCGATTGCGGTCAGTCGGATGGAGGGCGAGTTCGATGCCGCGGCCTTCAATCGTGCGGCAGACGCGGCCTGAGCGACTCGCGCTCGCGCCAGGGCACTCGGCTCAGACTATCGCATGGCTTTCGCCAGTTCGTCACCCAGACGCGTGATTTGCTCGGCGGTGTGGCGTGCTGAAACGGTCAGGCGGAAGAACATGTCCGTGGGGCCGCCGGGGTATTCGATGAAGGGGGCGTAGATGCCTGCCGCGAGGAGAGCGCGGTGGACCTGCTCCATCTTTGCCGTGCTTTCCAGCGTGAACGTGCAGATTGGCACCTTGCCCGTGGTGGTGACGGTGCGGGCCGAAGCCGCCATGACCGCTGATGCGCTGCGGCTGCTCGCAGTCTGGTCCGTCTCCTCGTGGATGGACTCGTTCGTCGTCTCGGCCAATGCGACGCCAAGGGTGCTCAGCGTGCTGCGCAGCAGCGCGGTGTTGTGCCGCAGGTTTGTTATGAGTTCTGTCTCGCGCTGCACCACGGCAATGGCTGCGCTTGCCGCCATCGCAAGGGGTGTGGGAACCGGTGTCGAGCGGCGGTAGACGTCCGCATGCTCGCGCACGGCATCGATGAGGGCCCGCCGCCCGACGACCGCGCCGCCGTAGCAGCCAAGCCCCTTCGCCAGGGTGGTGGTGATGCAAAGGCGGGGGTCGCTGGCACCGGACTCGTTCACGGTACCGCGGCCCAAGGCGCCCAGCACGCAGAAGCCATGGCAATCGTCGACAACCAGCGTGCCCCGCATGCGGGGAAGCACCGCGAGCAGTTCTTCAACAGGAGCCACCGCGCCGTCCGCGGCAAATACGCCATCGGTCAAAATCGCGATCCCCTGGTCGCCGTACTGGCGCACCAGCCAGCCAGCGGATTCCGCCGAGAGGTGCTCGTACTCAAACACCTGCATGCCTGCCGCGTGGGCCGCCGACCGCAGGCTGCGGTGCGCCTTCGCGTCAATCAGCGCGACGCCGTGCCGTTGGCTCAGCGCCTGCGCCACGGCGATATTGGCCGTGTAGCCTTCGGCTGTCAGGATGGCGGCCTCCTGCTGCAAAAACGCGGCAAGGTCCCGCTCCAGGGCATCGTGGGCCGCCGTGTTCCCCGTGGTTTCGCGGGAGGCGGTGGTGCTGATGCCGTACCGCTGCAACCCCTCGCGCACCGCACCGAGGACCGCCGGGTGATGGGCGAGGCCCAGGTAGTTGCAGCCGCCGAACGCGAGCAGTTCACGCCCATCAACTGTCACCGTGGTGGGCGTGGAAGATTCGACGTTCAGTCGCGCCATGGGGATGCTCCCTGATGAAACAAGACCTGTGCTCCCCCAATTCTTCGGCAACTTCGCCCCGTTTTCCTCACTGGGCGGGCGGCTTCCCTAGCGGTTCTCCGCGCCTGCCCGTACATGCACGGGCGGGGGTATCGTGGCCATGGTGTGCAGGCCCGGCGCGGCCTTGAGCAGGCGTGGGATGGAGTTGATCACGATCGCACAGGTGGCGACGTCTCCGTGAACCCCGCCGGGGATCATCATCTCGATCGGCGGCTCTCCTTGGATCACCACCCGGTCGTGCGGGTCGGTCTGGCCGATCGCGGCCTGGAACTCCAGACGCACGACTTCCTGCTCGTCGAAGTAGCCACGGGCGACCTGGCGGACGCCTGATGCCCTGCCGCGGGGGATGTTCCCCAGAGCGCACACGAGGTCGCGCTCGGCCCGGACGGGGGCGATGTCCTCCTCCCACCGTTCAATCTGGAGGCCGACGTAGTGCGCGATGAAGTGGAGGCTCTCGCCCAGACCCACGTGGCGCAGCGTGCCATCCTTCACGCGGCTGCTGAACTGCTCATCGTCGAGGCCGGCGCCGATCTTTTTCTGAAATGGCACGCGGCGGGCGGATGCGTCCTGCACCCGATAGCAGTACACGCTCTTGACCGACTTGCTGACGCACGTGAGGAACGCGGGGAGTGCATCCATGAGGAAGCCGGGGTTGACGCCCGTGCCGAGCAGCCGCCCGCCCGTCTTGTGGCACAGCTCGTCCAACTCCTCTGCGAGGGCGACGTGGCGCAGCCAGGGGTACACAAGCTCCTCGCAGGTGCTGACGACGGCCTTGCCGTGGCGCAGGATGTCGCGGAACGTCTGCTCGCAGCTCTTGAGGTCGGAGGCGGTCGTCACGATCGCGGCGTCGATCTCGTCCCAGTTCTCAACGCTGGCGACGCTGGGAAGAATCTTGATCCGGGGGTCTGCCGCGGGGACGGTTTTCGTGAGCGCCTGGCCCGCGAGACCGGGCGACATATCGACCGCGGCCACGATGTGACCGAGGTTTCGCTCGTGGATCTCGTTGAGAATCTTGATGCCCAGGGGCCCGATGCCGACGTGCAGGAGTCGCTTCATAGTCGGCAGGATAGGGTGGGCGCGTGCGGCCTGCCGCACGCGCCCTTACCCACCTTCGATGGTCTTCAGCAAAATCAGCGCTTGGGCTCGTCCTTACGGCGGTCCTCGGCACGGACTTCGTCCTTGGCACGGCCAAAGGCGCCCTGGACCTTGCCGATGGCCTTGTCAACCGTGCCCTCGGCCTGCATGGACCGGTTGTTCGTGGCCTTGCCAACCGCCTGCTTGATCTCGCCCTTGATTTCCTTACCCTTGCCTTCGATTCTGTTCTCGTCCATTGCGTGCACTCCTTTATGGGTGGATGAAGTGGTCGATACAGCCCAAGAATGGCCCCGCCACGTGAGGGGGCCGTGAACAGGGATTGAACGGCTGTAGGGCCTCATCCGGTACACTGGGCCGATGCCGACCGTGCATGGCGTTGAAGCTGAGCGAGCCGCACGATCGGGGCATGCCCGCCGCCTGGCCTTGGTGGGGCTGGTCGCCAACATCGGGCTGTCGGTCATCAAGCTGCTGGCGGGGGTGCTGGGGAACTCCTACGCCCTGGTCGCCGACGCGGTCGAATCACTCATCGACATCTTTGGTTCGATGGTGATTTGGGTGGGCCTGCGGGTGAGCGCCAAGCCCCGCACAGAGCGGCACCCTTACGGCTATGGCCGGGCAGAGTCACTCGCGGCTGTGGTCGTCGCGGGGCTGCTCTTTGCCGCCTCCATCGGTATTGCCATCGAGGCGATCCGCGAGATCATCACGCCCAACCGCACGCCGAAGTGGTGGACACTGGTGGTGCTTGTCGCCGCCATCCTGGTGAAGCTGGCCCTGTATGGCCGCGTGAAGCGGGCCGCCGCGGCAACGGGGAGCGCGGCCGTCGAAACCGACGCCTGGCACCACTGGACCGACGCGATGACCTCCGCGGCAGCGTTCGTAGGCATCTCTATCGCTGTCATCGGCGGCAAGGGCTGGGAACCGGCCGACGACTGGGCCGCGCTCTTCGCCTCGGCCATCATCTTCTATAACGCGACGCGCCTGACTGTCCGCCCCGTGAGGGAACTGCTCGATGTATCGAGCGACAACGTGGTGCAGCAGGCAACGGAGATTGCTTCCGCCGTGCCCGGCGTGGCGAGCGTCCACAAGGTGTTCTCTCGCACCAGCGGCACGCGGCACTTTATCGACATGCACGCGCAGGTGGACCCGTCGATGACGGTGCATGATGCCCACGCCGTGTCGCACCGGATCAAGGACGCGATCCGGGCGCAGCTGCCCGGTGTGTTTGATGTGCTCATTCACATTGAGCCGGCGGAAGAGCATGAGCTTCCGCAGGAGAGATTGTCATAGTCGGCGGTGCCGCAAGGCGGTGCAAGGCTTAGCACAAAGCCGCGCCGTGCACCATTGAACGTGCCGGTGCCCGCCAGGGTGCGTCCAAAGAACGCGCCAACATCCGCGGCATCGTGAGTTGTTCGCGTTCGTGTTCCCGCCCTTACGGTCGGGCTACCTGTTCCGGCACGTGCCGTAGTCGCACGACCGTGAAGCGCGGTCGTGGCACGTACAAATCGCGGGTCAGGAAAAGAAATCGGGCCGCGTGAGACTTTGATCTCACGCGGCCCGTTGTTGTTCGTTGCTTCAAAGGCATTCGTCAGGGAGGGTGCCGGTCTGTCGCACGACCATGGAGCATGGTCGTGGCACACTCGGCACTTAGCCCTTCTTGGGCTTGGCGGCGGGCTCGGCAGCCCCGGCTGCTTCCGCGGCTTCGGCCTCGGCGACCACGCCCTTGTTGGGCTTGGTGCGCTTGAGCTTCTTGGTGAGGTTCGTGGGCTTGCGGTCCTCTGCGCTGAGGGTGAGGTCGATGCCGCGGGTGCGGTCGCGGCGGGTGCCCGACTCCTTCACGGAGCCGCCTGCATCGACGATCATCTTCTTGGCGCTGGCCGACACGCGGGAGGCATCGACATTGAGCTTGACCTTCAGGCCCTTCTCTTTGCCGAGGCTGCCGAGAATCTTGAGGTCGCGGCTCTCGTCACGGACGAGGCCCGCCTTGATCAGCGTTGCCGCGGAGACCGTGCCGCCGTTCTTGAACGCGGCGTGAGCGGTGATGTCGCCCAGGTTGACGGTCCAGAACTTGATCTTGAACGGCGCGTTCGTGAAGCCGAACTTGGCGAGGCGGCGGAAGTAGGGCATCTGGCCGCCCTCGAACGCCTTCTTCGCGGCGTTGCCCGAGCGGCTGCCGGCACCCTTGGCGCCACGGCCGGACGTCTTGCCGTGGCCCGAGCCCTCGCCGCGACCGACGCGCTTGCGCTTCTTGTGGGCGCCGGCGATGGCTGTAATGTCGTGGATCATCATGACCTGTTACTCCAAAGTCTGCATGCCGGGCGTGTGCGCCGGCCGGAACACTGATTCGTTTTTAGCCCGCGGCAGGCGCCGAGGGTGCTTCTGGTGCTGCTGGCGCGGCCGCCTGGGGTGCATGACCGCCAGCCTGCCCGCCATCGCCACCACCGCCGCCGCCACCATCACGCCCGCCACGGCCACGGGGACCGCCGCGGCTGCCGCCACGACCACGGCCCTTGCGCTCGTCGCCGACGGTGTTGATGGGCCCCTTGGCCTTCTCGCGCTTAGGGGCGGTGGGCATGAAGCGCTTGCCGCGCTCGATCTTGGACTCGATCTCCGAGGTCTCGAGCTGCTGGTTGCGGAGGCTCGCGACCTGGCCCGAAAGGCGGAGCTTAGCGAGGCCCTCGAAGACGGCCTTGACGATGTTTCGCTTGTTGGTGCTGCCGTAGCACTTGGTGAGACAGTCGGTGATGCCCGCCTTCTCAAGGATGGTGCGGACCGTGCCGCCCGCGACCACGCCCGTGCCGGGTGCGGCGGGGACGAGGCGAACCTTGCTGGCGGAGAAGGTGCCTTCCACCTGGTGGGGGATGGTGGTGCCGACGAGGGGCACGGTGACCATCGCCTTGCGGGCGTACTTCTCGGCCTTCTCGATGGCCGAGGGCACTTCGTTCGACTTGCCGTAGCCAAAGCCGACGCGGCCGCGGCGATCGCCGACGACCACGAGCGCGCCGAAGGAGAAGCGGCGACCACCCTTGACGGTGGCGGAGGTACGGTCGACGCCGATATTGGCGGACTCGATCTGCGTGGATTCTGAGAAGTTATCGTTCATAGGTATCTCGCGGGTGATCGGGCACGACCATGGAGCATGGTCGCAACACTCAGAACTTGAGGCCTCCCTTGCGGGCTGCATCGCCAAGGGCCTTCACGCGCCCGTGATACTTGAAACCGCCACGATCAAACACGACCTGCGTAATGCCGGCGGCCTTCGCCTTGGTGGCGATCGCCTCCCCCACTGACGCGGCGGCGGTGCTGTTGCCGGTCTTGGAGTCCTTGGCGGCCTTGCCCATCGTCGAGGCGGCGGCCAGGGTGGTGCCCGCCAGATCGTCGATGATCTGGGCGTAGATGTGGTTGAGGGACTTGTAGATGGAGAGGCGGGGGCGCTCGGCCGTGCCGACGATGCGCTTGCGGATGCCGACACGGCGGCGGCTGCGGCGGACTTGTTTGCCAACGTTCTTGTTCATGGCTGGGACTACCTTCTGACCTTCTCTTCAACCTGCTTTGCGGACGGGACCCGTGAGGCGTGCCGGTCGGGAGACCGGCACCACTTTTAGGCACCGAACGCCTTGCCCTGCTTACGCTTGATGGTTTCGGTGGTGTACTTGATGCCCTTGCCGTTGTAGGGCTCGGGCTTGCGGACGGCACGCATCGAGGCGGCGAACTGGCCCACCATCTGCTTGTCGGAGCCGTTGACCTTCACGAACTGCTTTTCGACCGTGACCGTGAGACCGGTGGGGATGTCGAGCATGATGGCGTTGGCGAAGCCGACGACCAGCTTGAGCTGCTTGCCCGCAAGGCTGGCCTGCCAGCCCACGCCCACCACCTCCAGCGCCTTCTCGTAGCCCTTGGTCACGCCGTCGATCATGTTGCGGACATGAGCGCGGGTGGAGCCCCAGTAGGCGTTGGCTTCCTTCTGCTCGGAGGTGAAGCCCTTGGCGAGCCCCACGTTCACAGCCTTCTCGCTCTCATCCCAGACCACCGTCACCTCGGGGCGGACCTTGAGGCTGAGCTTGCCCTTGGGGCCCTCGATGTTGATCGTGTTGTCCTTGACGGCGACCTTGACGCCGGCGGGGACGGGAACTGGCTTCTTACCGATGCGTGACATGCCAAACTCCTGATGCGTCTTGCTCTCCGGCCTGAAACTTCGATGGGCCGGGCTTCCGCTTGTGTGACCTGACTTCTACGTTCGTCTCTCTACGTTCGTCTCTCTACGTTCGTCGTGGCCGAAGCTGATTACGTTTGACTGGGGAGGGAGATTCTTATTCGATGGTGCAGAGCAGTTCGCCGCCCACGCGCTCGGTGCGTGCCTTGCGGTCGCTCAGCACACCCTTGCTTGTAGAGACGATGGCGATGCCCAGGCCCTGCAGGGGACGCGGGATCTCCTCCACCGAGTTGTACACCCGGCGGCCGGGCTTGCTCTCGCGGTGAAGCTTGTTCAGCACCGTCTCGCCGCCGGGGCCGTACTTCAGCCGGATGCGCACGACGCCCTGGCGGCCGTCCTCCACGACGTCGTAGCCATCGATGTAGCCCTCGTCGCGGAGCACGTCCGCGATGCCGCGGCAGACCTTGCTGTTGATGCAGGTCACCATCTTGGAGCGGTTGCGGACCGCGTTACGGATCCGGGTGAGCATGTCTGCGATTGGGTCGCCGATCGCCATTTGATGAGTCCTAGTCCAGAGGCTTGAAATCGAGAGTCCTGAGTGAGTACGCGGGGGGCTGCGGGCCGGGCCTTACCAGCTGGCCTTGCGCATGCCGGGGATCTTGCCCTCAAGGGCGAGCTTGCGGAGCATGATGCGGCTGATGCGGAACTTGCGGTAGACGCCGCGGGCGCGGCCTGTGAGCTCGCAACGCCGTACGATGCGGGTGCTGAACTTGGGGGTCCGCCTGCTTTTGGCCATCTGTGCCTTGGTCGTCATAGCTTGATACTCCGGCGGGTCAATATCCCGCGAAAGCGTGGTGGGCGGGTGGTTCGCGGGGGTTACTTCTGATCGGGCTTGCGGAACGGCATGCCGAGCTGCTCGAGCATGAACTTGCTGAGGTCCGGGGATGACTTGCTGAAAACGAAGTTGATGTTCATGCCGTGCGTGAACTGCGCCTCGGCCATGTTGATCTCGGGGAACACGCCCTGCTCGGTGAGGCCCATGGCGTAGTTGCCCTGCTTGTCGAACGCCTTGTCGCCCAGGCCCCGGAAGTCCTTGATACGGGGGGTGGCGAGGTTGATCAGGCGGTCGAGGAAGTGCCACATGCGCTCGCGGCGGATGGTGACGACGGCCGAAGACTCAAAGCCCTCGCGGAGCTTGAAGTTCGACACGCTCTTCTTCGCCTTAATGACGACAGGCTTCTGACCCGTCACCTTCACCAGCGTCTCGAGCACCTGACCCTTGACGTGCGGGGGGAGCTTGCTGCCCTCGAGGTGGCGGCCCATGTTGACGTTCAGCACGATCTTCTCGAGCTTGGGCATCTGCATGGGATTGGTGATCCCGAACTTCTCGGTGATCGCCGCCTGGACTTTGTCCTTGTACATCGTGCGGAGGCGTGGGGGCTCCTTCGCCGCAGCAGAGGCCTCGGCGATCACGGCCTCGGAGTGCTTCTTGCCGCCGCTGCCGCCGCCGGTGGAAGGGCCTGCCGCCTTACGGCCGCTGGCCTGCTGCTTCTTCGCAGCTTCCTTGGCCGGGTGCTCCTTGGGGGCTCCGGCGTCCTTGGGCTTCTTGTTTTCGTCGTTCGCCATGGTACTGCTCGCTTACTGCCTGACTACTCGCTGAACTGCTGCCGCGTTGCCGCGGGTTTACTTCTTCTTGCTGGTCTTCTTCTTGCCCGAGGCCTCGCCGGTGCGGATGGACCCCAGGACCTTCAGCTCCTTGCCTGCGTGGCGGGCCACGCGGACCTTGGAGCCGTCCTTCTCGGTGCGGAAGCCGACGCGGACGGCCTTGCCATCAACGACGGGGCTGACCTTGCTGATGTGCAGGGGCATTTCCTTGGTGATGATGCCGCCCTGGGGCGCGGCGCGGGTGGGCTTGACGTGCTTGGTGCTCAGGTTGATGCCCTTGACGAGCACCTTGTCGAGCTTGGTGATGACGCGGATGATCTCACCAATCTGGCCCTTGGAAGAGCCGCTGGTCACCATCACTGTGTCACCTTTGCGGACGTGGCGTGGCATTGCGTGAATCCTTCTTCCCCACTCGGAGAGTGGGGTTACCAACTCAATCAGACGACTTCGGAAGCCAGGGAGACGATCTTCATGTAGTTCTTGTCGCGCAGCTCGCGGGCGACGGGGCCGAAGATGCGGGTGCCCTTCGGGTTGCCGTCGTCCTGGATCAGCACGACGGCGTTGCTGTCGAACTTGACGTAAGAGCCGTCGGCCCGGCGCGTCGCCTTGGTGGTGCGGACCACCACGGCCTTGCTCTTGTCGCCCGGCTTGACGTCGGCGCCCGGGAGGGCGCGCTTGATCGAGACGAACACGCGGTCGCCCACGCCCGCAACGCGGCGCGTGAACTTGCCCGAGCCCGTCGACCCGCCGTACACGCGGATCACGTAGGCGATCTTCGCCCCCGAGTTATCCGCGACTTCACACCTTGTTTCTTGCTGCAGCATGGCTCAACTCTTCTTCTTCACTCCGCCGCTTTGGGGCTTTGTGAACTCGTGACTTCGTGACTCTTACTGCACGTCCTTGACGCTCTTGATGGCCGCGGCCTGCTCCGCGCGCTTCTGCACGATGCGGACCAGCTTCCAGCTCTTGGTCTTGCTCAAGGGGCGGCAGGGGGCGACCTCCACGAGGTCCCCGTTCTTGCTGTCGTTGTTCTGGTCGTGCACCTGGAGCACCGTCCGCTTGCGGACGTACTTGCCGTACTTGGGGTGCTTGTCGAGGTACGCCACGACGACCTTGCGGGTCTTGTCGCGGGCGTCGCTGTCGACAAAGCCGATCTGCGTGCCGTTGAGCTGCTCGGTGGATACCGAGGCAGCGTCGCCATCGCGGGGTGCGGTGCGGGCGGCGGCTGCCGCGGGCTTCTTCGCGGCGGCCGGCTTGGCCGCGGTAGTGTTGGTGGTCTTTGCCATGAGTTCCTCTTACGACTTCTTTGCGACCTTCTTCTTGCCGGCGACCTTCTTCTTGCGGGCCCCGTGCTTGGGGGCGGCGGCCTTGGCCGTGGTCTTCTTGGCGGGGCGGACGCGGCTGGACGCCTTCTTCGCGGTCTTCTTGGCGACCTTCTTTGCTGTCTTCTTGGCCTTCTTGGCGACCTTGGTGTGGCCCTTCTCGGCCAGGCGGTGACGGCGAGGGGCCTTGCGGCGGGGCTTGGGAGCCTTCTCGTTGCCCAGCACCCGCGCCCGCTGGATGGTGAGCAGGCGGGCGATGTCCTTGCGGAGCTTGGAGGGGCGCGAGGAGTCCTCGACCTTCTCGGTGATCGACTGGGTGCGCATGTCGAACAGGTCGTTGCGCAGGCGCGCGAGCTCTGTCTTCAGCTCTTCATCAGTCAGCTTGTGTACTTCAGAACCCTTCATTCGCCAATCTCCAGTCGAACCTCAAACCGCAAACCAGTCGTCCATCAACTTCCAAGCCCTTGCAGGGTCACACGCGGACCCGGCGACCAACGAACCGGCACTTCACCGGCATCTTCATCGCCACGCGGAGCAGCGCCAGCTTCGCGGTCGACTCCGGCACGCCCGCCATCTCAAAGAGCATGGTGCCGGGCTTCACGCGTGCCGCCCAGTAATCCACCTCGGCCTTGCCGGTGCCCATTCGGGTTTCCAGCGGCTTCTTCGAGATGGGCTTATCGGGGAACACGCGGATGAACAGCTTGCCCTCGCGCTTGACGAAGTGCATCGCGGCAATACGCCCCGCGTCGAGCACCTGCCCGCTGATCCATGCACCCTCAAGGGCCTGCAGGCCGTAGTCGCCGAACGCGACGTAGTTGCCCTTGGTGGCCTTGCGGTCACGGACCCGCCGCATCTCCTTGCGGAACTTGACTCTCTTCGGCATCAGCGCCATCTGTCACCTCGGTGGCATCGGGCTTCTGCCCGATGTGAATCTGATCCTGAGGACACCGGGCGGAAGCCCGGTGCCACAACTTACGACTCTTTACTTACGACCACGTGCCCGGGCACGGCCGCCCGCGGCGTTCGAGGTGTTCTCGTCCGCCTCGGTCGTGTACATGCCCTTGTAAACCCACACCTTGACGCCGATCACGCCGTAGGTGGTCTTCGCTTCCGCGAAGCCGTACTCGACGCGGGCCTGCAGGGTGGACAGGGGCAGCGACCCCAGACGCACAGCAAGCACGCGGCTCATCTCGGCCCCGCCGAGGCGGCCGCTGACCTGGATCTTCGCGCCCTTGGCACCCGCGGCCATCGCCGCCTCGCACTTCATCTTCACGACGCGGCGGAAGCTGGCTCGCTTGACGAGCTGCTCCGCAACCGCCTCGCCGATGAGGTTGGGGTCAAGGTCGGCGTTCTTAATCTCGATGATCGAGATCGCCACCTTACGGCCGGTCATGTACTGAAGCTCTTCGGTCATGCGCTCGACCTCGGCGCCCTTGGGGCCGATGACCAAGCCGGGCCTGGCGGTCTTGATGATGACCTTCAGCTCCTCGCGCGTGCGCTCGATGTGCACGTCGGAGACGGCCGCGTTTGGGGGCCTGCGATTGAGGCGCTTGTCCAGCCACTTGCGGATCTTCTCGTCCTCGACGAGCAGTTCGCCGTAGAGCGCCTTGGGGGCGTACCAGCGGCTCTTGTGCGCCTCGGTGATGCCGAGCCTCAGACCAAATGGATGCGTCTTTTGTCCCATGCTTACCTCGCCCCCGCCTTCGCGGGGCGCTCTTCAACGCTGATGGTGATGTGGGCCAGTGGCTTCAGGATCTGGTGGGCCCGCCCACGGTCCTTCGGCTGGAATCGCTTGATGACCGGCCCGTTGTTGACCCGGCTTTCGCTGATGTACAGGGCCGTGGTGTCGGCACCCGCCAGTTCGGCGTCGGTGATGGCAGCGGTCAGACACTTCTTGAAGTTCACGCCGGCCTTCTTGGTGCTGAAGTTCAGCAGGTCGAGGGCGGTGGAGACGTCCTTGCCACGGATGAGACCGGCGATGAGCCCGGCCTTGCGGGGGCTGCCGCGGTGGCCGCGGACCTCGCTGGTGAACGCGGCGATGTCCTTACCCTCGCACGCCATGACCTGGGCCATCTTGTTGATGACGGCGGCCTTGCAGCGGGGGTAGTCACGCCCGGCCATCCAGTTGCGGACGGCGCGGTGGGCGTCGTCGACACGCAGGCTGTCGTCGGCGATGGCCTGCGCGAGCTGCTCGGGCGAGAGCCCGGCGGACTCGGCACGCTGCTTCAGTTTGTTTGCTCGGATCCTCACGGCGTATCCCTCGTGAAACTGCGGTTGCGGTCTTTGCGTCGTCCTTAGCCCTCGGACGGCTTAGCCCTTGGACGGCGCGGTATCGATGCCTTCCTTCTTGTTCGTGTGCCCGCGGAAGGTGCGGGAGCTGCTGAACTCGCCGAGCTTGTGCCCGACCATGTCTTCGGTCACGAAGACGTCGAGGAACAGCCGCCCGTTGTGTACCTTGAACGTGTGGCCGATGAACTCGGGCACGATCGTCGAGCGGCGGGCCCACGTCTTGATGGGCTCGCGCCGGCGGTTGGCGTTGAGCTTCTCCACCTTGCGGTAGAGCTTCTCATCAACGAATGGACCTTTCTTGAGGCTGCGTCCCATGTGGTGTCCTTGGGGGATTACTTCTTCTGGCCGTAACGCTTGCTGATGCGGCGGCGGATGATGAGCGTGGTGGAATGCTTCTTACGGTTGCGGGTGTTGCCACCCTTGGAGTGGACGCCGGTGGGGCCGCACAGCGGGCGGTTGCCCTTGCTGCGACCGCTGCCGCCGCCCAGCGGGTGGGCGTGGTGGCTCTTCGCGACGCCGCGGGTAATCGGACGGCGGCCCATCAGGCGGGTGAGGCCGGCCTTGCCCAGCTTGCGGAGGCGGTGGTCGCCGTTGCCGACCTGGCCGATGGTCGCTCGGCACTCGAGCGGCACGCGGCGGACTTCACCGCTGGGCAGCACGAGCGTGGCGTAGTCGCCTTCCTTGTTCGACATCTTGGCGTATGTGCCGGCGGAGCGGCAGATCTTGGCGCCGCGACCGGGCTCGAGCTCGACGCAGTGGACGTCAAGGCCGGTGGGCACAAAGCGGAGGAGCATGCAGTTGCCGGGCGCGGGCTCTACGGGTGCGGAGCTGGAGGTCAGGAGCACCTGACCATCCTTCAGGCCGGCGGGGGAGACGATGTAGCGCCGCTCGCCATCGGCGTACTCGATCAGGGCGATGTGGCAGGTGCGGTTGGGGTCGTACTCGATGCCGATGACCGTCCCGTTGATGCCGTCGCGGTCGCGACGCTTGAAGTCGATCTGGCGGTACATTTTCTTGACGCCGCCGCCGATGCCGCGGGACGTGATCTTGCCGCTGTGGTTGCGCCCGCCGGACTTGGGAAGGGGCGAGAGCAGGGCCTTCTCGGGGAACTTCTTGGTCACTTCCGAGTGCATGTTCACCGACGCGTTGCGGCGTCCGGCGCTGGTCTTTTTATAAACACGGATCGGCATGGCGGTGTCCTTCTCTTCGTGCCGTGACGGCAGGGTCGGGTGGCTCAGAAGAGTTCGATGTTGTCCTCGGGGTGAAGCCGGATGGTGGCCTTCTTGGTGTTCGCAGGCTGGGTCACGCCGTACTTGAGGCGGCGGGCCTTGTGCTTGCGCACCTGAGTGTTGATCGCGACAACCCGGACCTTGTAGATCGCCTGGATGGCGTCCTTGATCTCGGTCTTGGTGGCGCGAGGATCAACCTCGAAGGAGTAGAGCTTGTGCTCATTCATGGCGTAGGTGCTCTTCTCCGAAAGCAGCGGACGCTTGATCACATAGATGGGATCGACATTGGCGGGCATCAGGCGGCCTCCACCTTCTGGGCCTTGCGGGCGCTATCGCGGCCCATGGGGCTGACCTTGGCATCTTTTCCGGTCTGGCTGCCGGGGCCGCTCAGCCACGCCTCAAGGTCGGCCTTGGCGATGACCAGGTAGCGGTGGTTGAGCATGTTGAAGCAGTTGAGCTGATCGATACGGATCAGCGTTACATTGTCCATGTTGCGTCCGCTGAGGCGGGCATTCTCAGAGGCCTCGCCGTCGGGCAGCGCAACCAGCGCGGAACGATCGACATTGAGACCACCGAGGAACTCCTGGAAGGCCTTGGTCTTCGCTTCCTTGAAGCCGAAGCCGTCGACGATCCGAACCTCGTTGTCCTGCAGTTTGGCAAGCAGGGCGTTGCGGTTGGCCTTGCGGCGCATTTTCTTTGGCATGTCCTGGCGGAAATCCTCGCGGGTCCGCTTCTTGGAGTGCCCATGGCCGCCGCCCTTGAACAGGTTGGCCTTGCGGTCGCCGTGGCGGGCGTTACCGGTACCCTTCTGCTTGTAAATCTTGCGGGTGGAGCCCTCGACCTGGGTGCGGTTCTTCGTGCGGGCCGAGCCCTGGCGAAGGTTCGCGTGGTAGCGGACATACGCCTGCTTGATCAGCGCGGCGTTGATCGCACCCCCGAGGGAGCTCTCATCGATTGAAAACTGGGCAATCTCTTTGCCCTGCATGTTGTAGACGGGGACATTCATCGTGTCTTTCACCTCGTCCGACGCCTGGGTAGCCCTCTCAGCGAGAGGGGTTTCCCTTCTGCCGCCTATCCGTCTCGCCTTCATTCCCTTGCGGGCACACGCACCGTGCGTGCGAAGGTGGATCGGAATCGACTCGGCTGTCTCACTGCATTTTCGCTGCCCGGTGGTATCTGGCCGTCCGCGATGGACTTTGAGACCTTCCGGGCTCGCCGATCGCGTTGTTCACGCGGCCGACGATTGCAACTGCTTCAGACTCCTTCAAAACCCTTGAAACTGACTAGGAACAACCTTACTTCTTCTTGCTTACTTCTTCTTCTTGCCACTGGCTTCAGCGGTCTTCTTGTCGGGGCTCTTGCTCTTGTACAGACGAACCGCCGGGCGGATCTCCACAAGCCCGTTCTTGCCGCCCGCGATGGGGCCCTTGACCAGCAGCAGGCCCTTCTCGGCGTCGATGCGAATGATGTCCAGGCTGCGGCAGGTGACGCGGTCGTCACCCAGGTGCCCGGCCATGCGCTTGCCCTTCTTCAGACCGCCGCCGAAGCCACGGTTCGAGCAAAGGCCGCCGATGGAGCCGGGGGCACGGTGCTTACGCTCGGTGCCGTGGCTGGCGCTCATGCCGCCGAAGTGCCAGCGCTTCATCACACCCGCGAAGCCCTTGCCCTTGCTGGTGGAGGTCACGTCGACGTAGGGAATGCCATCGAAATCTTTCAGCGTCAGCGTCTGGCCGAGGGAGAACTTGCCGCTCTCCGCCGACCCGATGCGGAACTCGCGGTGGTGGCGCTTGGGCGTGGTGCCGGCCTTGTGATCGTGGGCGATCAGCGGCATCGTGGTGTTGCGGGGCTTGACCTCGCCGTAACCGATCTGCACCGCGTCGTAGCCGTCATTCTCGTTGGTGCGGATCTGCGTCACGACGCAGGGGCCGCACTCGATGATGGTGACGGGCACGCTGGCCCCGGCGTCGGTGTAGACGCGGGTCATGCCAATTTTTTTGCCGAGCAGTGAAAGTCCCATGTCGTCCTCAGTTCCAGCCCAACAAAAACCCCCGGGACCGTTCCCAGGGGACTCACTTATGCCTTGATCTTCACAAACACGCCCGCGGGCACCACCAGACGATTCAGAGCCTCAACCGTGCGGGCGTTGGGCTCGATGATGTCAATGATGCGCTTATGGGTACGAATCTCGAACTGCTCGCGGCTCTTCTTATCGATGAAGGGAGAGCGCAGCACGGTGTAGCGCTCGATCCGCGTCGGCAGCGGGATCGGGCCCGCAACCTTGGCGTTTGTGCGCTTGGCGTGCTCAACGATCTCCTTGGCCGACGCGTCGAGGGCCAGGTGGTCGTAAGCCTCCATCCGGATTCTGATTTTGCCGCCAGTCATTCGTAGTCCATCCGGGGCATGTGCCCTGCTTCGACTCGTCTATCGCGCAATACCCAGCCTCTCCCCGGAGAGTTGGGAGGGAAGAATAGACCCGACGACCGTCTTGTCAACCCGCAGAGGGGTGAGGAATGGAACGAATACCTGACTTTCCTCCAACTCCCCCTGAACCCGGGACCCGTTGAACCCACGCACATCACCCAATCCTGCGATACGGGAACGCTTTCGGTCGATCCTTGTCTGTGTTCATTGACGTATGGGAGTTTCTTATGCGCGACCACCTCTGCCTCTTCCGCCCCCCCCACCGCCCCGCTCATGCCCGCTCCACAAGCCGGGGGCATGCCAGCCTTGCCCTTTCCCTTGGTTTGGCGGTTGTCGGGCTGGCAGCTGCACCCGGCCTCGGCCAGCAGAAACCTCCCCGCTCCTCCCGCCCTCCCACGCCCACCCAAGTCCAGCCAGCCCCCGCGGCTCAACCCTCGGGCGTTCCGGTGTTTAACCCTTCCCCGGTTGAACTTTCCGCCGACAGGTGGAAGCTCGAGAGCGTCGGCCTGTCCATGTTCCTTCCCGCCGACAGTGTCACCCAGGCGAACTCCGCGGCAGGCAAGGCCAACGCGCAAATCGCCGCCAAAAACAACACCTGGATCATCAACGTCCAGACGCCCCGCACGGCAAACCCGGACACGACAGCCGCGGAAGTATGCGACGGGATTGTCACCGAGCATTTCCGGGCCGCCGGCGAGGTCTACTCCCCGCCGGCACCGGGCGACAAGGCGCCGCGGCTCACCGGCGTTCGCGGCAAACTCCTGGACCTTCGCCGCACCATTAAAATCGGCGGTCAGGAAGCGCAGCGCGTGTACTTTGCCGTGCCGGGGATGACGCCGCGCGATCCCGAGGTTGTCCGCGGAATCACCGTGTTCAAGACTGGCAATACTCAGTTCGTGATCTTTGAACTGGTCACGACAATGTCGCTTTACGACAAATCGCGCGCGATCTACGAATCTGCAATCGCGACGGCAGAGTTCATGGACCCTGCGCAGCTCATCGTCAGGCGTGCCACCGCCGTCTCGACCGCACAGAAAGTTCTCGAGGCCCTGACCACGGAGACGCTGCGCGAGGTCTTCGCGGCACAGCCGGAACGCTGGGAGCGGTGCTACCGCCCTGCCGCGACGGGGGCTGATGCCGACGCGACTGAACTAGGCTACCGCCGCATCGTCAACCTCATTGGTCCCCGCGGCAGCATGGTGCAGGGGCAGACATCCACGAGCGGGGGCGACAACTCCGACGGCTTCATCGTGCAGCTCGACGCCCGCATGCTCAGCAGCGGGTTCACCCTTGATTCCAGCGCGGCATACTTCCTGAGCATGGACCGCAACGAGGAGGTCTGGACCATCCGCAACGCCATCCGCAAGGGGGGCAAGACGGACACGATCACCGAGCAGGGCGCCCGCAGCGGCAAGAGCCTGGTGGTGAAGGTCGAAGGCTCGGGCATGACCCCGCGCGAGGTGCGTCCGGTGTTCCAGAATGACGGATATGTGAGCCGCGTGGAGGCAACGCTGCTGCCGCTGCTGCTGATCCGTGCGAAGGCCGCGGCAGACTATGGCACGTACACCTACCAGTCCGACGACGCGACGGTTTGCTTCCGAAGCGATTCGCTTGAGCAGCCCCCCGAAAGCCCCGGGCTGTGGAAGCTGACCACCAAACTCAGCGAGAAGCAGCCCGCCATGGTCAGCTTCTACAACGCCAAGGGCGACCTGATGCGGACTGAGATGCCCGACGGGGCGGTGTGGGAGCCCGTGACCAAGGAAAAACTGATGCAGCTTTGGAAGAGCAAGGGGCTGCCGATCGAGCGGGCACGGCGCTAGCCCGCCCGAGGACTATGCTGTTGCGCGCGGGGCCTGCAACGCCCCGCAGTACCCTCCTGTGAGGCGGATGCAATGGCGACGGACCGACTTCTTTCAGCGCAGCCAACCCAGCAGGAAGAGCAGGTCAACTGGGCCCTGCGGCCGACTGCCATCGCGGAGTACGTCGGTCAGGTTGATCTGATCGGCCGGTTGACGATCGCGATTGCTGCCGCGAAAGCACGCCAGGAACCACTTGAGCACGTGCTTCTGCACGGACCGCCCGGGCTTGGCAAGACGACCCTCGCCCATGTGCTCGCCCAGGAGATGGGCGTGAAGCTTGCCGTGACGTCGGGCCCTGCGCTGGCGCGGGGGACAGACCTTGTCGCGGCCCTCACTCGCCTCCAGCACGCCGACATCCTGTTCATTGATGAGATCCATCGCCTGCCCATCGCCGTGGAAGAGTTCATCTATCCCGCGATGGAAGATTTTCGCATCGATGTGACGCTGGACAGCGGCATGGCCGCACGCACAGTGCAGGTTCGCTGCAAGCCCTTCACGCTCATCGGTGCCACGACCCGCGCGGGGATGCTGTCCGCCCCGCTGCGCTCTCGCTTCGGGCTGGTCCATCATCTGCGGTACTACTCCGAAGAGGAGCTGCTGAGCATCCTCATCCGCAGCGCGGGGCTGCTGGGCGTGCCGGGATATGAGCGGCCTGCGCTGCACACCATCGCAGCACGTTCCCGCGGCACGCCGCGCATCGCCAACCGCCTGCTCCGTCGCGTGCGCGACTATGCGCAGGTCAAGAGCGACGGCCGCATCAACTCCGCTGCCGTGGAAGCCGCCCTGAAGCTCGAGGGTGTCGATCAGCTCGGCCTCGATGACCTGGACCGCTCGTTCCTGCGCACGATCGGCACGACGTACAAGGGCGGGCCGGTGGGCCTGGAAACGATTGCCGCGACAATGAACGAGGACTCGGGGACGCTCGAGGACGTTGTAGAGCCGTACCTGCTCCAGATCGGGTTCCTGGCCCGCACCCGCCGGGGCAGGGCCCTGACGCAGGCGGCGTGTACCCACTTGGGCCTGACCTACCGCCCTGTCGAGGACGGAAGGCAACCGGACCTGTTCTGACCCCTGCTCAACTGCTCAATAGTTGGGCGTCGGCGCGCGGAAATCGTCGAGGTTGATCTTGCGGAAGTAGTCGATGGTCTTCTGAAGGCCTTCGCGCAGCTGCACCACGGGCTCCCACCCAAGCCGCGCCTTCGCGAGCGAGATGTCGGGCTGGCGCTGGGTGGGGTCGTCCGCCGGCAGGGGTTTGTAGACCAGCTTGCCCTTGCTGCCGGTCAGCTCGATGACCTGCTCGGCCAGCTCCTTGATCGTGAACTCATTGGGGTTGCCGATGTTCACCGGGCCGATGAAATCATCCGGCCCGTTCATCATGCGGATGATCACTTCGACAAGGTCGTCCACATAGCAGAACGAACGCGACTGGCTGCCGTCGCCGAAGATCGTGATGTCCTCGCCGTGCAGAGCCTGGCGGATGAAGTTGCTCACCACGCGCCCGTCGTAGGGGTGCATGCGCGGGCCATAGGTGTTGAAGATCCGCACCACGCGGATGTTCACCCGGTTGGAGCGGTTGTAGTCAAAGAACAGCGTTTCCGCCGCACGCTTGCCCTCGTCATAGCACGCCCGCGGCCCGATGGGGTTGACGTTGCCGCGGTAGCTTTCGGGCTGGGGGTGTATGTCGGGGTCGCCGTAGACCTCGCTGGTAGAAGCCTGGAGCACCTTGGCGCGGCAGCGCTTGGCCATGCCAAGGACATTGATCGCTCCCATCACCGACGTCTTCATCGTCTTGATGGGGTTGAACTGGTAGTGCCCGGGCGCGGCCGGGCACGCCATATTGTAAATCTCATCCACCTCAAGCCACAGCGGGTGCGTCACATCGTGGCGGATGAACTCAAAGTTGGGCTTGCCCAGCAGGTGGGTGATGTTGACCTTCTGGCTGGTGAAGAGGTTGTCGAGGCAGATCACATCGTGCTTCTGCGCGACAAGCCGCTCGCAGAGGTGCGAGCCAAGGAAGCCGGCTCCGCCGGTGACAAGGATGCGACGGGTCTTCATGTCTCGGGGGCCTTTCGACAGCCTGCCGCGGGTGAGCGGCCGGGTCCGATGATATCGGTGAGTTTCGGGGGCGTCTGAAGGCGCATCGTTACCGGGCCCGGGTCATGAGCCACCGTGCGTACGAGCGGATCGCCTCGCCGGGCTGCCAGGCGGGGGTCCAGCCCAGCCCGTGGGCCGTCGCGGACATATCCGCACATGTGAAGTCCTGGTAGTAGGCCCGCACGCTGGGGGGCATGTCGAAATACTCCGTGGGCAGCGAGTCTGCCGCCAGAGCGAACTCGGCACGCAGGGCGCTGATGATCTCGTTGAAGCTTGTGGCGGTTCCTGAGCCGACGTTGTAGACGCCCGGGTGGCACTGGCCGCCGGAAAGACCGGCCCCGGCGATGGTACACGCGACGACATCGTCCACGTACACCTGATCACGCGACTGCGACCCATCGCGGAATACGCGGGGCGCCTCGCCGCGCAGCAGCCGCTGGGCGAGCTGGAACACCATCGACGCCATGTGCCCCTTGTGCCCCTCGCCCTGGCCGAACACGTTGAAGTAGCGCAGCCCCACTACTTTCGGCGTGCGGACGCTGGCGCGGGCGAGCATAAGGCGTCGGTGGTCGCACTCCATCAGCCACTTGCTGAAGCCATAGACGTTGTTGGGGCGGCCTGCCGCCTCAAGCGGGAATGCCGTGCGTGCCGCGGCAAGCGGCGGCGCGCCGTAGGTCGCGGCGCTGCTCGCGTACACCAGCGGCACATCCTCATCCGCGCACGCCGCGAGCAGCCGCTGGAAACCGGTCGCGTTGACGCGGACCATCTCCGCCTCATCGGTGATGGTGGTGTCGGTGATTGCCGCGAGGTGGAACACGGCGCGGGCGCCCTGGACCAGCAGGCGCGGGGCGAGGGACTCATAGTCTTCGGGGATGCACTCGCCGTCAAAGGGCGAGAGCCCGGCACGGTCGAATGCCGAGGTGATGTTCGCGAACGTGCCCGTGCGGAAGTTGTCCACGATCACAACGCTCGCGCCCGGATCGCGCTTGCACAGCGCGGCGGCAAGATTGCTCCCGACGAAGCCCGCGCCGCCCGTGATGATGTACCGCGGCGCACCCACCCCTTGCTCAGCCCCCTTCCGCCGAGCGTGGGATGCGCAGCTTCTGACCAACCTTGATGGCGTTCTCGCTGGTGAGTTGGTCGCGGTTGGCCTCGAAAATCCGCCGGGCCAGGCGGGGGTCCCCGTAGACCTCGGAAGCGATGGCCGATAGCGAGTCCCCAGGCTGCACCGTGTACTCCTCGACGGTCGCATCGGCCGCGGCCACTGGCCGCTGGGGCGCGGGTGCGCCCTGGATGTTCTTCGGATCGCGCGGCACGAGCACCGGGCGGCCCGGCGTCAGGCGCGAAGGGTCCATCATCGGGTTCGCGTTGGCGATGATGGAGCCGCGGGCCTTGGCGCCGAAATACTTGCGGGCGATGGTCTCGAAAGTTTCGCCCTTCTGCACGGTGTGCTTTGTGAACTCCGGGGGCACCACCATCTGCGAGGACGATTCCGGCGGAGGCGGAACAATCCGTGGCGGGGGAGGGCCGAACGGCTGGGCCGGGCCCGTCGCCTCCGTCCGCGGCTGCGCGGCGGGAAGGGTCGGCTGTGCCTGCGTTCGCACGGGCGCGACCACCGGCGGCGCAGGGGGCGGGTCTGATGGCTTAACACCGCGGATGGTGTCGTCATCCTGCGCGAAGGAAATCCGCGGCTCGCTCGGCCACCACCAGTACACGCCGATCCACAGCGTGATCAGCAGGATCAGCCCACCCGCGATGCGTCCAGCTGTCTGGTTCATGCTCCGGCCTTCCTTGGCTCACGCTCGGGCGGGCTGCAAACGGGCAGGGCCCGACGACGGGATCGCACTCGCCGGGGGCAGCTTGTCGGTCTTACGCGACCACACCAGCGGCGCGGCAATGGCAATGGACGAATAGGTGCCCAGAATGGCGCCGATGGTGAACACGAACGCGAACCCGCGGATGGCCTCGCCGCCGAAGAAGTACAGCACCAGCGTGGTCATGAGGATCAGCCCCGTGGTGATCATCGTTCGGCTGAGCGTCTGGTTGATGGACTGGTTGATCATCGGCCCCGTGGCGTACGCCAGCTTGCCCTTGTTCTCGCGGATGCGGTCAAGGATGATGACCTTGTCGTTGAGCGAGAAGCCGGCCATCGTGAGGATGGCCGCCACCATGTTGATGTCGATGCCGAAGGGCAGGATCAAGATCTGGCGCGCAAACGCGTTGGTCGAAGGGTGATCATGGAGCAGGCGGGCCAGCGCCACCGCACCCACCATGCCGATGACGTCGTGCAGGATCGGCAGCGTCGCGGCAAGCGCCCAGCGGGGCGTGCCGTAGCGGATCCAGATGTAGATGATCAGCATGGCGATGCTGACGATGACCGACAGCAGCGCCTTGACCTTGAAAGACTCCGCGACTGCAGGGCTGAACGTCTCAACGTCGGCGATCTGGCCCGACTGCGTCAGCGCGGCCCGCACCAGCTGCCATTCACGACCGACCACCTCGCGGTTGAACAGGTCTTCGCTGTCGAACGCGCTGATGTCCGGGTCGCTGATGAGCAGCACCGCGGTCTGCACGGCATCCTCTGTGCCCTGAAGAATCCGCACGTCGCGGCGACGCTCCAGGGTGTCAGAATATTCCGCGAGGCGGCGGCGATCCAGCCGCTCCACCAGCGTATCGAGCGGTATGGACGGGTCGATGTTCTCAAGCACAATCGCCACCCCGCCGCGGAATGATTCCGACTCGCCGGGGACCTGCCGATTGATGGACTCTGTTGCCGTGGCCCGCAGCAGCGGGTAGGCAGTCGGCGGGGCATCGTTCATCGCGCTGTTGGTGAAAACAAGCTCCGGCTCGCTGGCCAGCACATCATCAAAAACCCGCTGGAGGCTGGAGAGCACCACCTGCGACTGGTCTGCGAGGGAGCGGACGCGGAACTTGTCCGACGTCACACCGTCGGATTGCGGGTTGACGGGAACGACTTCTGCCGCGGCAAGCTTGTCGAGCTGATCGTCCTTGCCTGCAGTTGCAAGCTGCTCGATGCGCTGGTGCGCCTGCTCGCGGGTCATGTAGATCTGCTTGCCCTGGTCATCCAGGCCGAGCTGGAGGGTCACCTGGGTGCCGCCGCGGAACTCGGTGTCCAGCAGGTTCTCGCCGGCGTTGCGGACGACGGCGATGCAGACCACCATGTAGAGGATGGACAGTGTGAGGAAGACCGGCCGGAGCTTGAGCCAGTTGATGTGCGGCTCAAGGGCACGCTGCAGGGGCGGCAGCGCGATTGGCAGCATCGACGCCTTCCGCCACACACCGGTATCCACCAGCAGGCTGAAGATCAGGCGGCTGAACACAAGGCACGCGAAGAGCGTGGCGAGCACGCCCACCGCAAGGGCGATGGCGAAGCCGCGGATTTCCTGCGTGCCCAACTGGTACAGCACAAAGCAGATGATGAGGTGCGAGATGTTGGCATCGACAATTGCCGGCGTGGCCTTGTGGAATCCGATCCGCGTGGCCGTGCGCATGTCGTGCCCGGCCTTGAGTTCCTCGCGCATTCGCTCGTACACCAGCACGTTCGCATCCACCGCCTGACCAAAGCTCAGCACGATGCCCGCGATGGCCGGCAGCGTGAAGGCCGTGTGCTGAATGGCCATGAGCGCCACCATCAGCACGCCGGCGATGGCCAAGGCGAGCACCGCGATCAGCCCGCTTGCGAAGTAGTACACGACCATGAAGATCGATACCGCCACGAACGCCACGAGGCCGCTGTGCAGGCCCTTGCGGAGGTTGTCGGTTCCCAGCTCCGGGCCCACCGACTCAATGGAGATAGGCTCGGTCGACAGCTTGGCCGTGAGCGAGCCGCCCGCGAGCACGCGCTGGATGTAGTCGATCTCCTCGCGCGAGAAGTCGCCCTCGATCACGCCGTTGGAGCCGATCTCGCTCCGCAGGTTCGGTGCGGTGTAGACCTCATCATCCAGCACCACGGCCATCTTCTCGCCGACGTGCTGGCCGGTGAGCTGCCCCAGCTTCACGCCGCCCGCGGGCTTCATCTCAAAGCTGATGGCATCGCGCCCGAGGCGGTCCTTCGTGGTGCCCGCCTGTGCCACCCCCTCGTCGGTGCCGGGGACCATCACCGTGCTGCTGGTGTTATAGCACAGCATGTAATACTCGCCCGCGCGGAACTCCGCGACGTAGCCGCGTGCGCGGAAGAAGGCGGGCGTGTTCTGCCTGGGGTCTGCCGTCAGGAAGTCGATGTCGGACTTGCTCTGCACCCAGCCGTCAATCTGGTTGATCTTCAGCCACCGCGTATCGGTGGACTTCACGTTGCGCGGGCCAAGCTCCTGGAACTCGCGGCGCAGGCGGGCTTCGTCGGGGTGTTTGCCCGGGTCCACAGTGATCCGGAACGAGAGCACACCCGCGCCCTTGAGCATCCGCACAAGGTCGCCCGGGTCGTCCAGCGTGGTCCGCTGCGACACATACGCGTCATAGGCGGCAAGAATCTGATCGATCTCTTCCTTCGACTCCGGGTGCGCCAGGTACAGCTGCTGGCGGGCAACCTCCTGCGGGCTGTCCAGGCTGATGCTCACCCCGTTGTCCATGATCCGCCGCCGCCGCGTGGAAGAATCCACCACGCGCCGGATGTCATCGGGGGACAGCGACGTTGCCAGCGCAGCGGCCCGTGCCGCGTCTGACCGCAGTTCCGCCGAGGCAATTTCGGAGACGAGTGCGGCGCGAGCCGCGGGGTCCGTCAGCGTTCGGAGCTCCGCGCTCTTTGCCGCGGCTTCATCGAAGGCAGCCGCCGCCTGATTCAACAACTCAGCACGCTTGGGGTTACCCTGTCCCAGGCGTGCGATCTCGGCCGTCCGCTGCTCGGCGGGCATCCGCAGCACCTGTTCGACACGGGCCTCGGTCAAGCGCTTCTGGCGCAGCGAGGCCAGCTGGTCGTCAAACACCTTCTTGAGGGCCTTGACCTTGTCGCTGGGGAGCGGCATCGTGATCTCGATGCGGTCCTCGCCGGCCTTCACCATGGAGATTTCCATAAGGCCGTCTGGGTCCACGCGCCGCTTGAGCGTGTCAATCGTGCGGTTGATCACCTCGTCAGCATTCTCGCTGTCGCTGACGGTGATCGAGTACACAAGGCTCACGCCGCCGCTGAGGTCCTTGCCTAGGCGCAGCGACTTCTCGGGCGGGTAGATCGCGTAGACCGCGAGGATCAGCACGGCGATCACGATCGCCAGGTTTCGATAGATGTGTGACATAAAGGGCGTTTCGGCTCGGTGCGGCGGCGTTCGGCGTGGTGCCGATGCGTGAGACAGACAACTTCAGAACGTCAGGAATATCAGACAGACGTGGCGCGGACGTCATCCTTCAGCTCGGCCATCGATGACTCGCCCCTGGCCTTGGATGAAGTGACAATCGTCTGCACGGCGGACTTGTTGAAGCGGATGCGGCCCTCTTCCACACGAACCACCACATCATCATCGCCCACCTCGGCCACGGTGCCGATGATTCCGCCCAGCATCTGGACCTTGTCGTGCTTCTTCAGCGTGGACATCAGCTCCAGACGCTTGCGCTTGTCCTTGCGACCGGCGAGCAGGCTCGTCACCATCATCACCGCCACCATGGCGATGCCGATGTAGATGATCCCGCCACCCATCGGGCTGGGCGGAGGGGTCGCGGGCGGGGTTCCCAGCGTCCCGCTGGGGGTGCTCGTCGCTGGTGCCCCGGGCACGCCAACCGCCTGGGCGGGGGGTGGTGCCGTGGTGCCAGACGCCTGGGGAATCGCCGGCGCATCCGTCTGGGACAGCACCACCGCCTGCAGCCAACCATTATGCACAACGTGAGTCATAAGCTTCCTTCTGAAACCAACCGTGAGCGGCAGGCCGACGATAACGCGCAAGTTTCTGTCACGTATCGGCTTCCGACCCTGTACACGCGTCAGCCTTGAGTACCGGCCACCGCCCCGCCAGCCCGGCCCATTCGCCGCTGACGATAGTGGCGCGCAGGTCCGACATGAATCGCTGGTAGTGGCGTAGGTTATGCAGGCTTACGAGGATTGGCCCGAGCATCTCCCCAGCCGCGAACAGGTGCCGGAGATACGCCCGGGTGAAGGGCCGCCCCTCCGGCGTCTGCCAGCCCCGCAGGTGGGGCGCACAGGCGTGGCAATCGCACCCCGCTTCGATGGGTCCAGCGTCGAGCGCGTATTTCAGATTCTTCAGTCGAATCTGCCCGGTACTGGTGAAAGCATTGGCGTTTCGACCGTTCCGCGTCGGGAGCACGCAGTCGAACATATCGACACCCGCGCGGACTGCCGCGAGGATGTCCCGCTCGTACCCGACACCCATCAGGTACCGGGGCTTGGCTGCCGGGAGCAGCGGCGCGGTGTGGCCCACCACGGCTTCGATCGCCTCGGCGGGTTCCCCCACCGCCACCCCGCCGATGGCGTAACCCGGCAGATCGATATTCACCACCTGCTCGGCGCACCATGTCCGCCGGGCCAGGTCGGTCCCGCCCTGCACGATGCCGAAAAGGGCCTGATCCTGCTGCCGCTGGTGCGCCGCCTTGCACCGCTCCAGCCAGCGCACCGTGCGCTCGTTCGCGATGGCGAGACGCCCGGCGTGATCGAAGCGGCGCGACCGCCCCGGCGCGGCACGCGCATCGCGCGAGACCGCGCTCGTGATGCGCGAACGCTGCGCCGCATCCATCGCATCGGTCTGCGGGTCAACCGGCGGCGGGCAATCATCGAGCGCCATCATGATGTCGGGGCCGAGTTCGTTCTGCACCTGCATGGCACGCTCTGGGGTCAGCGTGATGACTTTCCCATCGATGATCGACTTGAACGTCACGCCGTTGTCGTCCACCGTGTTGGTATCGGCGAGCGAGTACGCCTGGTAGCCGCCAGAATCCGTGAGGATCGGCCCCGGCCAGTTCATGAACTTGTGTACGCCCCCCAGTTGTTGGATCAGTTCCGACCCAGGCCGGAGCATGAGGTGGTAGGTGTTGTTCAGGACAATCTGCGCACCCAGCTCGATGAGGTGCTGCGGAAAGACGCCTTTGACCGACCCGCGCGTGCCCACCGGCATGAACGCCGGCGTGTCGAAGCTGCCGTGCGGCGTCGTCACCCGGCCCACCCGGGCATTGCAGGTTGCTGATGAAGCGAGGAGTTCAAACCGCAGGGGTCCGCTCACCCCTGCGACCTGCGGCTTTCCGTATCGCGGGCCAGCACGGCCTTCTCCGCGCTCGTCAGGCTCTGGATGCCCTGGGCCCGGACCTTGTCGAGGATGCGGTCCACGTCCCCCGCGTCCTTGCGCGCAGGGCCACCTGGGCGCACCTGCACCTTGGCGCGCCCACTCCCACGCCCACCCCCGCCCCCAGCCTTGCGCGAGTCGCGGAACACGTCGAAGAAATCCCGCAATAGGTGCGAGTTGCGGATGAAGAAGAATCCTGCCGCCGCGCCACCGAGGTGGGAGGCCTCTCCCCCAGCGTTGTGACCCCCGAACACGACCGTCACCAGCGCGATGCCGACATACACGTACGCAAGTGTGCGGATCCGTATGGGCACTGGTGGAAAGAGCAGCTGCACCTGCAGATTGGGCGCGATGTAGGCGCACGCCATGATCACCCCAAACACACCAGCCGAGGCACCCACCAGCGGCACATTGGGGTCTTTGAACAGGAACGGCGGCACCGCGATGTGCATGCTGTCGAGCGTCCAGCCGGCTGCGTTCAGCAGCAGGTACATGAGCCCACCGAAAACACCGCACGTGAGGTAGAACGCCAGGTATTTCTTGCCGCCCAGAAAGTCCTCGACCATGCCGCCGAAGACGTACAGCCCGAACATGTTCATCGCGACATGCAGCGGCCCGGCGTGGAGGAACTGGAACGTCAGGAATCGCCAGAACTCCAGGCCCGAGGCGGCCCCGGTCGTCGGGTCCTTCATCCACAGCACCTTGCTGGTGGAGAAATAGCCCACATTGCCGAAGAGCTGATTGATCGGGGGGGAAATCGCCATCAGCGCGAAGATCGCGACGTTGACGACGATGATCCACGTATTCACCGACCAACCGTGCGACCCAAGTCGGCCAGTGGGGCGGCGGGAATAGTCTCGATCGTTGATGCCCATAACCCAGGCGGTCTCCGCGCGTTCGCGTGGGCCCCACCATGGACCCGGCTCGCCCGGATGCTAGCCTCGGCGGCGACGCTCCGTCTCGCGGGCAAGCACCGCTTTCTCGGCTTCCGTCAGGTTCGCCAGCCCTTCGCGGCTGATCTTCTCCAGAACCGCATCGAGCGCCCCCGCGTTCGTCACGACCGGCCCACCCCGCGTCGCGGCTGGGTGACTTGTCATGGCCCGCTCGCGCACAGGTGGCCGGACCGGCGTGCGCGGGTGGTCATCCTCATCAACCACGGGGACGTAGAAATCGTCCTGCTGCGCCGCCATGAACTGGTACCGCCGCAGTTCCAGCCATGTCGCGGCAGCGCCCAGCACCGCAACGCCCAGCAGTTGCGACTGGCCCAACGCGATCGACACCACGAACAGCACCCCCGCCGAGACGAACCCCACCCGCACGGCCGCTTCCATCGACTCCGGCTTGTTTTTGCGGAGCCATGCGCTGAGCAGCCGCCCCGTGTCGAGGGGAACCATCGGGACGCAAGCGTTGAGAACCAGCATCAGCAGGTTGATGAAATAGGCCCACCACACGATCGCCTGAATCACGGTCTCTGCCTGAACCCCCGGGCTGATGGCCGCGGGGTTGATGAGGAGAGACCCGGCCGGAAGACCGACGGCGATTGCGGTTGCCGCGAGGGCCGGCAGCAATGCCAGGTTCACCAGCAACCCCCCGGACTCGGCCAGTAATGGCCGGGGCGAATACGGACCCGCGACGGAGTTGAGGCCACCCAACGGCCAGAGCACGACAGAGTCCGTGCCTTCACCCAGCCACCGCGCGAAGAGCCCGCGCCCAAGCTCGCGAATAATTGCAATCAGCAGCAGGCTTCCGATCGCTGAAAAGATGTGCAGCGGGCCCGCGTTGCTCCGCGGCAGCCAGGCAAGCAGTTCAATCCCCACCCACACAGGCACCAGCAGCGTGTGGACCCGCAGCCGGAAGCCGCCGAGCTTCAGCAGCGTGAAACTCCACCACGTCAGCGGGTCCTCGCCCACGCCCCAGATGCGGGAAGCGGACCACTGGCGGCGGTTGTCGTCCCGACCGGAATCAGTCTCGAAATCGTGGTTCAGCCGTGCCATCCGTGGAGAACGCCTGACTTTCGCTTCGTTTTCCCAAAGTTCCAGATGCCGTGACAGTACCGAATCCGTCGCGCCCGCACCCTGATGAACTGATTAAACCAACACCAAAGTCCTAAGACCCGAGGAAGCCTCGGGACCGCGCCAGGAGCAGCGCGGCAATGCTCTTTGCATCGACCAGAAATCCGGACTCGATCATCGAGAACGCCTGATTCATGCCCGTTGGGTGAACGGTGACCCGCTCATCGACTTCAAGCCGCTGCCCGACGGGTTTGAGGCCGGTGGCGAGAAAAACCCACATCAACTCATCGGACAGCCCCGGCGATGTATAAAACCGGCACAAGGGCGTGATGGTTGCGGCGGAATAGCCGGTTTCTTCCTCAAGCTCCCGCGCGGCACAGTCGGCCGGGGCCTCGTCTTTCTCCAGCGTGCCCGCGGGTATCTCATACACCCACTGCTCGACGCTGATCCGCCAGTTTTTGATGAGCACAATCTGGTTGCCGCCCGGTGTTTCGAGCACGGGGACGATCGCCACCGCGCCCGGGTGCCGGACAATGTCCCGGTTGAGCGGCTTCCCGTTGGTGCCGGTCATTGTGAGGCGCTCAAAGTCAAACTTCGCGCCCTTGTGGAGCAGATGCCGGTGCACGCTGGGACTATCGTTGCCAGGTAAGTGTTTACTCACTTTGGAATCGTATGTGCGGACCCGACTGAAGTTGGACAAGCCGGCGAGCAAAGAGCGGGACCCATCCCTGGGGCCCATTCTTTCGCTTCGCAACATCCACAAAAACTTCGGTTCGCAGGTGGTCCTCAACGGCATTGACCTCGAGTTCGAGGCCGCCAAGACGACCGTCGTCATGGGCCCGTCGGGCTGTGGCAAGTCCGTCATGCTCAAGCTCATCGTGGGCCTGCTGAGGCCCGATTCGGGCGAGATTTTTTTCGACGGCAACCGCACCGACGACCTGAGCGAGGAGGCGCTCGCCCCCATCCGCCTTCAGATCGGCCTGCTGTTCCAGATGGGGGCGCTCTTCGACTCCATGTCCGTTCTGGGCAACATCGAGTTTCCGCTCATTGAGCACACCCGCCTCAGCGCCGAAGAGCGTCACGACGCCGTGATTGAGGCCCTTCGGACTGTGGACTTGGTGGGGATGGAAACCAAGCTCCCGGCTCAGCTCAGCGGCGGTCAGCGCAAGCGCGTTGCGCTGGCCCGCGCCATCGTGCTCAAGCCGCGGGTGGTGCTTTACGACGAGCCAACGACCGGTCTGGACCCCATCCGCTCCGACGGCATCAACGAGCTCATCATGAAGCTGCGCGAGACCATGAAGGTCACAAACATCGTCGTGACGCACGACCTGACGAGCGCCGCTAAGGTCGCGGACCGCGTTGTCATGATCCTGGGCGGCAAGATCGCGGCCGACGGCCGGTTCGACGAGCTCTCCGCAAGCGACGACCCCCGGGTGCAGCACTTCCTCCAGGGGAAATACGATCAGGAGGACACGGGCGCCGATGAGGTCATCCGCACCGGGCCCGTTGATACCTTGGGATCGCAGGATATTGGTTTGTAGCAGATTTCGGTTTGTAACAGGGGATAGTTGCAGTCATGTCGATCAAGCCCGTCATCCGCGACTTCTTCACCGGTGTCCTCGCCATCGTGGGCCTGCTTGGCGCGATCGCCATGATGTTCCTCTTCGGGGAGTTCGCGGATACCGGCAAGAAGTTCTATAACTTCACCATTCACGTCAACAGCGCCAGCGGCCTCACCACCACCTCTGTCGTCACGCTCAACGGCGTGAAGGTGGGTCAGGTCACCGGCATGTCCGTCGTCCCGCCGCCGGGCAATGGCGCCGAGGTGAAGGTGAAGATTTACGAAGGCACCCGCATCCCTGCCGCGGCGATCGTCGCGATCGAAAAGGGGTTCGTCGGCGACGCGAGCCTTGAGTTTCAGATTCCCGCCCACCTTACGGCGGCAGCCATTGCGGAGACCATCCAGCCCGACACCACGTTCGAGGGCGGCGACGCGAGCAGCGGCTTTGCCAAGCTTGCTTCAGCGCTGGAGCGCCCCCTGAGCCGCTTCTCGGACACCGCCGATCGCATTGACACCCTCGCCGCCACCTACACCGCTTTGGGCCAACGCCTGAACGAGATGGTCGAGCCCCGCAGCCTCGCCGATGTTGAGGGCGGCAAGGACCCCAACATCCGCTCGGCCATCGCCCGCGCCGATGCGGCCATGCGCCAGATCAGCCGCCTGCTGGACGACGACCACATCGTTGGCGAGGCCCGCGCTTCACTGGCCCGAGCCAACGCCCTCATGGATGAGGTCTCGACGCTGGGCAAGGCCTGGACGCAGACTGCGACATCCGTCGATGCGCAGGTCACCAAGGTCTCCGATTCGGTACAGGCGTTGACGTCAGAAGCCGCGGGGACGCTGCGTGCAACCGAGCGTGCCGCCACCGAACTTGGCACCACGCTCGAAGCCGTCAACAAGGGTCAGGGCACTGTCGGGCAGCTTGTGAATAACCCGGATCTCTACAACGCCCTCCGCGATGCGGCCCAGCGCCTCGATCGCGCCCTTACTGCCGTCCAGCTCCTTGTGGAGAAATACCGCGCCGAGGGCATCCCGCTGCGGTTCTAGGGCTTGCTGGGCACCGTGCGGGCATGCGGGGCGTGGCCGAAAACCTCGATCTCGGAGCCTGCCGCGAGCAGCGCGTGCTGCGGAGTTGAACGCCCGATGAAGCTCCACTCGTCTCCATAGGTCCCGGCGACATCCCCCACCACCTCCGCACTCTGGACGCGGTGCGTTTTCCAACGCGGGTGCTGCACTTCATACACCAGCGTTCGCCCCCCGCGGCTGGACCCGAAGCCCCATGCGTGCTCTTTGAAGAAGTGCTCCGCGGTGTCCTCGCCGGGGATCGTCGCCTCCGCTTGCGCCCGCGCGCGGATCGTCAACAGCCCTGCACCGCGCGCCTTCATGTCATGAGTGACCGAAACAGTCTCGGCATCGCGCACCACCTGGCTGCGCATTGCTGCCGCGCGGTACGGCTCGTTGTACACCACCCGCGCCACCAGCGCCACCGCCAGGCTGGGCACAAACTCACGGATGAACACAACGCCACGCCGCCCGCCGTCGCCCGGCTCGCGCACGTAGAAACGCAGGTTGATCTCCGGGAAGTTGATACAACCCGGAACGCCCACGCCGCGCACGCGGCAACCGCGAAAATCAAACGCCACCAGGCTCACAAATGCCTGCCCCTGCCACGTATCGAGCTCCAGACCGGCGGGCAGACGCGACAGCAGCAGCTCACGCGGCAC
>JBBSOF010000033.1:0-37102 GCA_038260025.1 Phycisphaerales bacterium
GCGGCATCGGTGTAGACGACGTTCCAGCAGCCAACATCTTCTGTGAGGTGATACTGCTCGGGGCCGTCGCCCTCGGTGTAGCCGTGTTCCATCAAAGACGGCTCGTTGATGATCCAGTACCGCATCCGGGTGCGGAGGGCCTCGAGGGTTCGCACCTCGGGTTCACCCAGGTCTGGATCGGACCAGGATGCCATCGACGCGGCGAGCATGAGGTCTGACCGCGCCCTCCAAATATGTTGACCGGCAACAAGCGATATCTGCGGCAATGCGACGAACGCAACGATGCCCACCAGCAGGCCGGCGCCGGCAATGGCGGCAAGGGCCGAACGGCGGGCGTGCGCGGGGACGACCCTGCCACGCCATTGCACGATGGTGGCGATTGCGGCGAGGAGGCAAGCCGCGAGGGCCAGGGCGATGGCCGCGGTTGCGGCGTTGTCGTGGCCTGTGACCCAGGGGCGGACGTGGCGAGGGGGGCCGAAGGAGAGTTGGATGTCGCTCGACATGTCAGCGGGCGCAAAGGAGCCGGTGAGTTTGGTTGCGTGCGTGGCGCCGGCGGTGAGTGCCCGCAGCCCGGCGTGGGTCAGGTTGAGGGGCTTCGATCCGTCGTCGGCAGGCTGCGAGGAGCCGGCGAGCGTGATCGCGTGCCCGCCTGCGAGAGCGCGACGGGCGGGAGTGATGGCGTCACTGCTGGCGAGGTCGAGGCCGGGGGCTGCCGCGGTCCCGGGGCCGAAGACGTAGAGGTCGAGCGAGAGCCGGTCGGTGACACCCGCGGCGGTAAGGCGCATGGGGTAGACGGGCTGCGCGCAGGCGAACCGCATGACCAGCGGGTGGGGCGTCATGATGGCGCGGCCTGCCGCATCCCGCCGTATGCGGCTGGCGACGAAGAACCAGCCCTCGCGCACGTATTGGGCGATCGGGGCGTCGAGCGCGGCAGGAACGGCAAAGCCGTTCTCCGTGAGCCATTGGTTCAGCGGCGTGGGGTCGCGGGCGCTGATGACGGCGACGTCGTAGGCCCCGACGATGGATCGTTCGTGAACGTCGACGGGCGAGGAGGGCCCGGGGCCGACCCCACGAGGCTTGCCCAGCGCGGGGAGGAACAGTCCGACAAGCAGGACAAGCCCGGCGACAAGGGAGACCCAGCCACCAGCGGTGCCGGGGCGGCGGAGGAACAGCAGGTCCAGAAGAATCACAAGGACTGCCGCGGCAGCGATGGCCAGCGGCCAGCGCCAGGGGAGCGGATCGATTCGGGGCGCAAACACCGCTCGCAGCGTGGGGAACGTGCCGGGCGTGGCGGCGGAAACCTGCGGCAGGGCGGGTGCGGGAACGACCCAGGCGAACTCGGAGCCTGCCGCGTCGAAACGGGTTTCGATGGCGAGGGTTTCGATGCCGTCGGCGTAGGAGATGAGGGCCTGCTGGTCGGGGATGGTGACGGAAGCGGGGTCGATGGTGCGGGGGAGGACGATGCCATCGGCCCGGCACAACGCAGCGGTCAGGAGCAGGGTGAGGGAGATCCACCGGGTCATGATGAAGGAGATACCGGGAGTGCGTGGTGTTGGATGCGGCGGAGTACGCGGGCGGCGAGCGAACGATTTCAAGGTCCGCGGGATCGTGCTGAAAAATCAGTGAGCGTGCGGGGTCGCGTCGTCGCTGCTTGGGGAGTTGAGGGGTGGTTGCGGCGCGCGGGGCTGCGGGCGCAAGCGTTCGGCAACCTCGTTCATGCGCTCAATCTGCCTGATTTTTTCGCGCAGCGGCAGTGCGTGGAACGCACGCATGTGGCGGAGTCGGACGCCCGCGAAGGTCGTGAGCGACCAGTCGATTTCCTCAGGCATCACAGCGGTCTCCGTGGAGGAGGCGGAGTTCGGCGATATCGGCAAGGTCCTGGGGGCGGCCGGCGCCACGCTTGAGGCCGATCAGCGCTGGCAGCCCCACCACGCGGATGGTGACGCCGGGGGCAAGATCGTGCACCAGGGCGGCCGCGTACTCGCGAGCAAAGTCGAATGGCTCTGACGCGAACACATCGACCGGGGTGTGACTGTGCTCGTCGCTGTAGAAGCTGAGCACGGTCATGTTCTTTTCGCGTGCCCACCGCGCACGCTGTGATGCATCCGCGAACTGGTCAGCAGTAACGGGGACGATGGGGCGATAGCCGAGGGAGGCAAGCGCCGCAAAGGCCGCCCGGATGGTGTCGGGCTCGAGCCGGATGATCAGGTCAATATCCTGGGTCGAGCGTGGATAGCCGTGGGCGACGACGGCAAGACCCCCGACCACCAGATAGGGAACGCGCGCGTTGTTGAGTGCATGGGCGACGAGCTCGACCGTCTCGAACTTCATAAGCGGATGATACGGGTTGCGTGAGTGGCGAAGACGGCAAGGACAAGCGCGGCAGAACAACCCAAAAATGAAAAGGGCTCCTTGAGGTTTACCTCAGAGGAGCCCAAAAGTCGGCGATGACCTACTTTCCCGCAGTGCAGTATCATCGGCAGCGCTGGCTTAACTGCTGTGTTCGGGATGGGAACAGGTGTTTCCCAGCGCTCATGTTCACCGACAAACCGGAGGGCGTGCCTTTCGGCACACCGACCAGAAGACCCGAGGCTTTGCAGGCCCCGGGCAACCGGACGGATTGAACACTGTGACGGGCCCGGTAAGGGGCACTGTCTGAACAAACGTCAAATCGAACTCGATACATGAAACTCAAACCAAATCTTGAAGCCGCGACGACGCAGGGCGTCATCGGGCCTTTTCGTGCAGCGTGCAAGTCAATGCCTGAACCAGATCCGGACGCGGGAAGGTTTTGACACCTTGCCGCGGCGGCTGGTTGGTATGACCAAGCTTCGACCGTTAGTACCGCTCAGCTTAAAGCATTTCTGCCCTTACACTCGCGGCCTATCAACCTGATGGTCTATCAGGGGTCTTTCGTATTGCTACTAGCAAGCCTTATCTTGAGGGGGGCTTCCCGCTTAGATGCTTTCAGCGGTTATCCCTGCCATACGTAGCTACCCAGCTGTGCACTTAGCAGTGCAACTGGATCACCAGGGGTATGTCCAACCCAATCCTCTCGTACTAAGGTTGACTCCTCTCAAGCTTGCAACGCCCACAGCAGATAGGGACCGACCTGGCTCACGCCGGTCTGAACCCAGCTCGCGTACCACTTTAATCGGCGAACAGCCGAACCCTTGGGGCCGCCTTCAGTCCCAGGATGTGATGGGCCGACATCGAGGTGCCAAACCGCGCCGCCGCTATGGACGCTCGGGCGCGATCAGCCTGTTATCCCCGGGGTACCTTTTATCCGTTGAGCTACGACCCTTCCACACGGGATCGCAGGATCACTAGAGCCCTCTTTCGAGACTGCTCGACCCGTCGGTCTCGCAGTAAATCCGGCTTATGCTCTTACACTCGAAACACGGTTTCCATCCGTGCTGAGCCGAACTTTGCGCTCCTCCGTTACCTTTTTGGAGGAGACCGCCCCAGTCAAACTACCCGGCACCCACTGTCCTCCGCCCAGATTCATGGGAATCAGAGTTAGGCCACAAACTTACACAGGGTGGTATTTCACCTTTGGCTCTTACCGGGCCGGAACCCAGTCGTCAAAGCCTCCCACCTATGCTACGCAGCATATGCTCGTGGCCAATAGGGACCTATAGTGAAGGTCCACGGGGTCTTTCCGTCTTGCTGCGGGTAGGCGGCATCTTCACCGCCACTACTATTTCACCGAGTCGGTCGTGGAGACAGAGATCCAGTGATTACGCTATTCATGCGCGTCGGAACTTACCCGACAAGGAACTTCGCTACCTTAGGACCGTCATAGTTACGGCCGCCATTCACCGGTGCTTCGATTACGAGCTTCTCTTGCGATGACCCGCTTTCTTGACATTCCGGCATCGGGCAAGCGTCACTCTGTATACTGCGACTTGCGTCTTTGCACAGAGCTGTGTTTTTGATAAACAGTTCCCAGATCCTTTTCTCTGCGCCCTCTCACCGAAGTGAGGAGGGCCCCCTTATCCCTAAGTTACGGGGTCAAGTTGCCTAGTTCCTTCACGACCGTTCTCTCGCGCGCCTTAGGCTATTCGCCTCATCCACCTGTGTCAGTTTTGGTACGAGACACGCTTTGCCCCCAGAGCTTTTCTAGGAACTCCTCCCCCCGGTATCGGCCACAAGGGCCTGGACATCTGACAGTCCCTCCGAGCTTTGGAATCCGCACTCTGGTTTGATCTCCGCGTGTGCTGGGGATTATTAACCCCATGTCCATCGACTACGCCTTTCGGCCTTGCCTTAGGTCCCGGCTAACCCTGGGCGGAATGACCTTCCCCAGGAAACCTTGGATATACGGCGACCAGGATTCTCACCTGGTTAATCGTTACTCAAGCCGGCATATTCACTTCCTCGCGCTCCACCTACCCTTACGGGACGGCTTCGCCGCTGCGAGGAACGCTCTCCTACCATAGGTTACCCTATCCACAGCTTCGGCTTTCTGCTTATTCCCGATCATTATCGGCGCTGGATTCCTCGTCCAGTGAGCTGTTACGCACTCTTTAAATGATGGCTGCTTCTAAGCCAACATCCTGGATGTCACAGCAATCCAACTTCCTTTCGAACTTAGCAGAAATTTGGGACCTTAGCTGGTGGTCTGGATTGTTCTCCTTTTGACGACGGATATTGTCACTCGCCGTCTATCTCCCAGGCCTTGGCCATTGGTATTCGGAGTTTGGTTGAGGAGGGTAGTCGGGTAGACCCCCTGCCTCATCCAGTAGCTCTACCCCCAATGGTTGCCACCTGAGGCTAACCCTAAAGTTATTTCGGAGAGAACGAGCTATCTCCCAGTTTGATTACACTTTGAGTCCTCCCGTCAGCTCATCGCAGACCTTTTCAACGGTCACGCGTTCGACCCTCCAGGCGGTTTTACCCGCCCTTCAGTCTGGCCAACGGTAGATCACAAGGTTTCGCGTCTAGCCCGTACGACTTAGCGCCCTATTCGGACTCGCTTTCGCTCCGCCTCCGGCCTGGTAGGCCTTAGGCTCGCCGTACAGACTAACTCGCCGGCTCATTATGCAAAAAGCACGCCGTCACCCCCTTGCGAGGGCTCCGACCGCTTGTAAGCGTATGATTTCAGAAACTCTTTCACCCCGCTCATCGCGGTGCTTTTCATCGTTCAGTCGCCTTACTGGTTCACTATCGGTTGTCGAGGAGTATTTAGCCTTGGAGGGTGGACCCCCCATCTTCAACCCGGGTTTCCCGAGCCCGAGTCTAATCTATGGGCTAACCAGCTTCCGGCTACAGGACTTTCACCTTCTCCGGTGCGTCATTCAAACGCTTCGCTCGTCCACTGGCTTATCCGCTTTCGCTCGCCGCTACTTACGGAATCGCGGTTGCTTTCTTTTCCTGCAGGTACTGAGATGTTTCAGTTCTCTGCGTTCGCCCTCTACGCCTATACATTCAGAGTAGAGTACCCTTGCGGGTGGGTTGCCCCATTCGGAAATCCCAGGATCACAGCTCGGTTACCAGCTCCTCTGGGCTTATCGCAGGTTCCAACGTCCTTCATCGCCTCTCGACACCAAGACATCCATCATACGCCCTTATGCTCGGTCATACCAACCGGACGTCGCGGCCTCCTCGATGGCTTGCACCATCGATTCTTCCACTCGTTTCCGGACGGCTACCTTGGGTTCCCCTAAGGGAGGGCCAACCCAGTCTCCGCCATTCCCATATCCGGGAACAACGTGACAGCATCGCCTTGCGCGCTGCACTTACAACTATCAACTTTCAGGGGCTTGCCATCAAGCCCCTGCACTTGTTTTTGCAGCTTGTTTCCCCCGTTCAGCGACCCCTGCGTGAAGCAGCCTTTGCCTTCAGACCAAGCCTTGCGGCCGGGACTTCCGACATCGACCCCTCCGCAGAACTGAGCGGGGGACAATGTTCAATCCGTATCCGGTTGTCAAAGAACCCGAGGCAGTCTGCAAGGGCTTTCACCCCTGTTTCCGGCCCCGTTTTTCACCTTCAAGACGTTTCCGCCGTGAGGTGGGGGTTACTGTAGACGCACTCTTTGATCAGTCAAGCGACGTGGTTTCCGATTTCGTAGCGAGATTGCAAAGGCTTGCCGCCAAGCCGCTTGCGCACCGCTTCCGCGGCTCCGCCCAGGCCGGGGCGGATTAACCTCCGCCGCCACCGCCCCCACCACCACCGCCGCCGCCAGTGTTGGGACGGGGCCGCGGCTGCTCACGCTCTTCCCGACGCCCGCGGCCGGGGTTGGGCCGCTCGGGCTCCGGGGCCTTCACGATCACGGCACCCTGCGTTTCGCCGGCCTTGGCCGATTCGGTCACCCGCTTGTATTCCGGAGCGTTGGCGTCGGTTGAGGGCGAACGGACCAGAATTCGGCCGTTTTCATCGCGGAAAGTAGCCTTGAGGCGATCGCGCTCTCCGCCGAGTTGATCCCGTGCCGTCACTGGGAGGGTGGATGCATCGAGGAAAATCACATCGACCTGCATGTGCTCCCGATCGGGGACATCGATGCTCCAAGCCGCGTCGAGGGGGCCTGTTGGAGTGGCCATGGCCGGCATGTCTGGCGACTCGGGCCCGGCCATACGGCCGCCGCCCTTGCCACCCGGGGCCGGGGCAGGCATGGATGGGGAGCCCGCGTCGGTCAGTGCCGCGGGGTCGCCCAGCAGCGTGGCGAGTTTGTCCATGTCGGCGTACTTCAGTTCCTTGGGCAGGTTTGCCTCACCCACCAGCGAATCGCCGGGATTGAGCAGCACGCGGGCGCGGCGGTAAAACCCATATTTGAACACGAACATTTCGGCGTTGGCGACGGACTGGTACGAGATCGGGGGGGTCGCTTCGCTGGCGCTGGTGATGAAGAAGTAGCTGGAGCGGCCCAGCGCGATGGGCTGAGTCCACTCGGACCAGGGGCCTTCGATCAGCGAGTTGGCGGCAAGAGCTGACTGCTCTTCCTGGAGGTTCCGGCCGTACATGGGATTGTTCACCACCACGCGGGCGCGGTAGCGGTAGACCGCGCCGGGCTGGGCGGTCATGTCGTGCGTCCAGACCTTGACGTCGGGGTTGTCGAGGAGGGGGAGGGTCTCGCTCTGGGCTGCCGCGGCTTCGGCACCGGCGTCTTCAAAGCCGGGGACTTTTTCGCCCATGGCGACGAGGCGCTTGGCGATCATGTCGCGCTCGGCCTTGACGCGGTTGATCTGCTGCTGGATGACGTTGCGGTCGCCTCCGGCCTGGCGATCCCGCGGGGCGGGCGTGGTATTGGGAGCGATCTGGCCCGGGCCTCCGCCCTTGCCGCCACGGGTTGCGGGCGGCGGTGCAGCATCGCGGGGAGAACGGGGGGCTTCGGTATCGCGGGGCGCGGCGGCCCCTGCAAGGCGCTTATCGAGGTCGGCGAGTTGACGATCGAGGGCGGCGAGGCGGGCTGTGTCCTTGTTGATGGCGACGAGCTTGGCGTCGTTATCGCCGGAGGTCTGAGCGAGCGAGGGGGGCTGCCACTCCGGGCCGGCCACGGTGCTGTAGAACCGAGGACGGAGGAGGTCTTCGCTCGCGGCCTTGACGCGATCGACCATGCCCGGCATGTCGCCGATGCTCTTGACACTCTCGGTCCACTCGGCGAGCTTTGCAGGGCGGCCGGGGGGTGCGGGGAGCGTGACGCGGGTGGAGCCTGAGGGCGTGGTGCCGTCGGGGTTGGTGATGGTCTCTCGCTCGTACTGCACCGCGACGATCTCAACGATGTCGTAGTTCTGGCCCGAGGACTGCTCCCGCCACCAGCTCAGTGGGATGGCGCGGGCCGGGCCCTCACCGTCGGGGTCGGACTGGAGGGCTTCGCGCAGGTCGGCACCGCTGAAGGTGAACTCGACGCTGATGGAGGCCTTGTCGAAGGGCTGCTGGGCGGGCAGCAGCTTGGCAAGCTCCGCGTTGCGGATTTTCTCCACGGGGCTGATGGTGACCATCACCTCGCTGGCGACGCCCGCGGCAGGCGCGGGGACGGTGGGCGCAGCAAAGGTGTCATTCTCCTGACGCATGACCAGCTTGCCACCGCCGATGGCGGGCTTGCCGCCCAGGGCCACGCGGGGGGGGTTGCTGAGGGGCACCGCGCCGGCGCCGAGCTTGAGCTTTTCCGCGAGGCTGAAGGAGGGCGTTTCGGGGCGGCGCAGGTCGCTGCTGTCAAGCTGGGCGCTCAGAGCCTTGGCCTCTTTGGCGACGACTGTGAAGGCCTGGCCGGGGCTGACGTCTTCGGTCCCGATCTTGACGGTGTTGGTGCGGATGAACTGCGCTGCCACAGCGCCCAGAAGGGCGAGGCCGACCACACCCAGGACGATGCGATCGACGTTCTGTTCCAGCGGAGAGATGCCTTTGAGTTTCATGGTCTACACCTTTGATTCGTGGAAGGCGGAACGTGTGCTGCTTCGGGGTCAGGGGTGCCTCAGCCGGGGGGCGGGGGAACTTCCGCGGGCGCCTCGGGGGCCGGTTCATCGGGGGCGACCTTGAGGTTCTCGCGGACCTTGGCGGGCATGAACTTCGTGGTCCAGGAACGCAGCCACACCGTTTCGATCTCAACGTCGGCGCGGACCACGTGCTCTGGGCCGTAGTAGTAGCCGCGGGCGAGCTCGTCCCACAGGCGGACCTCGTGCAGGTCGATGTCGGTGACGGTCATGAAGTTGGTGCGCTCGATGGCGCTGATGAAGTCTCCGACGCGGGCGGAGCTCAGTACCACGGACATGGTCACGGTGCGGGTGTCGTAGATGCCATTCTCGGCGCGGCGACCGGTGATGGACAGTGACGGGTCGAGCGTGGCCATCGCGCCCGGGCCGGCGGCGCCGGGCGCGGCGGCGGCCTCGCCCTCGGGGGTGGTCGGCCGCCAGCTGGTGACTTCCTCGCTGCGGCCCATGCCGGAGGGGATCGAGATCGAGATGGAGTCGATGCGCTTCACCACGGAGCGGTCGACGTTGGTGAGCTTGCCGTCGGTGGTGTTGGCGAGCTTCACGGCGTCGAAGATGTCGCGGAGGATCCAGTAGTCCCACTGGAAGAGGTACATGTCCGGCAGGTTCATGCGCTGCTGGTCGAGGTGGAGGCCGCTGGGGACGTAGGAGCCGTTGGGGTTGCGGGGCAGCGAGTCCATCGATGCGTAGACGGACACGGAGTTAGCGCGGCTCTGGTACTCGGCGAGGCGCTGATCGGTCAGCAGCTTGCGGATCACCTCGCCCTCGTCGGCGGTGAGATCGCGCTTGCCTGCCGTCACCTTCTGGGTTTCGTTGGTGCGGAAGTCCTGGATCGACTGGGCGAGCACGGCGGGGTCGGCGGGGTCGCCGGCACGGACGGAGGTGAGCAGGCGGCGGTAGGGGTTGGTCATGCCGCGCTTGCCGAGGAGGGTGTCCTCCATTTCGTCGATTTTGGCCTGGTTTCCGCTGGGGAACAGGCCTTCAACGAGCGGCTTGTGCTCGCTGCGGCCGACGCTTGCGGCGTCGCTGCCCAGACCCTTGTTGAACTGGACGGCGCGCTCCACTACGGCGGTGGCCTGCTTCGAGAAGTTCTCACGCTGGTCCTTGAACCAGTTGATGAGCGAGATGTTGGGCACTTCTTTGTACGTCACCGGCTGGCCGCCGGGCTCATAGGGGGGGATGCCGTAGTCAACCTTCAAACCCTTGAGCTTGGTGAGGGCATCGGAGGCGGACTTCTGCTGCGCGGCAAGGATTTTGGCATCCCACCATGTGCTGACAAACCACGATGCGGGCAGCATGAGCAGGATGAGCGCGGAGAAGCCCACGATCAGGACGTTGCTCTTGACCCATGCAAGAACTGGCTTCACTTGGGAGCCTCCTCAGGGGTAGTCGGCGCGTCGGGCTTGAGCACCGCGTACCAGGTAATCGTGATGACGCCGGTGACGGCGGGACCAGTGGTTTCGGGCGCCACAAGGGGCGCGATGGCGTCGAGCTGAGACTGGCCCTCGCCGGGGCTGGACATCTCGCCCGCGCCCATCGAGGGGGTGGGGTAACCGCCGCGGCGGGGAGGACCGCCGCCCTCGCCGGCGATGGCCCCGCGCATAACACTGCGGCCGCCGCGGCCCCCCTCGGACACGGCCCCGGGCACGGTGTCACCCGCGCCGAAGCCGGGGGAAGTGGATGGCATCGCTGCGCTCGCGAGTTGGAGTTCCACCCGCCAATCGGCGCCCATGATGAGGTAGGGGACGCCCGGGCGGCGGGCTGCCGCAGCTTGGAACCAGGGCAACGCGACGTGCTGGACAAACCGCAGCGGTTCGGGCTGCGTGGTGGTGGCGGTCAGCGTGCAGCGGACGCGGGGGAACGTGGGCTCGGGGCCGCCTGCTGAGTTCATAGGAGCCATGCCGGGCGGGGCATCGGGCGAGGCGGCCCCTTCGGGTGGCAGGTACTCGGTCTCGAACTTGACAAGCGAAAATGCCGGGCCGGGAACGGGCGCCAAGGGCTTGCCGTCAAGGCCCTTGAGGGAGGGGCCCCATGTGGGCACGGCGTCTTCGGCCTTGGCGAAGAGCCTGCCGACATCGGCCATGATCATTTCGTAGACGCCCCGCTTGTCGAGCAGGGCGACCATGTTCGCGGCACGCAGGTCGGGCTCGCTGGAGGCCGTGACGCCCTCGGAGGTTGCCTGGCCTTTGAGCGCATCACCCTTGTTCTGGGTCGTCTGGATGCTGGCATCGGGGATGGCGTTGTTGACGTCGAAGTAGTCCTTCACGGGGCGGACAAACATGATGGCGCTGGCGAGCGCCGCGATGCCCGCGGCAAGGCCGAACCAACCGACTTTTTCCTTCCACATGGCCTTGCGGAGCACGGTTGTGGGCATGAGGTTGCCGCCCACTGCGTTGAGCCCAAGCCCTTGCAGGGCAAGGCCATACGCCGTGACAAGGCCGGTGGAAACTTCGTGGAAGGCGGCTTCGCGGTCGCCCGCGATGGTGGCCCGCTTGAAGGGCGTCTGGGCGTCCACCCGGTACACATCCATCGAGAGCTGCTGCTTGAGGTATTTCCGGAGGCCGGGGAGCAGGAAAGTGGAGCCCACCCCGATGAGGCGGGTGAGTTCCGCCTCTTTGTTGATCGACTGGTAGTAGCCGATCGAACGCTGGATTTCCTGCGTCAGATCGGTGAACACAGGCCGCATGGCCTGGAAGACCTGGCGGGCGTGCTTGGTGTCCTCGGCATCGCGCTTGAGCTTCTCGGCCTTGGGATAGCTGAGCTGGAACTGGTTGACGAGGGCATCGGTGAACTGATGGCCGCCGGTGTGGAACGTGCGGACCCACATGCGGCCGGGGGTTGCGATGACCAGATCGGTGGAAGTCGTGCCAACGTCCACGATGATGGTGCCGGGGGTCTTGGGATCAAACTGGAGGTCGTAGGCGAGGGCGTTGTAGACCGCGATCGGGCTGAGGATGACGTAGTTGGGGAAGATCCCCACATCCGCCAGCATGTTGAGGCGCTCGTTTACCTTCTCGCGGGTGATGGCGAAAATACCGACCTCGACGTCGGGTGAATCAGGCGACACAAAAGTCTGATAGTCCCATTCCACGTTCTCCAGCGGGAAGGGGATCTGCTGCATCGCCTCGAACTTCACGATGTCCGGGACTTTCTTGGGTTCCACCGGGGGCAGCTTGGCGAAGCGGGCGAATGCCGAGTGACCCGGCACCGAGACGGCAATGGCCGACTTGGACAGGTCGTACTGGCTGGTGAGGGCACCGAGCGAGACGCGCAGCACGTCGTTGGCATCGACACCGGGGGTGGAGAGCACCTTGGGGTGCTGAATCACCGCGAAGTCGAGCACCTTGACGGCACCATCGCCGATGGCCTCGAGCTTGATGGCCTTGATGGCCGCGGCCCCGATCTCGATGCCCCAGCAGACACTTGATGAAGGCATATCAGCACCTCGAAAAACGCACTCGGAAAGTCTCAACGGTTCGGACGGTCCACGAAAGCCCCGCGGCCGCGGACAGGGAGGGGGATAGTACACACTTTTGTGTTCCCTGCCGGTTCACGGTTCGGTCTAGCCAGCATACGGGATCGCCCCCCGATCAGTTCCCGAGCGATGGTCACAGGTGTGTAACAGGCCGTGCCGGGATGATCGGCCCGTGAAACCATCAGGCGAGTTTGCGGAGGATTTCCTCGCGCACGCTCTTGGCATCCACAGAGCCTGACGCGAGCTTCATGACTTCGCCCACCAGCCGCCCCGCGGCAGCAACCTTGCCACCCCGGATGTCCTCGACAACCTTGGGGTTGGCGGCGATCACCTGGTCGATCCAGCGTTCGAGGGCGGCATCGTCGCGGATGATGAGCAGGCCGCGGGAGCGGGCAAAGTCTTCCAGGGTTTCGGTCCCCATAGGCGCGGCAGGGTCGCACAGAAGGCCGAACAACTCATCGAGCCCGTTGGCCGAGAGGCGGCCTTCGTCGCGCATGGCGGCCAGTTCCCCCACTTGCTCCGCGGTGATGCCGAGCGCGCTCATGGGCACGCTGCGCTCGTTGGCGCGGCGGGCCCCGGATTGGAGCAGGATGTTGGCGATCAGTTTTCCGGCGCGGGTGCGGTCGCCCGAGAGCCTGACCAGGGCGTCGATGCCAGCCTCATAAAACAGGCAGACATCACGCTCTTCCACCAGCGCCCACGCCTCTTTGACACCCAGGCCAAACTCGGTGACATAGCGGCGGTAGCGCGGCAGGGGCAGTTCCGGCACGCGGAGCCCGACCTCTTCGCGCCATTGCGGTTCGATGCTCAGGCTCGGCAGGTCGGGGTCGGGGAAGTAGCGGTAGTCGTGGGCGTCTTCTTTTTCGCGCTGGATGAACGTGATGGAGCGGGCATCGTCCCAGCCGCGGGTAGTCTTCGCGCCGGGGCCCATCACGCCGTGGTCCAACAGCCAGCGGCGGGGCTGGTCGTCGAGTTCAAACTCGACGGCGGACTTGAGCGATCGGAAGGAGTTGAGGTTCTTGATCTCGACGATGGGGGTCTTGACGAAGGAGCCATCGCTGAGGGAAATCACGCAGTTGATGTTGGGCTCGAAGCGCATGTGCCCCTGCTGCATGATGCCCTCGGTGACGCCGAGAAAGCGGCAGGTGGTGCGGAGCAGTTTCGCAAACAGGACCACCTCTTCGGCGGTGCGGAAGTCGGGCTGCGTGACGACCTCCAGCAGCGGCGTGCCGGCGCGGCTGAGGTCCACGATGGAGCCGTCGATCTTGGCCCCGCCTGGGGCCTCGTGGAGCAGTTTGCCCGCGTCTTCTTCGAGGTGGGCGCGGATGATGCCGATCCGCCGGGAAGGGCCATCGACTGCGGGAAAGCCTGCATCATCTGATGCGGGGAGCTCGACGCTGCCGTCGAAGCACAGGGGCAGGTCGTACTGGCTGATCTGGTAGCCCTTGGGCATGTCGGGGTAGAAGTAGCCCTTGCGGTCCCACTTGGTTGTGGAGGCGATAGAGCACTGCAGGGCGAGGCCGACCATCATCGACATCTCAACCGCGGCACGGTTGGGGACGGGGAGCGCGCCCGGCAGGCCCAGCACCGTGGGATCAATGAGCGTGTTGGGCCCCGCGCTGGCAAACTCGGCGATGGCAGGGCTGGGCGAGCGGGAGAACATCTTGGTGCGCGTCGCCAGCTCGATATGGACTTCAAGCCCGACGATGAGCTGGACGCTGGAGATTTCGGGGGCTGACATGCGATCATCCTAATCGGGCGGCGGTCGCGGCACGCAGCGCCACGAGCGCAGCGCGGAGGGCATCGCGTTCGACCTTCAGCACGCGGATCGGCGTCACGTGGAGTTCGCCTGCCAGTTCCGCGAGCGTGCGGGGGGGGCCGCCATCCCAGCCGTAGCGGCGGGTGAGCACATCTGCCGCGGCAGTGGGCACCACGCCGGCGACGATGCCCGGCCGCAGGCGGCGGTCGGGCTCGAGCAACTTCTGCCACGGGGACACATCGCGCTCCCAGCGCGGCATGGCGAGACCAGCGGTCATGACGACGGTGGCGCGGCGGGTTTGCGGTACGGCGGGCGTGAGCTGCTTGGCGGCACCGGCGGCGTAGCGGTCGAGCATGAGGCTTGTTGCCGCGGCCAGGCGTCCGGCTTTGGCAGGGTCAAGGCCATCGACGGCGTCGCCGATCACACGGAGCCCTTCGGTGATGACCTGCAGCCCGGCGGCTGGGGGCAGTTCTTCAACATCGCGGCCCAGGCGTGCGGCGAGCGTGTCGAGGAGGAGGCGGACCTGCGAGCCGATGAGCTCGGCTTTGATCCGCGCGGCCCACAGCAGGTGCGTCTCTGTGCGGTCTACCGCGGCGGGAGAGGGTTGGAGGAGGCTCAGTCCGTTGATGAGCCGGGCCGCCTCGGCGCGGAGCAACTGGTACGCGGCAAGGCGGGCTTTTTCCTCGGCCCCGATGGGTGGGCCCATGGCGCGGGCGGCGGCGAGGAAGGTCAGCACGTCGGGCGCGTGCGGGCTGGCGAGCCCGCTGCGGACAGGCGGGAGTGCGAGGAGCGATTCGGGCGGCTTTGACCGGGGGGCAGAGACCGGACCGTGCAGCGCGCCACTGTCCAGGATTGACCGCAGCCGTGCTGCGCGGGCCATCGTGATGGCGCGGCGGACCGCGCCCCGCGAGCGGTGCGTCCTTCGCGACATCTGCGAGAGGTCGACGCCGCGCCGCCAGGCGCGGTACAGGAGCTCGCGCTGGCGCTCGCCTAGCGCGGGCGCCTCGCGGAGGGATGGGGCGGTGTTGACTGCCGCGCGGAGGAGCAGTTGACGCACACCCTCTTGGCTGCGGCCGGTTTTTTCCGCGAGGCGACAGGCGCACTGATTGAGCGTCCAATCCAGGCGGCGGCGGTAGCCTTCGGCTCGGCGGATGAGGCGCGATGTCGCGGCGGGGTCGACACGCGAGAAGCCTGCGGCACGGGCGAGCGACGGGCCGTTCGTGCTTTCAAACCGTTCGACGACCTCAAGGCGAAAGACGAGGGCGTGGCGTTTGGAATCATCGAGCACGCGCCGGGCAACGAGACCCCTGGAGCGCAGGCGGTTGAGCGTGGCGCGGCTGATGTGCCAGCGTTCGCAGAGCTGCGCCGCATCCAGGGCATCGGGGCCGGCCTCTTCGCGCTGCATAGAGACTGCCGCGCTGAGCCGCTCGACCAGCGGGCTCAACGAAGCGCGCAGGTCGGCGCCGGCGATGAGGCCTTCCCCCATTCCTTTGGCGCCTGCGCCGACGATGCGGAAGGCGACCCAGGCTTCGGGGTAGGTCACCGCGGGGTCCACCTCGGAGCCCAGCGCTTCGGCACGCTGCATGCAGCGCAGGCAGGAATCCCGGGGCAGCGCGGCAATCGCCTGCTCCAGACGCTGCATCACATTGCTGCGGAGTTGCGGGAGGGGGGGCACAGGGAAAGGGTAGTGCGCGCCGGTACAGTCTCCGCGTGCCAGGGCGCTACCCCATCATCGTCGGTCCGACTGCGGGCGGGAAAACCGGGCTCGCGGTGGATGTGGCGTGCATGATCAACGGCGCAGCCGGGCGCGGCGTGTGCGAGGTCGTTTCGGCGGATTCGATGCTGCTGTACCGGGGGCTCCATATCGGCTCTGCCAAGCCGACGGCGGAGGAACGCAGGGGCATCCCGCACCACCTGATCGACGTTGTGGATCCAACGGACCGGTTCACGCTGCACGATTGGCTGGACGCGGCGAAGCGGACCATCGGAGAGATTCAGGGGCGTGCCCGGCTTCCCATCGTTGTGGGCGGGACGCACCTCTATATAAAGGCGCTTCTTGATGGGCTCTTCGAGGGACCGGGGGAGGACGCCGCTTTGCGGGCGCGGCTCTCGGCCATGACGCCTGAGGAGCTGCGTCGAAGGCTGGAAGGGGTGGACCCGGCAGCCGCGGCAAGGCTGCACGCCAACGACCTGCGGCGGACGATCCGAGCTCTTGAAGTGTTTGAACTGACGGGCACGCCGATGAGCGAGCACCAGACACAGTGGGACCAGCGCGACCGGGGCGATGAGGGAGCCGCGCGGGTGCTGGTGGGGCTGGACTGGCCCAGTGAACTGCTCAATCCGCGGATCAATGCGCGGGTACGGGGCATGCTGGCGGCGGGGCTTGTTGAGGAAGCACGGGGCCTGTGGGAATCGCGGCGGCTGGGGCCGCAGGCGCGTGAGGGCCTGGGGTATAAGCAGCTCATCGAGCACTTTGAGGGGCGGTTGTCGCTGGATGAGGCGACGGAGCAGATCAAGATCGAGACACGGCGGTTTGCAAAGAACCAGCGGACATGGCTGCGGAGATTGCGGACCACGCCGGGATCGGTGTGGATTGATGCCGCGGCGGTGCCGGTGGAGCGATGGGCGGGGATTGTGGTCGAGGCTTGCGGCTGAGGCGGGCGATAAGGGTTTCACGGGGGGGCATTCCGCGTGCCGATGGGGTGGGTGTTAATGGCCAGTGTTTTCCTTTGGCTGGGACATCTGACTTGACACCGGCTGCGAAACCCCCTTTCCTGTCATCGCCTTGTCATCGCCTTGTCACCACCCTCGTGAATGATCCGCCTACAATTTGTTAGGTAATAGTTTGGAAGGATTACGATCCGCATGGCCAAGAAACCTGCTGCTTCTGGTGTGAAGGAAGCCCCTGCCGCGAAAGCACCGCGGGGTGCCGCCAAGGCCAAGGCCGGGGGCGGCGGTCGCGGCGGCAGAGCCCCAAGGCGTGCGGCTACCACAAGTTACATCGCAGGGGCCGGCAAAAACCGCCACCTCGTGATCGTGGAATCGCCTTCCAAGGCCAAGACCATCAATAAGTATCTGGGGCGGGACTACTTGGTGCTGGCGAGCGTGGGCCATGTGCGCGATCTGCCCAGCCGTAACCCCAAGGGCGTGAAGAACCCGGTGCCCGGCGTTGATCTGGAACATGACTTTCAGCCCACGTACGAAGTGTCCGAGGGCAAAGAGCGGGTGATCAGCGACCTGAAGCGGGCTGCGAAAGAGGCTCTTTCGACGGGTCACGATGTGTGGTTCGCGACGGACTTGGACCGCGAGGGCGAGGCCATCGCGTGGCACCTGGCGCAGGAACTTGGGGTCGCACCGTCGGAGGCCAAGCGGGTGATCTTCCCCGCCATTACCAAGGCGGAGATTGAGAAGGCCTTCAACAACCCGCACCCGATTGATGAGGACCGCGTCAACGCGCAGCAGGCGCGGCGCATCCTCGACCGCATTGTGGGCTACCAGGTTTCGCCGCTGCTGTGGAAGAAGGTGGCGCGGGGGCTTTCGGCGGGGCGCGTGCAGTCTGTTGCCGCGCGGCTGGTGGTGGAGCGCGAGCGCGAGATCCGGGCGTTCATCCCGGATGAGTACTGGTCGATCTCCGCGAACTTCACGACGGAAATGGCCAGGGCGGTAGCGCTCGCGGCAGACTGGTCGAAGTTCATTGAGCGCAAGGACGAGAAGGGCAACCCGCCGACGCAGCGCGTGCAGGGGTCTTGGCTTGCCGAGCACACCGGCTTCCGCGCAGAGCTTGTCGAGTTTGCGGGTGAGAAGTTCGACCCGCGCACGCTTGGGTCGGTCGCAGACTCAAAGCAACTTTCCGATGATGGCTCGGCCTTCGTCACGGAAGTTGCGGGGCTGGCAGGGATGACGGGCGTGCAGACGAACATCGTGGAGAACCCCAAGGGCAAGGGCCCGGCGCGGTGGGTGCGCGAGGTGCAGGGGACGCTGGACCCCAAGACGCCGTACACGATTGCCTCGGTCGAGACCAAGCGGACGACATCGCGGCCGGGCGCGCCGTACATCACATCGACCTTGCAGCAGGCGGCAAGCAGCCGCGTGGGGTTCAACGCGCAGCGTACGATGCGGGCGGCGCAGCAGCTGTACGAGGGTGTGGAGGTCCCGGGCGAGGGCTCGGTGGGCCTGATCACGTACATGCGTACGGACTCGACGCACCTGTCGGGCGAGTCGATCGAGATGGCGCGGGGGTATATCAAGGCGAAGTTCGGGGAGAAGTATCTGCCCGAGAAGCCCAACTTCTTCACATCATCGAACAAAGACGCGCAGCAGGCCCACGAGGCTATCCGCCCTACCAGCGTTGAGTACACACCCGCACGTCTGCGCTCGGCGCTGACGCCCGACCAGTTCAAGCTGTACCAGATCATCTGGGAGCGGTTTGTGTCTTGCCAGATGGTCCCCGCGCAGTGGGACTCGACGACCGTGCTGATCAAGGGCGGGCGCGATGCGGCGCGGCCATGCACATTCCGGGCGTCGGGCCGCGTGCTGGTGTTCGACGGCTTTTACAAGGCTTCTGGCGTGCCGCTGGGCGGCGATGAGCAGAACCTGCCACCCGTGGCGGAGAAGATGCCGGTGGCGCCCTTCGCGATGGATGTGGATCAGAAGTTCACTGCGCCGCCGCCGCGGTACACCGAGGCGTCGCTGATCAAGGTGCTCGAGAGCGAGGGGATCGGCCGGCCCGCGACGTACGCGTCGATCATCGGCGTGATCCAGGATCGCAAGTATGTTGAGCAGCTGGAGCGGCGCTTCTATGCCACCGACCTGGGCGAGGTGGTGACGGACAAGCTGATTGAAGCATTCCCCGAGATTCTCGATGTCGGCTACACGCGCGACATGGAGAAGGAGCTCGACAAGGTCGAGGAGGACCATATCGACTGGGTGCAGATGTTGCACCGCTTCTATGAGCCCTTCAAGAAGGCGCTGAAGGCGGCGGAGACGAACCTTGTCCACGCCAAGGCCGAGACGGTGCCCGCGCCCGATGAGTACAAGTGCCCGACGTGCGGCGCGGGGCTGGTGTACCGCTTCGGCAAGAACGGGCGGTTCCTTTCGTGCTCGCGGTACCCGGATTGCAACTATGCATCACCCGTGGACCGCGAGGGCGTGCCGCGGCCCGCGGCAGAGACGGTGGATGTGGCGTGCCCCAAGTGCGGCTCGGCGATGACCAAGCGGGTGGGTCGCTTCGGGCCATTCCTGGGGTGCAGCAAGTACAACGACAAGGCCGCGCCGTGCGATGGCATCCTGAACCTGGACAAGAAGGGGCGCGTCACCGCGCCCTCGATGCCGGCGATGCCCACTGAGGTGCTGTGCGAGAAGTGCCAGGCGCCGCTTGTGCTGCGCAACGGCGTGCGCGGGCCGTGGCTGAGCTGCTCGCGCTTCCCCAAGTGCCGCGGACGCGGCAAGTGGGGCGAACTGGCCGAGGATGTGCGTGGCGGGCTGGAGAAGTCGCTCAAGGCACACGAACTGGCCCACCCGATCCCGATCATCAAGACGATGACGGGCAAGCCACTGACCGACACGATGGGCAAACCATTGCCCGAGGCAGCGCCGGTGGGGCAGACGGGCGATGAGCCGGAGACGTTTGAGTCGGTGGCGGAGGAGATGACGTAAGTCGCCGTACGAGCCCGAAGCGCAAGCTTCGGACGAACACACTCTCCCTGCACTACTGCATGTTCAAAACATAATTCCTCGCCTCATACAGCCCCTCCTCATCATTGACCCACCGCGTGCTTCCGTGGTGTGACCATACCGGCCCCTCGCGCCGAACCAGCCCGGCATCGCGCAGCCGCCGCGTTGCCCACGACTTGAACTCCTGAAGCACCTTCTCGGGGCGGGGCGGTGCTTCATCGCCGCAACCCACCACGACATGAACGTGCGTCGATCGCGGATTGATCGCAAACAGCCGCAACTTGCGGAACATGGCGTGATCTTCAACCGCCTTGGAAACAACAGCACGCATCGGCGGGGTTAGCAGGATGGGTTCGTACGACATGGTGCTGGACTCGCGGTCCACGCGCTGAAGGTCGGGCTCCAGGAAAGGTTCGCCGCGGTGGTTCTGTGTGCGGGAAACGCTGCCGAGATCATCGCCGTGCAATCGGCTGCCATAGGTGGACCAGGTGAGGAAGTACGCGAGCGGGGCGGGCATCGCGGGGAAGATATAGCCGGGGGGAGGAGGGGTGCAAGGTGGGGAGGGAGAGGGCCTGAGGCTTGCTGGTCGGGGTGGGGACTGAAAGGCGGGCTTCCGACGCTTGCGCGTCGGGCTCGTATGGGCTCGTTATTTCCCCTGCTTCTTCAGCAAGTCCCCCAACCCCTTCTTGATAAGGTCTTCGGGCTTGATGCTGTTGCGTAGATTTTCTGCGAAGGCGGCGGCGTCGATGTTGGTGCTGGGGTTGTCGAGGGGGCCCTGGGTACGGATCGGGACGATTGCCGCGGCGTTGACGAGCGTGCCGCCGAGTTTGCCCAGCACGCTGTTGAGGCTTGTGTTGAGCAGGCCCGCGGCAGAGTCTGAGAGCTCACCGAACGGCACGTACGTCACGACATCGATCGTGCGCTTGACAAGGTCAACCGTGCCTTGTGTCTGCACCTCAAACTCACCGAGGGGCAGGGTCCAGCGTTCGTATGTTGCGACGCCCTGCACGATGCGGACGTTGATGGGGTCCAGCCGCTTGCCGACCAAACCCGCCTCACGCTGGCCCGAGCGGCGCAGCAGGCCGGAGAATGTCGAGCTGGCCTCGAAGCGCGCCTCGCCGGGGTCGATGCGGAACTCACCGTTGAGCTTGGTCATGTCGTTGCCCAGCGGCACGGTAAGGTTCGCCCCGGTGACGAGCGCCGGCGCCTCCTTGTTCGACTTCTGGATCGTGCCCATCAGGGGAAGCCCCTTGATGAAGCGCTTCGCAAGCTCATCGGTCAGCTCCATCACCGTCACTTCCAGCGGCAGTTCGGAGACGAAGACGTTGTCGCGGATCGTGCCGCGCAGGCGGGCGCGAGCGCGGGGCGAATCGGCCTGTGCGGAGACGATGGGCGGCTGGCCGCCGCTCTTAACATCGCCCAGCGGGAAACGCTCGACCTGCACCTTAACGGAGGCGACCGGGCCCAGCGCATCAACGATCAGCCCCTCCTGCTTGGCGGCTGCGTCGATGAGCGCGGACGGGATCAGCGGCAGGTCGCCGTTGAGGGTGACGGTGGCGGTCTTGGTGTCAATCGTGCCACGCGCGTCGACAAGGCCGGAGATGGTGCCCCGGAGGATCATCGCCTGCGCGGAGGGTTGATCGCCCAGGGTGGCCTCGGCCACATCAAGCTTGATCTCAACCGGGACTTCGGGCATCACGCTGGGCGCAGCGCCGGGTGTCGTGACCGGCACAGCGCTGATGATGAGGTTGGCCTGCGTCATCCGCACGGCCTGGCCCTCGGACGTGCGCATCCGCACATCGGGGATGGCAATCGCGACGACGGCCTCCATGATCTTCGGGTGCGCGGGGTCCTGGTCGCCCATGGGGTAGGTGAGGCGCGAGAGGTTGATGGTGAGGGCGATGGGCTGGGTGAGCTGGATGTCTGGCGGGGGCTTGGGCGCGTTGGCTGGCGACCCGGCGGGTGCCTGCTTCTCAAGGAAGGTGTTCGCCCAGGCCGGTTCAACATCCATCCCGATTGTGACAGGGTCCGTCAGCGTCAGGCCGCCGGGCGCGATGGTCGCCTTCAAGGGGCCGTTGGTGCGCAGTCGCGGCGCTGCGAGCGTGAGCTGGATTTGCGTCGTGGCCTGGAGCGGGTCGAAGGGTGCGGGGACTCCATCGGTCGCGGGCGAGGCGGGGGGCGGAGCGAGGTTTGCCGTAAGCTGCATGGAGAGCGTGTCGCCGATCGCGCCGGAGATGAGGCCGTCCTTGCCGGCGAGCTTTTCGAGCAGGCGGGTGTTGATCTTGGAGAGTGATGCCTCGGCAGCGAGCGCGCCAGCGAGTTTGCCATCGCTCACCTGCGTGCTGAGCTGGCCCGAAAGCACCATCAGCGAATCTTCCTGACCGCCAACCACCGTACCGGAGAGGCGGGCGGTGACGTTGCGCTGCTCGGGGAGCACCGGGCCCATGAGCGCACCCAGCGGCACGCTGGCCGCGACTTCGAGCGAATCCACACCCACGCGGCCGAGGTCGCGCTTCGTGCCATCCTCATTGGTTACCTGCAGCCCTTCCACCAGCGTGCGGCCGGGGATGCTGAGGCGGGCCGCGAACACACCCGCGCGGGCGAGCTGCGGCTGGTTGTCCTGCATGGGGATCGTGACGGGGTCAACCACCAGCATCACCTTGCTGGGGCCGACAAGGCGGGGCATGCCCGCGACATTGGGGGCGAACGCCTGCGAGAGGCCGGAGACCATCTGCGGCGTGACGTTGATCTGCGCATTGAGCTTCTGCAGCGCAATCTGCGACAGGCTCACGCTGGCCTGAACGGTCGCGGTGGTCGTTGAAGACTGCGCGGCAACCGTCGCGTTCATCGCGTCCGCCACGCCGGGCGTCGCGGCGGTGGTCACCGTCACACTCATCGTCTGGCCGAGCGTGTCGCTGACGAGCTGGGCGAGGTCGAGCGGCTTGGCATCACCCTCCGCCGGCGTCGGCTTAAGGAAGAGCTTGGCGAGCGCGGTGGGCACATCACGCAGCTCCAGCTTGCCGACGGGGCGCAGCTGCGCAACGGGGGCCGGCGTCGCCTGCCCGGCGGTCATGACGATCACTTTGGGCACGGCAAAGTTGGCAACAGCAGAAAACCGCTGCGTGGCGTACTGCATTGCCGACGTCAGGTCGATGCGAGCGTCTCCGCCCGGCGTCAGCTGCGCGCCCAGAGCCAGCGATTCAATATTGATCGGGGCGGAGGCGGGAACGCCCGGCCCCACCGCGGCAACCGCAAGCCCGGCGATCGTTGCCGAGAGGCGGCCCGCCGCCTTGTCCATCTGCATCGCCCCGGTCGCTGCATCGCGCGGCAGGTCGAGGTCCTTCAGCGTGATGGTCAGCCCCCGGGCCGCGCCCGCGGCAGCAGCGGGCTGCGCCGGTGAGACTCGGTAGCCCGTTGATTCATCAACAAAGCGTCCGGCCACCTGCGCCAGGTTGGGCATCTCAACGCGGATGCCTTCGCCGCTGGTCTTGATGGCGGTATCGGTAAGGGCGAGCGCGCCGTTGACACGCACGCCTTCGCTGGTGACCGTGATGGCGACGTTGGTCGGCGGAGTTCCGCCAGAAGTGGTGCCGCGGGAGTCCGCGGTGGCGCGCAGCTCGACGTCGAGCGTCGGCCCGATGTCGCGCGGCAGATCAAGGCCGGTGCCCTGAAGGAAGGGCTGGGCGATGGCGGTGGCGATGCGGCGGATCGCAACGGTCCCTTCGATGGTGCCGGGAAGGCCGGCACGGGGGGCGCCCGCCGGGTCTAGCACATCAGCGAGGGTGAGATCGACGTTGATCTCGCCCGCGGGCCTGCCGCCGATGCTGGCGGTGGTGCTGGCGACGATGTGTGCAGCTTTCGCGAGGTCGGGCGCCTGGACGCGGGCCTGCAGCGGGGCGATGGTAAACGTCTGCGCGGGCGAGCCGGTGAGGGCCACGCTGCCGCGGGTCTCGGAGATATTGAGGGTGATATCGGCACCGGCACCGCGGAGATTGAGCGGGCCGTTGACGGGCAGGATGAGGCGGAGGCCGTCGACCGCGAGGCGAACATCGGGGAACGACTCGATGGTCGCGGCGCTCTGGGCCTGCATGGCTTGCCCGACCTGGGGCACGAGGGCGTTGATGGCGGGGCCCTTGATCGTGAGTTCGAGGGGCGACTGCGTGGTCAGCACACCGTCCGCGACTTTGAGGTCGGCGTGGGCCGAAAGGTTGGACGCTGTCGCGGTGAGCTGCGTGACGGCAGACGCGAGGTCGCCTTTGGCGGTGAAGGTGAGGTCGAGCGTGTCACCCAGGGCGGTGCGCACCGAGACGCCCTGGGGCATCGTGATGAGCGCATCGGCCAGGTCCAGCGGCAGGCCCTGCACGCGGACTTCCGCGTCGATGCTCGCCTTCGCGGGCTGCACAAGGCCATCCTTGCGGATGAGCGACTCGGACTTCACTTTCGCATCGATGTGGCCCGACTGTGAACCGGAGAGCGCATCGGCGTTGAACGCCGCGGTGAGCGGCCTGCCCGCCCCCACTTCCGCCGAGAGGTCTGCATCTCGCAGCGTGACGGTGGGTGTTGTTGCGGAGGCGCCCGGGCGGGAGAGGTCGGTGAAGGAAACCTGCATGCGCCGCGCCGTCACCTTGGCGTGCAGCGAGTCGGGGAGGCGCACTTCCTTGCTTTCGGGCTCGGGTGGCTTGGGCTTGCGGGGGGTGATGGCGCGCTGGAGGTTGGTCGTGCCGTCTTCGTACTTGATGATGTCGGCCTTGACGTTGCTGAGGGTGACCGTGCCGAGATCGAGGTTGCCCACGATCAGGCCGGTCAGGCCTGCTTCGGCCTCGACGCTGAGGGTGGCGACCTCCTTGCCTTCCTTGTCCATCAGGCGCATCTTCTGCACGCGCTGGGGCCCGAACCACGAGAAGCTCGCGGACTCAACCTTCACCTGGCCGTTGATCTGCTTGCCCGCCTGCGACTGGATGATGCCGGGGGCGAGCGAACCGGCGATGTTGGGCGCGAGCGCGATGAGGAGCAGCAGGAGCAGGAGCACGCTGCCGGTACCGATCAGCCACCACTTGCGGCGGCGGCGTTTGCGGGCACGCTTGGCTTCGTCTGCGGGGACTGCCGCGGCAGCGGCGGCGCGCTTCTGCTTGTCTTCGGCCTTCGTCCAGAAGGCTCCGCTGTCGGTCGTGGGTTCGGTTGACGGCGCGGGGGGATTCTTGCCCGGCGTATTCCAGAAACCGCCATCGCCGCCGGGCGTGGAGCCCGGGGGCGTGGGCTTGGATGGGCCTGACGACCAGCCGCTGGGCTGACCCGGGCCACCGGGCTTCCCCGTGTCGCCCGACCCGCCCGCATTGCCCTTTCCCCAGAAATCGCCTTCGTCATTGGTCGCCATATGCAAACAATAGGAAGTCGCGGCGCAAAGCCGGGCGGTGGCTGGGGGTGAAGGGGCGTTCAGGAAGGCGCGGGTTGGAGCGTGGCTGCCGCGCGAGGGAGGCCTTCAACGCTCACGGATCGCCATCGGCCGTTGTCCAGCCGATGCGCACAATCTCAAACTCGGCGGGTCGGAGGATGGCGAAGCCGACAAGGCAGATGAGGCGGCCGTTGTCGAGGTCGTCCTGGGTCATGGTGGTGGCATCGCAGCGGACAAAGAACGCCTGCTCGGGCTTGTTGCCACGCAGGTCGCCCGCCTGCCAACGTGCCAGCAGAAGATCGAAAACGCGCTGAACAAGGAGTTCGCGAGTGGCCTGGGTGTTGGGCTCAAACACCACCCACGCGCCGGCCTCCTGGACCAGCGCGGTCAGTTCATCCTGTATCTGCCGCGCGGTGCGGTGCGGCGGCGGGGCCTGCGGGGGAGGCGGGGTGGAGGGCGGGCGGGCGGGCGGGGTTGGCGGTGACGTTGAGCGCGGCGCGACAACCTCGCGCCGGAACAGCGCGGCAAAGAAGCGGGCGAAAAACTTCAGCACGTGCCTCCGGCCAGCACGCGGAAGAACGCCTCGATATCGGCATCGGTGCCGGTGTCACCGTCGCCGTTGAAGTCCGCATCGGGCGGGCACATGGCGCAGCAGTTGCCGCCCAGGCACGCGAAGAAGGCTTCGATGTCGGCATCGGTGCCGACGTCGCCATCGCCGTTGAAGTCGGCGCTGCCGCAGGCGGGGGCGAGCACGGTGAGGCCGAACACGGAGCCATCCGTCGCTGTAGCGCCGCGCACGTGCCACCGGCCATTCCCTGAAGGAGCCAGGTCGCGCTCACCCACGGTGATGGCCACGTCATAGGTTCCCGCGGGCAGTGATCCGTCGGTGTTAAAGACCAGCGCTGGCGCGGGCACCGCCGTGAGCGAGACCGACTGCGCCACCACGTTGCCAAAGGCATTGAAGAGGGTGAGCGAGGAAGAGGCCGCCTGCGTTGAGCCCAGGTCGATGCGGGCGGGGTCTGCCGCGGAGGCATCGTGCGCCGTGCTGAACCGCACCCAGCGCACGTGCTTGATGGCGGGGAGGGGCTGCGCACTCAGCGACTTCTCGCCGACCACCTCGCCGAGGTCCACATCCGCATCGGGGCGCACCGATGCGCCGGCGGGCGCGCCGTTGCAGTTGGTTTGCCAGCGCAGGTTGAAGGCGCCGCCGGGGCCTTGGGGCGTGACTTCGAAGCCATTGCTAAAGGCCGAGCCTGCGGGGGCGACGGCGATGTAGTACTGTCCCGCTGGCAGGCCGCGGGCCGAAGCACGCGTGCCGCGCCCGTCGTATTGCAGGCCCTCGCCCACCGCCGCGCGGCGGCCAATGCCGAAGGAAAGCTGCGCCTGGCCGCCCGCGGCACCGCCGGAGTTGCTCAACATCAGCTGGCCATAGTCCGTGCTGGCCGTATCGCCCGCGTACACGCCCAGCGCACACGCCGCGCCCGAGCCCAGCGAGTCGAAGTCGAGGTACTGACCCTGCGTCCCCGCGGTGTCCGTGGCACTGCCCGCGAGCGTGAAGCGGTGCCAGACCGCGCCGTTCGTCGGCAGCGTCCCGTTGATGGTCGTGAGCCCGTCGGTGAGCGTGCCCAGGTTGGGCGGGCAGTTCCAGCAGCCGGAATCGGCCACGCCCGCGAAGCCCATGTAAGTGGCGCGCACGTTGCCGCCGCTGCCAGTGGTGCCGCCGCCCGAGCGGTTGTTGTTGGTGACGTTGCCGGTCAGGGCATCGTTGCCGCTGCTGAACCACCCGTAGGTGTCGCCCGCCCCCACCAACCACCCCGTGAAACCCGCCCGACGCGCCACCTGAAAGTCGGTGGCGCGTACGGTGCCCGCGCCATCGGCGAAGATTTCGATCTTGACCCCGGCGGTGCGGTCCGATGCGCCGCCGTCGAACACATCCGCGCTGGTCAGCGTGGCGACGCCGCCGGGCACCGCGATCGGCGCCGCGTAGTAACGCACCGAGCCCGGCGTGGCCCCGTTGAGCCAGGCGGCGCCCCAGTCGATCATCGCCACCACCGGTGTCCCGGCGTATGGAGTCGCGGTTGCCGCGACGGTGCTGTCGTGATCCGGGTAGAACGACACCCGCGTCCACAGGTGGTCGCCGTTGGGCGATGGGAATATGGCGGGCAGGATGAACCCGGTGGACATGCCCGTCAGCATCAGGGGCACTCCCCCGCCGGGGTAGCCGCCCATGAACACCGCATCGTCGTACACAACGAAGCCGCTGCCCGCGAACACGCCTCCCGTCTGCTCGACGGTGCCGATGTTGTACACCTCGGCCTCGATGCGGCCCGAGTACCCCGGCGTTCCATCGCCGACACCGCCGATGATCATGCCCGGCACGACCGCCTGCGCGGTCAGCGGGGCGGTGTCATCGCCCGGCTTCGCCTGCGCGAAGAGCCCTGGCGTCAACCCGCACATCATCAGCACTGCACAGACGGCAGAAACTCTCACGGCAACGACTCCCTGTGCGGCTGCGCCGCCCCAAAGAAGATACCACGCAGAGGCCCGAAAAGATGCGGCAATGCCCGCCGGTTCAGCAACTCCCCCCCGCCAGCACCCGGAAGAACGCCTCGATATCCGCGTCGGTACCGATATCCCCATCGCCGTTGAAATCGGCGGTGCCGCAGGTGGGGCAGCAGTTGCCGCCCAGGCAGGCAAAGAAGGCCTCGATATCGGCGTCGGTGCCGATGTCGCCGTCGCCATTGAAGTCGGCGCTGCCGCACAGGCCGGTGAAGGCGACGAAGTGGGCGGCATCGTCGAGGTTGATCCAGCCGATGTTCTCGCCCCAGGCGTAGCCGCGGAGGCGGCCGGAGGCGTCGAGCCGCGCGGGCTGCGCGGGCGTGGCGAGCGCGCCGCCGGAGAAGTTGATCCACCCCGCGTTCTCGGCCCACGCATAACCGCTGAGGCGGCCGGTGGCGGGGTCGAAGTTGACGCCTGAGTTCGCGCCGGTGGTGTTGGCGTACGGCCCCGCGCCGCCGCCCAGGTTCACCCACCCGATGTTCTCGCCCCATACAAACCCCGCGAGGTAGCCGCCGCTGGCGTTGAGCACCGCGCCCTGCGCGCCCACGGGCGAGCCCGCATCATGCCAGTTCAGCCAGCCGCAGTTCTCGCTCCACGCGAACTTGTCGGTGGTGCTGACGTTGGACTGGGCGTGTGCGGCCATGGCGGGCAGCATGGCGGCAAGCAGAAATGCGGCAAAGGTCTTCGCAGCGGTCATCTTCAGGCTCCTGTCGGGAAGACGCGGCACCAGCCCCGCCCCAATCCCCTCAAAGCACAGCGGAAAGGGGCGACGAATCCGGCCAGAATTCCTTTGCTTTGGCCATTCGCCGTTCCAACCCCGCACCCGACGCTGCCGAGCCGCAGCGGCCGGGGCGATTCGAGCCCCCACCACCCAGCCGCGGATGCCGTCCGCTAAGTCGCCCAACAGAGCCCATTGGGGCGTGCCCGCCGTCGCGTCAGGAGCGTACGGAGCCCCTCAGCAGGGTCCGCCGCCCAGCACGCGGAAGAAGCTTTCGATGTCTGCGTCGGTGCCGACGTCGCCATCGTCGTTAAAATCCGCCCCGCCCGCGAAGCAGATGGCGCAGCAGTCGCCGCCCAGGCAGGCGAAGAAGGCTTCGATATCCGCGTCGGTGCCCACGTCCCCATCGCCGTTGAAGTCGGCTGTGCCGCAGCCTGCGACCGTCAGGATGGCCGCGCCGCTCACGGGGGCACCACAGTCGTTGCTCACCACGACGTCGTAGGACCCGGCGTCGGCGCTTGCAACGGGGTTGATGGACAAGCTCGCGGTGGATGCCCCTGTAATACGGCTGTCATTGGTCAGCGCGATGCCGTTCCTGCGCCACTGAAAAACAAGGGGCTCGCTGCCGGTGGCCGTGACGCTCATGACCACGGAATCCCCCGATGTGACGGTCACTGGCTGGGGCGGGATGGTCACAACCGGGGGCTCCTCGATTGTCACCGATGCGGGGTTTGTTGCCACGCTGCCCGCGATGTTGGTGATCAGGCAGTCGTACGACCCGGCGTCATACGTCTGCATCGGATCGATGGTGAGCGCAGCCGTGGTGCATCCAACAATTCCGTCGCCATCGGTGAGTTCAGAGCCGTCGAGGCGCCACTGGTACGTGAGCGCGGCGGTGCTGCTCGCAGCCGCGGTAAGCGTCATCACGCCCCCTTCGCACGGCGCTTGGCTTTGCGGGTGAAGGGTCACCACGGGGGGCGAGGGCGGGTTGAGCAGGTGCTCGCTGTACTCAAACTCGAAATACTCGTCGAGCGAAAACGTGTCTGGGCCTTGGTACAGGTCAAAGGTGGCCTGATCGAAGGTGAAGAGCGGATCGGCGTAGGCCTGGGACGAGTCGGGGTAGGTGGGGTGGACCCTGTACGCGACTGCATAGGCCAGCAGGTTGACGACCACCAGGTTGCCGTCGGGGTCGGAGGGATAGACGTCAACGGGAATGACCGCATCGAACGAGCGGGTGCTGTTGACGGTGTTCACCTGGATGGGAATGCCGTAGTTCACTCTGACTTGAGCGGTGGCGTAGCCCTGGGCCTCTCCGCGGGCGCTGACGAGGATGGGAACGGAATAGCTTCCGGCGGGAGGGGTGCGGCGGGGCCGGATGCGGGCGTAGTACTCCACGCTCGCTGTGGAATAGATGCTAAACACGAAGTTGCCGCTGCTGCACGCGGCCTGCACGGCTGCCATAGGGCGGAGGCCGCCAAAGGTTTCGGCGGTGGCCTGCATGGAATAACTGTTCCCACTCCCCCACTGTCCAGACCAGTCGATGTGAAGGTTCAGCGGCACGGCGCCGAGATGGCCGTCATGGCCGCCGACGGCACTTTGGATCTCGACGACGTACGCGGGCGGGGGAAGCGGCTGCGCGTGGGCCGCGCTCAAAGACCACACCGCTCCCAAGGCACCTAGCAGCAGGGGCCGCAGCCAGCGGGTCGTGGCGGGGGCAGCCGCCGCGCTCACGCAGAGAACGTGGGCAGCGAGGGCGCGGGGGGTTGCACGGGTGTAGCGGGTGCTCATGGCGGCATCATCTGCCGCGTGGGGTGGCGGGTCTTCCGGTTTGTTTCTGTCGTTCGTCCGGTTTCTTTGCGCCCCCGTGTTTGTGCCTGCGCATGTCCGTATGCGGAGGCCGGGTGGGTGTGGGGTGCCCTAGCAGTTCCCCCCGCCAAGCACGCGGAAGAAGCTCTCGATGTCGGCGTCGGTGCCAACATCGCCATCATCGTTGAAGTCCGCCCCGCCCGCGAAGCACGTGGCGCAGCAGTCGCCGCCCAAGCACGCGAAGAACGCCTCGATATCCGCGTCCGTGCCCACATCGCCATCGCCGTTGAAGTCCGCCGTGCCGCACACGATTGCTGGCGCGGTGGTGAAGGTCATCCGCGTGTTGCGGGTGAACTGCAGCTCGCGGATGGCATTGCCCCCCGCGGTGCGGATGATGTGCGAGAAGCGCCAGGTGAGGTAGTACGTCTGCCCCGGCTGCAGTGTGTTGGCCGGGATGGTGCGCGAGGTCAGCGTCGAGCCGCTGCCCGTGGCGAACTGCGTGAGCATGATGGGGCCGTAGTCATCGTCCACCACCTGGTTGATGTACATGCCGCCCAGGGTGCTGGTCGCCCCCGCGCTGGGCACAAACTGGTTCACCTGCACATTGAAGGGCAGCGCGGGGTTCATGCCTTGCAGTCCGCTGTACGTCGGGGGGGTGTACGTGGGTGTCTGGTTGGGCCACAGCCCCGCGGGGTAGGGCTGGCTCAGCGGGGAAGTGATGGTGTCCTCGTTAACATCCTCCCACGAGAACGTGTATGTGCCCGAGGGCAGGTGGCTCATCAGCCCGCTCTGGCTGCCATCAATCCACAGAAACGCCTCATAGAACCCGTTGCCCAGCTCATCAAAGGAATCCGGGCCGCCGCTGGGCCGCTGCACCTCCGGATTGTTGATAAAGGTGGTTCCCGCGATGAAGTACGCCTTGCCGTCGTACTGCCCCAGCCCCGGCGGCGTCGAAGGCCCCGTCTGCTGCAGCGAGGCGGCGTACACCAGCTGCACCGTGATGGGCTGGGCCAGGGCGGACAAAGCGGGGGCGAGCAGCGCGGCGGCGAAGACCATCGCAGCAAGGCTGAAACGGGTCTGGGTCATGGCGAACAACTCCACGCGAGGAAAAGCCGGGGCGAACAACATCGGCCCCCAGGGGGGCCACGCCCAGTATCGCCCCCAGCCCTAGGAACACAAGACAAACTGCCCTCGATTGGCGGTTTATCTGCCCGTGCCCGCGCGGCCCCCGCCACGTCACGCCGCCCGCCAGACGGCCACGCCCCCCCGCGTCCCCCAAACCACCCACAGCCCCCTCCCTCACGCCCATCGCCGCCACGCGACCGCCCGCCGGGGAGCATCATCCAGCGCGGCCGGAGCATGCTCCAGCGCGCCGGGAGCCTGATCTGCGCGCGACGGAGCATGCTCCGGCCCATGCCGCCGGGGCTTTTTATTGCGCGGCTGGGGTGCGCCGGTGCGGATGGGCTACGCACAAAAAAAAGCGTCGGAGCGAGATGCTCCGACGCCTTGATCGCGTCTATGGAAGGGAAGAGCCGCCGCGGAGCGGCTGGCCACCCTAGGCGGCTTAGCTTGCTTTGAAGCCGGCCTTGTAGGCGCGGATGGCGTCCTCGAGGCGCTTGTCCACGGCCTTGATATCAAGCTTCGCGGCAAGCTCATCGCGGATGGGCTTGCCGACGCCCTTCATGTATTCGAGCAGGCCCGTCTCGAACTGGCGGACGTGGGGCACGGGGACATCGTCGAGGATGCCGCGGGTGCCGGCGAAGATCGAGATGATCTGGTCGACGATGGTGAAGGGGGTGTACTGGCCCTGCTTGAGGAGCTCGACCATGCGGCGGCCGCGGTCGAGCTGGCGCTGCGTGGCCTTGTCGAGCTCGGTGCCGAGCTGGGCGAAGGCCTCCAGCTCGCGTGCCGCGGCAAGATCGAGGCGGAGGGAGCCTGCGATCTGCTTCATGGCCTTCACCTGGGCGTTGCCGCCCACGCGCGAAACCGAGATACCGACGTTGATGGCCGGGCGGACGCCGGAGAAGAACAGTTCGGGCTCGAGGTAGATCTGGCCGTCGGTGATGGAGATGACGTTGGTGGGGATGTAGGCGGAGACGTCGCCTTCTTGCGTCTCGATGATGGGCAGGGAGGTGATGGAGCCCGCGCCGTTCTCATCAGAGAGCTTGGTGGCGCGCTCGAGCAGGCGGGAGTGGAGGTAGAAGACGTCGCCGGGGTACGCCTCGCGGCCGGGCGGGCGCTTGAGGAGCAGCGAGAGCTGGCGGTACGCCACGGCCTGCTTGGAAAGATCGTCGTACACGCACAGGGCGTGCTTGGGCATGGGTGCGCCGTTGGAGAGCGTCTTGGTTTTGAACGATGAGTGGCCGCTCCACATGAAGTACTCGGCCATGGCCGTGCCCGAGTAAGGGGCGACGTACTGCATGGGGGCGGGGTCGGCGGCGGAAGCGTTGACGATGATGGTGTAATCCATCGCGCCGTTCTTCTTGAGGATCTCCACGACGCTGGCGACGGTGGACTCCTTCTGGCCCACGGCGACGTACACGCACACCACGGCCTTGTCGGTGCCCCAGAACTCCTTCTGGTTGATGATGGTGTCGATGGCGACGGCGGTCTTGCCCGTCTTGCGGTCGCCGATGATCAACTCGCGCTGGCCGCGGCCAACGGGGATCATGGCGTCGATGGACTTGATGCCCGTCTGCAGCGGCTCGGTCACGGGCTGGCGCTCGGCGATGCCCGGGGCGATGATGTCAACCTTGCGGAACTCGGCGGCGTTGACCGGGCCTGCGTCGTCGATGGGCTGGCCCAGGGGGTTCACCACGCGCCCCAGCAGCCCCTCGCCCACGGGCACCTCGAGCAGGCGGCCGGTGGCCTTGACCATGTCGCCCTCTTTGACGAGCAGGTAGTCGCCGTAGATGACCGCGCCGACGGTGTCGAGCTCGAGATTGAACACCTGCCCCATCACCGCGCCCTTGGCCGTCTGAAACTCGAGGAGTTCGCCGGCCATGGCCTTGGCAAGCCCATAGATGCGGGCGATGCCGTCGCCAACCTCCACCACGGTGCCAACTTCGGACACCTCCAGCTCTGAGCCGAAGGATTCGATTTCCTGCTTGATGACAGAGGCGATTTCGTCGGTGCGGATCTTCACGGGGGTGCGTCCTCGTTGGGGGATCGGAGAATGTCCTGCCGCGGTCCGGGCGGCAGGGGAGGAAGGGTAGGGAGGGGGTATGGAAAGGGCAATGACCGGGGGGCGGGTTCGCCGCGGCCCGGGACCGGGGATGGGGCGGGGTTTCCCACGCCCATTAGGCCCTTTACCATGAGGCTTGGAACAGGCTTAGGGCAGATCCACAGGCTGGAAGGACGCAGTGGAGTCTGGTTCTCCCTCTTCTTGTTCCGCCGCTCCGGCAGTTGCATCCGTCGCGCCAGGCCCCGCAGTCCTGATCAGCCGTCCCAACCCAAGGAGCGTGTCATGCCCCAGGCCTCAGTCGCCATGATGGAAAAGTGCGTCCACACCTGCCATGAGTGCCAGGACCAATGCCTCAAGACGATCGTCAACTGCCTGAAGAAGGGCGGCCAGCACGCCTCGCTCGAGCACCAGACCCTGCTGGCCAACTGCGTCGAGATATGTGGGGTCAGCCACAACCTGCTTCACCGGCAGTCATCGCGCCATGTGCACACCTGCCGCGCCTGCGCCGCAATCTGCTCGCAGTGCGCCGATCACTGCGAACGGATGGCGCAGAGCGATGAAGTGATGAACAAGTGCGTGAAATTCTGCCATCGCTGCGCCCAATCATGCAACGAGATGGCGAGTTCAGCGGCATAGCCGATCAGTCCCAAGGTTTGCACGGGGCAGTCACGTTTCGTGCTTCCAGAACAGCCCCTCGCGCCGGGAGGCACGGGCTTTGTGCATGGAGCTCGCCCGCCCCTGTTATAATGCTGGCGTGTGCGGCGTCTGCCGAGCAGGTTCCAAGGCCCAGCCGCGCCACCAACAACACAGGAACTTCACACATGCTCCGTTCCCTCCCATGCGTCGCTGCTGTCGCCCTCTTCACCGGCGTGGCCGGGGCGGGGCCGGTGACTTCTGCCGCACAACTGGAGTCAATCCTTGGAGACCGCGCCCTGCTTGAGGATTTCGAGGGAGTCAGCATTTTCGGCGGCGGCACGCTCGTCTGCCCCAACCCGTTGAACTCGACAACGCAGCCGCAGGGCTGGGGAATTCTGCCGGGGGTTTCGTACGCCGCGACCGAGGGGGGCAACCTCGCGATGCACGCGGGCTATCTGCACGGCGACTCGAGCAACTTACTGCAAGGCTCGACCAACATCGTCGTCACGTTCAACCAGCCCCAGGCCGCGATCGGGTTCGACCTTGTGGACGGCACAGGCAATGTGCCCTACCACGACACCGTGGTCTTCTACCGCGGCACCACCGTGCTTGGCACGCTGCAGTTTGATCTCACCGCCCCGGGCGACGCGTTTGCCGGTTGGCAGGACGCGGTGGGGATCACCTCGGCGCGGGTCACATCGGTGGGCGTCGGCTTCAGCGGCCTGGCATCTATCGACAACGTCGAATGGGGGATCGGCATTTGCACGCCGCAGGTGCAGCCCCCCCACCCGTTCGCCACCTGCTCAACGGGCACCGCTACCTTCTCGGTCGCCGCGACCGGTTCCGGTTCCCTCACCTACCGGTGGCAGTGGCAGCAGGTCGGCGCGCCGAGCGTCTGGACCAACGTGGTTGAGGGGGTCAACGTGGATTCGCGCGTGGGTGGCAACATCGCCCGCTTTACGGCGACCGGTGCCGCGGGCGCAACGGTCGCCTTGACCCGCACCAACACCCCGCAGGGCGCGCTGGAAGTGGTCGCGGCCCTCCGCTGCATCGTCATCAACTCCTGCGGCAGCGTCACCAGCGACCCCGCCACCCTCACCATCAACTCCGCCGACTTCAACAACGATGGCGACATCGGGACTGACGCGGACATCGAAGCCTTCTTCGCCTGCCTCTCTGGCACCTGCTGCCCCACCTGCGGCACCGCCGACTTCAACGGTGACGGTGATGTCGGCACCGACGCCGACATCGAAGCCTTCTTCCGCGTGCTTGCGGGCGGCAACTGCTGACGATTCGTTTGGGTACCCCTCTCTCCGAGAGGGGAGTGCAACCGACCACGTCCCTCACTGACGGGCGTTCTCCCTATCCGCCCTGTCGGAGACAGGGGGTACCCAGGCCACTGCTGCCCAACCCCGGCTCGCTCACGCGCGCTGCGTTCGCCGCCGCTCGTTGATGCGCTCGCGCGATGGCAGGCGGATGTTCTTTGCCAGGCGCATCAGCCACATTGCCCGGATGACGAGGTAGTTCACATCCAGCTTCCACCAGGCCAGGCCGTGGCGGGCCGATGTTGGGAAGGCGTGGTGCGTGTTGTGCCAGCCCTCGCCCATCGCGAGCACGCCCAGGATCGGGTTGTCGCGGCTTTCATCGCGCGTGCTGAAGGGGCGGGTGCCCCACATGTGGCACACAGAGTTGATGCTCCAGGTCACATGATGCACCAGCAGCACGCGGGCAAGGCCGCCCCAGAGGAAGCCCAGCAGCAGCCCCCACCACGACTGCGTCAGAACCCCGCCAAGAACCGCGGGGATCAGCAACCCCAGCGCCACCCACAGGGCGAAGGTGCGGTTGACGAACATCACGACGCGGTCCTTCAGCAGATCGGGCACATAACGATTGAGGTCCGGCGGAAAATCATCGAAGATCCAGCCCACGTGCGCGTGCCACATGCCGCGGAGCAGGGCGCGCAGGCCGGGGGGGCCGTGGTCGTGATCATCATGGATATGCGGGGCATGCGGCGAGTGCGGGTCGCCGGCGACATCGGCGTGCTGGTGGTGCTTGCGGTGTACTGCCACCCAGCGCACCACCGGCCCCTCCACCGCCATCGACCCCAGCACCGCCCAGATAAACCGCAGCACGGGGCCGGTTTCGTACGACCGGTGCGTGAAGAGGCGGTGGAACCCCACGCCAATACCCAGCACCGTCAGCAGGTACATGCTGCCGAACAGCGCGAGGTAGACCCAGTGGAATGGCGCCTCCCACACCATGAAGATTGCCGCGGCAAGCCCGAGCAGCGGGATCACGACGGCGGCAAGAGTGAGCAGGCGGATGCCAAGAGGGGCGCGCGGCGGTCGCTGAGAATCTTCCGTCATGGGCGTGGGCGGAGCATCTTCCGGAGCAACGGCGAGATCAGACATGGACAAGGGCGTGCTCCACAGCAAGGATGAGCGGGAAGGTTCCCACCGAAGATGCCTTCGCGAAAGGTCCCGCTTCTGGTTTCACTCTACGGCAGAATGAGCATCCTTGCAGGGATGTTCCACCACTTCCTCCCAGATACCCGGGTCGGGTACCCTCTCACCGGCTGGGCCGGGTTCATTCCGGACATGAGGGCCGTGAACCGCGATGTCGCAAAGACTTTATCTTGTGCTGAACTCCGTTCAGACTTTGCAAAGGAGCCGACAAGGTGTACGAGAGCCGACTCCGTTATGACCCGGCCCGCATCCACGCGGCCGCTATCTACTGCTCGGATGGGCGACTTGGCGAGCACTTCGATGACTTTCTTGAGCAGGGGCTTTCGCTGCCGCGGTATGACCGCGTCACACTGCCCGGCGGGCCGGCATGTCTGGCAGGGCACCCCCAGGCGCACCTTGAAGAGCAGGGCGTGATGGATGAGCTGAAGTTCCTCGTGGAGGTTCACAGCCTGCAGCGGGTGGTGCTGATTGCACACCAGGGGTGTGCGTTCTACTCCAGCCGCCTGGAGTTGAAGGAGCCGCGCCTGGAACTCGTCCAGCGGGCCGACCTCGTCCGGGCCGCGGCGTTCGTCCACCGCGTGACGGGCATTGATGATGTCAAAGGCTACTTCGCAAGGCTCGTCGATGGACGGGTGTGCTTCGAGCAAGTTGAGGCGTAGGCGGCGGATCGTGCTACGGCGTAGAAGACACCGGGGCGCCGGTCAGGCGCAGGCCGATGACGGCAACCACCAGCAGCCCCAGGAATGCAACGCGCCCGGGCGTGACCGGTTCGTTGAGTAGGGTCATGCCGAGGATGGCCGTTCCGGCAGCGCCGATCCCCACCCACACGGCGTAGGCCGTGCCGATGGGCAGCGTCCGTGCGGCCAGCGCTAGTGTCCTGACTTGAACAAGGGCGCAACCGGTTGAAGGGTTGGCGCGTATCGACTCCGGGTATTCTGGAGTCGAGCGATGGGCACACGGACGCCGTTGAATCTGAGCGAGGTCGAGCGGGCGGAGCTGGAGCGCA
>JBBSOF010000034.1:0-36650 GCA_038260025.1 Phycisphaerales bacterium
ACCGCCCGCCTGGCTCGATGTGCAGGCTCCACGGACGACGGGCCCGCTTGATCAGAAGGGCCGCGGCGAGCGGGAGGCCGTTGCGTTGGCGCGTGAACTTAACGCCGATCTTGTGCTTGTTGATGACCGTGTCGGAGCCCGCGCCGTGCGCGCCCTCGGGATACCCACCATTGGCACAGTGGGCATCCTTGAGCTGGGTTCGTCCCGGGGCCTTTGCCCGCTCAAGGACAGCATCGAACGCCTGCGGTCCACCGGCTTCTTCGTGACGGAGGAAATCATCTCCGCCGCACTCACGCGCGACGAGCAACGACGAAAAACTTAACCGCCTGACCGATGCTTACGCCGTCGCCCGCCACGCCTGTTCCCGGGTCAGTTCCTCGGCCAGGGCGTGGCCCAGCTTCTCGTACTGCTCCAGGGAGTTATACAGCTGGGCCGAGAGGCGCACCACGCGGCGGTCATCGTTGAGGCGCCAGATGGGGACGACGATGCGGTGATTCTCGTACAGGGCATCCTGCAGGGCATCGTCGTACTTCGTCGGCCGGTTGGCGAACTGCGGCGCGGGTTCGGGGATGAGCAGCGTTGCCATCGTCCCGATCATGCTCTCGGGCGCGGGTGCCGTCACGCCCAGGCCGCTGAGGATGTCGCACACCACAGCGCGCCCGGCCATCGCCAGGTTGTGGTTGGCCCGCATCAGGGCGGGCCAGCCGCCCTCGAGCATCCCGCCCAGGGCCGCGATCGAGTGCGGCAGCGTCAGTGTCGCGGAGTAGTCATCCGTCCCCTGATAATCAAAGTCGCGGAGGAACAGGGCCCGCTCGGGCCGCACCTTGTTGGCGCGGCTGGAGAGGCACACGGGCCGAAAGCTCGCCTGCTTGTCGGGCCGCACATACACGAACCCCGTGCCCTTGGGCGCGCTCAGCCACTTGTGCCCGCTGCCGACAAAGTACGTGGGGTTGAGGGCGGCGATGTCAACGGGGATCTGCCCCGGCGAGTGCGCCCCATCCACCACGATGTCGATGCCCAGGCGGTTGAACTCCTTGACGATCCCCGCCACCGGGAAGACCAGCGATGAGCCGCTGGTGATGTGGCTGATGAACGCGATCCGCGTCTTCTTCGTCACCGCCCCAAGGAACGCATCGGTCACCTGCTGCGGCCCGCTGATGGGGAAGGGGATCTTCGCCTGCACAACCTTCGCGCCCGTCGCCGCGCACACGCGCTCCAGCTCATTGGCAAGGCTCTGGTACTCGTGGTCGGTGATGAGCACCTCGTCGCCCGCCTTCAGACCCAACGCGTACAAGATGTGGCACAGCGCGTACGTCGCATTCGCGCACGGCGCGAGGTCCGCCCCGCGGCAGCCCAGGAACGCCCCCACATCGGCCCGCATGGAATCAAGCAGGCCCTCAAGGTCAGACTTATAGAACCGCACGGGGTCGCGCTCCACGCGTTCGCGGAGGGCGGCCTGCGCCTTCATGGCGGCCTTGGGCACGCTGCCGTAGCTGCCGTGGTTGAGGAACGTCAGCGCCGGGTCGAGCCCCCACTGCCCGGCGGCCACCAGGGCGCGGGGGAAGCGGAGGCCGTCGGTGGCGGCGTCGGCTTTGGCGTCGGCCGTGGGGTCTACGGGGTTGGATAGAACGGGCTTGGTCATGACAAGGGGCGCCTCACCCGGTGCGGCGGGGCCGCTCACGGGCTGCGAGGAGGGGGGGCAGGAGGGACCGGCGGTGGGTGTCGTCATCAGCACGGGCAGGGTATCGGCTTGCGCGGGGGAAAGAGCGCGGTTTTGGAGATCAAAAACAAGGGGGGGTGAATGCGATGCGCTGCCGTGACGGGGCTTCGCACAGGTCGCGACGGGGTGGAGAGGAATGGAGAGGTGGATGACCCGTGCCCCGACCATGCTTCATGGTCGGGTCTTTGAATCGTGCGGGGGGGCGAGGTTGCCGCAGCTCGATGGTGATTCTTTGGGGGGCTGGCGCGGGTGGGGGGCGGGGTGGGCCGCCGTCATCGTGTGTGCGCTGGCCCCACACCCACCAGGGCCCCCGATTGGAAGAACCGTGCGGCCGCTGTGCGTGAGCACGCCCAAGGGTCACACGTCCACGGCCACTCACCGGCTCGGAGCCGGCGCATTCCACAGACGCCACGCCACCCACAAACCCCACAGGGCGAACCCAGCATCCTCCAGCCGCGAATGCCCAAAGGCACCGCTGCTTGCCTTCATCGGAAAGATCGCGAAGGCTGCCATCCCAAGGCCCGCCACGAGCAACACGACCGAGAAGCACTGATATCGCGTGAGGGTGGGGTTCGCGAGCCGCATGCCCAAGGGTATGCGCCGGAGGTTCCCCCGATCCGTGCCTACCGCGTCGGCCGCTCGTGGCCGCACTCAGGGCACACGGCGTCCGGCGACAGCCCGCTGAGCGAGTAGCCGCAGCGGGCACAGCTTTCTCTCCACCGCACCGTAATCTGCGCTTCCGTTCCCTTGGTTCGCGGCACCTGGCACTGCACCCACCCGCTCCGGATCACCCCCTCGGCATCCCGCACCGTTATTGCGTAGTACACGGGCGAGCTGCGCTGACGGCCCTTGCCGCCTCCCAGCAACATCCCGGGCGAGACAAACGGCGTATCAGCAACGGACCGCCTCTGAAGCGCCATCACGCTTAAACCATTCCGCTGCGCCCAGCCCCTCACAAGGGCGTCGGCTTCACGGCGCAAACGCACGCCCTCCAACCAAGCAGCGATCACACCACACACCAGCACACATATCAAATAGAAAAGAATATTCAAGAATCCATTTTATCATGTTGGCACTCGTGGCATCGCATCCAATGCCGTCTTGTTCCGCGAGTGCCAATGGGAATTCCCTCCCCCCTACCCGCGCCAGCCACTCAAAGCAGTCCCCCGTGCGGAACACCTTACACGCCCATGATCGCAAACCCACACGCCACCGGCCTATGGCGTCGGAGCGGCGGCAACGGGTAGCCACGCGCACTCAGGGCAGGGGACATGGGCGGCGAGTCCGTGCCGCACATACCCGCACCGCGCGCAGCGACCCTTGCGGACGCGCTGCCATGCTCGCACTCGGAGCCCTCCAGTCCACAAGAGCCACAGGCCCGCCCCAAAGCACGCTGCATTCGCGGTCATGCCTGGCAAGTATGGCATCACCGGAACCGAGCGAGCACCAATATCAACCAAGCATCGTGTATCAAGTTGTAAGCCACCAGCGTTGGTGTGAATGTCAAAGTAGCCTACCAGCGAGGTCCACGGCCACCCCGACGTGCTTGTCAGGGTTATGGAGTTGGGGTGCACGGGGCGACCAACGAACGAGGGAAATGCCGTGATCGGAAGTTCCTTTGGCGCTCGCACGCCCAGGATCGGCTCGCCCGTCTCTTCTGATCGAGGCGGGCTCCAATAGTTCGCCGTCGTCCAGTAACCTCCCTTCTCTGTTGGGGGGTTCACGAATACAGGCTCGCCATTGACCATACAGACCGCCTCAGGAATCCTTTGTTCGTCATCCTGGCTTTGATTCAGGCTTTGCTGGAGTTGCGTGAGATAGTCTGGGTTCCACCACACTCTCAGCCTAAAAAAGAGCCCTCCGCACTCTCTAAACCCATACACCAAGAGCACGCTCGCGAAGAGCCCCAGGATCAAGAACAACACCGCCGTTCCGGCAGCTCTGCTGATGCGTTTCATGTGAGCCCTTTGCGGGGTTGGCCGTCCTGCGACAACGCAGCGTCGCATGACAGTTGGCTGGTGTTTCGAGTCTAACCGATTGACAGAGAGCCGCCCGTGTGCGCCCCATCAGGCATCATCCACGACTCGCAAGGTGCCATTCCCGGCTCGTGACGTGCCATCCACGGCTCGCGGACGGCCATCCGCCGCTCACGGCGTGCTATCCGCCGCGCGGCGAACGGCCATTGGCGGGCGGCGGGGTGCCATCCGTGAGCCGTGGATGGCCATCCGCGGCCCGCGGCGTGCCATCCGCGGCTCGCGGATCGCCATCGGCCGCTGGCGGACTGCCATGCGCGGCCCATCGATGGCAGCATTCTCACCAGAATCTTGGATATTCCACCAAAGTCGTCCCAACGCCCCGCCGATGGACTGGATGTTCCCCTTGGAAAGCACACCCTTACAGGAGTCACGCCATGTCCATCGTCCCCAAGCGTCTGAATGATTTTCTCCCCTGGGCCTCCACGCACGCGGCCATCTGGAAAGTTTCGCCTGCCACGATCGGGCTGACCGCGCCGCAGGCTACGGCCGTGGATAACGCGGTGAACACGGCCAACGACAACTACTCATTGCAGCTCGCCGCGTACGACAAGGCCAAGGCCGCGACGCTGACGCAGCAGGATTCAACATCCACCGCGCGCACGGCGGTGGCCGATGCCATCCGCTCCATCCGCGCCTTCGCCGAGCAGCAGAGCAACCCCAGCGCGGTGTACGCCGCCGCGCAGATCCCCTCCCCCGCGACGCCCACGCCCATGGCGCCCCCCGGCCAGCCCACCGATTTCAAGGCCCAGCTCAACAGCGACGGCTCCATCCGCCTTTCGTGGAAGTGCCCCAACCCGCAGGGCGCAACCAGCACCATTTACTTTGTGCGCCGCCGCCTCGCCAACAGCACCGGCGCGTACACGCAGGTGGGCGTGGTGGGCGAGCGTGCATTTGTTGACGACACCATCCCCAGCAGCAGCGGCGGCGCGAGCTACATCGTGCAGGCACAGCGCGGCACCCAGCTGGGCGCGGCGGGCCTCGCCTTCACCATCCAGTTCGGAGTCGACGGCCCGGGCCTGTCGATCGTGCGGCAGTTCTCGGAAGCGGCGTGACGGGGAAGTCCTGAGTCCTCAGTCCTGAGTCCTGAGTCCTGAGTGGAAAGTACTGAGCGGCCTCCGCGCACCGGCGGGGGCCGCTCTTTGTTGCGATTGCCTTGTGCCTTCCGCCGCCTACTTCTTCAGCTTCGCCACTTCCGCGATCACATCCTCCGCCTTGGCCCGCTTGCGGTAGTCGGGGTCGTTCCAGGCGTAGGCGATGGTGCCATCGGGGGCGATGATGTAGGTGCTGGTGATGGGCAGCTGCCAGTCGCCGGTGGAGTCGCGGTCCGGCAGGTTGACGCCGAAGCCCTTGTACTTCTCCTGCGTGGCGGGGTCGACGGTGAAGGCGACCTTGAACTTGCGGACGGCGTCGCCGGTGGCATCACGCAGCACCCGGAAGGTGAGGCTGCCCTTCTCGATGGTCTTGTCGGCGTGCTCTTTGTTCTCAAGGCTGATGGCGACCAGCGTGCCGCCCGCCTTCTCGAGCGCATCAAGGTGGGACTGCCAGTCCTTCAACTGGCCCGCGCAGAAGGGGCACCAGTCGCCGCGGTAAAAGACGACGACCGTCGGGCCCTTGGCGTACACCGATGCGAGCTTCACATCCGCGTTGTCGGCATCCTTGAGCGTGACGGCGGGCGCGTGCTCGCCCACGGCGAGGCCGGTGGGCTTGGCCTCGGCCTTGTCGCCCTTCTTGGCATCGTGCTTGGGGTTGTGCTGGGGGTTGTGGGTTGTGTCCTGCGGTGCATGGGGCTTCGCGGCAGGATGGTCACCCGGCATGGCGCTCGGTGAGGTTGAAGCAGGGTCCGCGGGCTGCTTAGCAGGTTGCTTTGAAGGCTGGTGAGCGGGCTTCTCCTGCGCCAACGCCGGGGCCACCGCGGCCACAAGAACCAACGCGATCGATACACGCCTGATGAACATGGGGATCTCCATGAGTGACAACACGAGACAACAACGTGACAACACGTGACAACAAGGTGACAACTGACGTTTTCGCTGCGGCTGAACGATAGTCCACGCCGCCGCGCACCAAGAAAGGCGTGCCCCGCCGCGAAGCGACGGGGCACGCCCAAGCGTGGCAGGCCTTTGAACGTGTGGGCGCGGGAGAGTGACGCCCAACGCGCGGCCTGCCAGGGTCCGCCTTGGGGCCGTGAATGCCGCGGGCTTAGCGAGCGCGGCGGCGGCGGATCGCCAGCAGCCCGCCCATCGCCAGCACGCCCGCCGCGCCGGGGGCGGGCACGATCTCAAAGGAAATGCGGTAGATCTCATCGCCAGCGGCAAACTGGCGGTTGAAGGTGTACCCAGCCGCGGTGGTGAGCCCGTTGAAGGCGTCGAGGCGGTCGAAGTTGAAGTTCACCACGCCGTTCTCCGGCGTGCGGAGGTCGTTGGTCCCGCCCACCAGGAACGCGGCATTCGCGGGGTCCGTCACTTCGGAGCCCGCGTCCCACACATCGCTGCCCAGCTGCGAGATGCTGCTGAGGGCCAGGTTGCCGCCCGCATCAAACAGCATGATGGAGTTGTCGTTGGAGATGAAGTGGTCGTTGCTGGGCACCACCATGGCCGCAAACGTGAAGAAGCGGTTCACGGAGGGATCGATGGTGAACACGGTCGAGATCGTCTGCCCCGGCAGCAGCGGGCCGGGGGGGCCGCTGGCGACCGTGCCCAGCGTGGCGGTGGGGTCCGCGGCTGCAAAGGCGGGGAACCAGTCCGAGCCGCTGCCGCCCTCGGCGATCGACACGATGGCGGGGCCGGCGGTCTGCCCGTTGTTGAAGGCGTCATAGGTGCCGTTGTGGAAGCCGACGCGCAGCGGAGCAAAGGACACGCTGTTGGTGGGCGCCAGGTTCTGCGCGGTGACGCGGACCTGGATTGGCTGCGCGTGCGCGGCTGCCGCGAGGGCGCAGCCCGCGATGAGCGAAAGAACGGTCGGGGTACTGAGCACGGGCTTGTTCAGCATCTTCATAAAACTCTCCAGTCTTCAAGTGGTGAAAGAACGCTTCGCAAAAGAAAACAACGAGAAAGAACCGACGTGAAGGACACAAGACAACGACGAGACGCAGCGACGGGCGTCGAGGGACGGCCCACTCATGCGACGTCAGGCACGCTGACCATGCCGCGCATCCGCTGACCATGACGGGGCTCGCCCGCATATTCACTGAACTTTGTTTCAGGGCCTCACGCCTGTCGGCGCGCGGCCTCTCTCCCGTGGACGCGCCGGGTTGAAGTCACCCGGCGTCTTGCCCCGCGGGCCGCGGCAGCAAGGCTTTCGCCCTGCATCGCTGCCCGACCCGTGTAAGTCGCGTCGGGCGGGAGCGCCTTGCACGCGAAGTTGATATTTATTGCATCAGCCGTTGGCCGCTTCACGGCGCAGGCGCGCCATCAGCCGGTCGCGCACGGCCGCGGGCAGCCCCGCGCCCAGGCCCGTGCCCGCATCAGAGATCGCGCGCCTGCCCAGCATGGCCGCAAGGGAACGCATCTGCGCCAGATGCCGGCGGAAACGGCGGCAGCCGCGGCAATACAGCATGTGCAGGCGCAGACCGCACACCTCGCCGGGGCGCAGCGGCTCATCAACCGCGCGGCTGAAGAGCTCGGTGTGTGCTTCGCACGACGTATTGAGAACGTGATAAACATCAAGAACGAAGCGCATCATGTACGCCCCTTCCGCTTCTGCCCGATTTTTTCTTCCATGCAGGTGCGCAGGGCCAGGCGCGCCCGGTGCAGGCGCGTCCAGAGCCCCGTGGGCGTCAGGCCCATGCCTTCGCAGACGGCCGGCGCGGGCACGCCCAGCACATCGCGCATCCACAACGCCTCGCCCTGGCCCGGAGGGAGCGCATCGATGCAGCCGCGCAGAGCCCGCAGCTGCTCGGTCTTCTCTACGGTGCCATCAGCAGGATCGCGCCAGCGCGAGCCCACGCGCCGCCACAAGCCCTTCGCCGTGAACATGCGCCGGCACGCCTCGCACGCGCAGGTGCCATCATCGTTTTCCACATGGCCCTTGCGGCGGCGGGAACGGCGGAAGTGGTCGGCTACTTTGTGCGCTGCGATGCCCAGCAGCCATGTCCGCTCCGATGACTGGCCCGCAAAGGCCTCAAAGCCTTGCATGGCCGCGAGCATCGTGTCCTGCACGATCTCTTCGGCGGCCTGCGCGGAGCGTGTCCGCGCCAGCGCGAAGCGCCACAGCACATCGCCATATTCAGCGACCCACCGCTCAGCCGCGGCTTCGCGCGGCTCCCGGCCGCCCGCGGCAGGGTGCGCAGGTGTGTCCGCCCGCCCATCGCGGGCGTCGGTGGGCGCGGCGGGATAGTCCTGTGCGTCAATCATGGGTAGAACGCGTGCCGGGAACGCCCGAGTGAGTCGCTCTCACGCTCGCACCCTTGCAGAATGAACTTGCCTGCCCTTCATTTTTGGCTGAGCAAGGCGAGTTGGGGGCGTCGAGAAGCGGTCTTTATCGCCCCTCGGCGACTTCGCCGCCCGTCGTCCGCCACTGGTACATGCCGCCCGCCAATAGCACCACGCCGTCGTAGCCGTTGCTCATGAGCCGCTTGACCATGGCCCGCGCGGAGGCGCTGGAAGGGTCGTTGGCGTAGACAACCAGGTTTTCGTACCGCTTGAGAGAAGGGTCAAGGGCCGCCTTGGGGCGGACTGAGGCGAGGGAAATGTTGCGTGCCCCAGGGATATGCCCTGCCGCGAACTCTGTGGCGGGCCGGGTGTCGATCAGCAGGATCACATCGTCCCTGCGTCGTTTGGTCTGCTCGGCCAGCAGGCGGCGAACCTCCCCCACCGACACCTGGTTCTTGTCCACGTCCTTATCGTTGATGGTGGTGCCGCAACCGGGAACCACAAGGACGCTCAGGAGTCCGAGGCAGACTGCGGCCGAGAGCGCCGAAATCGCGATGCCCCGCAGAAACACCTGTGGGATTTCATGCAAGATAGTGCGTGCAAACCCGTTGATACTCATGCCGTTCTTGGGTCGTAGGATCATGATGTAAGCGTACCGCCCGCGGAGGGTCGCCGCGTCACCCAGCGACCGATCAGCAAGGGGTCAGCAACTTTCGACTGATCTGGAGCCTTCACACGTTGACCATCTTCCCAGTATGGCTCGCCCTTTGTGCCCCCTCGGCCATGGCGCGCGAGCACCCGGTTGCCCCCGCGCCTTCCACCACTGCGCCCAAGCATGTGACCGCTTCGCTGCACAGTGAGGCAACCACCCTGAAACCCGGCACGACCGCATGGGTTGCCGTCGACTTTAAGATCGAAAAAGGATGGCACCTTTATTGGAATGGGCTGAACGATTCTGGTTCTGCGCCACAGGTGAAATGGAAGCTGCCCCCGGGTTTCAAGGCGGGCGAGATGCTCTGGCCAGCCCCCACCCGGCATATCTCCCCCGGGGATGTGCTTGACCATATTTATGAAAACGGGCTGGTCCTGCTGACGCCCATCTCCGTGCCCGCGGATGCCGCCCTGGGCACCGTCACCCTGACGGCGGAGAGTGTGTGTGTGGTCTGCCGCGAGGCGTGCGTGCTGGAAACGCCGTCGGTCAGCATCCAGTTAGAAGTGTCAAGCCATGAGCCGACGCTCCGGACCGATGATCCCACGACCTCTGACGCCCGCAAGGCGCTGCCCAAGCCCCTGAAAGATTGCCCCGATATTACCGCGAGAGTGGACCACGGCCATCTGGTCATCAGCGCCCCGGGCGCCACCATGATCTCTTACTTCCCAACCCTCGAGAGCGCGACGACGCCCGACCTGATTCACGAGGGCGAGGGCCGCGGCCCGCGCCTCACCGTGACGGTCAAACCCGATGCTGCCGTCCACGGCATCGTCACCGCGACCTATCCCAAACCCAAAGAGTCGACTTCCGCGTGGATCGAGATCCCGCAGAAACCATGAACGCAGGGGTTGGCATCTCCGGGCAGCGTGCCCGGCGTGCCACACGCCCGGATTATCAAGGAGTCCCCATGAAAGCCCACGTCCTTTTCAGCATTCTCGCCGCCGGTTTGTTTGCCGCCGCCCCCGCCCTCGCGCAGGAGTCCCACAAGCCCGCCGCGACGGCGCCGGCCCAGCCCGACCACGATAAAGCGCACAAGGACCATAAAGACAGCAAGGACCACAAGGATTCCAAGCACGACAAAGAGCACAAGAAGGACACCAAGGCCACCGTCGCCGAGGTCGGCCACGCCGCCCCCGCCTTCACGGGCACCGACAGCCAGGGCAACACCGTCAGCCTGACCGACCTGACCGCGCAGGGCAAGATCGTCGTCCTGCAGTGGTTCAACCCCGACTGCCCCTTCGTCGTCAAGCACTACAACGGCGAGCACAAGACCTTCAACGAGATGGCTGCCAAGTACAAGGACAAGGACGTCGTCCTTGTCGGCATCGCCAGCAGCGCGCCCGGCAAGCAGGGCAGCGGCAATGACCGCATCAACAAGGCCCGTACCGACTGGGGCATGCACTACCCCGTCGTGATGGACCCCAGTGGCGATATCGGCCGCTCCTACAACGCCAAGAACACCCCCGCCATGGTGGTCATCGGTAAGGACGGCAAGGTCGCGTACATGGGCGCCATCGACGACGATGCGGGTGCCCAGAAGCCCGGCACCACCAACTACGTCACCAAGGCCGTGGATGAACTGCTCGCGGGCAAGTCCGTGACCACCGCCTCCACCAAGCCCTACGGCTGCAGCGTCAAGTATTGATCGACCGCCAACGCGGCACGATCATTCCATGCGATTCCCACGAAAGCCGGGGCGAAAGCCCCGGTTTTCTCTTAGATACACCCCCAACGAACCGAATCAGGGTTGTGCCCGTACGCCCCTAGGATCTCTCGATGCAGTACTTTTCGACCGTCCGCGACCTGCTGCTGGTGATCATCGGCTTCGGGCTCATTGTGTTTATCCATGAGCTTGGGCACTTTCTTGCTGCGCGGTGGGCGGGCATCCGTGTGCTCGCCTTCGCCATCGGCTTCGGGCCGGCGGTCGCCAGCTACCGCAAGGGCATGGGCGTGCGTTTGGGATCCAGCGAGAAGGAGTATGTGGGAATCCTGGACGCGGCAGCCGCTGGCACCACCACCATCGAGGGCCGCCGCGCCACCTACCACAACATCAGTCCTACCGAGTACCGCTTCAACCTGCTTCCCCTGGGCGGCTACGTCAAGATGCTGGGCCAGGAGGACGCGAACCCCAACGCCACGTCCGATGCGCCCGACAGCTACCAGAACTGCCGCCCCTGGCGGCGCATGGTGGTCATCTCCGCGGGTGTGATCATGAACATCATCACCGCGGCAGTCCTGTTCATCGCGGTGTACATGATCGGCCTGCCCGTTGAGCCTGCACAGGTCGGCTCGGTTGCCCCAGGATTGCCCGCTGCAAGCGCCATCGCCACCAACGCGGAGCGTCTGGGAATCGTCGAGCCCGGCCTTCAGCCCGGCGACGAGATCATCGACATCAACGGCAACCGCCCCAACTCTTTCAGCGACCTCATCCTTGCCACCGCGATGACGGGGCCAAACGAGAGCATCAGCCTGCTCGTCCGCCGCCCGGGGGTCGATGCTCCGCTCGTATTCAAGATCGTGCCCGAGACGAGCAAGCTCACCAATCTACTCGAGCTGGGCATCGGCCCGGCGCGCTCCACCAGGCTCTTGAAGGCGCGGACGCCGAGCGATGCCGCGGAGTTCGAGGCGTCGCTCGCGGGGCTGGGCTATATGGGCATCAAGCCCGGCATGGAGCTCGTCCGCGTAGGCGACCGCCAGCCCGTGCGGTCCGGCCACGCGCTCGACCAGGCGGCGAACGACTCGAACGGGCATCCCTTCCAGGCTGAGTTCGTCGGCGAAGATGGCTCGCACGCCACGATCACGATTGACCCCAGGCCCGCGCTCGAGACAGACTTCCTGTTCCGGTCCGACAAAGTCATAACACCCGTCGATCACCTGCTGGGGCTCACGCCCGTGATGCGCGTGGCGAAGGCCGGTGACGCGGCCAAGAAGGGACTTCAAGACGGCGACATTTTTGCCCGCATCGGCGATGTCGAGTACCCCTCCCTGGCACAGGGCCTTGCCGAGGTCAAGGCCAGCCGCGGCAGGACCATCCCCGTCGTCGTACTGCGCGGAAAAGAGGTCGCCCAGAAGCTCGTCAGCCTTGACATCAAGGTTGACTCCAAAGGCATCATCGGCTTTCTCGCAGGAGACGTTGCCGATACGCAGGCGCTCGTCGCGCTGCCGCCTGCCGCGCTGCGCCGCCTGGGCGAGAGCGAACCATTCGAGCCGCCCGCGGCAAGCGTCATCATTTCTCCCGGCACACGCATCACTGCGGTCAACGACCGGCCCGTCACCGACTTCGCGACGCTGCGGCACGCTCTGCTCGACGTCACTCATGCCGCAACCGGCGATGCCAGCATCACCCTGCGAGTGCAGCGTCCGCTGGACGGAATCGCCTCGGTCGATGTGCCGGTTGAGAGCGTGAAGTGGGACCTGTCGAAGGCCGACATTTCCCGCCTGCGGGCCCTGGGGTGGGACAACCCACTTCAGTTGCAGTTCGATGCCGAGAGCGTCATCCGCAAGGCCTCCACGCCCCGCGAGGCGATTGAGATCGGGCTGTCAGAAACACGCCGCGTGATGCTCAATACCTACCTCACCTTCGCCCGTCTGGCGCAGGGAACGGTGAAGGTCGAGCACCTCAAGGGCCCCGTCGGCATCGCGCACCTGGGCACCCTGGTGGCCAGCAAGGGCTTCACGAACCTTTTGTTCTTTATGGCGCTTATCAGCGTCAACCTTGCCGTCATCAACTTCCTGCCGCTGCCCATCGTCGACGGCGGGCAGTTTCTTTTCCTGTTATACGAGCAGTTCCGTGGGCGGCCGGTGCCCATCGGCTTCCAGAACGCCGTCACGATGGTGGGCCTGGTGCTCATCGCGTCGATGTTCCTGATCGTGACGTTCAACGACATCACCAGCCTCCTCGGTTTCTGAACGCCATGCACCCGAGCGCCGCCGCCGCGTGGAGTCTGCTGCTCTTGCTGTGCGGCGGGCTGTCGCTCGCGATCATCGGCCTCACCCTGTACACCATGCGTGTGCTGACGCACCCGTACCGCCGCACGTATGCCAGCGCACTGGCACGCTCGCAACCCGGCGAGCCTTCCGAGTTGAGGGGCGAGACGGGCGGGCCGCGTCCCTACACATCATGGGATTTTGACGTCGGCGGCACGCGCCTGCCCGGGTGGGATTGCCCGGGCGACAACCCGCACGGCCCCACGATCATCCTTTGCCACGGCTGGGGCGACTCGCGCATTGGCGGCCTGTCCCGGCTTGCGGTTCTCGCGCCCACCGCCGCGCGGCTCATCCTCTGGGATATGCCCGGCCATGGTGATGCGCCCGGCACCTGCGCATTGGGCACACGGGAGGTTGCCGCGCTGTTTGCGCTCATTGAGCGCATCGGAGGGCCCGTCGTGCTTTACGGCTGGTCGCTGGGCGCAGGGGTGTCGATCGCTGCTGCCGCGGTATCGCCCGATGTTCGGGCGGTGGTCGCGGAGGCGCCGTACCGCCAGCCCTGGACCCCCGCCCGCAACGTGCTCCGCGCCTTCGGCCTGCCATGGCGCATCAACCTGCCCCTCGCCATGGCGGCGCTGGGCGTGATGTTCCGCGTCGAGCCTCGCTGGCGGGGCTTCGACCGTGCACAGATCGCCGCGTCACTGACCTGCCCCATCCTCGTCCTCCACGGCAGCGAGGACGACATCTGCCCGCCCCAGGATGGCCGGGATATCGCAGGCGCAGCACCACACGGCACGTTCGCGCTCATCCCAGGCGCGGGGCACCACGGCCTGTGGTCAGACGCCGCAACCGCCGCAACGTGCATGGGCCATGTGGCGGCGTTTCTCGGCCATTCCGACCAAACCACCTGACTCCTACGCTTGGGTCATGCGCAGCGACAGCAGCCCAACGGTTGACGCCGTCATGGTCCATGAACGGGCCGCGTCGTTCACCCGACGTTCAATCAAGACAACCTCAAAGCTTTCCGGCCTCAAACTGGCCCTCTCGATGCTCGACCTGACCACGCTGGAAGGGAAGGACTCGCCCGAAAAGGCCCGGGGGCTCTGCCGCAAGGCGGTTCACCCGTGGGAGCGCGATGTGGAGATGCTGGGCGAGCGCCTGCCCAGCGTCGCGGCCGTCTGCGTGTACCCCGCGCTCGTTGAGGTGTGCAAGCAGGAACTGGGCACTGCGCCGGTCAAGGTCGCATCGGTCGCCACCGGTTTCCCCAGCGGCCAGTACCCGCTTGATGTCCGCCTTGAAGATGTCCGCCGCGCGGTTGCGGCAGGCGCCGATGAGATCGACATGGTTATCAACCGCGGCGCATTCCTCGCGGGCCGCTACGACGAAGTGGCCGACGAGATCACCCAGACAAAGCGCGCCTGCGCCCGCGCCGATGGCACTGCCGCGCACCTTAAAGTCATCCTCGAAACCGGCGAACTCGAAACGCTCGACAACGTCCGCCGCGCCAGCGACCTTGCCATCCGAGCCATGGCTGACGCCGCCATGCAGCCCCACGAGCACGGCGGCGACTTCATCAAGACTTCCACCGGCAAGGTGCAGCCCGCGGCAACCATGCCCGTCACCCTCGTCATGCTTGAAGCCATCCGCGACTGGTACCGCGAGACGGGCCAGATCATCGGTATGAAGCCCGCCGGCGGCATCCGCACTGCAAAGCAGGCCCTGCACTACCTCGTGATGGTCAAGGAAACGCTCGGCGACCTGGAGGATGGAGACGCCTGGCTCACGCCGGATTACTTCCGCTTCGGCGCCAGCACCTTGTGCAACGACATCCTCCGCCAGATCGCGCGCCTCAAAACCGGCCGGTACATGGCGTCGTACGACTTTTCCGAGGCTTGATGGGTGTGTGGCCAGCCGCTCCGCGGCGGCTCTTTCCAACGGCACCGCAGGCACCGTCGTCGCCTTGCCTTTAGGGGCTTGGCGCTAAATCCAATCAAGGCATTCACTGCACCTGTGGCCCAAACTCAGGAGCCGCCGCGGAGCGGCTGGCCACCCATACCCTGCATCATGCCCACCCCCGGTCAACGCCTCCGCTCGCTGCTCGATCACCACTGCGTCCCCATGCCCGGCGCGTTTAACGCGCTGTGTGCCCGTGCCATCGCGCACGCCGGGTTTGAAGCCGCGTACATCTCTGGCGCGGCAACAAGCGTTGCCGCGGGTGTGCCCGATGTGGGGCTGCTGACATGCGAGCACTTCTGCCGCGAGATCCGCGAGGCCGCGGACGCCTCGGGCCTGCCCATCCTGGCCGATGCCGACACCGGCTTCGGCGAGGCCGAGATGGTCCGCCGCACGACTATCGAGTACAACCGCGCCGGCGCGGCAGGCCTGCACCTTGAAGACCAGAAGTTTCCTAAGCGCTGCGGTCATCTCGACGGCAAGGAACTGGTCCCCACCGACCACATGATCGAGAAGGTGCAGTGGGCGGCGAAGGCCCGCGCCATGTGCGACCCTCACTTCGTGCTGTGCGCCCGCACCGATGCCCGCGGCGTGGAGGGCTTTGAGCCTGCCGTGAATCGTGCCGCCGCCTATGTGCTCGCGGGGGCGGACATGATCTTCCCGGAAGGCCTCGCCACGGAGGAAGAGTTCGCCCTGTTTGCCATGTCCATGCAGCGGCTGAATGGCCCCAACCCCAAGGGTGGCCCGTATCTTCTCGCCAATATGACAGAGTTTGGTAAGACCCCGATCATCCCTGTCGAGCGGTTCGCGGCCATGGGCTACTCATGCGTCATCTTCCCCGTGTCGCTCCTGCGCATCGCGATGGGCGCTGTGACCAAGGCTCTGGAGCAGCTGAAGGCCGATGGCAGCGTGTCGGCGTTCCTGCCGCAGATGCAGACGCGCCAGGAGTTGTACGGCCTCACCGGGTACAAGCCCGGCACGCCGTGGGAGTTTCCCAGCCCGGTCAAAGGTGCGTAGTCCGATCGCCGCGCGAAAAAAACGGAGCGCCTCATCGACGCTCCGTTCGATAAACCAGTACCGAGAACCAACGCTCAGCGACGGCGATGACGCATCGCCATCAGCCCACCCAGCCCGAGCAACGAGGCGGCTGAGGGAGCCGGCATAATCGACCCCGCATCGCTCGACGAGCCAAAGCCGATGAACTCCGCGGGCAACTGGGACCGCACCGTTGGGTCCAGGTTGAGGGTCTCAATAAAGGCGGGATCGCCCTCGATGGTCATGGTTGAGACCAGGCGGACCGTGGCCCCGGGAACGACGTTGACCACAGCGCCGATGGACGCGACCGAGAACGTCAGCGTGGTGGGGTTCAGCAGAGCGGATACGCTGATGTCCCCAAATACGTCGTCGTTGCGCGCCCCAGCGCCATCAAACCGCACGATGACATCGTTGAGGAAGGATGACGATGTTGGGATGAAGTTGACGCCCACGCCGATACCCACCTGCAGGAGCGACCGGATGGAGATGGCCGCGAAGTTGGCACCACCTGCTGCGGCAAGGACGATCCGTCCCGAAGCGAAGGACGCGATGGGCTGGCTGAGCAGGAATGGCCCGCCATTGACGTAATCGACACTGCCACCTAAGACGTTGGCGCCGATGCCGCCGCCGGGCACCACGCCGACATCAAGGAAGGGCGGGGCCGCCGCGACCAGTCCCGCACGCCCGCCACCGCCCACGCCCATGATCGACGTGTTGGCCTGCGTAATGCCGGGGATCGCCGGGGCGTTCCCGGGTGAGTTCAGCGTCAGCGGCACGTTCGGAGTCAACCCCGCCTGCACTGTGTTCTGGGCGATGATGCCGCCGAGAATGGGGAACCCATTACCCGCGGTGATCAGCACACCTTCATTGTTGAACACGGCCGGCCCGCCAACCGCGGAGTTGCCGGCATTGTTCAGCGTGCCGTGCGAAATAGTCGCCTGCCCCGTACCCGGTCCACCTGCTGGCACCAGTTGTCCCATGGCCGCGGACCCCGCCCCGGCCAGCAGCGCAATCACAACCCCCGAACGACACACGCACAGCTTCATCACTCTCTCCTTTGGGCAAAACCATTGGTCGGCAGCACACACCGTGAGAAGTCCATGCGGAAACAGGGCTTCCCACCAAATACCTTGATAACGCTATCAGTTTTTGTCTTTTAGGGCAAGAACAATTCAGGTCGCTCTTAATCTTAACTATGAACTCAACGGAGCGATGCCCTCAAACAGGTCGCTTCGGGCCTGGCGGGTGTCGGAGATCGGCGTAATCGATGTTCATCGCCCCACGATCATCCTCGCAATCACCTCATACGCGTTGCTGAACGGCTCCTCGCGGAAGAAGGTCACGGCCTGGTCGGGCGAACCCACGAACGGCCGCAGCATCCACCCCATCTGCATGCCTACGAAAGCGTAGAGCAGCAGCCATGCCCACAGCATGGCGAGGTGACGCCGATCTCTCTGGACGAGCGGGCGGTAGAGGCGCCAGAGCACAACCTGCGCCGCAAGCGTTGCCACGGTAAACATCGCGGCGTTGAACAGGATCGCCCCGCTGTGGCCGATGCCGCAGGTGTAGACAAACCGCGTAATCGGCGCGAGCGATGCGAGCACCAGCACCAAAGCGGCCTGCCCGGAAAAAATCGCCCGCAGCGACCGGCCCAGGTCATCGCGCAGGCCCAGCACGGTGCTGAGCACGAAGAACCCCGGCAGGCACAACGCGCCGGTGCCGAAGATCAGTACCGGCATCTTGATGGCCGCGTACAGCACCATCAGCAGCCGCTCTGCGCTGGAGAATGCGTAGCTGCCCATCACCGCCCCATACAGCGGGCCCGCGATGAGCACAGTCGCGGCAAGCGCCCCGCGCGAGACCGGCGGACCCGCCCGCCCCGACGGGCCAAGCACGCGTCGCAGGAAATCATCCATCCGCAGCGTCAGGCCCTGCATGGTGCTTACATCCCGAACAGCTTGCCGATGTGGTCGATCACGCTGGAGAAGAAGTTGCCATCGCGGTGGCGGAAGAGCGTGAACTCCATCGCGGGGTTGCCGATGAAGGGCCGAAGGAGCCACGACATCTGCGCCCCCACCAACGCGTAGATGATGACCCAGATCTGAAAGATGCCGTTGGCCGCGCCCGACTCAACCTCGGCACGCACAGGTGGTTTCATGGCTGTCAGCTTGGATGCCATCTGCTGGCCCAGCGGGGCCGGCTCCTCGACCTCATCCGAGAACGTTTCTTCCAGCTGGGCCTTCTGGAGAGCTTCCTCCCGTGCCTCGGCCTCGATGCGGCGGAGGGTCCGCAGCAGGAAGCCAAGCCCCACGCACCCGGCAATGGCGAGCAGCACGACATTCAGCAGCACCATGAAGGCGTAGCTCTTGGTGCTGAGCGTGAAGAAGGCCAGGATGGGACCCAGCGACGCGCCCACCGCGAGGTTTACCACGATCGCCGCCACCAGCAGGCGCAGCGCGGACTTGAATCCCAGGCGGCACCCCACCAGCGCATTGAAGACGTACAGCGAGGGGAACGTGACAAACAGCGTCAGCAGGAAGAGCATGGGAAGCTTGACGGTGGATGCCGCAAGCTGCTTCATCGCCTCCATGCGGTGCTCGGAGTCGCGCATCGACAGCGCGAACCACCCCATGAAGAAGCCGTAACTGCCCCCCAGCAGCACAGCCAGCGGCACGAACACCCTGAGGGGCACATCAATAATTCCCGCCCGCAGGGCCGAGCCGGTCGTCCGCTGCCCGCGCAGCAGCCCATCGAGCTGGCCGATCCACGATGTCCGCTCCATGCATGCCCCCTTGGTCCGCGCTGCCGCCGCCGCTTGGTGACCGACCAGTATGCCCGATACCCGGGGAAAGTTCGAGTCCCTGCGCTCGCCTTCCCGGTTTCCCCATCGAACGGGCGCGTCCCAACCCTCGACTTTCTACCATGAGCTTCCCACGGCCCCGTGGCGAAATGGCAGACGCAAGGGACTTAAAATCCCTTTTCCGGAAACGGGAGTGTGGGTTCAAGTCCCACCGGGGCCATTCAAGTTGTACAGGTGGGATGGCCCGCATGGGGTCCGATGGGCCGCAGGCGTGCGGCGTCGCAGTGGTGCTACGGATCAGTTGGCGGCCTACGCTTTATCCATTCATCCGGATAAATGGATGAAGTCTAAATGCCCGAGAATAACGCATGCCTAGCCAGTTTATTGCCACGCTTGCCCGCCGACCCATCGTCTTCGACGGTGCCATGGGCACCAGCCTCCACAAGGTGGAACTCGACATTACCCGCGATTACTGCGGCTGCGAAAACTGCGTGGACATTCTCGCCCGGACGCGACCCGACGTTGTCCAGGCCATCCACGAGTCGTTCCTTGCGGTCGGAGCCGACGCGGTCGAGACCAACTCCTTCGGCGGCGCACGCCATGTGCTGGCCGAATTTGATCTTCAAGATGATTGCTTTGCCCTCAACCAGGCCGCGGCAGAGGTAGCCCGCGCCGCCTGCGACAAGCACTCAACCAGCGACCGACCCCGCTTTGCCGTCGGCTCCATGGGCCCGGGCACCAAGCTGATAACCCTGAACCAGATCGACTGGGACCGCATGTTCGAGTCCTACCGCGAGCAGGCGCGGGGGCTTATTGCGGGCGGTGTCGATGCCCTCATCATCGAGACGTGCCAGGACTTGTTGCAGACCAAGTGTGTGATCAACGCCGCAATGGCGGCCATCCAGGAAAAGGGCAAGACCCCGCTGGAGATCCCGATCCTGGTCAGCGTGACGATCGAGACGACGGGCACGATGCTGCTGGGAACCGAGATTGCCGCGGCAGCCGTTGCTCTCGCCGGCTACCCCATCCTCTCCCTCGGGCTCAACTGCGCCACTGGTCCCACGGAGATGTCCGAGCACGTCCACTGGTTGGGGAAGCATTGGGGTGGCATTGGCGGCACAGGCGTCCCGCCTATGCACGGAACTTCCAGAACCGCCCTCCCCCGCTACGTCTCCTGCCTGCCCAACGCAGGCTTGCCCATCCTCCACGAGGGCCGCACCGAGTACCCGCTGACCCCCGGCCCCTTCGTCGAGGCCATGGTGAAGTTCATCGAGAAGGATGGCGTGCGCCTCGTTGGCGGCTGCTGCGGCACCACCCCCGAACACATCAAACAGCTCGCCGAGGCCGTTGATCACATCACGAAATCTAAAGACGGCTCCTCGCGCTCCACCCACTCAGTACTTTCCACTCAGGACTCAGGACTCAAGCCCCAGGACCCAGTCCTCAGTCCTCAGTCCTCATCACTTCCTTCCCCCCTCCCCGCCGCCGTCACCAGCCTCTATTCCCCGCAGGACTACCGCCAGGACACTTCCATCCTGATCATCGGCGAGCGGATGAACGCCTCCGGCTCGCGCGCTTTCAAGAAGCTGCTCGAAGCCGAGGACTTTGATGGCATCGTCTCCCTCGCCCGCGAGCAGGTGCGGCACGATGGCGCGCATGTGCTTGATCTGAACGTCGATTACGCCGGGCGCGACAACGCCGCCGATGCGGCCGAGGTCGTCCGCCGCGTGGTGCGCCAGGTCAACTCTCCGCTCATGCTCGACTCCACCCAGCTCTCCACGCTGGAAGCCGGTTTGAAGTGCGCGGGCGGCAAGTGCATCATCAACTCCGGCAACTTTGAGGATGGCGAGGCAAAGTTCGACACCATCTGCCTGCTCGCAAAGAAGTATGGCGCTGCGCTCGTCATCGGCTCCATCGATGAGGACAAAGAGGCGAGCATGGCCCGCACAGCCGACCGCAAGCTTGCAATCGCCGAGCGGGCATACGACCGGGCTGTCAACCACCACGGGCTTGCCGCGGCCGATCTGTTTTTCGATCCCCTTGTCCTGCCAATCTCTACCGGCATGGAGAGCGACCGGCGCAGCGGCCTTGAAACAATTGAGGGTGTGCGCCGGATTGCGGCCCGCTTCCCAGAGTGCCAGACGACGGTTGGGCTCTCCAACGTCTCGTTCGGCCTCAAGCCCGCGGCACGCGTTGCGCTCAACTCCGTGTTCCTTCATGAGCTGCAGCAGGCAGGGCTGACGAGCGCGATCCTGCACTTCAGCAAAATCCTGCCGCGGAACAAGATCCCGGATGATCAATGGCAGGCGGGGCTGGATTTGATCTATGACCGCCGTGGCATCGCAGATGGTGGCACAGGCGTCCCGCCTGTGAACAAAGCAACTGCTACCCCCCGCACAGACGGGACGCCTGTGCCACCACTGAGGGCAGTGGACCCGCTCCAGGTCTTCATTGAACTCTTCAAAGACATCGAAGGCTCCGGCGCTGGCAAAAAAGAAACGAAGGTTCTGACCCTCGAAGAGCAACTCCGCGCCCACATCATCGATGGCGAGAAGGAGGGCCTTTCCGACTCACTCAAGGCCGCACTTGAAAAGTACAAGCCCCTCGACATCATCAACGACCACCTCCTCGACGGCATGAAGACTGTTGGTGAACTCTTTGGCTCTGGCCAGATGCAGCTCCCCTTCGTGCTTCAGTCCGCAGAGGTAATGAAGATGGCCGTGTCGCAGCTTGAGCCGCTGATGGAGAAGGCCGAAGGCCAGGCCAAGGGCAAGATCGTCCTCGCCACCGTTAAGGGTGATGTCCACGACATCGGCAAGAATCTCGTAGACATCATCCTCACGAACAACGGCTACAGCGTCGTCAACCTGGGCATCAAGCAGCCCATCGCCGACATCCTCAAGGCATGGCGCGAGCACAAGGCCGACGCGATCGGCATGTCGGGCCTGCTCGTCAAGTCTGTCATGGTGATGGAAGAGAACCTCAAGGAACTGAACGAGCAGGGCATCACCGCCCCCGTCGTGCTTGGCGGCGCGGCACTCACCCGCCACTACTGCGAAAGCCACCTCCGCGGCACCTACAAAGGCGACTGCATCTACGGCAAGGACGCCTTTGACGGCCTGCGCATCATGGACCACATCACCAGCGGCAAGACCGACCTGCTGATGGAAGAAGCCACCAGCCGCCAATCCAAGCGCACTGCCGCGGAAGACCAGATCAACAAGACCCGCATTGAAAAACTCGCGTTAGCGAACTCCCCCTCCCAGAGGGAGGGGGCGGGGGGTGGGTTCGAGGGTCAACCGTCAACGCCCAGCGACCCCAACGCCAACTCCTCCTCAGCGACCTCTGCGTTCAAAGTCCGATCTTTAGTCTCCCAAACCAACCCCATCCCCACCCCCCCCTTCCTCGGCAGCCGCGTGATCAAGGACATCCCCCTCGACGATGTCTACCCCTTCATCAACCCCATCGCCCTCTTCCGCGGCCAGTGGCAGATCAAGAAGGGCGCTCTATCAGACCCCGAGTACGACGCCCTGCTCGAAGACACCATCGTCCCAGTCTTCAACAAGCTCAAAGAACAGTGCAAGCGCGACCGCACGCTCCAGCCTGCCGCGGTGTATGGGTATTTCCCATGCAATAGCGAGGGGGATGACCTCATCATCTACGAAAGTCCTGTGTCCTCTGTCCTGAGTCCGGAGTCATGGACCAAAGACCTCGGACGCCGCATCCCCGACCCAGGACCCAGGACCCAGGACCCAGGACCTGATCGACTTCGCATCGCCGAAAGACTGCGCTTCCCCCGCCAGCCCGACAAGCGCCGCCTCTGCATCTCCGACTTCTTCCGCCCCATCGAGAGCGGCGAGGTCGATGTCATCGCCATGCACTGCGTCACCATGGGCCGCGCCGCCAGCGAAGCCGCGCAGGTGCTCTTCAAGAACAACCAGTACACCGACTACCTCTACCTCCACGGCCTGGGCGTCGAAACCGCCGAAGCCCTCGCCGAACTGTGGCACAAGCGCATCCGCCAGGAACTGTCAATCGCCAACGCCGATTCGCCGCGCATCAAGGACCTCTTCACCCAGCACTACCAGGGCAGCCGCTACTCCTTCGGCTACCCCGCCTGCCCCGACATGTCGATGCAGGAAAACCTCTTCCGCCTGCTGCAGCCGGAGCGCATCGGCTGTGTCCTGACCGAGAACTGGCAGATCGACCCGGAGCAGAGCACGAGCGCGATCATCGTGCATCATCCGGAAGCGAAGTACTTCAACGTGTGAGCCAACCTGAGCCCTTCCGCTTTCACGCCGAAGGCGTGCGCGCAAGCAGCCGGCGGTGAAGCGAGACCCCGAGCGCCACCGCCAAACACGCCAGTCACGCCTCCTCCACAGTCCGAAGGACTGCACGATCCAACGCTGCGACTACGCCCCGCACTTCGCAAGCTCCACCTTCCTCGACCTCACGCGCACATACCCCGCCATTCCACACACTCCCAGCAGCGTCGGCCACAGCGGTATCACATACAGCAGGTCATCGTTCGCGCGACGACGCCACACGAACTTCCATATCCACCTGTCCCATTGCCGCAGCGCACCATCACGGTTACGCAACCCGCGCCAGTGCATGTGCAGGCCCGGGCTCGGCATGGTGCTAGGAAGTGGTCCAGAGATAATGCCGCCGCTGCCCAGCACATGCAAGCGAGCCGCGGCATTGAGCGATACGCTCACCACGCCTGTCACGCTTACAACGTACACCAACAGATGGAGCAGCGCCGCCACGTAAAGGCCGACCCGCAGCCAATCTCTCCGCCTACCGGAGACACAGCATGCGACCCTCATTCAGCTTCTCTCGTCGCTACGCCTGAGTTCTGCATAAGCCTCCCCTTCCGCTCACGCCGAGTCCTCACTGCCCCCTCCACGACGCCCCATGTCAACAGAGTAAAGCCAAATACACCTGTAGCAGCGATCGCCCGCCCAGCAAATCTGTCAGAAACCCTCGCATAGGTGATCAGCATCGCATCTTCGCGGCCAATGTCGTCACCGGAATATTCGAAAACCCGCTCTCGCTCCTCCTGGCTCATCCGCTCGCGCACCTGCTTCCCTGCCCTTTCCACCATCCGGAGCGTCCCCTGAGAACAAATTCTCATGGGCGTGCAGAAGAAACCGAGCACGAGCAGGAGCACTCCGAGTGCCATGTGCAGTTTTGGCGTCCATGACAAAGTGCTTTGTAGATGTTGCATACCTCATCCGATCGTACCAGAGGCTGGTTGGTCGTGATCTCCCGCTGCACCACCGCCGCCTTTTACGTGGCTGCGTCCTGATCGAGAACTGTCAGATCGGCCCGCAGCAGAGCAAGAGTGCCATTATCGTTGACATCCAAGCCGATTTCAGTATGCTCCTGGGGTCCATCGACTTCCCACGAGGAGAGAGCGCATGATCCGTTCCAAGTGCATTATCACAGCGTTGTTTCTTGCCGCGGCAGCCGGCTGCCCCTCGGTTGCCTCCGCAGAAGTCAACACCCGCGTCTCGATCCTGATGTCACTGAACGGCAGTCCGTACACGCCAACAGCGATGTTCCCCGGCGGCACGGGCTATTGCCACGTCGATGTGCGAATCACCATGGAGTACATCGGCACCGCGCCCGCTTTGGGGCTCGCATCAGCTGTTTTCCAGCCGGTAGTCAGTGGCTATCGCCCCCTTGATTTCCCCGAACCATTCGTTAATGGCGGCACGGGGTCTAACACGAGCATCCCGCCGGGCGTCGTTCCGGATGCCCCCGGCCAGTTCGGCCGCATTTCACCTTTCGGCCGCACGGCGCTGGGCACCGCACAGGCCCTCACCAACTTTCAACACGACAACTATTTGCGCATCGCGCAGCGCACCGCGACCGCCTTCATTGGCGGCCCGGGCAACACCACCGGTGGCCAGGGTGTTCCAATCGCTCAGCTCTCAAATGTCGGCCGCACAAGCTCGGACCCTGCATTCAACCCCAGCCTCACGGTCAACGTCTTCCGCTTTGGCTTCAACTTCGACACCTTCATTGCTCGTGAACTTACGATTGACATCCCCGCTGACGGCTTCGGCAACCGCGATGCCGCGACCGGGGAGCGTCAGGTCTACTGGTTTGCGGACATGCTTGAAGTAACCGGCTCACTCCGCGGCACCGCCCTCGTCATCCCGGCTCGCATCATCATGCCGGCACCCGGAGTAACGATGCTGTTTGGCTTCGGAGCGATCAGCCTGCGCCGCCGCAGCCGCTGATACGGCGACTTTGATGCGCGTCGCTCACCCCGCTTCTACCAATCCCCCCACTTGTTCCGTTCACCATCCGTCGGGAATGCGCAGCACAGCATCACAATTCCGATGCCCCACGCCCACGGCCAGAACACGCGCCCAAGAAAGAAAGCCCCCGCCGCCAGGCCCAGCGGGATGAGGGCGATGAGCAATCGCGCCAGCGGTGGATAGCCGAAATACCAGTCGAACATGAAACCCCCCTCCACCGCGCGGCATCCGCCGCGCCGACATGTATCATTTAGATAACTTAAACCACCCGCCCTCTCCGCAGCAACACCACCAAAACCACCCCCCCCACCAAACTCGTCAAGATCGATATCGGCGGGTGCCCCGAGCCGAGATCAATCACCCGCGTCGCCGCATCCGCCCCCACCACCAGCGCCGCCCCCGCCAACGCCGCGCCGATCACAAGCACGCGATGGCTCGGCCCCGCCATCAGCCGCACCGCGTGCGGGCAGATCAGGCCCACGAACCCGATGGGCCCCGCCAGCACCACGCTGCCCGCGGCAAGCAGCCCGCTCATCACGAAGAGCAGCGTCCGCAGCAGCCCCAGGCGCACGCCCACGCTCCGCGCTTCATCGTCCCCCAGCGCGGCCGCGTCCATCGATCTCGCCATCCAAACGCCGCCCGCGATGCACAGCGTTGTCATCCAGCCCACCGCAATCAGTTGGCCGGGCGCGACGTCGTGATCGAGGGAGCCCATGAGCAGCCTTGCCGCGGCAACGCCCTGATCAGGCATGAGTGTTTTCAGCAGCGCGGTTGCCGCGCCACACATGATGCTGATGACAACGCCGATCAGGATCAGGGTGACGGGGTCAAGAAGCCCGCGACGCTGGCTGAGGCCGTACACCAGAGCCAGCGCGCCCAGCGACCCCGCGACCGAGGCAGAGGTCGTCGTCCACGCCACACCCCCCACCACCGCGCCGCTCGCGGCAATCCCCCCGCCTGCGAGAAAGCCGACGAACGCCACCGCCATCACGCCAAGCCCCGCGCCTGATGCAAGGCCCAGCAGGTCTGGCGATGCCAGTGGGTTGCGCAGCAGGCTCTGGAGCATGACGCCCGAGACGGAGAGCGCCGCGCCCACCGTGATGCCCGTCAGCACGCGGCTGAGGCGGATGGCCGCGATCTGTGCCGCGGCCTGCGCGTCATCGGGCAGGCCGCCCACGCGCAGGCGCAACCACGCCACCAGCACCAGCACCAGGGCCAGCACCGCCAATGAAACAGCTTGTCGCATCACGCGGGACATTGAGCCACAGAGTACCAACTGCGGCGCGCGGCCCGGGCCCGTCACTTGAGCATTGACTTGAGGTACCGCCCGGTGTGGCTCTTCTCCACCTTCGCCACCTGCTCCGGTGTGCCCGTTGCGATGATCATGCCGCCCTTTTCGCCGCCCTCGGGGCCCAGGTCGATCAGCCAGTCGGCACACTTGATGACGTCAAGGTTGTGCTCGATGACCACCAGCGTGTGCCCGGCGTTTGCCAGCCGGTTGAGCACCTGCACCAGCTTGCGGATGTCCTCAAAGTGCAGACCCGTTGTCGGCTCATCGAGGATGTACAGCGTCTTGCCGTAGTGGGCGATGCTTTTGAACTCGGTAGCCGCGTCGGCCTTTGCGGCCTTGGCGCTGCCCTTCTTTGCCGAAGCAAAGGCCGCCATCGCATCCTCTGATTCCTCATCGACCGGGCTTTGGGCGCTGGCCATCCCGGCGTCCACGCCTGCGCTGCTCAGGCTGCCCCCGCCCTTGCCAAGCTCTGTGGCAAGCTTGATGCGCTGCGCCTCGCCGCCGGAGAGCTGCGTGCTGGGCTGCCCCAGCTTCACATAGTCCAGGCCGACATCGTGCAGGCACTGGAGGAACTTCACGATCTTCGGGTGCGCGGCAAAGAACTCGACGCCCTGCTCGACCGTCATGTCCAGCACATCCGCGATGTTCTTGCCGCGGTAGAGGATCTCCAAGGTCTCGCGGTTGTAGCGTTTGCCCTTGCACACCTCGCACTCGACATAGACATCCGGCAGGAAGTGCATCTCGATCTTCTTGAGACCCTGGCCCTGGCACGCCTCGCACCGCCCGCCGCCGGCCTCGGCACGCACGTTGAACGAAAAGCGGCCGGGTTTGTAGCCGCGGATCTTGGCTTCCTTGGTTGCCACAAACACCTTGCGGATCTCGTCGAAAATGCCGGTGTAGGTAGCGGGGTTGCTCCGCGGGGTGCGGCCGATGGGGCTCTGGTCAACCTCGATCACGCGGTCGAGGTTGCGGGGCCACTTGAAGCTTGTGTGTTTGCCGGGCTTGGCACGGGCACCCAGCACCTCATGCTTCGCAGCTTGCAGCAGGATGTCGTTGACCAGCGTGCTCTTGCCAGAGCCGCTGACGCCCGTGACGCACACCAGCCCCCCAAGCGGGAAGCAGACATCGACATTCTTCAGGTTGTTTTCGCGCGCGCCCTTGATCGCAATGCCGCCCTTTTCGGTCAGGGGTCGGCGGCGGCGCGGCACCTCGATCTTCCTGCGGCCCGAGAGGTACTCACCCGTGATCGAGCCGGGCACCGCGCACACTTCGGCAACCGTCCCCTGCGCCACCACACGCCCGCCGTGCACACCGGGCCCGGGGCCAATGTCCAGCAGGTGGTCCGCGGCACGGATCATGTCCTCATCGTGCTCCACCACGATCACGGTGTTGCCGATGTCAGTCAGGTGGCGCAGCGTCGCGATCAGGCGAGCGTTGTCGCGCTGGTGCAGGCCGATCGTCGGCTCATCGAGCACATAGCACGCGCCAACAAGGCCGCTGCCAACCTGCGAAGCCAGGCGGATGCGCTGGGCCTCACCGCCCGAGAGCGTGCCGGTGCGGCGGTCCAGCGACAGGTATTCAAGCCCCACGCCCGCGAGGAACCGCAGTCTGTTGTTGATCTCTTTCAGGATGGGCTCGGCTATCACCGTTTGCTCCGGTGAAAGCACAAGCCCGTTCACAAACGCCGCGGCATCGGTAATCGTGAGGCGTGACAACTCGGCGACATTCAAGAATCGCAGCGTCCCCGCCTCCTCCTCCGGCTTTGCGGTGGAGGTGCCGAGGCTCTGCGAGGCGGAGGAGGTCTTCTGCCCCCGTCCGCCGGTCACCCTTCCATTCTCCTTCTCTTCTCGCTGCTTCTGTGCCTTGGTGCTGTCCGCTCCCCGCGGGCGGCCGATCACACTCCCTGAGCACGCCTTCGCAACATCGACCGCAAACGTGCTCTCCAGCAGCACGTGCAGCGCCTCGATGCGGAGCCGGTCGCCCTGGCAGGTGGTGCAGGGTGTGCTCGACAGGAACGTGCCCAGGAACTCTTTGACGCTTTCATTCTCGGTGCTCTTCCACCACGCGCTGATGTTGGGGATCACGCCCTCAAACTTGGGCCGCCGCGCGGCAATATCTTCCTTCGTCGTGCCGTGCAGCAGCACCCGCAACTGCTCCGGACGCAGCACGCTGACGGGCGCGGTGAAGGATGCGTTGTAATCCTTGCAGAACCGCTTCAGCCGCCGGTTGAACCATGCCCGTACCGGCCCATTCTTGTTCCACGCCGCGACCGCGCCCTCCGACAGGCTCAGCGAGTCGTTGGGAATCACGAGGTCCTCATCAAACTCGAGGATGGTCCCCAAGCCGTTGCACCCCGGGCACGCGCCGAAGGGCGAGTTGAACGAGAACAGTCGCGGTGCCAGCTCTTCCAGGGCCACTTCCGGGTGTTCTGGATCGGAAAACCGTGTGGAAAACGAATGGTCAACCCACGTTGCCGCGGGGCCCTCTCCGTGCTCGACGCTGATGACGATGACACCCTCGGCCAGACGCAGCGCGGCTTCCACGGATTCCGCCAGCCGCTGGCGGCCCTCCGCGGTCAGCGTGATCCGATCGATCACCGCTTCAATGGTGTGCTTCTCGTGCCTGCCGATATCGAGCGGGTTCTCGCCCGGCTCCTTGAGCACATCCCGCAGGTCGAGCACCTTGCCGTTGACGCGGGCGCGGTTCCAGCCCTGGCTGGAGAGCTGCTCAAGCACCTCACGGTGGAAGCCTTTCTTGCCCCGCACTACCGGCGCCAGCACCATCAGCCGGACACCCGTTGACCCAGTGGCGGAGCCTCCGCCGGTCGACCGGCTGGCTGCACCACCAAGCCCGCCCATGATCGAGTCCACGATCTGCGAACTGCTGGTCGCGGAAATCGGGCTGCCCGACCGTTCCAGCACCGTGCCATCCTTCTTGGTCTTCGTCACAGCCCAGGAAAAGGGCCTCCCGCACCGCGCGTAAAGCAGGCGCAGGTAGTCGTAGATTTCTGTCGTCGTCGCCACCGTCGAACGGGGGTTGCTGCTTGCCGAGCGCTGCTCAATCGCGATCGTGGGCGGGATTCCCTCGATCTCATCCACATCCGGCTTCTTGAGCTGATCGAGGAACTGGCGCGCATACGCCGACAGCGACTCCATGTACTTGCGCTGCCCCTCGGCAAAGATCGTGTCGAAGGCCAGCGAGCTCTTGCCGCTGCCCGACAGCCCCGTCATGACCACCAACTGGTCGCGCGGGATGACAACGTCGATGTTCTTCAGGTTGTGTTCGCGCGCCCCCCGCACGCGGATGAACCGGCCCGCCTCCCACCGCTGCGCCATGGTCAGCATTGTGGGGCTTGGGGCAATGCCGCCCGCCCCTGCCGCGGGCAGGCGCGGCTCGACGATGACATCCTCGCCAAACCCCGGCGGCACTCCGTCTCCACCCTTGTCTTTGCCCCGCTTTGCCACCGCCGCACTTCCCTTTGCACCCAATGAAGGACCTCCTGAAGCCGGGGATGGTACCCACGGTCCGTTAGATTCGTGTTCGTATTCCGATGGATGCACTTCCGGCGTGCGTGACCCACCCCGCCACACTCACCCAACACGGTGGGCGACGACGGTAACCACTGACACACACAAATCTTACGACGACTCAATCGTGGATTCGTCATCCGCCGCTGCCATCAGTTCAGGCAGAAATACCCTCGCTTACCGCGCGGCTGGCACTTTCTCTGCCGCGGGTAACTCGGGGAACAACCCGCCGGGCTGAGGCTGATTCCGGATGCGTTCAGCCTCCGCCTGCCGCGCGACCGCCTCACGGCCCTTGGCCATCTGAAAAAACGTCAGCAGCATCAGCCCTATGGCGAGGCCGAACAGGTAAAACCTCAACCGACCCAGAAGCCCGGGAAATCGCGGCGTCTTCGCGTCCATCCGCCATGATAGCGCGGCGTCCGCTGCCCCCTCACCTCGTGCTGTGGAAGGTGATCGCCCGCAGCTTGTCGATCAGCTTCGAATACACCGCATCGCGGGTGAACTCGCGTTCCACGCGTGCCCGGGCGGCCTCGCCCATCCGGCGGCAGCGGTCTGGGTCGTCGATTAGCGTTCGAATGGCCTTCACAAACCCTTCCTCATCGCCGGGCTGCGCCAGGAACCCGGTCTCGCCCTCGATGACCAGGTCGGGGATGCCGCCGATGGCACTCAGCACCACGGGCATGCCGTGTCCCATCGCCTCAATGCCCGCCCAGCACGACATCTCTCGGCGTGTCGGCATGACGAAGAAGTCCATCGTGGGCAGCAGTTCATTGATCAGTCGATCGCGCTGCACCCGCCCGTGTACCCGCACGTTCTTCGCTGCGCCGTCGGCGATTTTCTCTCCACCCCCTACAAAGTGGAGTTCCGCCTTGTCCGCGAAATGTTTCTGGTGCCACCGCAGCAGGTCGGGACCGCCCTTGCGCTCCCAGTCGTACCCCACGAACACGATCCGCGGCAGCGAACCCGCGGCCCTCTCGCGCGGCGGCTTCGCACCGAACACCGGCGCGATCGGGGGCACCCACATCGCACGGTCGGCGGGGATGCCGTAGTCATCCCGCGCCGAGTTGGCCGCCCAGGTACCCATGCCCGACACCAGGTCGCACTGCGCGAACACCGCGCTCTCTACCTTCATCAACTCCCGCTGACGCTCCGGTGTGTCGCCGAAGTCGCGGATGGTATTGCGGATGGTCGCATCGATATGCACCGCCAGCGTGAAACGGCTCCCCTCCGCCTTCAGCTGCGCCAGCCCGCCCGCGAAGAGCTGCGGGCACACGATCGCCGCATCGAAGTGGCCGATATCCAGCGGCCCGCCAGGGCGGCACCACTGGTGCACGCGCCCGCTCCAATATCGCACGAGGCGCCGCACCCGCATGATCTTGTCCCACGGCTTGGGCAGCCGGCTCATCGCCTTGAGCGTGTTCGACGCGGCCATGGTGACGTGCACCGCCTGCACGTCATCGCGCACAGCGCAGTACCGCTCCAGTTCGGCGTTGAAGGACCGCAGCCCCATCACCGGCACGCCCATGCACAACAGACGCAGCGTCTTGCCATCCCCTTGCCGCGCCGGCATGACCGCTTCGTTGACAGAGTCAAGGTTCTTGCTGATGACCAGGTTCAAAGCAGGCTCCGCTTCAGGCGTGCGAGGAGCGAACCGAGGCGGGCCCGCCCACGCCTCAAGCGTCCTGCATCAACCCTTACGGTACGCATACACCATGAACGCCTGCGACTCGGCCGACCGCACCGGCCGCGGCAGCGGCGCGTGGATCACATACCCAAACCCGCTGTCTTCCAGCGTCTTCAGGATCAGCGAAAACTCGTCCCGCCCGAGCGGGTGGTGGTGGTGATACTCCAGGGCGATCCGGTCCACCAGGCTGATCTTGCTGCTTGCCGCGAGCTCGCGGAGCACTTCGCCCTCGGCCCCCTCGATGTCGATCTTCAGGAAGTCGACTCGCTCGGAGATATACCCCGAAAGCCGCGCCGCACGCACCCGCACTTTTCGCCCGCCCGTACCGAAGTCGGCGTACTTGGTGGCCACCACCGATGCGTCGTCGTCTTGCGGAAGATAGAAATCAATCTCTCCCTCCTTCTCGGACAGGGCCACCGCATGCAGCTCAACGTTTTGAAGTTGGTTGAGGTCCTTCATTTTCTGAAGGCGTTCGAACGTGCCCGGCGAAGGCTCGAATGTCAGGATGCGCGCGTCCGGATTCTGCATGGCAAAATAAATTGTCGACAGTCCAATGTTGCCGCCACAGTCGATGATGAGCGGCCGCGCCCGCTCGGCCTTGAATTCGTACTCGCGGATCACGAATATCTCGGACACGAGCATCCCGAAGAGCGGGTAGGAATCCGGGAAGACGGTGTATCCGAACACCTTTTCAGCGCCGGGCTTTTTTCCCAGGATTCGCCCGTGAAGCAGCACTCGAAAGCGAACGCGGGCATACTCGACCATCACCCGCAAACGGGCCGGAGCCGTGAGGGTGGAAATGGAAAACTGGTACACAAGATGGAAAAGCCGCCCGAAAAGGTGCGTAATTGACAATCAGATTCTCCAGGCCAGTAATAGGCCTGTTGAACCTCTGATCTGTCTCAGCCGTTTCTAAGCACGGCCCTTCCGCTTCTTCCCCGCCCTGCTCCCGGGCATGCCGGCTTTGACATCGGGCCGACGCTTGCCCCGCTGCCCGGCATCTTCCACTTCCGACCGGCGGACCTTGGTGCTCCCCCCGCTCTTGTGCGCCTCCTCGCGGCGGCGACGCAGTCGCATCACCTGATCGCGGATCATCGCCGCGCGCTCAAAGGCCATCCCTTCCGCGGCGGCGAGCATCTCACCTTCCATCTCCTTGATCAGCTCGTCCATCTCAAACTCTGGCTCGCTCGTGGAGACCGCATCGCGCGCCACCTTGCGCGCTTTCAGCTCGTTCTCCAGGCCCCGGCGCACGGCCTTCTTGATCGTCGTGGGTGTGATGTTGTTGGCGGTGTTGTACGCCCTCTGTTTCACACGCCGCCGCTCGGTCTCTTCGATCGCACCGCGCATCGCCGGCGTCATCACGTCGGCGTACATCACCACGCGCCCGTTCACGTTTCGTGCCGCACGCCCCATCAGCTGGATCAGGCTTGTGGGCGAGCGGAGGAAACCCTCCTTATCCGCATCAAGGATGCACACCAGCGACACCTCGGGAAGGTCCAGCCCCTCGCGGAGCAGGTTCACGCCCACCAGCACATCGAAGTTGCCCAGGCGCAGGTCCGCCAGGATTTCCAGCCGGTCCAGTGTCTCGATGTCGCTGTGCAGGTACCGCACCCGCAGCCCTTTTTCCCCCAGGTACGCGGCAAGGTCCTCGCACAGCCGCTTTGTCAGCGCCGTCACCAGCACCCGCTCTCCCTGCTCCACGCGCACCTTGCACTGCTCCAGCAGGTCGGGCACCTGCCCCTTTGTCGGCTTGACTTCAACCTCGGGGTCGAGCAGCCCCGTAGGGCGGATCACCTGCTCAGCCACTTCGCCGCCAGTGCGCTCAAGCTCGTACTTGCTCGGCGTCGCCGAAACATACAGCACCTGCGGCACGATCGCCTCAAACTCCTCAAACCGCAGCGGGCGGTTGTCCATGGCGCTCGGCAGGCGGAAGCCATGCTCAACCAGCACCGTCTTGCGGGCCTGGTCCCCGTTGTACATCGCCCGCACCTGAGGGATCGTCACATGCGATTCATCGATGATGAGCAGCCAATCGCGGTAGTTTGGCCTCTTGCCATGAACACCCTGCGCCCCTCCGCCTGTCAGGAGACCGGCTCTACCACCGCTCGTCGGCGCATAATCAAAGTAATCCATCAGACAGAACGGCCGCTCACCGCGTGCGCGGCCATCCATGAATCGTGAGTAGTTTTCGATGCCCGGGCAGGTGCCGGTTTCTTCCAGCATTTCCAGGTCGAACTTGGTCCGCGAGATCAGGCGCTGCGCCTCCAGCAGCTTGCCCTGGCTGCGCAGCTCCAGCACACGGGCATCAAGCTCGGCGCGGATGGCGGCGACCGCCGTGCTGAGCTGATTCTCCGGCATCACATAGTGAACCGCCGGGAAGAGGAAGAACTGCTTCTCCTCCGCCAGCACCTCGCCGCTGGTGGGGTTGATCAACTCCAGCCGCTCGATCTCATCCCCGAAAAGCTCAACATGCACCGCGTACTTCTCGTACGCGGGCCAGATGTCCAGCGCATCGCCCCGCACGCGGAACTGCCCGCGCTTCCACTCCATCTCACTGCGCGTGTACTGCATCGAACTGAGCGCGAGCAGGAACTTCCGCCGGTCAACCGGCATGCCCTTCGTGATCGTGAGCAGCTTCTCGCCGTACGCCTCGGGACTTCCCAAGCCAAAGATGCACGACACGCTTGCCACCACCACCGTGTCGCGGCGGCTCAGAATATTGCTGGTGGCCGCGAGGCGCAACTGATCGAGGTCGTCGTTGCGAGAGGAATCTTTCTCGATGTAGATGTCCCGCTGCGGGATGTACGCCTCGGGCTGGTAGTAGTCGTAGTAGCTGACAAAGTAGTTGACGCTGTTCTTGGGCAGGAACTCCCTGAGCTCTTCGTACAACTGAGCCGCCAGCGTCTTGTTGTGGCTGATGATGAGCGTCGGCTTACCGACCTTCGCGATCACATTCGCCATCGTAAACGTCTTGCCCGTGCCGGTGGCACCGAGCAGCACTGCCGCGGGCTTGCCTGCCAGGATGTCTCCAGACAGCTTCTCAATCGCCGCGGGCTGATCGCCCGTGGGGGCGAAGGCCGAAACCACCGCAAATGGACGGCTTGTCGCCATATTCCCAGCGTAGCCCGGCACGCTGCATCAAAGCGATCACAAATCACACGAACGAGAAAGCCCGGCTGAGATGCGATTAAGAATCCATTCTTCCGTCAGCGGCCGCCGTCGCCGCCTCTGCCTGGCCGCGCACGCCCCGCACATCCACCACCAACGGTCGCCGATACCCGCGGGTTTCCAGTGCGACCTCGTAGGCCAGCACATCAAGACTGCCGCGCCCCACGGCAACCCGCCCAACAGTTCCGGCATCACTGAGGCGCGCCGCGGCCACCGGCACCCGCAGACGCGGCACCTCGACACCCGGGTTCGCGCCCGCCCCGAGCAATACCGCAGGATCAATGCCGATGCCGATCGGCAACTCACCATCGCGCAACGGCCACGCGTGGTCCGCGATGATCCCGCCCGCACGATCCGCTCCGATCGCCATCGCCCGCAGCGTGTCCATCGTCACCTCCCGCGGCAGCATCACGCTCACTACAGCGCTTTCCGGTTCACCACCGAGGCGTGCAAGGTCAGCCGCGAGCTCCACCGCCGCCATCACAGCCCCGATTGCACGCTCGACAGATGCCCCCTCGACAAAGTGCGCCGGAGGCACCCACAGGTCGATCCCGCCAAACCTCAGCTGCTGACGCTTGAGCAGTGCGGCAAGGTCCCGCCGCCCCGACCGGTCCAGCTCTCGCGCCCGCACTCCCGGCATGGTCCCATCAATCTGAACAGCCCGGTACCCAAGCGACGCCGCCCATGCAATAAGCCCGCGCGGCCCCGACGCCTCGGTGACAGGCTCCACCAACCCCGCGATCGAAAGGCTCCGTTCCAGCACACCTATGTTGTATCCGATCCGTTGTCTTTCGGCCGTGCCCTCCCGTGCACGTTTCGCCGCCCGCATAAGATTAATTATGACTTTTCGTCGCGCCGCCCTCGAAACCGCGTATATCGGGGTGCTTGCCGTGTGGCTGGGCTTGCTGATCATGACCGGCGTCGCCGCGGCCACACTGTTCCCCATGCTCAAGTCGCTGGCACCCACGCTGCCCGAGTTCGCCCTGTACACCGGTGATCACTGGCGCATCGCCGGCGGCCAGATCGCCAACCGACTCTTCACAATCTCCGACATAGCCGGCGTTATTCTCATTGCTGCCGCCGCGGCGCTTCTCGCGATTTCCACCTATCTCCGCCATTTGACCTATAGCGCCCTGGCCGCACGGTGGGCATCGCTGATGCTCCCCGCCATCGCCATGGCGATCAATCTCTTTGTGCTTCACCCGCGCATGGGCCGCACGCTCACGGCGTTTTATGCGGCCGCTGCCGCGGGACAGGGACCGCGTGCCGATGTGCTGCAAACCGCGCTCGACTCTGACCATCCGCTCTCGACCGCCCTCATGGTGCTGCTGACGGCCAGCGTGCTGATCGCGCTGGTGGTGGCCGCATGGTCCCTGCCGCGCACGGCCTCCAGCACGCGGCGCATCGCCGTTGGGGGGGGCGTCGGCGGGGCGGAAGTCGTCGCCACCGTGCCCGCCGATGATGCGAGCTTGGCACGTCGTGGATGACTGTCCGCAGGACCACTTCCACCTTGCCCACAATGCCTGCAAAACCCTCAGCCGCCGCCCGCTCCCGCGCTTTGCGGCTCATGAAGCGCCTTGAGCATGACTACCCCGATGCCCACTGCGCGCTCAACTACACCACTCCCCATGAGTTGCTCATCGCCACGATCCTGTCGGCCCAGTCCACCGACGTTGGCGTCAACAAATCCACCCCTGCCCTTTTCAAGAAGTTCCCCACCCCCGCCCACTACGCCGCGGCAACGCCGCAGGAAATAGAGCCGTACATCCGTAGCAACGGCTTTTTCCGCGCCAAGGCCAAGTCAATCCACGAGTCCATGACGGCGATCGTCAACACCTTCGGCGGCGAGGTCCCCCGCACGATGGATGAGCTTCTCACCCTCCGCGGCGTCGCCCGGAAGACCGCCAACGTGGTGCTCGGCAACGCGTTCAACATCAACGCAGGCTTCGTGGTCGACACCCACGTCGAACGTCTGAGCCAACGGCTCAAGCTAGCCCCTCGCGGTTCCACGGTCGCCCGAATCGAACAGCACCTGATGGCCCTGTTCCCCCAGGACTCCTGGTGCCAGATGTCTCACCTGCTGATCGCCCACGGTCGCAACTGCTGCAAGGCACGCCGGCCAGGCGGGCAGTGCTGCATGGAAAACGAGGTCTGC
>JBBSOF010000035.1:0-36250 GCA_038260025.1 Phycisphaerales bacterium
CCGCGCTGGAGAAGGCCGCGATCGACTACATCGACACCCGCAACGACGACGCCAAGCCCTTCGTCTGGACGGCAGACGCCAACACGATCCTCGGCCGCGTCGCCAAGAATCGTGCGGCTATCTCAAGGTCAGGACACTAGCAGGTACATGCTTGCGATGATGGCGACGATGGTGAGGGCGCTCGCCAAGGGCCGCGTGAAGCCGTGCGTGTACTTAAGCCCGATGGCCCAGCCGGTCTCCAGCAGGCCGGCGATGATGAGCAATGTCCACGCCATGGGGTCGTCTCCAGAATCGGGCTATGGGCCAGCGATGGCCCGGCCCGGTGACCGGAGATTAGGTGCAATGGCGTGTTGCCGCGCCTCTCAGCAGCCGCCACCGGCGAGCACGCGGAAGAAGCTTTCGATGTCGGCATCGGTGCCGATATCGCCATCGCCATCGAAGTCGGCGGTGGGCGGGCAGGTGGCGCAGCAGTTGCCACCCAGGCAGGAGAAGTACGCCTCGATGTCCGCGTCGGTGCCGGCATCGCCATCGCCGTTGAAGTCCGCCGTCTCGCAGGGGGGGGTGATCGCGCTCATGACGTTGGCGAAGAGCCGGCCGAAGACGGGGTCGGCGACCTGGTCTTCACCGCATGTGGTGGAAAAGCTATATGCGAAACCGCTGCCCACGCGCCAGCCCGCGAGCGCTGAGCCCGCCGGGACGTTGTCGGACCGGTAGTAGTTGCTGGCTCCCGCCTTGGCAAACGCAAAGGTCTCGGTGCCCGAGAAGTTGTTTAACGGGCAGATAAACGAAGTCGGCATGCCGGCGTTGATGCTCTGGTTCGGCTGCTCTTGCATCATCGTTATGGCGCCGACGCTGTGAAAGCCGCCGGGCGTCGACAGCGGGAGCACCTCCGCCACGACGGCGAAGTTGCTGCCGGGCCCCGAGAAGTACACAACCCACTCGCTGGTCACCAGTCGGCCGCCGTTGCGGGTCCAAGACACCAGCTGGGCTTGCCCATTGATCGGCATGAGCCCGGTTGTCCAGTTGAAGTTGGCCTGAAGGTAGACGGTGTCGAACCCCACGAGCGGGATCGTTCCATCAAACGCGGTGTACACGACGCCGATCGTCACGGTGTGGCCGCGCTGCGTGAGAGCGAGGCTGGCGGCATCATCGATAATGGGGCTTCCACTGGAGAACATGTACACGTTCACGGCGTGCGCGAGCGAGGCGGACCCCGTGATGACCAACGACGCGAGCAGCATGCCGACCTTCATGACCCATCTCCTTTGTGACGCCGCCGCGGCGGCACATCAATGTTGTACAACGGACACATCACCGGACACCCATCGATTGAGACCAGGCTCCCTCGCCCGGACATTATCCACTCGACCGCACCGTCCCGACTCCGAGTTTGTGCGCACATTCGTGCAGTTTCTTTGCGCTGCGCAGTGTCGCCGCAGGTACCACGATGAAAAAAGGAGCGCCTGTTCCCAGGCGCTCCTTCGCACTTGCAAAATGTTCCCGCTCGGGCGGGGAAGAACTTACTTCCGGCGGCGGCTGCGGGCGCCGATCGCCGCGAGGCCGAGGCCCGCGAGGGCCGCGCCGCTGGGCAGCGGGATGCTGACCATGCCGGGGACCATGATCAGCTGGTCCTGGGCGTTGACGCCGGCATCGGTCACGAGGTTGAGCACGCGGACATCGCCGATGCCGGTGAACGAACCGCTGGAGACCGCGGCCTGGGCCTCGTTGTAGAACTGCAGGGCCTTGCCGGAAAGGGCGGCAGAGTCCTCACCCTCGATGAACCAGATCGCCGTCTGCAGGGCGTTGGCATCGGTGGCGCGTGTGGTGGCGTTCGTGTAGTTGTAGCTGGTGACCAGCGACTTGGAGATGAAGCGGGTGAAGAGGTACGCCGTGCGGGAATCGAGCGGATCAGCGTAACCGCCGTGCGACCCGCCCGCATAGTTGGAGTTGTTCGAGAGCGTCTCGGTGTTCACGTAGCCCTTGTAGCTGGAGCCGAGCGTGATCGTCTCGTACTTCTCGAGGCAGAACGACTCCCAACGGCCGGCCGCAGCAGCCGTGCCGCCGAGGAACGCAGTGCCGGTCGCGGAAGGGGTAGCGCCGGTCCAGTCGGCCTGGGTGGTGCCGCGAAACTCACCACCGGGGGTGGTGCCGTAGCTGTCGGCAAACGTCACGTGCCCGACGTAGACGCCCGCGGCAGACGCGGAGGAAGCGACAGCGACGAGCCCGGCGACGGCGACAAGACCACTGATGAACAACTTCATTTCTAAAACCTCTCTCAAAGTGTGAGTAAAAAAAGGATCTCTCTTACTCAGACGTTAGCACCGGACTAGGGGAAGGCAACCCAAATAAAGGGTTGAAGACCCCAATCCTCACACTCGGAGCGATCGGAAGGTTCGATAACCTATTGACCCTTTCCGGGCGCGTAAAAATAGGTAATCTGAATACCGCTATTCGCTAACATCAACGGCTGATAAGGTTTGCAACTACCTCAACCGCGCGGCGGAGTTCGGCCCGGGCGGGGTCTTTGCCGGCTAAAACCAACGCCCGCTGGCACTTATGCCGCGCTTCCTGCGCTTTCTGCTTCTGCTGCTCCGCCGGCCAACTGCGGACATCACAGAAGTTGTCGTACACGTCCCCAAGCTTCACCAAACGCACACGCCAATCCGCTTTCGCCAGGCGCGCATCGTATTCCCGCTCCCGCTCTTCCTCGCGCAGGGCCATGTTCTTGGTCAGCGCGGCAACCATGTCTGCCACCTCCGCACCAAAGATGCCTTCGATGTCCTCATAATCGGTCGTCGTGTCCTCGATGGTGTCGTGGAGGAGAGCCGCCAGGATCACCGGCTCCTCGGTGCAGCCATAGACCAAGGCCACCGTCAGGGCCACGCGGACCACGTGCGACATGTACGGCGTCTTGCCGTCTTTGCGCACCTGGTTGCGGTGGGCCCGCGCGGCAAAGGCGACCGCCTCCTGCCAACGGGGGAGTTCCATCGGGCTCCCTGGGCCCTTCTTCACGGTCGATCGCTTGGCCATGCGTGCTGCTCCCTGAAGGGCACGCTAGGCCGGGTGGGCTGAATATCAAGCGTGTGGAATCGCGGGAGCGAGCGCGTGGCCAAGCGGCGTCAGTGCGTCAGGCGCACCTTCGCGGGGTTGCCCCCGTGCTCATCAAACAGCACGATTTCATTGGGCTCACCCAACTTGAGCCACGATGCAGGCACGTAGTAGCGATCCTGCCCGGCGATGGCCTTGCCGTCGGAGGTCGCGACGAAGTACCGGCCCAAGTGCCGCCCGTTGATGTAGAGCTGACCTTTGGTCATGCCCGCGGGGTCAACGTACAGCGGCTGATCCGCGCGGTCGATCGAGAAGGATGCCTTCCACCAGGTCGGCGCATGGGGCTTGGCAGTGGCGCGGAGCGCGGCGTACATCGTTGGTGCCGGCGGCTCCCACTTGGCGAAAGCCATCTCAGAATCGCCGGTGATGCTGCCCTCGATCTCGGCGAAGTGAACGCTCTCGGCAAGGGCTTCGGCGTCGGGCTCGATGTCTCCCTGACCGACGAAGGCGATTTGCAGCGTGTTGCTGCCGCGGGAAAGCTGGTCCTCGGCTATGAAGATCTGCGTGGGGCCGGTGCGATCAAGGTATGCGATGGGCTTGTCGTTGAGCACCAGCAGGGCGGAGGCCGGGGGCTGGGGCACGTGTACCACCATCGGCGCCTTCTTGCGGTGCGCGATGGACCATGTGAGGCGGTCGGGGTGCGTGGTGTCGCCTTCCGACACCTCCCACAGCGGTGCGCGGAACTCAAGAGGCTCAATAGGCGGAGCGGTGACGAGCTTCGGCTTGCCCGCCTTGAAGGGCGTGCCCACCAGGATGTCGCCGAAGATGCCCTTGTTCTCGCCGAAGTTGGCCCCGCCGCTGAACCGGCCGAGGTTCTCCGCAAGCACCACCATCTGCTGCGCGCCCTTCTTCACATGCACGCTGCCCTCGTGGTCGGCCCCGGGGCCGACACCGACGACACCCGCGGGCTTGCCATCCATGAAGAGGTGCAGGCGGTCGCCCGCGAAGGGAAGCATCAAACGCGCCTTGCCTGCGCTGTCACCCTTGAAGGCGACGCGGTACCAGCCATAACCAGAGGGGCTGCCCAGCGTGGTCAGGTCGGCGGGGCCGTCGATGTTCGCGAAGCGTGCGCTGGTGCCGTTGACGTAGTCGTCCATCAGTGCGGCTGTCCACGGGCCGATGGTGAGCTTGTCATGCCCGGACTTGTGCCGCGTGTTGCCGTGGGCCGTGAGCGGCCGGCTCTTGCCGTCTGCCCCGATCTTGACTGCCTTGAAGCCATGCAGCGGCACGGGCGTGCCGTCGCTGAGCAGGGTCTCCAGCCCGACATACACCGCGTCTTCGGCGAAGAACGTCGCGTCCGCGCCGGCCTCGGTCACCAGCACCAGAGTCAGCCCCTCGTGCTCGACGATCGCCGGGGTCATGTCGCTGGGCACCACGGCCTCGACCGGCGAGCCGTTGACCGACAGCATGGCGGTCGCGCCCGGCGGGCCGAACACAACGAGCGTCTGGCCGACGCTGCCCAGGGCGCAGAGGTTGGAATAGTCGAGCTTGCCTCGTGCCGAGATGTTGACGTTGAGCAGGCACCACACGACGGACTGCTCGCCGTGGGGAACCTCGATGGTTGAGCCGTCGGGCAGGAGGAGTTCTGTCGGGCGGCGGTCCAGCCCGCTGGCATCGGCGAACACAAAGGCAACCCCGCCTTGGGCGCCGAAGGCATGCACCACCGACGGCGGCGTGGATGCGTCAGCCACCTTGCCCTTGCGGGCGGCGGTGTTGGCATCCGCCTCGGATGGCTGCACCACGATGGGCTGATAGCCGGGATCAAAGTTCGAGAACACGCGACCAAAGCGCGAAGCAGCGGTCGCGAGGCGCCGCACAGCGTTGTACGCCGGCCCGTGGCGGCCCGCGGCATCAATCAGCGCGCCGTGATCGTTGCTCGTCGTGATGAACTCATCCGGGCCTTCGGTTGACCGCGCGCCGCTGAAGCCGAAGTTCGTCCCGCCGCAGCATGTTGAAACATTGAACTGCCCGCCGCCCGAGAGCACCTCGGCAAGCCGGCGCTGCGCGGCCATCGGCGACAGCCCGGCATCGGGCGCACGGCCCCACACGCCCGGGCGGGCCAGGGGCAGGTCCACCACCATGCGCGGCTGGATGGGCCGCACCGCCGCCAGTTGGCGAACGGTCGCGAGTAGATTCGTTGATCCCGCCCAGCCGTCGATCTGCCCCTCAACACCCTGCCACAGGTTGTTGGAGTTGATGATCGGGACGTTGAGTCCAGCCTCGCGGATGTACCGCGTCAGTTCGCCCAGGTAGGAGTGGGCCATGGCCTCGTGCCCGCACGTCCACTCGCTCTCGCACTGCAGCAGAAGGATGGGGCCGCCCGCGCCGGGGGAGGTGACCTGCCAGCCGCGGATCTGGTCCGCGACGGCGGTGATGTAGCGCGAGCATGCCTCGAGATACTGGCTGCCGGCGGAACGTAACGGCGCCTGCCCATACTGGCGCAGCCATGTGGGCAGGCCGCCGAAATCCCAGCCGGTGTCGATGTACGGCCCCATGCCCAGGACGCAGTACATCCCGGCCTTGCCGACCAGGTCGACGAAGTAGCGAAGGTCGTTGTCGCCTGTGAAGTCGAACTTGCCGGGGCGGTTCTCGTGGCGGTTCCAGAACACGGGCGTTTCAATGGTGTTGAAGCCGGCGAGCTTGGCGGCGTGGATGCGCTCCATCCATGCCTCGCGCGGCAGGCGCGCATACGCGACGCGGCCGGACACGAGCCACACTCGGCGACCATCGATCATGAAACTGCGGCCGTCGTGGGTTACTGAGGGCATTGGCAGCCAAACCCCACTGTTAAAAAAAACTCGACGCAGAGAACGGCCCGAGCGTCGTTGTTTTTGGCCAGTTGCAAAGGGGACAAGGATAGGAGCCACGGTTGCGGACCGCAATGAAGGCGGCCTCGTCAGGCTCATAAGTCCTATAAAAGCGTTGTTACAATACAACCGTGGCGGTTTTTGCTGCCGCAATTCTTTGGTCGCATGAACTGGATCAATCAATCCGCTGGTGAGACGTGCCGAAGGCCCGCCCATTCATGGGGTGGCTCAGCAGGCAATCCCCGGCATCGCGGGCAGCCCGTCGAGCACGGTGCGGGACCACATCTCGTGGAACTCCCACCGTTCGCCAATGCGGATTGAAACCTTCGCCGTCGGCTGTCGACGCAGCCCGACCCGCTCTGCAAGGCGGATGCTTGCGATGTTGCCGGGCATGATGGCCGCGTGGATGGAGTGCAGCCCCAAGCCCTGCGGCATGTCTTCCTGGGCGTGATCGAGCATGGCGGTCACGCCCTCGCGCCCGATGCCCTGGCGAAGGACCTCGGCGCTGACCCACCAGTTGGCATCGCCCTCAAAGGAGAGGCCGCGGGTGATGGTGTTGATGTTGAAGCAGCCCGCGATACGGCCATCGTGCAGCACGCCCACGCGGCGCCACGCCGTGGCGTGATCATCACCATTGCAGCACAGTTCCAACTGCCGGGCGAAGAGTTGATCGTCGCTCTCCCCATCGCGGTGGAGGCACGAACAGGGGCGCAGGTGCTCGCGGCTGAGCGAGATCACGCGCACAAACTCGGTGCGATCCGAAGGGCGCAGCGGCCGCAGCACCATCCGCGGCGTGCGGACAAGGCCGGGCGCAGTGACTTCGACCGGGCGGACCACCGGTGGGTACGGCAGCTTGGTCCGGAGGGGACGCGTGAAAGGGTTGGAAAGGAATCGAACGCTGGGGGACACCGTCGCGCACCTCGTGGCCATAGGACCACTTGTTAGGAGACTGCGAAGGTCGATATCGGACGGAGCGGTCGAAACTCAGCATTTTGCGCGCGGCTTGCAGGAAATCACCTATGAACGGAAAGCGAACGCCGCCCTGCGAATGATCGCTCCATGACTGCCGCGACCACCGTGACCCCTGCCCCGACCACATTGCGCCGGAGCACGGTGGCCTATCTGACCAACTTCGATACGGCGCGGTTCCTGGACCCCCTGCACACGACCGACCCGCCGCCCCCCTTTCCGGGGTATATCCGCGAGCCGGTACGGGCGGGGCCGCTGCCCGCGGCGTTCCCGATTCAGCCGCGGTTCCGACGTTGGCAGGGGCAATCGGTCATCGAGTTCCCCAACACCGCTCCCGCCCACTATTACGCCACGGGCGAGCAGGCCGGCCCGCTGCTGCGCAACGGAACGCGCAAAGTGCTGTGGAACACCGACGCGTTCGACTACACCGATGCGACGCCAAGCCTGTACCAGTCGCACCCCTTTGTGCTGGGAATGAACCGCAGCGCACCCTGCGGCAAGATGAAGGCCGCCGTGCCCGCGGCCTTCGGCATCATCTGTGAAACAACCTTCCGATGCACGGTCGACCTGCGCGATCATGCCCGCGGCATCACCATTGCCGTTGATGGCCCCATGCCCGCAATCTCCATCATCATCCGAGAGACGCCGCAGGAGGTGATCGCGGCGTTGGCGGAGATGACGGGGAAGATCGCACTGCCCCCGCGGTGGGCACTGGGATATCACCAGTGCCGCTACTCGTATGAGCCCGCTTCGCAGGTGCGTGAGGTCGCGGCTGGCTTCCGAGCGCGGAACATCCCCTGCGACACCATCTGGCTCGACATCGACTACATGGATGGCTACCGCTGCTTCACGTTCGACCCCGTGAAGTTCCCCGACCCGGTCGGGCTCGTGAATGACCTGCACGCCCAGGGGTACAAGGTTGTGTCGATGATCGACCCGGGCATCAAGGTTGATGAGCAGTACAGCGTCTACGCGGAGGGCCACGCGGGCGACCACTTTGTGAAGGATGTCGCGGGCCATGAATATCACGGCGAGGTGTGGCCCGGCGTGTGCGCGTTCCCCGACTTCACACGGGAGCGCACGCGCCGCTGGTGGGCGGGCCTGTACGCGCCGCTGCTGAAGATCGGGATCGACGGTTTCTGGAATGACATGAACGAGCCCGCCGTGTTCCATGTCGGTTCGAAGACGATGCCGCTGGATAACGCTCATGATGCGGATGCCGACCTGGGCGGGCCCGGCGATCATGCGCGGTACCACAACACTTACGGCATGCAGATGACCCGCGCCAGCCACGATGGTCTGGTGGCGGGCCGCCCGGATGTGCGTCCGTTCCTGCTGACGCGTGCCGCGTTTCTCGGCTCGCAGCGTCACGCGGCAACGTGGACCGGCGACAACCACGCGAACGAGGACCATTTCCGCTGGTCGATCCCCATGGCACTCAATCTGGGCCTGTGCGCTCAGCCGTTCGCCGGACCTGACATCGGCGGCTTTGCGGACAACACCGACCCCGAGCTCTTCGCACGGTGGATGGGTGTCGGCGCGCTGCTGCCCTTCGCGCGGGGGCACAAGAACAAAGGCACGCGGATGCACGAGCCGTGGGAGCTTGGAGCCGACTGCGAGAAGGCGTGCCGCCTGGCGCTGCAGCGCCGTTACCGCCTGCTGCCGTACCTCTACACGCTGTTTGAGGAAGCATCCCGCACGGGCCTGCCGGTGGCGCGCCCGGTGTTCTTTGCGGACCCCTGCGATGCCCGCCTGCGCGCGGTGGACGATGCCTTTCTACTGGGAACCGATGTGCTAGTGCAGACCCGTGCGTCCTCACCGCGCCCGGCGGGCCGATGGATGCCGTTCGAGCTGACCGACGAGACACACCCCGCGCTACCCACGCTGCTGCTGCGCGAGGGTGCGCTCATCCCGGTCGGCCCGATCATGCAGTTCTGCGGCGAAAAAACGCTGGACCCCCTCACCCTCATCTGCAATCTGGATGCCGAGGGCAAGGCCGCGGGCGGCTTGTACGACGACGATGGCGTTTCGTACGCCTGCCTGCAGGGCGCTTTTGCGCGGCGGATGTTCCACGTGGAACGCGGGGCGGACGGTGTGGCGGCCGCCACGGTTTCCAGCCAGGAAGGGGCGTACCCGCAGGCGTGGAAGGCCATCAGCGTCGTGGTGCTTGAGTCAGCGGGGGCGTAAGGCAACCGCTCAGTCTGCCGCAGTGGCGCGGTCGCGCAGTTCTTCGATTTCCGCGCGCCTGGGCATCGACGGCATTGAGCCGGGCCGGGTCGTCGCCAGCGCGCCGGCGATCGTGGCGGTGCGCACCGCCGCTTCAACAAGGCGGAACTCGTCGGGGTTTTTAGACAAGATGGCGGCGTGAACCTCCGCCCAGCATGCGGCAAGCGTGCCGCAGAACGCGTCCCCTGCGCCCACCGCGTCTACAGCCTGCACCGATACGGCGTTCATACGCCGGGGGCGCCCCTTGTGCGCCAGGATCGCGCCCTGCGCGCCCTGAGTGAGGATGACCGTGAGCACGCCGAACTCTGGCAAGCGCAGCGCGAGGCGTGCCGCGTCAATCGATGGGTCCATGCCCAGCAGGATGGCGGCCTCGGTTTTGTTGACCACCAGCACATCAACCTGCCGCAGCATTTCCGGGGGCAAGGCCCGCGCCGGCGCGGCGTTGAGGATGACGGCGCGTCTGGCCCCGCGTGCGATGGCCGTTGCCGCGGCAATGGCGGGAGTGGGCACTTCAAGCTGCGTCAGCAGCACGGCCGCCCCGGCGATGGTCTCCCGGGCCTTCTCGACATCTTCGGGCGTCAACGAGGCGTTCGCGCCGGGGGACACGACAATGGTGTTCTCGCCGCCCTCGGCGACGGTGATCAGGGCCAGGCCCGTCGGGTGCTGCTCGGGGGGGCGGGTCAGCACGTGCGACATGTCGATGCCGTCGGCTTCGAGAGCTGCCCGCAGTTTCGCCCCGTGCGGGTCGTTGCCGATGCAGCCCACCAGGGCCACGCGATTTCCCGGCCCGAGCATCCGCGCGGCGGCGACCGCCTGATTGGCGCCCTTGCCGCCGGGGAACGTTTTGTAGGAGTTTCCCAGCACCGTCTCGCCGGGCGTGGGGATCCGCTGGGCGCGGACGACCAGGTCCATATTCAGCGAGCCAACAACACAGACGGCGGCGCTCATGGCGACAGCGTACCGCGCCGGGGCCCCCTACTCAATCGCCATGATCTTGTACATCTTTACGCCGCGGGGGGACTGGTAGCGGACAATCTCGCCAACGCGGGACTTGAGCAGCGCTTCGCCCATGGGGCTGGTGGCGGTGACCTCGTCATAATCGTCGGAATCTTCGCCGGAAAACTCGCCGACGAGGCGGATCGTCTCGTTCTTGCGGCTCTTCTCAGTGTGCTCGTCGACCATCTCGCGGACCTGCACCATCGACCCGATGAACACAACGCCCTCGACAGCCTTGGACATGCGCTCATCGATCACGCTCATGTTGGAGAGCCGCTCCTGCAGGCGGCGGATGTCCGCCTCCTCCATGCCCTGCTGCTCGCGGGCGGCGTGGTAGTCGCCGTTCTCTTTGAGATCGCCCAGCTCCTTGGCCTCGTTGATGCGCTTGGAGATCGCCACACGATTGTTGACGAGCGCGGCCAGGCGTGCCTCGATCTTGTCCTTGTCGGCCTTGGTCACCAGTTCCATTTGCATCGCTCTCGATCTGCGCCACGGCTGATCCCGATGGCGCTCAAAGTGTTCTCTCAGTTGGTCCCCGCACTGCTGCTGTGCGGGTGCCCGCTCTCGCTGGTTCCACAATCTAGGCCGGGAATGGGGCCATTGCCACGCCCGGGCGGTGGGCGATTCTTCATGCGCACGCTCGGAGATCATTCTATCGCCGGGATTTTTTCGCGATGCACACCGCCCCAATCCAACTGATGGCAGCCACGGCCCAGGGCAGGGCCGCGCCAATCCAGTGCCGCTCATCCACCACCGCCCACTGCCCCGTCCAGGAGCGGTCGCGTGTGATCTCGTACACCCCCGAGAGGGGCGAGGTCATAAGCCACTCCACGGGCACCGGGGCCGTAGCAGGGTCGATGGCGCGCCCGGGCACGGGGCCGATGACCACGGCGATGAGCGGGCCTGCGCCCAGCAGCACGATGACCGCCACCATCATGGCCCAGCGGCCGGGCGCGAGGCGGGCGGCGGTGGCGACACGGCGCGACTCTGCCGCGAAGTAGACACCCAGCAACCCACCGATGAGCGCGGCCCACCCGCAGATGAGCACATCGACGCAGGCCACGACCTCGATGGACCAGCCGGCCATCCATGTGAGGGCCTGGGGCCAGAGCACGGCCTGCACTGGGCCGAGCATGATGATGATGTCCTGCGCGATCGCCAGCAGCGGGTGGCGCGGCGCTTCCTGCGAGAGGCGCACCATCGGCCACAGCACCGCCACGCCCACGGCCGTGATCTCGATCATCACGCGCGCGGCGGGGCGGTACACATCCGCCGTGAGCAGGCCCATGACACCGAATGCGCCCACCGACACCAGCGTCGCGCCGAACAGGAACAGGATCCATCCCGCGGCAAAGGTCCGCGGTTCCCCGCGCCGGTGTGCCCAGGGGTCATAGGAAGGGCGCTCGGGCGTTTGTGGTGGTTGGGGATCGTTTGCAACGAAAGACACGGGCGGCTGCGGGGGACCATCCGCGCTCGGCGGTGACGGCTCCGGCCCGCGCTCGTCCGCGTCGTCGCTCACGGCTGCTTCGCCGTTGCGGAGATATCAAACTGAAGGTTGACGGCGTTGATGTAGATCAGGGGGTAGCCCGCATCAATCCGCTTGTGGTCGTGCACCAACTGGCTGAGGTGGGCGAGTTTCTGCGCTGTCGAAACCTCGCCGATCAGCGGCTTGCTGGGGCGGCCGCCCCACACGATGCGCGTACCCTGCGGCGTCACGAGGGTGAGCTTGGCGTGCGCGGAATAGTCGGACGCGTCGACGCCCGAGACCTGCTTGAACCACGGCTTGTCCTGGATGAGCTGGAGCAGCTCAATACTGGCGACAATGTCCTCGCCGGGCCATGCGGTGGCGTAGTCGGGCGACCCATCGGAGAGCGTGGGTGGCCCGACGATAGGGCCCATGATGACGCGGAAGTTCTTCTCAAGCCCGGCCTTTCGGACGGGCGGCATGCGCTTGCCATCCCACGAAACCAGATAGTCTTCGCCCTTGTAGCGCACGAGCGCGCCGGGCATGCGCCACCGGCCATCAACTTCAATCGCGTTGTCCTCGAGCCTGCGAACGGTTGGCTCGCCCTCAAACCAGCCCGACAGCGCGAGCGCGGTGGACACGCGCTCCAGCGGGTCGCTGGAGAAGGTCTCTGTTGAGGAGTCGCCCAGGGCGTCTGCCGCGAGCTGCTCGATTTCTTCCTGGTTGTTCGTGGGTAGCCATGTGGCGGGCCTGCCATCGGGCGTCACAGCGTTCATCGGCCAGGTGAGGCGGACTTTGGCCGGCGAAAGGCTGACGACCAGCGCTGCACGCTGCTCGAGGGGCCGCAACCCCAGCGCCATGCCCACCAGCACCGCGCCAACCAGAATCAGCACGCAGAAGCTGCCAACGTAGGTAATGAACTGGGTCCATTGGAACCCGCCCGTCTGCTCGCCCGACCGCTTTTCATCCTTGCCACGCGCCATCGAGAATCCGTCCTTCCTGACCGTCTGTTGCCGGCAAACACTATCGGCATTTATTGCGCCACGTCCGTATGGTCGCGCACCGCCATTGCTACCAGCTTGCTCACCAGCTCCGCAAACGACAGGCCCGCGTCTTTGGCCGCCATCGGGAGCAGTGAATGGCTTGTAAACCCAGGCATCGTATTGACTTCCAGCAGCCATGGCACGCCGGACGCGTCCAGCAGGAAGTCCACCCGGGCGAGGTGACGGGCACCAAGCGCCCGCCACATTTTCGCGGCGGATTCCTGAACCTGTTCCTTCACGCCCGCCGGGAGTGGCGGGTTGACCTCGTATTTCGTGGCGTCGCTGGTGTACTTCGCCTCGTAGTCGTAGAAGGCGACGGCGGGCTTGATCTCTATGGGAGCGAGCACCTGACCATCAAGGACCCCCACTGTCAGCTCGCGTCCGCCCAGCACCGCCCGCTCCACCATATAGACACGGCCGGGTTGCTCGCGCTGCTCGGCGATGACCTTGTCGCGCACGGCGGGCCAGTCGGGCGCGGCGGGGACAAAGTGAACACCCACGCTCGAGCCCTCGTGCACGGGCTTCACGACTACTGGAAAATCGAGGGGACAGCCATCATCGTTGGGGTTGAAGACAGCGGTCTGGGCGCTGCGCACGCCCGCGACTGCCGCGGCAACCTTGGTGGCGAGCTTGTCCATCGCGAGGCGGGCGGCGCGGGGGCGGCAGCCGACGTAGGCCCGGCCATCGGCCTCGAGTAGGTCTTGCAGCCCGCCACCCTCACCCCAGCCGCCATGCAGCACGGGGAAGACAATGTCGCCGGGGAGGGCCGCCAGCTCTGCCTGCGAAAGCCGGCCGATGACCTCGTAGCGCACATCCCACGATCCCGAAGCGCCGAGCGCATCCGCCACGGCCTGCGAGCTCCACAGGCTGACCTGACGCTCGGCATCGGGGCCGCCGCCGAGGACGAGAACCGTGCTGTGGTCATGCTTCATTCCGGGGCCTGTCTGCTCGCTGTTGATGCCTTGCTCGGCAGGCTTCACGCTTGTTCCCATCATGGCCGATCCTTCCGCGACCACACGACGACCTCACGCTCAATGGTCACACCGAACACATCGAAGACCCGGGCCGTCATGAGTTCCATCAGATTAATCACGTCCCGCGCGGCCGCACCTTTGTCGGTCACGACAAAGTTGCCGTGGCGAGGCGAGACCATCGCCCCGCCGGAGCGCAGGCCCTTGCACCCCGCGCGGTCGATGAGCAGGCCGGCGGAGACACGCTTGCCTTTTTCTGCGATGTCGTGGAGGTCTGCTGAGAGGGTGGGGTTCTTGAAGCAGCAGCCGGCGGAGTTGTCGGCCATGGGCTGGCTGCCCTTCTTGTAGGCCATGACTTCTTTCAGCCTGGCACGCAGTGCGGCAGGATCAGCCGGGGGCAGCATGAGTTCCGCGCCCGTGATGACGAGACCCTGCATGCCCGAGTGGCGATAGGAAAAATCGACCCGTGCCACCGACTGCGGCTCTGAGCGGTCGGTGCCGAGCGTGGAGAGCGTGCGGGTGTTCTCCAGCACCACCTCGGCCCCACTGCGATCTACCGCGAACACACGCACCACGCTCGGGCCGATCTCGCCGAACGCACCCCCCGCGTTCATCATCAGGGCCCCGCCCACGGTTGCGGGGATGCCGCCAAGCCCTTCAAGGCCGGACAGCCCTGCGCGGACAGATTCGGTGACGAGTTTCGCCAGGTCCACACCTGCGCCCACCACGGTGCGCCCGGTGCGGGCATCCATTTCAATCTTTGTGAACGCGGGAGAAGACAGTTCAACAACCAGTTCGCCCACACCATCATCATCGACGAGCAGGTTGGCTCCATCGCCCAGCACCCGCAGGGCGGGATCGATCTCGATGCAGCGGCGCAGCGCGTCGGCGCTTGCGGGCCGGCAGAAGCGGTCCGCGCTGCCGCCGATCCCGAACCAGGTGGGGATGGGCGCGTGCTGGATGATCAGCGGGTCTTGTTCAATCACGGCGGTTGTCATGTCTATGAACCAGGGGCACCTTCTTCACGCCTTCAGAAATCCGCGCGCTACTTGCCATACCGGGCCTGCGCCCATGACCACCAGCAGGTCGCCGCCGCGGCAGACGTTTTCCAACTGTTCCACAATCGCCTCGAAGGGGTACAGGTGCATGGCCCGCACGCCCTTCTCGCGGAGCCGGTCCACGAGGTCGCCGGCGGTGACCTTGTGCTTTTCTTCCTGGCTGTCACGGACGAAGTAAATATGGGGCACGATCACGATGTCCGCCTGCGAGAAGCTGCTCGCGAACTCCTCCATCAGGTGGCGTGTGCGGCTGTGCTGGTGGGGCTGGAAGACGCACACGAGACGCCCGCCCTTGTCCTGGGGGCGTTCACTCTCGCGCAGGGCCCGCAGCGTGCAGTCGATCTCGGTGGGGTGGTGGCCGTAATCGTCGTAGACGCGGACGACCCCTCCGCTGCCGTTCGCGCCCGGCATGGGGCGCTCGCCGAGGAACTGCATGCGGCGGTCGATGCCGCGGAACGCGCCCAGGCTGCGGGCGAGCACATCGGCCTCGCCGCCGAGCCACAGGCCCAGCACGAGGGCGGTGGCGGCGTTCATGGCGTTGTGCGCGCCGGGGAGCATGTTGACCCACGCGGCGACCACGCCGCGTTCGTGCGCGACCGTGACCTTTCGCGTTGCGGGGTCATACGCCACGACCCAGTCGGACTCCGGCGAGTAGCCGATGGTTTCGACCGTGCAGTTGAGCCCTGCCGTCACTTCGCGACGGTGCGCGCCGTCGTGGGCGATCAGGAGGCGGCCGCCCTGCTCTGCCGGCGGCACGAGCTTGGCGAACTCATGGAACGCCTGGACCACCGCATCGAGTGATCCATAGATGTCCAGGTGGTCGGCTTCGACGGAGCTGATGGAGGCGATGGTGGGACGGAAGTTATGGAAGGAGCGGTTGAACTCGCAGGACTCGGCGAGGAGGATGCCGGGCTTGCCGACGAGAGCGCCCGTAGGGATCTCCATGCTGCCCAATCGGAAACCCGTGGGATTGAACGCAGAGGACACAGAGATCGCGGAGTTGGATTCTTTTTCCTTCCCCTCCGCGTCCTCTGCGATCTCTGCGTTCAAGCACCCTTTCCCAAGCTGCGAACTGGTCGCCCCCACGATCACTGTCGGCTCCAGCCCGGCGTCGGTGAGGGCGCAGCCGAGCATGGCGGTGGTGGTGCTCTTGCCGTGGGTGCCGGCGATGGCGACGCCGGTGCGACCGGTCATGGAGCGGCCCAGGGCCTGGGCGTACAGGTAGACCGGCACGCCGCGGCGGCGGGCTTCGGCCAGTTGGGGATGGTCGTCGCGGCAGGCCGCCGTCGCCACCACCAGATCGCACACCTCGGGGATCCACGGGCGCGACTGGTCGAGCCCGACCGCGACCCCATCGGCCACGAGGGCATCAGTCGCCTCGCTCTGCTCTTTGTCGGAGCCGCTGATGATGGCGCCGCGAGACTTCATCATGCGGGCGAGGCCCGACATGCCGCAGCCGCCGATGCCGACGAGGTAGACGGCCTTGCCGGCAAGGTTGGCGAAGACCTCGGAATCAATTGACTGCGGCATGGGATGGGCGGCGGGGTTCGTCATGGGCGTCATTGGCAAGGGTATCGGTTGCCTGCCCGTTGGCGGCACAAAACGTGCGCGCAGCGGTAAGATCGATCACCGTTTGCTGCCGAGTTCTTGACCCCCGGCAGGAATGGATCGCTTCATGAACCGCGCCAACGCCACCAAGCACAGCCCCACCCCGTACGCTGCCGCGGCATAACACAGGGTGTTCCCAATGAACCCGGGCCAGATGGGTCGTCCGGGCCAGGCGATGCCGCGAATCGTCACACCATCATCGGTGTTCTGGCGCGGAGTGTGACCGGGCGGCACGGGCACATGCCAGTTCTCCTGTCCAATGGTTTGCCTGAAGGACAGGAAGGGGTAGCCGCTCTCGGTCACCTGCCAGATACGGGAAACATCCGGAGCCTGAGGCACCTTGATGAACCCTGTGGGCGTGTGGATTGCGCGCAGGGCATAGACCCTGGTGGTGTAGCCCCGCCGGGTGAGGACTGCTGCGTGCGGCGGGGGCCACTGAACCGCTGCGTCGGGCCACACCCCTGCTGGGGCGGTCAAAATGTCCGCGGGTAAACCACCATGAGTTGAGAGGACCGCTCGACCGACGGACTGACATGACACGGCGAAGTTGGTCACCGCTCCCACGATGAGCGCGAGCAGGATGGCCAAGCCGCGGCGTACATGGACAGGCGTTGCCATATGTGGTTGCCTTGGGCGGGGGACTCAGGGCCTGCCGCCACCGGTCGGGAGACCGGCTCCACCATGACCGGCTCCACCATCAAACTCATCGCCGCGGAAGAGGTTGCCCAGGTAGGCCCGCTTGACCATGGGGTCGTTGATGACTTCGCGGGGGGTGCCCTCGGTGAGCTTTTTGCCTTCGAGGATGATGCAGGCGCGGTCGCAGACGCGGAGGGTCTGGAGGGCGTTGTGGTCGGTGATGAGGAAGGCGATGCCGCGGTCGGCGAGGCGGCGGATCTCGGCCTGGAGGTCTTCCACGGCGATGGGGTCGACGCCGCTGAAGGGCTCATCGAGCAGGATGAGCTTGGGGTCGGTCACCAGGGCGCGGGCGATCTCGAGCTTGCGGCGTTCGCCGCCCGAGCAGGTGCGAGCCTGCTCGCGGCCTTTCTTGGTGAGGCCGAACTGGTCCAGCAGGGCGGCGGCCTTGTGGCGGCGCTCGGCCCGCGTCATGTCCAAAGTTTCGAGGATCGCCATGAGGTTGTCCTCGCAGGAGAGGCGTCCGAAGACGCTGGGCTCCTGCGAGAGGTAGCCCATGCCCGAGCGTGCCCGCTGGTACATGGGCAGGCGGGTGACATCCTGGCCATCAAAGTAGATGCGGCTGCCGGTGTCGCCCGGGGCGGGGCGGTCGGGCTCGATCATCCCGATGGTCATGCGGAAGCTGGTGGTCTTGCCCGCGCCATTGCGGCCCAGCAGCCCCACCACCTCGGCCCGCTCCACCGCGAAGCCCACATCGTCCACGACGACGCGGCCGTTGAACGACTTCCGCAGCTTGGAGGTTTGCAGGAGCGGCATGGGGGAGTCTAGGGAAGGACTGTCAGAGGAAGAGTCCTGAGTCCTGAGTGGAAAGTACTGAGTTGGAGGAACTGAGCGAGCACGCTTGGGCGGTGTTTCTGCACTCAGGACTTTCCACTCAGGACTCAGTACTTCTTCCCCCCTCCCCCGATCATCCGCAGGCACATCGGGTAGCGGTAGAACTGGCCCCGGCCTGCCGCGACGGCGCCGAGCACGGCGAAGACGTAGCCGAAGCCGGCGAGCACGTACCACAGCAGGTAGCCCACGCAGATGAACTTGAGGAAGAAGACGACCACGCCGTAGACCAGCAGGGTGAGGTGGAAGTTGACGACCTCGCGCCCCTGATCATCGACGAAGGGCGACTCCTTGCGCTTGATCATCCACATGATGAGGGCGGGGATGACGGGGATCCACGCCACGGGCAGCACGAAGAGCGTGAGGTGCGTGAACATCGCCCACTGCTTCTCCCACTCGGCGGCCAAGGGGTCCACAAGGTGCTGATTCGGGTCCATGTTCACGCGGGGGCCTCCACCCCCCATCATTGGGAAGCCGCCCGCCGCGTTTCAGGGTGCCGCGACCGACCGGTCTGGAGCGGTGTTTGACCGGTTTGAGAGAGCCTCATCCCGGTCTGAGAGAGTCTCAAACCGGGGAAAGATCATCGCAGACCGGTCTGAGGGAGCGCCACCGCCGGGTTGCGCTCCCTTCCCCCGGGCTTGCGCGACCCAACCGATCGCCCGGGCGGCGCGAGCGGTGCCGATGCGGATGCGCAGGGGCGTTGCGGTAGGCACTTTTCCCTATGTTGTGCTGTGTACAGGCGTTCCGGGGGTGCGCAGCGGCTGTGCTTTCAAGCGCGGCCATAACGCAGTCCGATATCCCCCCCAGGTCACCCGGAGTCTCGGCGCATGTGTTCCTCCGCCGCGCCCGCTGGGTGTTCCGTCCCGCGTCCGCCGCTTCCACCTCCTAACCAGACCGCTTTGCACCGAGGAAACCATGCGCACGATCGCCATCATTAATCAGAAGGGCGGCTGTGGCAAGACCACGACCGCCATCAACCTCGCCGCGGCCTTGGCGCGCCAGGGCCGCCGCACGCTGCTGGTGGACATGGACCCGCAGAGCCACTGTGCCGCGGGGCTGGGCATCCCCGAGCAGCGGATTGAGATGGACATCGGCGATGCGATGCTGACGGTGGGCACGCCCACGCGGCCCATCGACCCCGCGAAACTGCTGTGGCGGGCCGTGCGGAACCTGGATGTGGCGCCCAGCCGCATGCGGCTTGCCGGGCTGGAGGCACCGCGGGGTGGCCTTGCTGACCTGCCGGACAAGGACAAGCGGCTGGCGGCGGTGCTGAAGCACTTTGCGAATGACTACGAGGTGTGCTGCATCGACTGCCCGCCCTCGATCGGGCTGCTGACGTACAACGCCCTGGCCGCGGCCGACACCGTGCTGGTGCCGGTGGAGACGAGCTTCTTCTCGGTGCAGGGGGCCAACCGGCAGCTGCAGACGGTGCGGACGATCAGCCGTAGGCTTGGGGTTTCGCTGCCCGTGTGGCTGCTGGCGACGATCCACGACCAGGGCAACGCCGTGTCGATGGACCTGCTGGAAGAGCTGCACCGCCGCTTCAAGGACATGGCCCTGCCGCTGGTCATCCGCCGCGATGCGGCCCTGCGCGAGGCGGCGTCGTTCGGCCAGTCGATCCATGACTATGCCCCCGGCAGCGGCGGCGCGGAGGACTACCACCGCCTCGCGGTGTGGGTCGCCGACAACCTGAAGCCCCGCTGCGCCCTTGCCGCGCCCGGCACGCTCGCCAACGGCACGCTTGCCGACGATGGGACCGGCGAGGCCGAGGATGCGTACCAGCCCCAGCGTGCTGCGCCCATCCCCGTGGCAGCCGCCGCGGTGCCGACACCGTCGCCGCTGACGGGCTCGCCGGAGATCAAGCCGGTCTCCCGCGCGGAAGATGTCGCCCGCCGCGCCCAGGAGTTCCTCCGCCGCGTCGCCCACGGCCGCACCGCCGCGGGCGCGCCCACCGCGCCGTTCACCGTGCCCGACTCCGGCGGCTGGGGCGGCACGTCCCCCGCTACTGCCGTCGCGACGACCGTGACTCCGACGGCGACCCCGCACCAGGCGGGCGTTCTGCGGCTGGTGCAGACGGCTATCCCCACACCCAGCCCCATGACCGGCCCGACCAACCGGCTGCTGGGCGTACGCGAGACGCACCAGGGCGTGCTGTTCGTGCAGCCGCTGACGCTGGGCAACAAGCTGGCAATCGCGGCGTCCTTCAATGACTGGACGCCCGAGACGCACACCTTCCAGGCAAACCCCGCGCTGGGCATCTGGGAGCTGTGTGTGCGGCTGCCCACCGGCAAGCACCATTACCGACTTGTCATCGACGGCCAGTGGTGTACCGACCCATACAACGACGCGTGCGAGCCCAACCCTTTCGGCGAAACGAACTCGACCATCACGGTCACATCGCCCTCGGCTGTCTGAACCGGCCCCGCGCACCTTCTCCCACCATTCTCACCCGGCCTTGCGGAGCAAGACGTGAACACCACCGCCCTCGACATGGATGTCGCCCCCGCCGATTACGATGCGCTCGCCGACCTCTTTCTGGACAACGTGCCGGTGCCGCCGACCGCGGCGTTGAACGGTCGGTGCGGGGCGAGCGCTGCGTCCGATGCCACATCCACTTCGCTTTGCATCGAGGGAGTCATCGCGGGCCACCTGCCGGTGATCGCCTCGGCCTGGGTGACGCAGTATGCCCGTCATCAGGCCGATGTGGCGCACGAGCCGGTGGCGCTGCTGCGGCTTGCCGCGGGGCAGGCGCTGCTGGACCTGGTTCTGCCCAAGGGGATGCCGCCGCCCGCGGCCGTCGTGCCCCACCCCTCGGAGCCTATCGAGACCATCCTCCGGCGCGTGGGCGGCGTGTGCCGCCGCTGGATCATCCGCGTGGATGAGCCGGGTGAGGCGGACCTCTTGTCGCAGTCTGGTCTGACGGGCGTGGCGCTGCTGACCGGAGCCGATGACCCGGCGATCCTTGCCTCGTATCAGACGATCAAATCGATGGCGGGTGATTCGCTGGCACCCAGCGCGCCGGCGCTCACGCTGGTAGTGATGGGTGCGGGCGACGACAAGGCCGATCATGCCGAACGCAAGCTCCGCCGTGCCGCGGCGACGTTCCTCGCCCGAACGATCGACCCCGCCGTCCGCATCCCGCGGATCGGCAGCACGCTCGCCATTCAGTTGCACCGCGCCCGCACCACGCTGACGGTGTCGGACGCCATCGAGATCATTTCCCGTCCGCCGACACCGATGGAAGCGGCCCCTGCGCCGGTCATCAGCCCGATGCCCGCGATGGCCGCCGAGCCTGCACGAATGGCACCCGCGCCGGTCACGGCACCCTCGACATCGCGCCTGGGACCTCTCGCGACGCCGATGGACCCGCGGGCCGCGCAGCTCAAGTCGCTGCGCTTGACCGCGCTGGCCATGACGTGCCCCTACACCCCCGCAATCACGCTCGCGACCGACGCGGCCGGGCGGCTGCACCTGGTTGCGGAGACTTCTTTAGGGGCCGCGGAGAGCGCCCAGCGATTGCTCACTGCCGCGGCATGGACGGTTGATCATGCCCCGCTGCTGACGGCGGCGTGCCCTGTGCTTCGGTCTGCCGCCGAACCCACGCTGCACATCCTGACGACGCAGGCGAAGCAGGTGCGTGGGCTGCTGGACACCGGGATGCGCCTGCACCTTGTGAGCGAGGTAGAGGTTGGTGGGCAGGTGGGGTGGGCAGTTGCGGAGTTGAACTGAGGTCAAAAAAAACATGGGTCGTATACGACGTATACGACCCATGGAACCTGACTCAGAGCGACCGGCTTACGCCGAGGCCTTCTTGTTCACCCGCAGCTCGCCCAGGGGGCGGCGGTGCTCGATGGCGTTCTCGTCGACGATGTACTCGACACCGTTGTTGTTGAGGTCGGGCAGCTCATACATCAGGGCGATCATCACCTCTTCCATCACAGCGCGGAGGGCGCGGGCGCCCGTGTCGCGCTTGACGGCCCGCTCGGCGAACTTCCGCAGCGCGCCATCGGTGAAGGTGAGCTTCGCGCCCTCGAGGCTGAAGAGGTGCTGGTACTGGCGGACAATCGCGTTCTTGGGCTCGGTGAGGATCGAGACGAGGGCCTCGACGCTCAGCGGCACCATGGGGGCGATCACGGGCAGGCGGCCCACGAACTCGGGGATCATGCCGAACTCGATGAGGTCGTCGGCGGTCACCTGCTGGAGGACCTTCGCGGTCTCCTTGGTGTCATCGCGGTCCTGGCTCATGATGGAGAAACCGATTCGCGTCTTGCCGATGCGGCGGCGGATGATGTCATCAAGCCCGACGAACGTGCCGCCGCAGATGAACAGGATGTTCGTGGTGTCCACCTGGATGTACTGCTGCTCGGGGTGCTTGCGGCCGCCCTGCGGGGGGACATTGCTCACGGTGCCTTCGAGCATCTTCAGGAGGCTCTGCTGCACGCCCTCGCCCGACACATCGCGCGTGATCGAGACGTTGTTGCTGGTCTTGCCGACCTTGTCTACCTCGTCCACATAGATGATGCCGCGCTGCGCGGCTTCAAGATCGAAGTCGGCGCTCTGGAGCAGCTTGAGGATCAGGTTCTCGACGTCCTCGCCGACATAGCCGGCCTCGGTGAGGGTGGTGGCATCGCCGATCGCGAAGGGCACCTTGAGCATGCGGGCCAGGGTCTTGGCCATCAGCGTCTTGCCCGAGCCGGTGGGGCCGATGAGCAGGATGTTGCTCTTGTCGATCTCGACCGCGCCGCTCTCGGCGCTCTCGAGATGCAGGAGTCGCTTGTAGTGGTTGTGCACCGCGACTGAGAGGGCACGCTTCGCGAAGTCTTGCCCGATCACGTACTGATCGAGGAACTCCTTGATCGTGCGGGGCGCGGGCACTTCGCGCAGCCACGTGGTGGCCGAGCTGACCCTGCGCTTCTCCTGCTTGAAGATGTTCTGGCACAGCTCTGTGCAGCTGCTGCAGACATAGACCCCGTTGGGGCCTTCGACCATGGGGCCCACTTCGCGGCTGGTCTTGCCGCAGAATGAGCACGTGGTCACCTTCCGCCCGCGGAAACTGTTGGCATCTCCTGCCGTACCAGCCGCATCACCGCCGTCCTTGCTGTTCTTCGCCATGGAATCCTCGTTGGCTGCCTTGGGAGGCTCTCTCTCACCCCTCCGCAAGATCGTTACACAAGCGTATCGGCACACACACACGAAGTCTGAACGCCGGGACGGGGCATCGGCGTTTGAAGGTGGGCTTCGTCACACCTTTTGATCGTTCCGCTACCTTCCCCGGCCCCCGGATGGGTTATCCGGACTGTAAGCGCCGGGCTTCGCCTTCGGGTCGGGCTTGGCCATCCCGAAATCGCTTTTCGCGAGGCGGGCGGCCATGTTCTTTCTCACCTGGTCGTACTCGGCCTCCGTCAACTGGCCCTCATTGCGCATGCGGCGCAGGTCATCCATGATCCCGCCGGGGGAACCTGCGCTGGGGGGCGCGAAAAGGTTGCGACGAATCCACATGATGACGACCGCGCCGACGAGCACCAGCAGGATCAATGCGGCAGACCACAGCAGCACGCGGGTGGAGTCCACGTTGCGCGGCGCTCCCTGCGCGAGCGTGAGCAATGCGATCGGCATGCCTGTTGGTACCGGCATCATGCGTTGCCGGAGGCGATCGCCTCCCGGATCGGGACGAGCATGCCCGGGACCACGCGGTGCTCCACCAGCTCTTCTCCCTGATGTGCCAGCTTGGTCAGGATGCCGGGGAGCTCCTTGGTGTCGTTCACCGCACCGAACTTGCGCAGCGTCAGATAGACGCTGATGGGGTCGCCGTTCATGTCGGGGTCGCGCGAAGCGTTAGACGAGGCCCGAGTCTTGACCTCAAAGTAGACTTCCAGGTCCCCGCGCTGGCCCAGGGTCAGACCGACGAGGGGCTGGCAGTCGACTGGGACGGCACCGGGGATGTCAAGAAGGGCCGATAACGGTGAGCCGGGGATCAGCGCATCGAGCACGATCGCGTCGTGGTTGCCGGAGGCCGTCAGGTCGAACCCATACAGGAGTTCGACATATTCAATGTCCAACGGGCTGATGGACATGTACGCCGGGGAGACCTCCAGGATGTGGCGGTGGAGGGAGTAACCCTCTTCCAGCGAGTCGGGGTTGACCACACCGCTGCGGAGGTTGGTGTTGCGGACGGCCAGCCAGCGGTGGGGCATTTCACTCTGGGGGGATTCGAGGGCCAGTTCATCGCGGTAGCGGCGGAAGCTGCTCATGCCCGGGAACTGGCGCCGCACCCGCTCGAAAAGGTCCAGAACGGTTTCCCGCGTGCGCGGCAGCTCCATCTTCACCGCGATCTTCTGGTTCACGTAGAAGTCGGTACACAGGGCTCGGTAGCTCTCGGACATCGCTTGCCTACTCCAATGCCTGACACCTGCGGCAATCCTCGCCGCGAGATCACTCGTCCAGCATACATCGACTCTTGGGGCTTGGATCGCACTTTCAGGCGGCACCAAGTGGGGAAATAGGTGACTTTGTCTAATCAGAGTTCATCGGACTTCACCACTGAACCTCAAAAATGACTCTGGCGCACTGCATGGGGGCCGCGTGGAGTACGCGGGATGAAGTGGCGTGGTGAAGTGACCGCCAGGATGTCCACGCCGCCTAATGGCGGATCTGGAACGACTGCTCGCCCGGGTCGATGGCGAGCGTGCCGACGGTTTCGCCTTCAATGCGGCGGTCCATGGTGCGGCGGAGGTCGGCGAGGTAAGCCGCGACTGGGGCGGGCTCACCCTGCACTTCCAGCATCACAGAGCCATCACTTTCATTGCGGACCCAACCCGTAAGGCCGTGGGACTGGGCGAGCGCCAGGGCGGTCGCGCGGAAGCCAACCCCCTGAACCCGGCCCGAGAACACGATTCGGCGGCGTTCCATAACTCTGGCTCCCAACAGAACTACCGGCTTTACGGACCCTTTGGGGGCACCACCGACGCAGATGATGCACGTTGTGTCTCCAGTCTATTTGTTTCCGCCCGTTTTGGTGGTACCGTCGTCATAGGCAGCACGGAACGCTCATCATTCGCGGTCGAACACGCCACGGTCATGCGACCAACCGGCCTGTCGATCAAACCCTTCTCATGAGCGATTCTCAAGGCTGCGGCAGGCCACGGCTTCCCCGGCGGCGGGGGTCGAACAACTTGGTTGGTGCGTACCGCCATGAACTGGTGGTTTTTTTCCGCTCCGCCTGCCGCGACCGAGAGAGTCCCGCCCTTCTACTGTGGCCCGCCCAATCGCGCGGGCCTGCGGCATTGGTTTCGTGGGCGAAGGCTTGAGAACGGGGGCGGACTGAACGTGCGCGAACTCTTCCGACAAGGCGGTGCGGACAACAACGATGTGGAGCGCGTGAAAGACGCGACGGACATCGTGCGCCTGATCGGTGAGCATGTCGCGCTGAAGCCCAAGGGCCGCGAGTTTGTCGGGCTGTGCCCCTTCCACAACGACAAGAACCCGTCGATGAACGTGATCCCCGCGAAGCAGATCTTCCACTGCTTTGTGTGCGGCACGGGCGGCGACAGCCTGTCGTTCGTGCAGAAGTTCCACAAGATGGAGTTCCGCGAGGCGCTTGAGTATCTCGCCGAGCGGGCGGGGATGGAGCTGACGAAGCGGTCGGCGACTTCTGGTGCGGCAGCCGGGGGGACCACGCGGGCGGATGTGCTGGCGGCAAACGCGTTCGCGGCGCAGTTCTTTGCGGAACTGCTGCGCAAGGATGCGGGCAAGGCCGCACGGGACGTGATTGAGCGGCGCGGGATCAGCCCGGCGATGGTGTCGCAGTTCATGCTGGGCGTCAGCCCGGATGGCTGGAACGGCCTGATGACGGCGTTCCAGGCGAAGCGGCTGGACCCGCGGGCGTTTTTCGATGCGGGGCTGCTCAAGAAGCGCGATGGGGCGGAGGGCGCGTACGACGCGTTCCGCAATCGGCTGATGTTCCCGATTCAGGACCAGATCGGGCGGGTCATTGCGTTCGGTGCGCGAAAGATCAAGGACGAGGATGAGCCGAAGTACCTCAACAGCCCCGAGACTCGCCTGTTCAACAAGTCGGCGACGCTCTACGCGCTAAGCCACGCGGCCAAGCCGATCCAGACGCAGCGGACGGCGATCATCACCGAGGGCTACACGGATGTGATCGCGTGCCATCAGGCGGGGTTCGCGAACGTGGTGGCGACGCTGGGAACAGCTCTGACCCGAGAGCATGCGGGCGTGCTGCGGCGGTTGTGTGATCGGGTGATCCTGCTGTTTGATGGCGACGATGCGGGGCAGCGGGCGGCGGACCGCGCGGTGGAGGTTTTCTTCGCGGAAGAGCTTGATGTGTCGATCGCCACCCTCTCGAAGGTGACGGATGCCAAGGACCCCGACGAACTGCTCAAGCGGGAGGGGGGCGCGGAGACCTTCCGTGCCGCGCTCGAGGGGGCAACGGACCTGCTTGAGTACCGCTTCGCTCGCCTGCGGAGCAAGCTGTCGGGAGTGGGCATGGCGGCGATGGGCCGGGGGCTGAAGGAAGAAATCGCACGTCTGGTTGAGCTGGGGCTCAATGAGGTTGAGCCGATCCGCCAGAAGCTGATCGTGAAGCGGTTGGCGGCCGTGGCGGACCTAGACGAGGCGACGGTGATGAGCGCGATCCCCGCGGGACGCAAGCCGCGGTACGCGGGGCGTGCGACCGAGGGTGCGGGCCAGATGGCACGCGCGGAGCGCGATGGGGCGGGTGTCGAGGACGGCTCGACCGCCGGCGCTGGTGAGGAGGAGGAGTCAACGCCACCGCTGCACGGGGCCCACCTGCTGCCGGCGGAGCACATGCTGGGGTGCATCCTTTGTGACGGCAGCCTGTATTCCACGCTGTCGGAGCACGAGCGGGACTTCATCGCCCCCGGTGCGTACCGTTGGGCGTTGATCAGGCGGGTCGCACAAGTCGTTCACGACCTCGGCGAAGACAGCGGCATGGCCGATCTTTCCACGCTGCTGCGGCACGTGGAGGATGCGGGCGTGAAGGAAGCCGCGATTGGTCTTGCCGCACGCATCGACCACGAGACGGATCGGGACAAGACACGGTTGCACGCGCACTGGCAGGCGTGCCTGAAGACGATTCGGCTGGACCATGAAAGGTCGAGGGGCGCGGCAGCGCGGGAGGACCTCGACGCACTACAGCACATCAAGCTCAAGCGCGCCGCGCATGCCTCGCTCGGGGCGGACCGGCGCGTGCTACCCAGGCCCGGATGAAGTGAGTGGAGAATCAGAGGGGCGCACGGAGTGCACCCCTGCCCGCGATGGACCGCAGACCGAACGCGTTCACCGACGAAAGAGTGCCGGTAGGTGTTTCAGTGTGCTGAGGAGACAGGCGTGATCGGCGAACTTCATCCCGCAGTAGCGCAACTTATTGAGGTTGGTAAGCGTCGTGGCTGGCTCAGCTACGAGGAACTGAACAACACTCTCCCCGATGAAATGGTGGACCCCGCGCGGCTCGATGAGCTGCTGGTGGTCATCGACCGCACCGGCATTGAGATCGTGGATGAGCTTGAGTACCGGGCGCGGATGCACCGGCTGTCGCTGGACCGCGGCGAGTCGGGGTGCACAAAGTCTTCGCTGCCCTCCGTGTTCCGGGCGATGTCGGTCTCGGGCGGCGAGCGGGCGGCCGAGTCGGCCACGCTGCGCAAGAGCCTGAACGCGCGGGCGGCGGTGCTGCTGGCGGAGGCCGCGACGGTGGACCCCGACGAGGCGGCGATCCAAAAGGATGTTGCGGAGGTGGTTGCCGAGGAAACCACCGGCAAGCGGATCGACGACCCGGTGCGGATGTACCTCTCGCAGATGGGGACGATCCCACTGCTGACGCGGGAGGAGGAGATCCGCCTCGCGAAGAAGATCGAGACGACGCGGATGATCTTCCGCCGCCGCTGCCTGGAGAGCGATTATGTGGTGGCGCAGGCGGCGGAGGTGCTGAAGCTAGTTGACAAAGGGGAGCTCCCCTTTGACCGCACCATGCGGGTCTCGACGGCCGAGGTGGACGCCAAGGGCAAGATCGCCAAGCGCATCCCCGTGAACATCCCGACGATCGAGAAGCTGCTGTGCCTGAACCGCAAGGACTGGGAAGAGCTGACCAGGGCGCGGGCGGAGAAGAACGAGGAAGCCGCGGCAGAGATTAAGGCCCGCATCAGCACGCGGCGGCGCCGCATGGCGACGCTGACGGAGGAGCTGAGCCTGCGGACGGGGCGGATCATCCCGCTGATGCGCAAGCTGCGGAGCATCGGCAAGAAGATGGCGGAGCTGGAGGGCGAGCTGCGCCGCGCGGGCGGCGGCAAGGAGGCCCCGGGCAAGGATGGCAAGCCGCGCAAGGCACGCCCCGTGCGCCACTACGACCCCGAGGACCTGGCGGTGATGCGCGAGGAGCTGGACGGGCTGCGGTCGCTGGTGCTGGAGGAGCCGCAGGAGGTCATCAAGCGCCTGCGCGATGTGAACACGGTGTTCTGGGAGTATGAGCAGGCCAAGCGCGACCTCTCGGGCGGCAATCTGCGGCTGGTGGTGTCGATCGCCAAGAAGTACCGCAACCGCGGGCTGTCGTTCCTGGACATCATCCAGGAGGGCAACACGGGGCTGATGCGGGCGGTGGACAAGTACGAGTACAAGCGCGGCTACAAGTTCAGCACCTACGCCACGTGGTGGATCCGCCAGGCCATCACGCGGGCGATTGCGGACCATGCCCGCACGATCCGCATCCCGGTACACATGATCGAGACGATGAGCAAGCTGCGGAACATCCAGAAGCAGCTGCTGCAGGAAAGCGGCATCGAGCCGACAATCGAAGAGCTGGCGGAGAAGGCGGGGATGAACTCCGTCGAGGTGCGGCGGGTGATGAAGATCTCCCGCCACCCGGTTTCGCTCGACCGCCCCGTCGGCGAGAGCGAGGACTCATACTTCGGCGACTTCATCGAGGATGAATCTCAGAACGCGCCGGGGGATGTGGCCGCGCAGGAGATGCTCAAGGCGCGGATCGAGGGCGTGCTCAAGACGCTGACCTACCGCGAGCGCGAGATCATCAAGCTGCGCTACGGCATTGGCGATGGGTACACCTACACGCTGGAAGAAGTGGGTCGCATCTTCAAGGTGACGCGCGAGCGCGTGCGCCAGGTAGAGGCCAAGGCCATCCGCAAGCTCCAGCACCCCGTGCGGGCGCGCAAGCTGCAGGGCTTTGTCGAGCGGTCGGTGTACAAGGAAGTGCGGAGCGAGGCGACGACCGGGGCGAGCAACATGAGCGTCGGCAACGGCGCCGTGATGTCGCCGATGATGCCCATCGCGATGCCCGAGGTGATGCCGGTCCCGATGATCGAGACATTCGCGCCGCCGATGGCGGGGGTGGATGGGTCGGAGGTGTGAAGGCGTGACCGCAACGAATGAGTAGTCGGAGCACCGGCCGATTGGGGACTGGCATCATGCGGTTACTGCGGCGCACTGCCCGAATGCTGCCTTCGCGATGGTGGACGATCCTGCTGGCGGCTAGCGGCGGATCGTTGCTGGCTGGCGCGGTAGTGGCGGCGGTTGTCTGTCAGCTCTATTGGGGCTATGTACTCTCGCCGCCCGGCGTCAGCCCATTGGTGCTTCGGAGCACGCGGCTGCGGGGGCATATTGAGGTCACATTTCCCCCGGACACGGCAGTGCCATCATTCGCCGGCGCCGGGGCCTTCGACCCAGCTGTGTTCGTGACCAGGCGTGATGGAGACGGGGCGATACGCCTTGTATCCATCCCGGTTGATCCTGCCGCGTGGCGGAAGGACTGGGTCGATCGGAAAGTGATTGCACCAAGCGGGATCGTCCCGGCGATTGATGAGCAGCGATGCCGCGGGCTTGTCGATCTGGTGCAGTCGACCTCAGGGCTCGTAGAAGGGTCATACGGCGTTGGATTCCCTGATGTGCGGGCGGGCATTGATGCGTATGAACTGACGGGAGAAGATGGAACGCCGCTGCTCTTTCTGACTGTCCAAACCGGGCCCATCGCCAACGACCACCTCGCCTACTACGAACTTGTTTATGACGACCGCTCATCGCCGCCGCGGCTCATCGACCGCAGGCACTGGCGCTTCGATGTGGCCGGGATGGAGTCGTTCGAGTTTGTTGCGGCAACCATCACGTTCTCTGTGCTTGTAGGAGGGGTGGTCATCCCGGCGGCAATCGTGTACCTGCTGTATACACGACGATCCAAGGTCGCACGAGTGAAGCAGGGACGGTGTCCATCGTGCGGCTACTCATTGGAGCACCGGTTTGCGGGCGGCTGCCCCGAGTGCGGCTGGGCGAAGGGCGATGCACGTGCGCATGAGCGGGACTTGTCGCGTTATACGTTGCGCGGTCGCTTCAAACTGGCCTCTACGCGGCCACCGCACTGGCGAACCTACGTCATACTGACTGTGGCTACGGCGGCCGCGTGGCATGGGGCTTCCATGCCCGGGGGAACTCCGCTCTCGACCATTGTGGGGCGCGGGTTTCTGCTTGCAGGCGGGATGGTCGTCCTCTTCAAGGTTGTAGGCCTTACCACTTCGCGCGGGTGGCTTCGCACGCGCACCACGAGTGTCCGCACTGTGGGCGCGGTGCTGCTCCTGCTTACAGCGCTTGCGGGAACAATGACCGACCTGCCGCTTGTCGCACGGCTCGCCGTCAGCAGGAGTGAACTTGAGCGGGTTGCCACTACCGCGGCTGGCGCGGGCTTTCCGCACCGCGGCGTGGTTGGGGCGAGGCACGTTGCCGGGCTTTACTCTGTCGGTAGGGTGGTTCCAACCACGGACAGCGGCAACGGGATGATTGTGTGGGTGGGCGATGCGGGGGGTCAACCGGTCATGCGCGGGGTTGTGTGGTACCCCAAGGGCAAGCCTCCCTCTCCGTCTGCGTACGGATCGGAGATTTTGCTGATACAGGAAGTGATGCCGGGGTGGTATCTGTGGGATTACGCCCGTCCGCATCGATAGGCCGGTTGCACCCCCATGAAGCGGGAATATCTGGAAGGCAGCGCGCTCGGCGTTCGGCGCCCTTGCTGACGCGCGGGCTACGTGACTGGCGATAGCGGGGGTGGATGGGTCGGGGGTGTGAGTAACGCGGACCAAGACACTGGTCTTAAGAAAGACCAGTGGCACGGACACATGGCGGCAGCGCGGCGAGGAACATGCGGCCGTAGCGGGCGGTGCGGATTCGCTCGTCGAGCACCACCACGCGGCCGGTGTCGGACTTGCTGCGGATGAGGCGGCCGAAGCCCTGCTTGAACTTGATGATCGCCCGCGGCAGGGAATCTTCCATGAAGGAGTTGCCGCCGCGGCTCTCGATCAGCTCGTAGCGGGCCTGCGTGAGGGGGCGGTCGGGGGGATCGAAGGGCAGCTTGGTGATGATGACGTTGCGGAGGGCGTGGCCGCGGACATCGACGCCCTGCCAGAAGCTTGCCGCGCCAAGCAGCACGGAGCGCGGGTCCTCGCGGAAGCGCTGGAGGATGTGCGTGCGGCTGCCATCGCGGCCCTGCGCGAGCATCGGATAGCCAAGTTCGCTCAGCGGCCCGGCAAGGTCACGGGCCACGCTGTTGAGCGTGGCGAACGAGGTGAAGAGCACGAACGCGCCGCCGTCGGTTGCCTGGATGTGGTGAAAGATGGGGGCAGAGAGCGGGTTGCGGAAGCGGGAAGTGGTCGAGTGGTCGGGGGGTCGAGCGGATGAGTGAAATGGCGGATTGTCGGGGTCGGGCTCGAAGCGGGGTTTGGAGGATGGAGATGGACTCCCCTCTCGGAGAGAGGGGCTACCCAAAAAGAGCTGGACCTGGCGCGCGTAGTCGAAGGGGGAGCCAAGCTGCAGCGTCTTGGCACCCTCGCAGCCCAGGCGCGCCATCGCGTGCATGAAGGCTGTCTCGGCCTTTTCCAGTGGCTCATCGCCTTTAAGCGTGCGTGTTGAGAGAGTCGCGCTGGTAAGGGTGACGCTGGCTTCCTGCTGGAACAGCCGCTCTTTGAGCAGGGGCCCCACTTCGACCGGTGAGCAGGCGAAGGTGATGCGCTGGTAGCCGCCGCGGCCGGAGCCGGCGTTGCCCGCGAGCGACGCATCATCGCTGCCGCTGACTTCAACCCAGTACGCGCTGTGGGGGACCATCTGGCTGACGAGGGCTTCCGCGGCTGCCGCGACCATTTCGGCACGCTGCGCGTAGGAGTTCAGTTCATAGCGGTCTGGCTCGCCCTTGACCTGCTCGCGGAGGCTTTTAAGGGCGAGGGAGAGGTCTCGCATGACCGGTGTGAGCACATTGGTGATGATGCCGGGCGTGCGGATGCGCACGGAGCGGTTGGGCTCTGCCGCCATCCACGGCTTTTCAGGGGCGGATGCGTCGGTGAGGCGGGCGAGCGCATCGAAGAAGCCTCGGCTGGCGTTGCCCGCCTGCTCCACCAGCGTGGTCACGCGGTCGATCGCGCCGGCGGTGCCCGCGATCAGCGCGAGCTGCGGCAGGTAGCCCCGGCCCGTGCGGCCGCTGGACAGGCTGTGCAACAGGTGGTTGATGCGACCCTCTGAAAGCGAGATACCGAAGTGCTCGCTGGCGACATCCTCAATGTTGTGGGCCTCATCGAGGATGACGTGCTGGTAGGCGGGGAGGAAGCCGACCTCCTGGGCGCGCAGCGCGAGATCGCTGAAGAAGAGGGCGTGGTTGCAGATGAGGAGGTTCGCGCCGTCCAGCTCGCGGCGGGCCTTCTGGTAGAAGCAGCGGTCGTAGGTCTCGCACTTACGGCCCATGCAGTTGCCGCTGTCGCTGTTGACCTTGTCCCACACGCCCATGCGCTCGACCATGGGGAGCGTTGAGAGGGTGCCATCGTCGGTCTCGTGGCCCCACGCGACAATCTGATCGAGGCTGCGGCGCTGGGCGGCGTCGGCGAAGAGGCGGTCCTTGCGCTCGTGGGCGAGCTTGAGACGGCGGAGAGAAACGTAGTTGCCGCGGCCTTTGACGAGCACGGGCTTGAGGTCGCGTTTCAGGCCATCGGGCCCACGGAGGGGCGAGTCGGATTCTTCCAGCGAGGCGATGAGCCGCTCGAGGAGCGGGATGTCCTTGTGGATGAGCTGCTCCTGCAGCGCGATGGTGTTGGTGGCGACGACCACCGTCTGGCCGTGGAGGAGGCAGCGCATGACCGCGGGGACAAGGTAGGCGAAGCTTTTGCCGACGCCCGTTCCGGCCTCGACCAGCAGGTGGGAGGAGTGGTCCATGGCCTCGGCAACAGCGCGAGCCATGGTGATCTGCTCGGGCCGGGGCTCAAAGTCGGCGCCCATGAGGGCGGCAACAGGGCCTGCGGGGGCGAGAATGTCGTCGAGTGAGGTCATTCGTCGCGGGTGGGCGGGGGTGCTGGTGATGGCGGCGGACGCAGTTTCTGCTGGCGGACGCCCAAGGGCGAGCGGGCGGGCTCACCATCTTTGCGTGGGTACAGCTTCGGCGTGGCGCTGCGCTTGTCGAGCACCACCACGCGGCCGGTGGGCGTGTCGATAGTGTCGGAGTGGACGACCTTGAGCTGGTGGAGGGCTTCTTTGGCTTCCGCCAGCTCCTCGTCTGCCTTCTGACCCTTGATGAGCAGAATGAGGCCGCCGGGCGCTTCGCCGGTCACGGCTTTGGCGAAGGGCACGGTCAGTTCGGCGAGGGTCGCCAGACGGCCGACGGCGCGGGCGGTGACGGCGTCGTACGCCTCGCGGTGGCCGCCGGTGCGCTCCCCCGATGGGGAGCGCATGCCACGGTCGTGCGCGAGCCGCTCGGAACGGTCGTTGATGATCGTGACATTTTGCAGCGCGAGCGACTTCACCGCGGCACGCAGGAAGTCGATCTTCTTTCCCGTAGCCTCCAGCAGCGTGAAGCGCAGGTGGGGCAGGACGATGGCTAGCGGAAGGCCGGGAAGGCCGCCGCCGGTGCCCACATCGATCACCTTCGCGCCGTCGGCGAGGTCCGCAAGCAAGGGAAGCAGGGCAAGGGAATCCAGGATGTGGCGGGTCCACGCCTGGTCGGGGTCGGTGATCGCCGTGAGGTTGAGCGCGGACTCGTTGGCCGAGAGGAGCATGGCGAGGTAGCGGCCCAGGCGATCGACATCGCCAGGCTCAAACTCGACGCCCAGTTCCTCTGCCGCGGCAAGGAATGGCGCGGGCGCAACCAAGGGCGTGGTCTTCGCGAAATCAAACGCGAGGGGCGCGTGGGGCTTGGTGGGCCGTGCCGGTGAAGAGGGCTGGCTGGGTTTGGGTGCGGGGTCAGGCATGAGGGCTCGACGGCTCAATCTTCCAGATAGGCGAACTCGAAGCTGCGGTGCAGTGAGACGCGGGGGCGGCGGATGGCGATGCTGACGATAAGGCCTGTCATCAGCCACACGGTCAGCATGCTTGACCCGCCGTGGGAAAGGTAGGGGAGCGTGATGCCAATGATGGGGACGAGCCCCAGGTTCATGCCCACGTTGATGAAGACCTGTGCCACCAGGAAGCCCGTGAGGCCGACGATCACCAGCCGGCCGAAGGGCTCGCGGCAGACCCCCGCCGTCATGATCGCCCCCCCGGCCCAGAGAGCGTACAGGGCAAGCGTGCCCAGGCCCCCCAGCAGCCCGAAGCGTGAGCAGATGACCGCGAAGATCATGTCGGTGTGGCGTTCGGGCAGGGCGTTGTACTTGAGCAGCGTGCGGGAGTGCTCGTTGCCGGCGCCAGCAAACTCCCCCGCCCCCACCATCCGCTGGGCGGTGACTGACTGCATGTTGATGTCAAGATCGGCCTGCGTGTTGCTGCCCTCAAGCTGCCACAGCAGGCCGATCAGGCGCTGCTTCTGGTGGGGCTTGAGCAGCGGGTACGCGGCAGGGGCGGCCATGCACGCGAGGGCGACGATGAGGGCCAGGTGCTTGAGCTTGGCGCCGGCCGCCACCAGCACCGCGAAGAGCGTGGGGATAAAGAGCATCGCCTGCCCGAGGTCTGGCTGGAGCATGATGAGCGCGACGGGGATGAAGGTGATGATCGCCGGGGGCAGCAGCCCGCGGAAGGTGCGGTGGTTCTTCTTGAAGCGCAGGTACCACGCAAGCACCAGCACATAGACGATTTTGGCGATCTCGCTGGGCTGGAAATCCGCGGGGCCGAAGTTGATCCATGCCCGTGCGCCGTTGCGGGGGTGAACGATCGAAGATGGCACAAAGGGAATGAGCAGAAAGACGAGCAGGCCAACGGCGAGCCCCAGCAGAACCCAGGAGATGTAGCCGTAGACGCGGTAGTTGGGGAGAGCGACGACGATGGCCGCGATGATGCCCGCGCCGACGAAGATGAGTTGGCGCAGTGCGATGCGGCCGAGTTCCGGCGGCACATGGGCCTGCACGCTCTCGGCAACATCGATGGCATAGACGCTCAGCAGCGAGAGCGCGAGCGAAGCGGCCACGACGATCCACGCGGGGCCCCCGTCGCGAAGGATTTCCAAGATGCGTCCGAATCGCTCGAATAGGAACGTGGTGCTCTGGCTCGATCGGGCGTAGGGCACGCTAGAGGTACCCCTCGGCGATGAGGGCGTGGATGATCTGGTTGCAGATGGGGCCGGAAACCTTGCCGCCGCTGCCGCCGAAATCGGTGACCACCGCGATGACGTAGCGGGGCCTGTCGCGCCCGACAATGACGACGAACCACGAGTGGTCCCCCGCGGCAAGGATGCGGCGGGGCTCTGGGCCTTCCTCCCCATCAGGGTCGCCGACGACCGGCGACGCGGCGGCGGTGCCGGTCTTACCCCAGACTTTCACGCCGGGGGCGTTGAAAATCGGCTCTCGTGCGCCGTCGATGGTCAGGTGATTGCCGGTGCCCTCGGCGTCATTGACCGAGCGGGAAAGGCCTTCAAGGGCTTCCGTGACGGCGGCGGGGCTGAGGTCGAGGTCTTCGGTTTCAGGCCGAGGGCGGGCCATGATCAGGCGGGGAGCGCAGCGGATGCCCGAGCGCGCCAGCGTTGCATACGCGGCCGCGGCGTGGAGGGGTGTCCATGTGATGGGCCCCTGGCCGATACCCATCTGCACCGCGTCGGGCAGTTTCAGGGACTGTGGGTTGCCGTTGAACCCCACGCCGCCGGCAAACTCCGGCCCCACACCGAGGTTGAAGCGATCGCCCACGCCGAACTCGGAGTACACCTGCGTGATGCCGTTGACACCCAGCCGACTGCCCAGCGTGAAGAAAAAGATGTTGCAGGACGCCATGATGCCCTCGGCACCGCTGAGGTCGTGGCCGAAGCGGATGCTGTGCGTCGTGAGGTACTGCTTGTAGATCCAGCAGCGGAACATGTTGGGCTGGTTCTGGTAGAAGTGGCCGGTGCAGGCGATGCGCTCGGCAAGATCGAACTTGTGCTGCTGCACGGCCCCCACCAAAATCAGCGGCTTCACGACGGAGCCGGGCTGGTAGGGCTTGGCGATGGCGCGGTTGAGGTAGGCGATGCTGAGGGGGTTGCCGTAGACGCTCTCGGGGTCTTCGCGGGCCTGAG
>JBBSOF010000036.1:0-34648 GCA_038260025.1 Phycisphaerales bacterium
ATGCCGGCACCGATGCCGACATCGAAGCCTTCTTCCGCGCGCTCGCCGGCGGCACCTGCTAACCCCCTCCTGGGTACCCCCTCTCTCCGAGAGGGGTGTCTGGGTGGCCCGCCGCTCCGCGGCGGACTTGTTCGCCCCCACGAACACACAAAGGCGTCGGAGCACTCACGCTCCGACGCCTTTTCACTTTCAGCACAGTCCTTCATCGCTGGAGCAATCGCGGCATTATTCCTTTCGCCCACGAAACGGGCCCGCGATGGTTGCCAGAGGCGCAGCCTCTGCAAAGCACCACGCACATAAACCCCCAACCCCAACGCCCCCCCTCCAACCCGGCATAATACGACGTGACCACCGGACCCTCGAACCCGGCGGAGGTTGCCGACCCGCCACCACCGCCACCAACCAGCACATTGGCCACCGAGCGCCGCGGCAGGCACTTCCTCCGCGCGGGCGTTGTCGGCGTCCTCGCCGGGGCCGTTGGCATCCTGTACGCCGTCGCTCTCTTCCGCGCCGAGGGCCTGCGCGAGCAACTCCTCGCATGGCTGCACGACCACGCCCCCATCGCGGGCGTGCTGGTGCTGCCCGTCATCGGCGCGGCCATCGGCTGCTTCATCGGCTACACCACCCGCCGCTTCGCGCCCGAGGCCGCGGGCAGCGGCATCCCTCACGTCAAAGCCGTGCTTGTCCACGTGCGCACCATGGGCTGGAAGGTGCTGCTCCCCCTCAAGTTCATCAACGGCGTGCTGGGCGCTGGCATCGGCCTGTCGCTGGGGCGCGAAGGGCCCACCGTGCAGATGGGCGCGGCGTGCGGCCGCGCCATCGCCGGCGCGCTCAAGCTCAAGCGCCGCCAAGTGCCGGGGCTGGTGTCGCTGGGCGCGGGGGCGGGGCTTGCCGCGGCGTTCAACGCGCCACTCGCGGGCTTCATCTTCGTGCTGGAAGAGCTCCAGCGCGAGATGTCGCCGCTCACCTATGGCGGCGCGCTGGTTGCCGCGGTGTGCGCTTCGGTCGTCACGCGGTTCTTCACAGGCCAGGTGCCCAGCTTCCAGATCACCGGCTATGCCGCGCTGCCGCTGACGGCCCTGCCGCTGGTGGCGGTGCTGGGCGTCGCCACCGGCTACGCGGGCGTGCTCTTCAACCGCTCGCTCATCGGCGGCCTGAAGCGTGCCCAAGGCCTGCGCCGCCTGCCCGCCTGGATGCTGCCGGGTATCGCCGGCGCGGTGGTGGGCTTTGCCGCGTGGTGGCTGCCAGACGCCGTGGGCGGCGGCCACAGCGTGGCGGAGCGGGCGCTGGGCGGCAACTTCGCCGGCACGCTCTTCTCCGGCAGCGGGCTGGGCTGGCTGCTCCTGGGCCTGGGTGTGCTGCTGCTCGCCAAGTTCTGGCTCACCGTCGTCAGCTACATCTCCGGCGCGCCCGGCGGCATCTTCGCCCCCATGCTGCTCATGGGCGCGCTCCTGGGCCTCATCGTCGGCAAGAGCATCGAGGCCGCCATCCCCAGCCTCCAGGGCACCTCCGCGGCATTCGCCGTGCTTGGCATGGCCGGCTTCTTCGCCTCCAGCGTCCGCGCCCCGCTCACGGGCATCGTGCTCATCCTGGAGATGACGGCCAACTACGAGCAGCTCTTCGCGCTCAGCGTCGTGTGCCTGGTCGCCTACCTCGTCGCCGAGCGCCTCAAAGACCCGCCCATCTACGAGGCCCTGCTCGAGTACGACCTCGCCCAGACCGGCGCAGGCCCCGCCCACGATGAGCCCGTCCACGTCGTCGTCTCCATCCACCGCGGCAGCGCGATGGACGGCAAGGCCCTCCGCGAGGTTGGCCTGCCCTCCGGCGCACTCGTCGTCGCCGTCGAACGCGGCGGCCGCGAACTGGTGCCGGGTGCATCCCTCCAGCTCCGCGCGGGCGACCACGTCACCGTGCTGGTCCCAGGCGAAGCCGTGGGCGCGGCCCTTCGCGTGGTGGAACTTGCAAAGTCAGTGCCGTAACAATCCTGAAAGCCCGCCCCAGTGAGCTGCGTTGGGGCGGGACAGTTTTGCGTTCCCATCATGCCATGATGCACTGAAACTGCATCATGCGCGTGCCCCCGCCCCCCTCACTCCACCCGCCCGTCATATTTCTTGAACTCCGCGATGTCCTTGTCCGTCGGTGCCGCCGACTCCCACGCCGCCCGGTACAGCGCAGAAAGCATCGTCGCCCCTGCCGCGAGGCGCTGCTCGATGAACTCCTTGCCCGCATCCTTCTCAAGGTCGCCCGACTTCTGCAGCTTGTACAGCGGCTCGACAGTCTGGAATGTCGCATCCAGGTACGTCAGCACATCGCTCCACGGGTCGCGGGCCTCGACCGTCGCCTTGGCGTTGAAGAACGGCGCAAGGTCCGCCGCCCCGATCTTGTGCAGGCTGATGACCCGCCCATCGATGTAGCTGTGGAACCCCCGGTCGGTGGTGTACCCATGGGGGTTCTCGCCGAACCAACCGTGGTGGTGCTTGGTCATGTGCAGCGGCTGCGCCGCATCGCCCACATAATGCGCCAGGATGCCCATGTTGTACATGGCGTTCTGCTTCGCCAGCTCCAACTGGTGCGCCCGCGCCGGGTCGTTGATCTTTTCCAGCATGCGGACGACGCTGAACGCCGACTGCACCTTGGCATACTGCTCGACGATGCCGTAGGGCACGAACCCGGGCAGCTCATCGGTCTTCGCGGTATCGCGCGCCGGGTTGACCGGCCGGCCCGTGAAATCTTTCCCCGCCTTCTCCTTCGCCAGTGCCAGAGCCTTGACATACTCATACCGCAGCGTCGGCAGTGTCCGCAGTGTCAGCCCGTACGGCGCGAGGTCCTCGATATCGAGGTAGTGCTCGGGGTTGTTGACGTGCGTGAGCTGGTTGATGTTGGACGACCGCCACCGGTCCGGCACCACCGCGCCATCCGCCACCATGCGCGCTATCCCCGGCTCCATCAGCCACGCTGGCGAATCCTTGGCGCTGGCCATCCCCTTCAGCGCGACAGTGGTAATCAACCGATGCCCATACGCATCCCACGCGCGGGCGGGCCACGCAAAAACCGTGCAGATCAGGACAGCAAGCACAAGGCGGGTATGTGTCATGGCGGCAACTGTATGGACCTGCCGGCCTCGTCAGTGTTCCACCCGCTCAACGACTCACGAGGCGGGGTACTCGCCGCGAACAGCGCAAGCCCCCACTCAAACGCTCCGCGTCCTCTGCTGCTCCTCCGCGCCTCTCCGCGTTCGCGTTTGCCTCTCGCCCTACACCCGCTTCCCCGCCTCCCCACTCTCCTTCGCCTCACCCGCCGGCTGATGCACCTCGCGCTTCTCCAGCTTCCCCAGCGCCGCGGGAAGCTCGATCCCCGCCTGCTGCGCCAACTCATGCAGCCGCGGCAGGGCCCCCACCATCCCCGACAGAAAGTCCGTCGTCGCGTTCCGCCCGTTGGCGTTCGTCCCCTGGTCCCACACCGTGATCTTGTCGATCTTGAGGTTGCCAATCGCCTTGACCTGCTCGGCCACCAGCTTGGGCAACTGCTCAATCAGCAGCAGCGTCGGCCCAACCGCAGAGTCGCTGCCGCACGCCTCGATCAACCGCCGGTAGCCCTCGGCCTTCGCCTCCATCACCTTCTGCACGCCCTTGGCTTCCGCCTCATACTTTGACAGCACCGCGTCCGCCTCGCCCTGCGCCTCGCGACGCCGCTTCTCGGCCTCTGCCTCCGCGGCAATCTCAATCCGCAGCTTCTCAACCTCCTGCGGGGCAATCTGGTCGCGCGCCAGCCGTGCTTTCTCCTGGTCACGCTGCGCCAGCATCACCGCTTCCTGGGCCTTGGCCTGCGCCACCTGAGAGCGCCGCGTCGCCTCCGCCTGAATCTCCGCCAGCTTGGCGTTGCTCTCGGCCATCTGGGCGCGGCTGGTGTTCTCGCCCGTGGTCGCCAGCGCCTCGGCCTCCGCCACGCGGATGCGCTGCTCCTGCTCCGCCAACTTCTTCGCCGCCGTCGTTTCCGCGTCGCGCTGCGCGATCGTGATCTCCCGATCCCGCTTCGCGTGCGCCTCGCCCTTGATCGCCTCTGCCTCCAGGCTCGCCACAGCCACGCGCTGGCGCTGCTCCGCCAGCTTCTGGCCCTCCACCGCCGCCGCCGTTTCCGCCGAAACCTTCACCGTCCGCTCGCGCACCGCCGCCGCCTCGCCCGTGGCGCCCTCGCGGTCCTGCTGCGCCACTTCCACCTTGGCGCGGTTAATGGCTTCTGCCGCGGCACGCTTGCCGATTGCCTGGATATACCCCACCTCGTCGGTGATGTCCCGCACGTTCACGTTGATCAGGTCCAGGCCGATCTTGTTGATCTCCTGCCCCACGTTCGCGTTGATCAGCGTCATGAACTTCTCGCGGTCCTTGTTGATCTCCTCGATCGACAGCGTCGCGATCACCAGGCGCAGCTGGCCCAGGATGATGTCCTGCGCCTGCTCCTTCACCTGCTGGGGGTGCAGGTTCAGCAGCCGCTCTGCCGCGTTGTTCATCAGCACCTGGTCAGTCGATACCCCCACCGTGAACGTCGCCGGCACATTCACGCGGATGTTGTTCTGCGACAGCGCGCCCTCCAGCGGAATGTCGATCACCAAGGGCTCCAGCGACAGGTACGCGTAGTCCTGCACCAGCGGCCACACAAACGTGCCGCCGCCGTGCAGGCACTTGCTCGCCCGGTCCTTGCCCACGCTGCCGTACACCACCAGGATGCGGTTCGACGGGCACCGCTTGTAGCGGCTGGCTACAAAGAACAGAAAGAACAGGAACAGCAGGACGAAGGCCCCCACCAGGCCCAGCCCCCAGCCCGCGTCCCCGAACACCTGCGCCAGCGAGCCGACCTGTGCCGGCATGTGGATTGTCATGAGATACGCGCGCATCGGTAGTCCCTCCCCGCAAAAAATCGCCTGTCAAAGCTGAGCATACCCGACGAAGGGCCCTAGACGACCGGCGTCACCGTGACCGTGTTGTCGCCGTTGACGTGTACCACGCGAACGCGCGTGTTGGTCAGCACCGGCCCCTCCTCCGACTGGGCGTTGAGGATCCGCATCCGCTCGCTCATCACAACGCGCACCTGCCCCGACCCCTCGCCCCGCGCCGGGATGCCCACATACACCTCGCCGATCAGCCCCACCGCCGTCTCGATATCGATGTTCCCGCTGCGGTGCAGCTGCCCCACCGCCTTCAGCAGCATCGCCAGCACCCACACCATCGCCACGCCCGACACAGCCGCGGCAATCAAACTATGGGCAAAGTCCCACCGCAGCGTGTACAGCCCCGCGATGCCGCCCCACCCGAACCCCATGGCAAAGGCCGTCAGCGTCTGGACCGACAGCGCCTTGAACGCCCCGGCCGCATCGTGCGTCTCCGCCTCCCCCACGTCCAGGTCGTGCAGCTCCACATCATGCGCATGCCCAAAGGCCATCAGCAGCATGCGGATGATGAACAGCGTCGTCGCCACCAGCGCGGGCACGCCGAACCACACCGCTTCCCCCATCAATAGCTTGTCTAACACGCGACACCCCTTTCCTTCAGCATCCCTTACACCGTCCTCAGGACGCCTCGTTGGACGGGAAACCACGACGAAAAATCGTATGCGGATGTCCCTCCTGCACCGCCCATTTCCCCCACCCTCGTCCTGTACCTATCCCCGCTTCAGAGTAGTAGGAATTGCCCCCCAGGCGTTTCATAAGTTAGCAAAAACTATAACAGTCTAACAGTATCGCCAAATCCCTTGATCCCAGCCCTTACCCATCTTGTCATCCCCCACTGCGGCGGTATACTTTTTTGGTGCCTTTTACCTACTTCATCGATGAGTCCGAAGCGCTCGCCACAATCGTGTGGACCGGTGAGATCACCCTGCCCGAAGCGGCCGACTGCATCGGTGCCACGCTCCGCGATCCGCGCTACCGCCCCGGCTTCCGCCGTCTGGTAGACATGCGCTCTGCCGCCTTTGTCATGCCAAAAGCGCAGAACCGCGAGCTCGCGACCATCCAGGGCCCCCGGGGCATTCTGGCAACTGACGACCGCGGCCGCGTCGCGCTGCTCGTCGGCGATGACCTCAGCTACGCGGTTGCAAACCAGTACGCCGCCTACGCCGAACTCCAAGGCATCCCCACAGAAGTCTTCCGCGACATCAAGCTGGCCCAGCGCTGGCTGCGCGCCAACCCCGCCGAAGACACGCGCCTGCCCCACATCAGCAACTCGAAGTGACTGATCGTCACTCCCACTCGATCGTTGCCGGCGGCTTGCTCGAAATGTCGTACACCACCCGGTTGATGCCGCGCACCTCGTTGATGATCCGGTTGCTGATCGTCGCCAGCACGTCATAAGGCAGGCGCGACCAGTCCGCGCTCATGAAGTCCTGTGTCTCCACCGCCCGCACCGCGATCACATTGTCATACGTCCGCCCGTCGCCCATCACGCCTACCGACTGCACCGGCAGCAGCACCGCGAACACCTGGCTCGTGCTGCGGTACAGGTTCGCCGCGACGATCTCCTCCAGCAGCACCTCATCACACTCGCGCAGCACTTCTAGCTTCGCGCGCGTCACCTCGCCCAGCACCCGCACCGCCAGCCCCGGCCCCGGGAAGGGGTGCCGCCACACCAACTGGTCCGGCAGCCCCAGCACCGTGCCCAGCTTGCGCACCTCATCCTTGAACAGATCGCGCAGCGGCTCGACAAGCGTGAAGCCCAGGTCCTCCGGCAGCCCGCCCACGTTGTGGTGCAGCTTGATGCCCGCCGCCTGCCCGCTGTGCCCGTGCCCGCTCTCGATCACATCCGGGTACAGCGTGCCCTGCGCCAGGAACGATGCCCCTTCCACGCCCTGCGCGGCCTCCTTGAACACCTCGATAAACCGGTGCCCAATCCGCCTGCGCTTCTCCTGCGGGTCGGTCACCCCCGCAAGGTCCGCCAGAAAATCCTTCTCCGCATCCACCACGCGCAGATCTATCTTGAAGTGATCGCGGAACGTGCTCTCCACCAGCTCGCGCTCGCCCGTGCGCAGCAGCCCCGTATCCACGAACACGCAGTGCAGCCGGTCACCGATGGCCTTGTGCAGCAGTGCCGCAACCACCGATGAATCAACCCCTCCCGACAGCCCGCAGATAACCTGCGCCCCGCCCACCTGCGTCCGCACGCTCTCGCACGCGGCCTCCGCAAAGTCGGTCATCCGCCACGTCCCTGCCGCGCCGCACACATGCTGCACGAAGTTCCGCAGGATGTCGCTGCCGTGCGGCGTGTGCGTCACTTCCGGGTGGAACTGCACCCCATAGAACCGCCGCCCCCCCACGCCCCGCACCGCCGCGAACGGGCACGTCGGCGTCCCCGCGATCGGCTCAAACCGCCCCCCCAGGTCCGTCACCTGGTCGCCGTGCGACATCCACACCGTTGTCCGATCCGGCACGCCCGCGAACAAGTCCGAGCGATCGTTGATCGTCAGGTGCGCACGCCCGAACTCCCGGTGGTCCCCCGCCTGCACCGTCCCCCCCAGCAGTTTCGCGGCAAGCTGCAGCCCATAGCAAATCCCCAGCACCGGCAGCCCAAGATCAAAGATCGCCGGGTCGCACGTCGGCGCCCCCGCGTCATACACGCTCGAAGGCCCGCCCGAAAGAATGATCCCTTTCGCGTTCATCGCGCGCAGCTCCGCCGGCGTGATGCTCGGCGACACCAGCACCGAGAAGCACCCCGCCTCGCGTACGCGCCGTGCAATCAACTGCACGGTCTGCCCGCCAAAGTCCAGGATCGGGATCACTTCCTCATGCTTGAGGAGCGGCTTGGGGGTCATGGGTCCTGCCTTCCGGTTATGGATCGCCAACAGGGGAAGGGGAGGTTATTCCCAGCGTGCCACGGAGTTGTCTTCAACTCGGTGTCTTTCTTGCGATCATCACGATTGACCTGGCTCGCCCGTGATGCCTTGATGCCTCATCCCCCGATGCCTTCTTCTCCCGCGCCAACCGCCTCCCGGCCCCCACCCCCCAAGGCACGTTACAATCCCCCAGCGTGCGCCCCCCTGCCGTCATCCTGCTGCCGCTGACGTTGATCGCCCTCGCCTCGTGCGGGCCCACGATCCGGGCGGACTTCAACTCCCCCGAGCCCGCGGCAAGAAACTCCGCCATCGTCAACGCCGCCCGCACCCGTGACCACCACGCCGTGCCCGACCTCGTCCGCATGCTCGACAGCGACGATGCCGCCACCCGCCTGCTCGCCATCGACGCCCTGGAGCGCATCACCGGCGAACGCCTCGGCTACGAGTACCAGGCCCAGGAGCGCGACCGCGAGAAGGCCATCGAGCGCTGGCAGCAGTGGGTGCAGTCCGGGGGCCGCGCATGAGCACGCCCGCCGACGCGCCCGCCCAGCCCGCCACGCCCGACCTCCAGCTCGAGCTTGTCAGCAACCCCATCTACCTCTGTGCGGTGCGCGAGATGATGAACCTCTCCGCCCGCCGCCTGGGCTTCACCGACGCCCACGCCTCGCAGATCGCCCTCGCGGTCGATGAAGCCCTCGTCAACGTCATGAAGCACGGCTACGAGCGCCGCCTCGACGGCCGCATCTGGCTCCGCATGACCCCGCACCACGCGCTGGGCGCGCTCGCCGACATCGAGATCGTCATCGACGATCGAGCCCGCCAGGTCGATCCCGGCGACATCAAGGGCCGCGACCTCGAGGACATCCGCCCCGGCGGCCTGGGCGTCCACATCATCCGCGAGGTGATGGACGAGGTCCGCTACGAGAAGCGCGACGGCGGCGGCATGCGCCTCACGATGGTCAAGCGACCCAACAGCACCGCCGGCGCCAACAGCAACATCACACCCACCAACACCAACTGCAGCCTCTGCCGAGATGACCATGCCCGACCGTGAACCCCTCAGCGTCGAAGTCCAGGACCGCTCCGGCGTGACCATCCTCATCCCCGCGGGCGAGATTGGCTACCACGAAGCGCCCGTCCTCCAGACGGCCATCAGGGCCGCCTACGACAAGAAGCCGCGAAAACTCGTCATCGACCTCAAGGGTGTGGCCTACATGGCCACCCCCGGCCTCGCCACGCTGGTGGAAGGCCTCCAGATCTCCAAGAAGGTCAACACGCCCCTCGTGCTCACCGGCCTGACAGAGCGCGTGCTCGCCGTCTTCGAGATCGCCCGCCTCAACACCGTCTTCCGCATCACCAGCAGCGTCGATGAGGCCGTGACCCTCTAGCCCCGCACCTTTCCCCATCTCCCCCGCGCCCCTTCGACAGGCGTTCCCCACGCGTGCCAGACTCCGCCCAGCCCAACACGGTCCCCGCCGGCCCACAGGGTGATGGTCCGCCCCAGCCCGAGGCCGCCGCGCCCCAGCACGAGGCGCTGCGCACCCTGCTGTTGCCGCTCGAGTTTCTCGGCGATGTGTCGCTGGCCGCCCTCGACCTCATCGGCGCATCAGTTTTCCTGCTGTGGGATGTGCTCACCTGGATTGCCCGCGCCCTCTTCACCCGCAAGACGCGCCTGGGCCGCCGTGCCATCGCCGCGCAGATCGTGCGTGTGGGCGTCAAGTCCGTCTTCATCGTCTCGCTGGTTTCCGGCTGTGTCGGCCTCATCCTCGCCTTCCAGCTCGCCCCGCCCCTCGACCAGTTCGGCCAGAAGGAGCTTGTCGCCAACATCATCGGCATCGCGGTGCTGCGCGAGCTGGGCCCCCTCATCGGCTCGGTCGTTCTCACCGGCTTCGCCGGCGCATCCATCGCCGCCGAGATCGGCACCATGGTCGTGGGCGAAGAGATCGAAGCCCTGGAGGCCCACGCCCTCAACCCCGTCCGCTTTCTCGTCGTCCCCCGCGTGCTCGCCACCGTCGTCAGCATGACCGCCCTGGCGGTCGTGGCCGACCTCGTCGCCATTGCCGCGGCACTCTTCATCGCCATCACCGTTCTAGAAATTCCCTACTCCACCTTCATGAGCAACCTGCTCTCGCAGGCCAAGCAGGTCGACTTCCTCACCGGCGTCGCCAAGGGCGGTATCTTCGGCCTGCTCATCGGCCTCATCTCCTGCCTCAACGGCCTCCGCGTCACCGGCGGAGCGGCAGGCGTCGGCAAAGCCACCACAGGCACCGTCGTCCAGTGCGTCGTCGCCATCGTCGTGGCCGACCTCGCCTTCACCGCCGTCTTCTACGCCCTCAAGCTCGTGTAGGGCCCCGGCTCCCATACGACCTATTGGTCGCATAGGACCCATGCGCCACAGCAACCACAGCCCCTCAATCCGCCGGCACGCACCGCGTCCGCGCCCATTCGCGCAGCTCCGCGACCGATTCCGCCATCGTCACCGACAGCGGCGGAGAGCACCGCAGCGCATCGAGCAGCCCCTGCGTGGTGACCGGCCTGTTCTCATCAAACGCCGTGTGCAGCTCGCTGACGATTGCCTGCTCAATCTCCGCGCCGCTGAAGCCCTCCGACGCCGCCACAAGCGCGTTGAGCTCCAGCATCGCCGGGTCACGCTTGCGCCGCCGCAGGTGAACCTCGAAGATCACCCGCCGTGCCGCCGCCGCGGGTAGGTCTACAAAGAACGTCTCATCAAACCGCCCCTTGCGCAGCAGTTCCGGCGGCAGAGCCTCGATCGTGTTCGCCGTCGCCACCACGAACACAAACGCCTTGTGCTCCTGCAGCCACGTCAGGAACGTGCCGAACATCCGCTGCGACAGCCCGCCATCGGTGCTCTGCGCCGCGGCAGACGCGAAGGCCTTCTCGATCTCATCAATCCACAGCACCAGCGGGGCCATCGCCTCCGCCTGCCGCAGCGCCTCGCGCAGCCGCCGCTCAGATTCCCCCACATACCGGTCGTACAGCACGCACGGGTCCAGGCGCAGCAGCGGCCGCCGCCACGCCGTGGCCACGGCCTTCGCGCACAGGCTCTTGCCCGCCCCCTGCACGCCCAGCAGCAGGATGCCCCGCGGCGGCGTGAGGCCGAACGTCGCCGCCTCCGGCGAGTCCGCCCGCTCGCGTTGCCCCAGCCACCGCTTCAGCGCGCCCAGCCCGCCGATCTCATCCAGCAATATCGGCGCATCGACAAACTCCAGCAGCCCCTCCACCCGCAGCAGCTGCCGCTTGCTCCGCACCATGCCGTCAAGGTCGTTGATGGTGAACGCCTGGTCCGCCGCGATGGCGTCCTTCACCGCCTGCTCCACCTGCCGCCCGCTCAGCCCCCGCAGCGTGTGCATCAGCGCTGCGTACTCGCCCTTGCTCAGTTTCACCGCCACCGGCCGCTCGCGGTGCTGGTTGCGGATCGTCCGCCGCACGATCACCTCAATCTCCGCATCATCCGGCAGCGGCGGGTGCAGCACCGTCGAGAGCGCCGCCACAATCGGCGGCACCGTCTCCTGCGGGTCGATCATCACCAGGCACCCGCCCGTGATGCGGAAGTGCTCCACCAGCTCCCGCCACGCCCGCAGCGCCTTGTGGTCATCAAGGTGCGGCGCAAGGTCCAGCATCACCAGCATGCACGGCGGGGCCAGCGAGTCGCGCAGGTGCCGCATCGCGGCAGCCGGCTGCTCCGTGTTGGCCATGCCCGCCCCATCCGACAAAACCCCATCCCGCAGCCCCCGCAGCACGCTCCATTGCATCAGCCCCAGCCCATGCGCCGCGGCAGCGTGGCTCGCCACCCCATACGCCTGCGTCTCATCGTCCGTCACCAGACGAATGCACGCATGCCCACCCCGCACCAGCAGCTGAAAATCGTCCTGAAGTGACATCAGCCCGAGTATACAGGCATCGAAAAGCCCCCCCCCGAAGGCGGGTGGGTTTGCCTTGTGCTTCCGAGTTTTCTACACGTGCCACCGAGCTGTCCTCAACTCGGTGGCACCGCACACCTCACCGCGCAATCATCGGCAGCACTTCTTCCACAAACAAAAAGCTCGCCACCCCGATCAGCACAATCCCCAGCACAATCTGCACCGTCATGATCGCCGCTTCCTTCGGAAAGTCGCGCAGCGTCTCCACCCGCACCGCCTTGTACGACACCGCGATCAGCGCCGCCATGGGCACCAGCAGCAGGTACCACCAATGGTGCGCATCGAGCGGATCGATAAACGGCACATACGCCACAACGGCCCAGAGCGCGCTCATGGCTTCACCCCCGGCGTCCCGCCCTGCAAGGGGTCATTCCCCACCGCCGGTGTGCCCAGCGGCGCCTCCGCATCAGCCAGCTCGGTCTTGAGGCCCACCTGCCGCAGCCGCGGCGTCTGCCGCTTGGGCCGGCCCGGGAACCCCGCATCGATGATCGCGATGAGGTTCATCATCCCGCCGATGGTCGCAAAGAGGGTGCCCAGCTCGTTCACCTTCCCAAACGAGGTGCGGTTAGGCGGCCCCTCGCCAGGCCCCGCCTTGCGGAAGATCGGCACCGACAGACCCCGTGTCACCGCCCGCGATGGATCGTTAGGCGACGGGTCGGAAACCGTGATCGACACCACCTCCCGGGCCTCACCCGGGTAGGCGCTGCGCTTCTTCATCCGCGCCAGTTCGCCCGCGCTCGTAATCCCCTGCGCGGCCGGGTCATACGCCCTGAAGTGGTTCTGGTGTGCCCAGTCCACGCTAAACGCCAGCGGGCCCACCAGGGCCTCGCCGATAAACCACACCCGGTTCTCCTGGCTGTCCACAACCCCGATGCCGCCGATCAGCATCCCCCCGAGGAACAGCCCCAGCACCCCCGTCATCACCAGCAGCCCCCGGCCCACCTGGTGCGACACGAGGTGCCCGAGGCCCGGAAAGACGGCCGCGAGAAGAAGGGCGGCAAGCCGCGGCTGAGAGTTTGAGTCCTGATTCATGCAGTGCAATGCCGGCGGATTCGGGGCCTATGAAGCACACAGGGTAGGGAGCACACCGGCCCCCGTCGCCGCCTCTATGGGGACCACCCCACCCGCCACGCACCCGCATGGTGGATGACCGGTGGACAACTCGTTTCAAAGGCTTCTCACATCCCCGATTGACTTGTACGTCACGGATTGTACTGTACCGCCGCAATCAGGCGGCTGGGTGTTCGTCCATCGCGGGAACCGCGCGACGCCGCACCGACGAATGATCGGCACGGCTCGCGCGCAAGAGGCTTGGCTTCTCGGCCTGGGCGTTACAGGCTGAGAATCGAACGCAGGAACACGCTGATCTCGAACGGACCGCTGGAACACTCAAGACCAATCTCTTCGGAAGGTGGACTCATGGCAACCGCAACGCTCGAACGCGACACGCTCGATTCCCTCATGGCCCCCTGGCTCGCCCCCGCACAGCCCGTCATGGCCGACGACGAGGAGGACTTTGACGACGAGGATGAGGCCTTCGGCGACGATGACGAGTTTGAGGAAGGTGAGGAGTTTGAGGAAGAAGACGAGGACTTCCTCGAAGATGAAGAGGAAGAGGGAGAGGACGATGTCGAGGGCGACGATGAAGATGCCGAGGAAGAAGAGGAAGAAGAGCTCTAGCGCCCCGGCCTGACGCCAGCAATGGCCACGCCGCCCGGGCAGAGGAATACCCCATGCCCGCCGACAGGCCCGCCAGCAACCGCCCCCACACCCCTCACTCCCCCGCACAGCCCGCGCACGCGCCACAAGCCGCGCACCCCGCACCGGGCGATAACACCTTCCCCCTGGCCCCCAAAGAGCAGGGCCCGCCCCCCGGCACCGTGGTCGACCGCCGCCTGTGGACCGACCGCCGCGATGTGCAGGTCGAGGGTGAGAACCCGTTCTTCAAAGGTCTGGAGCGCCGCCGCGGGGCCGGTCGCCGCCTCTCAGATTTCACGCGGTCCGCCGAGGAGGGCGAGCTCACCAAGGAGCAGTTCCTCTTCCTGATGGCCATCGAGACGTTCAAGAAGTCCAACAACAAGGCCTTCCCCACGTGGACCGATGTCCTCGAGGTCGTCCGCCTGCTGGGTTACCGCAAGACGATGCCCATGGAAATCAGCCTCCGCAACGCCGAGGACTGGCGCGAGCCCCATAACGCCCCCGCGGGCGTCCGCGCTGCCCGCTGGCACGAGCGCGCAGCCTGACGCTTTCCTCACCCCCCCCATCACCGCTGCTTCTTGTACACCAGGTTTCCGTCGCCATCGATCACCACTTCCCAGCGCTCGCCGTTGTTGGTGACGTCGGCCTTGTACAACACCCGCTGCTCGTGCGTCTCTTTGACGATCGAGTGAATCGTCCCCGGACGCGAGTTCTGCTCCAGCGTCGCCTGCACCGGCCCCGGCAGGTCGTTCGTCGTCACCCCCTGACGGGCCGTGCACGACACCAGCGACACCCCCGCCAGCGAGACGGCCAAAGCCACCACCGCCGCGCCAATATTCAATGTTCTCATGCCCGCAGTGTAATGCGCCCAGGGCGAGGCGTCCGCCCGCTCAGCCCTTGGCCTTGTAGTAGTCCAGGTTGATCTGGATGTACTTCGCCCACTCCGTCGGCACATCCTCCTGCTGAAAGATCGCCTTGACAGGGCATTCATCCACGCACAACGCGCAGTCAATGCACGTATCGGGATCAATGTACAGCTGCTCCGCCGTCGCGAAGTCCGGCTCGTTCTTGCTGGGGTGGATGCAGTCCACAGGGCACACCCCAACGCAGGAGGTGTCCTTGGTGCCGATGCAGGGCTCGGTGATGATGTGAGGCATGTGGCCGCGGTCCTGAAGGGTGTGGCTCGGCATTCCTGCCGGCGTCTCGTGTGTTGCACCGCCCGCCGCTGGGCCGCGCGCCCAACTATACCCCCGCGCCCGGCGTATACATCCAAATCCCGCCCCCGCCCCACAGAGCCCCCGCGTGATCGACCCCGCCGACACCCCGCGCCTCATCGAGTACCTCCGCACCACCGATGCGCCCTGCCCCGCCTGCGGCTACAACCTCCGCGCCATTCCCCAAATCCGCTGCCCCGAATGCGGACGCCCCTACCGCACCCAGGACATCGGCGTCCAGCCCCGCCACCCCGCCCTCATCTTCATCGCCAGCGGCAGAGCCTGGCTCCTCTGCGCCCTCCTCCTCACCATCCTCTACACCGCCGAAACCAGCCTCCTCCACCCCGTGCCGGACTGGTACGCAATCCCCATCCGCAGCGAGCACGGCGTGCCCGCCATCCCCGGTTCCGCGGCAGCCCTCCTCGTCGCCTGGCTCATCATGCGGCCCCGCTCCCGCCACACCGCGGAGCCGGCGCTCAAGCTTGCCTGGGGTCTCCTCGGCCTTTATGTCTTGGCAGTCCTTCTGCTCATCGCCGCAAAGCTCGTGTGAACCCGTCCCCCCACCGCGCTTACGCTGACGCGGCAGCCAACCCCGCCTCACCGGAGAAGACGATGTTCGACAACATGAAGATGATGGGCGCCCTCGCCGGGCTCATGAAAAACAAAGACAAACTGCGCGAGGCGGGCCTGCGCATTAAGGAAATGGCCGAGGCCACCCGCGTCACCGGCGAGGCCGGCGCGGGCGCTGCCCGCGTGATCGTCAGCGGCGCGATGAAGGTCCTCAGCGTCGAGCTCTCCCCCGGCCTCGTGCTCGGCATGAACGCCGATGAGAAGACGCGCCTGCTCGCGGGCCAGCTCATCGCCGAGGCCACCAACGATGCCATCCACAAGGCCCAGGTAAAAATGAAGGAAGCCGTGGACATCGAGGCCCGCGCACTGGGGTTCGAGGGTGGCCTCCCCAACATCCCCGGCCTGCTCGGCCAATAGCGCACCCATGATCCCACTCCGCTCCATTGAGCACATCACCGCCTGGCCCCTCGCCGCCCCGCCCCGAGTCCGCCTCACGCCCGGCGCGGCCCCGCCCATCTCCGGCGCAGCCGCGGCACGCTGGGCCGACATGTGCCGCGCCAACCCCCGCCACTTCGATGGCCCCCTGCTCTCCGTCGTCACCTTTGACTCCGACGCTAACGAGGTGCTGGCCCGCCGCGATGGCTACGCGCGCCTCGCCGTGCAGCCGCAGGTGCGAACGGGCGTGCAGCAGCTCTCCATCACCGCCGTGCTGCTGGCCCGCGATGCCTCCGGGCGCGAGCACGTGCTGCTCGGCCGCCGCAGCCGCGAAACCCGCATCTTCGGCGGCATGTGGGAAGTCGGCCCCTCCGGCGGCCTCCCCCCGCCGCCTGCCAGCATCGAAGAGCTCCCCGCCTCGGCCATCCTCAATCACGCGGCAGACGAAGTCGCCGAAGAAGTCGGCCTCACCATCACCACCGGCCGCGCCGTCGCCTACCTCCGCGACGAGTCCGCCCACAGCGATGACATCTGCATCGCCTGCGATGTCGGCCCCCTCGAATCCGTGTTCGCCGCCGGCCCCGCCAACTGGGAATACACCGAAACCCGCTGGACCCCCACCGACACCATCGCCCAGTTCGACACCGACCACGCCACCCACATCATCAACGCCACCCGAGCCCTGTTCCGCGTGATGGGCTGGGTGCATGAACCCTTCTAAGTCGCAATCACTCGTGCCACCGACTTGTCTTCAAGTCGGTGTCTTTGTGCACCACAGAAACTGCAAAGACCACTGGCCCACATTCATCCCCCGCGGACCCCGCTCCTTCGGCCTCCGCCGCATTTCCCCTGCGCCGTGCCGCTAAACTTATGGGGTGCCTCACCGATCCTCGCCATGACCATCAGCCTGAACATCCCCGACGATCAGGAGCAAACACTGCGTGCCGCATGGGGCGCAGACCTCGACCGCGCTGCGCTCGAAGCGCTGGCCATCGAGGGGTACCGCTCTGAAAAACTCAGTGCTGCCGAGGTCGGACGGCTCCTGGGAATGCAGGATCGATGGACAGTGAACCAGTGGCTCGCAGAACACAAGGTTCTCCTGCGGTATTCCCGCGAAGACCTTGCCGCTGACCGACGCACGCTGGATCATCTCCTCGGGAAGTCGGCCTGATGCTGGTCGTTTCGGACAGTTCTCCTCTCAACTTTCTAATCCGGCTCCGCTGCGAGCACGTGCTTCCTGAACTCTTCAAAGAAAGTGTTGATCCCGCCCGCTGTGCGCGAAGAGCTCGACCGACCCACGACACCAGCGGTGGTCCGCGACTTCATGGCAAACATGCCGTCATGGCTGAGGGTACAGGCCCCCGCCACGATCGAGCACATTCCCAAACTGGATCCCGGCCAGGAAGCGGCCATCAGCCTCGCACGAGAGGTTGGGGCAGATGCGGTGCTTATCGATGAGAAAGCCGGTCGGCTGGCGGCAGTGCAGCGAGGCTTCGCCGCCATTGGTCTGCTCGGGATTCTTGATCGTGCGGATGAACGTCACCTGATCGACTTTGAGTCCATCCACACGCTGCTCCCGTCCGACTACCGCGTCGACCCGGTACTGATCGAACTGACGCTCGAGCAAAGCCGCATGCGCAAACGAAGCTCGCCGCACGACAAGGTGTGATGCGCCCATTCCCTATCCTTCACCCTGCCCCCCACCCCCACCATCCCCTGCCACCGCTGCGGCTACGACCTCCGCGGCATCGAACTCTCAGGCCGCGGCATCACCTGCCCCGAGTGCGGCTCCCTCCACACCCTTGCCCTCCCTTACGCACAGCCGCGGCGCGCCGTCGCCCCGCCCCGCGCCATCGCGTGCCCCGCATGTAAGTACGACCTCACGGCCATCAAGGCCGCCGACGGCCTCACCACCTGCCCGGAATGCGGCCGCGCCTACACCGCCGCCCAGATCCGCGGCAACCTCCCCATGCCCGGCTACGTCCGCGCTATCGCATTCATGGCCGCCCCCGTCGTGGGCCTCGGCACCTTGGGCCTGCTTCTGGATGATGGCCGCGTCGGCGGTGATTCAATCCGCGGCACGCTGATCACTGCTGCCGTGGTGTGGGGCGTGGCCGCCCCTCCCTTCATCGCCTTCAAGCGGGCCCGCCTCCACGCCCGCGTGCCGCGCATCGCCCTGGATGAGGCCATCGGCGGTTACACCGTCATCGTCATCGCCACCACGCTCATCGTCTTCATCTTCATCGCCCTGGCAAAGATCGCCTAAAGACCCGACCGATCGCGCAGCACGTCCGCCAGCGCCTACCCCTGCGGCCGCGCGCCATTCTCCGGCTCAAACCCCTGCCGCGCGGGGCGCGGGCAGCCCGCCTCCTCCTCATCACCCTCCGCATCGCGCGTCACCGCCAGCGGCGTAGCGCTCGCCAGGTGCAGCGTCCGCGTGGGGAATGCAAAGCTGATGCCCGCGCCCGTGAGGTTGCGGAACAGCGCGAGGTTCACCGCCTGCTGCACATCCATGTACGCGTTGTAGTCGGGCACCAGCATGTAGTACACCACCTCAAAGTCCAGCGACGAATCGCCGAACGCCTTGAAGTGCGCCCGGTCGAACCGCGTCCTCTCCTGCGACTCAATCGCCTTGCGCACAACGCCGGGGATCGCCTCCAGCTTTTCCACCGCTGTCCCATACTCAACGCCAAAGCTGAACACGATCCGCCGCTCGTTCATCCGCTTGTAGTTCTGGATGCGGCTGCTGAGCAGGTCGCTGTTCGCAAAGATCAGCTGCTCACCCCCCAGCGAGCGCAGCCGCGTGGTCTTGAGCCCGATCTTCTCCACCGTCCCCAACTTGTCGCCCACGATGATGAAGTCGCCCACCACGAACGGCTTGTCCAGCACGATCGACAGCGAGCCGAACAGATCGCCCAGCACGTTCTGCAGCGCAAGCGCAACGGCAATGCCGCCCACGCCCAGCCCCGCGATCATCGCCGTCACATCAACGCCCAGGTTCTCCAGCGCCAGCAGCACCAGCCCCGCAAAGAAGATCGCCAGCGCCAGGATGCGCACCGCGATCATCGATGTCGCCAGCGAAGCATCCTCCGAATCCTGCCCCGTCTTGTTCCGCCGCATGAACTCCGCGATGCCCGCGTCGATCAGCACGATGCCGTACGCCGCCAGTTGCAGCACGATCAGGACCACCACCACCGCCTGCACCACCCGCTCCACCCGCGCCGGCAGCACCAGCTGGAACGTCCCCACCACCAGCGCGGCAATCAGCACGAGTGTCACGCCCGTCTTAAGCACCAGGTGGGGCAGCACTGACGCCAGCCCCGTGGGCCGCCGCTTCGCAAAGGCCCGCGCCCGGTTCAGTAGCAGCTGCCGCGCAAACCACGCCACAACAAACACCACAATCGCCGAACCGATCGCCCAAGCCCACGCCGAGAGCGTGTTGCCCAGGAACACGCGGTCGAGCACATTCAACATGGTTTCCATCCGGGGTCCTTTCCCGGGCGGCGCAGCAGCCCGCCCGCGGGGGCAAGCCTTTCCAAAAAGACCCTTCCCGCCAACTCTACCGCCCTACCCCCCTCATGCCCCCGCCCGCGCATAAGAAATTTTGCGCACGAATCCCCGCCCGTGCCACCGACCGCGGCTCTGAGCGGTCGGTGCGATCATCTCTCCCCTCACGATCACGAACCCCCGCAACAACTCCCCCACTCCTCCACCAACCGCTTCCCCATCGGCCCCACGACGCCATCGCCGATCGCCTCGCGCTCCACCTTCACCACCGGCAGCACGCCCCAACTGCTATTGGTCAGCAGCACCTCATCCGCCTCCAGCACATCGCTGATCGTCAGCATCCGCCGCTGCACCGCCACCCCCTCGCTCTCCGCCCAGTCCATCACCCACCGCCGCACCACCCCCGGCAGCACCGGGCTGGGCAGCATGGGTGGCCCGCCGCTCCGCGGCGGCTCGGCGTTCTCGTCGCCATCCTCCCCAACCCCTTCCTCCTCCCCCCGCGCAATGGGCGTGTACAACACCCCACCCTTCACCACAAACGCGTTGCTCACGCACCCACCCGCAAGGTGGTTCGTCACCTGAAACACCAGCGCCTCGCCCGCGCGCTTCGCCGCCGCCACCTGAAGCTCCCGCAGCCGTGCCCAGTAGTTCAGCGTCTTGTGCCCCTGCATCGGGTCCAGCGGGTTGGCCTTCCAGTCGGCAATCACCACGCCCACGCCGCGCTCAAACATCTCCGCCGGGTACGCCGTCGCGGGCTGCGCCACGATCAGCACCGTGCCCTCGCCCGCGGGCCCCTCGCCCCGCCCCAGCATGTTGAGGTCCCCGCCCGTCACCGTCAGCCGCAGGCGCAGCCGCTCCGCATCAATCTCCGCCCCCGCCCGCTCCACCGTCCGCTTCACCGCCTCCTCGAGCGCACCCACCCGCAGCGACTCCGACAGCCCCATCGCCCGCGCCGACCGCGCCAGGCGTTCCACATGCGCCGAGAGGTGCAGCACCCGCAGCCCCTCTGCCCCCCGCACCGCCAGCATGGTCTCGAACAGCCCCACGCCATGCTGGAACCCTGCATCAAACGCCGAGACCAACGCCTCATCGCGCGCGATGAACCGCCCATTGAGAAAAACTGTCGCCATGGGCAAAACTTAGGACCACCCGCATTCCCGGTCGACGTGCCACCGACTTGTCTTCAAGTCGGTGTCTTTCTGCCCTGATGCCCTGATGCCCTGATGCCCTGATGCCTTGATGCCTTGATGCCTCGATGCCTTCTTCCCATCATCTACCCGACGCTCCCCGACCAAACAGCATCACATTCTGGTAATAGCACGCCAGCGCGCCCGCATCTTTCCACCGCGCCCGCCACGCCAGTGTCGCCGCCTCGTCAAACGCCATCCCCCGCGCCCGGAACTTCCCAACCCAATACTCATGCGGCTGCTCGTTCACGTGGTCCGTCCCGCCCTGCCCCGGCGTCGCCGCCGTCAGCACCACCGTCCCCGCGATGCCGCACAACGCATCCACAAAGCGGTCCGCGCACGATTCAGGCAGGTGCTCCGCCACCTCCGTGCTCACCACCACATCCGCCCTCAGCGACGGCAGCACATCGGTCTCCAGGTTCACGCGGTGTACCTTCAGTTCCCGCTCGCGGCAGACCTTGCACGCCGCCTCCGAATACTCCAGCCCCTCTACCTGCACCCCCGCCTCGCGCAGGTGTACCAGCAGCAGCCCCGTCCCGCACCCCACATCCACCACCGTCCGCGGCTGGTACCGCTCCAATATCGACGCCGCGATCACCCCCACCGACGTCCGCATCGCCGGCTCCACATACGTCGCGTAGTACGCCGCGTCGTACATCTCCTCATGGCTCGCCCGCCGCTCCAGCGAACCGATCGCCCTCGCCCGCAGCCGCTTGAGCGGCATCGGCGTCATCGCATAGATGCCGTGCCGCACACTCCGCGGAATCAACGCCGTATACACCTTCCGCACCGCGCCATACAAGCTCATGAGAACTCCTGACGCATGTCCCGCACTCCGTACGCCCCGCCCCCCGCCCCGCTCCCAGCCTCAACCCCAGCCTCAACCCCAGCCTCAACCCCAGCCTCAACCACGATACACCAGTTCGCAGTTGAGCCCCGCGTGCGGGTCTGCCGCGTCCCAGTCCAGCCGCCCGTCCCCCCGCCAGATGAAGTCGCTGACCCCCAGCTCCAGCAGCCGCGCATGGATGCGCTCGTTGTACGCGTGCGCGACATACTTCACGATCCGCTGAATCTCCGCGTTGCGCCGCAGCTGCGTGTTGCCGCCCGCCGCATTGTAATACTGGATATACCCCAGACGCGGGATATGCACCATCCGCGTCGTCAGGAACGTCCGCACCAGCAACTCATAATCATCGGCCACATGAACCTCGGGGCTGTGCCCGCCTGCCGCCAAATAGGCGCTCCGCCGCCACGCCCGCGCGTGGTTGGGCACGCCCACGATGTGCCGCATTGTCTTCGCGTTCAGTGATGGGCTGCCCGCCACCATGTACTCCTGCCCCCCATACGCCTCGCGCCGGTACGAGCCGAACCCGAATCCCCACCCCGGGTCATACGCCACCCGCCGCCCATCATCGTGCGTCTCCGCGCAGTCCGTGTACGCGAACCCCGCCTGCGGGAACGCCGCGAACGCCCCCACGATCCACGCCAGGCACTCGCGCGTCAGCTCATCATCATGATCCAGCTCCACCAGCACCTCGCCGCGGCAGAGCCCGCACGCCCGCCGTTTCACCTCCCCGATCACCCCGCACGCCTCATGCCCGCGGAACACCCTCACCCGCGCATCGCACTTCGCAAGCTCCGCCACCTCCGCGAACGTCGCCCCATCATCGGGCGAATCATCCAGAACCACCCACTCCCAGTTCGTGTACGTCTGGGCCAGCAGGCTCTCCCACGGCCGCCGGATCTTCGCGCCCGTCTTGTGCGTGGGCGTGAACACGCTCACCAGCGGCACATCAGGAAAGCGCGCCGCCGTGGCATTGGCGATAAACGTCGCCATGATCCGCTCCCCCACCACGCCGCCATCCACGCCCGCATCCTCAAAGTGCAGCCACCGCCGCCGCACCTCAATGGGCGCCGCGTTCAACCGCGCAAACCGCGCCACAGGCCCCACGCTCACGATCACCTGCGGCCGCCGCTCCACCAGCACCCGCGCCAACACCGCATCATCCCCATACCCCTCAACCTCAAACCCCCGCGCCACCGTCTCCCCAAAGTCCGGCGACCTGATCGCCGCCAGCCTCGCGCTGTCAGTCAGGCCGAACACACAGACACGGATGAGGTCAAAACCCACAGAGCCTCCCACACCACATCAAATCACGCCTGACCAATCGCCCGTTGTCTCCTCATCCATTCTTTGGATCATCCTTGGAGAGAGTCTCATAGTACTTGGTGTACCGGAACACGCGCCCGCGCTCGCGGCCGGTCGCCTCGCGGAGTATCCCAAGCGATACGAGATCGCTCACAAGCGTGCCTGCCGTCGGGTTGGAAACCTTCAGAAGCGCCGCCGCGTTGCCAATCGTGAGGGTGGGTTGCAGGTACGAGGCACGCAGAAGACGTAGAAGATTCGGCTTCGTTGGAAACCGCGTCGCGACCAAGCCCTCGTGGTCGCTCTGAAGCCGCATCACGCGGCCGGCTGTATCCCGAGCGTCATCGGCGACGCTTGCCACGCCCGCAAGAAAGAAGGTGAGCCATCCTTCCCAATCCCCTTCCTCACGCACTCTCATCAACTTTTCGTAGTACAGCCGCTTGTGCCGCGTAAAATAGTCAGATAGGTATAGCAGCGGGCGCGTCAAGACCCCGCGTTCACACAGCATGAAGGTGATCAGCAGACGCCCCAGCCTTCCATTGCCGTCAAGGAACGGGTGGATGGTCTCAAACTGGGCATGCACCAGTCCTGTTCTCACGAGAACCGGCGTTGTGTCATCGCCGCGAACATAGTCTTCAAGGGCTCCGAGGTGTGTCGCAAGGTCGTAATGTGGCGGCGGTACAAACACCGCGTCCGTCAGGCTCTGGCCCTCAGAGCCGATCCAGTTCTGGCTCCGCCGGAACTCGCCCGGTGTGCGGTCATGGCCTCGCACTTCGTTGAGCAGGATGCCATGGATTTCGCGGATCAGTCGCAGGCTGAGCGGAAGAGTCTGGAGCCGGGCAAGCCCCGCGTTCATCGCACGTACGTAGTTGCGAACCTCATAGACGTCCTTCGGCCGCCCTTCCGTGAGCACACCCGCTTCATCCTCGAGCACATCCGACAGGCTTGCCTGAGTTCCTTCAATGCGAGAACTCAGCACCGCCTCTTTTCGCACATACATGGAAACGAACAAGTCAGGGTTGGGTACAAGCGCTGAAATCCCGTCGAGGCGGCCGAGTGCCAGTGTCGCCTGCGACAGGTGCGGCTCAAGTCCGCGCCAGTCAAGCTTCGGGTCGGGTGGAAGCGCCGCCGGGGAGAAGGCCCAATACCCAGTGGGTTGCCGCCGGTACTCCCCAGCCCTAGGGTGGAAGGGACGAGGCGAATGTAAATCACCTTTACTTGGCATGGTCCTTAAGTAAATCCAAGCCATTTCGTTTAATCAACGGGGCGAGTAAGGAAAGAGGTTTTGCTTTAGACACCCTTCCGAAACACAAACCCCGCCCCCTCAAACTCCGCCACAATCCCGTCCCCCGCCCCAAACTCCCCGTTCAGAATCCGCGTCGCCAGCGGGTTCTCAATCCGCTGCTGGATCGTCCGCTTCAGCGGCCGCGCCCCGAACGCCGGGTCCCAGCCCTCGTTCGCCAACTCCAACTTCGCCCGGTCGCTCAGTTCCAGCGTCATGCCCCGCTCCGCCAGGCGTGCCCGCAGCCGCCCCAGCTGGATCTCCACGATCCCCCCCAGCGCCTCCTTCTTCAACTGGTGGAACACCACCACCTCATCAATCCGGTTCAACAGCTCCGGCCGCATCAGCCCGCCGCTCATCGTCATCGCTGCGCGGCTCATCACCTCCGCCACCTTGCTCGGCAGCCCCGCCGCTTTCGCGAACTCCTCCGCCGCCATCCCCGCCGGCCCGCGCTTGAGCATCTCGCGGATCGCCGCCTCAATCTCCCAATCCTCCGCGCCCTGCCCCGTCAACTCCTGAATCTGCGCGCTGCCATAGTTGCTCGTCATCACGATGATCGAGTTCTTGAAATCAATCGTCCGCCCCTGACCATCCGTCAACCGCCCATCATCCAGCACCTGCAGCAGAATATTGAACACATCCGGGTGCGCCTTCTCGATCTCATCCAGCAGCACCACGCAGTACGGCCTTCTCCGCACCGCCTCCGTCAGCTGCCCGCCCTCGTCATACCCCACATACCCCGGCGGCGCACCGATCAGCCGCGCCACCGCGTGCTTCTCCCCATACTCGCTCATATCAATCCGCACCATCGCCTCTTCCGTATCAAACAAAAACTCCGCCAAAGCGCGGCAGGTCTCCGTCTTCCCAACCCCCGTCGGCCCCAGGAACAAAAAGCTCCCGATCGGCTTGTGCGGGTCGCTCAGCCCTGCCCTGCTGCGCCGCACCGCATCCGCCACCGCCTTCAGCGCATGCTCCTGCCCGATCACCCGCTTGCTCAGCTGCTCCTCCATCCGTGTCAGCTTTTCCCGCTCGCCCTCCACCAGCCTTGACACCGGGATCCCCGTCCACCGCCCCACCACCTCCGCGATGGCCTCCGCATCTACCTCTTCCTTCACCATCGCATCGCCGCGATCCTTCTGCTCGTTGAGGGCCTGCTCCGCGGCCGCGAGCTTCGCTTCCAGCTCGCGCAGCTCGCCATAACGGATGCGCGCTGCCCGCTCCAGGTCCCCGCGCCGCTGCGCCTGGTCCAGCTCCACCTGCCGCGCCTCCATCTCACCTTTGATCGCCTTCACGGCATCCAGCTCTTTCTTCTCCTCATCCCACCGCGCGCTCAGCGTGCGGTTCTGCTCCTGCAACTCGCTGATCTCCTTCTCCACCCGCTCCAGCTCGCGCGCTGTCCCCACGCCGCCGCCCCTTGACCCCGCCGCCTCGATCTTCAACGCCTCCCGCTCAATCTCCAGCTGCATGATCCGCCGCCGCAGCTCATCCAGCTCGCTCGGCATGCTGTCGTTCTCGATCCGCAGTCGCGCCGCCGCCTCATCAATCAGATCAATCGCCTTGTCCGGCAGGAACCGATCCGCGATATACCGGTGGCTCAACTGCGCCGCCGCCAGGATCGCGCCGTCAAGAATCCGCACACCATGGTGCGCCTCATACCGCGGCTTCAAACCCCGCAGAATTGCCACCGTCTGCTCCACCGTCGGCTGATCCACAAACACCGGCTGGAAGCGCCGCTCAAACGCCGGGTCCTTCTCGATGTGCTTGCGGTACTCATCCAGCGTCGTCGCGCCGATGGCCCGCAGCTCGCCCCGCGCCAGGGCGGGCTTCAGCAGGTTCCCCGCGCTCACCGATCCCTCGCCCGCCCCCGCCCCGATGATCGTGTGCAGCTCATCAATAAACAGGATGATCTCGCCCTTGCTGCCCATCACCTCGCGCAGCACCGCCTTCAGCCGCTCCTCAAACTCGCCGCGAAACTTCGCGCCCGCAAGCAGCGAGCCCACATCCAGCGCCATGATCCGCTTGCCGCGCATGCCTTCGGGGCAATCGCCGTTCACAATCCGCTGCGCCAGCCCCTCCGCGATCGCCGTCTTGCCGACACCCGCCTCGCCGATCAGCACCGGGTTGTTCTTCGTCCGGCGGCTGAGCACTTGCATGCACCGCCGGATCTCCTCATCGCGCCCGATCACGGGGTCCAGCTTGCCCTGCTGCGCCCGCTCCGTCAGGTCAATCGCATACTTCTTCAGGCTCTCGAAGCTCGCCTCGGCGTTCTGGTCCGTCACGTTCGTCACGCCCGACGATGCGCGGATTGCCTTCACCGCCTCCTCGAGGCGCTGGTGCGTCGCCCCCACCGCGCTCAGCACCTCCTTCGTCGGGGCCACCATCGCCATCGCCAGAAGCAAATGCTCGCTGCTCACGTACGAATCGCCCAGCCGCTTGGCTTCCGCGTCCGCCTTGTTCAGCGCCTCCATCAGCCCGCGGCCGGCGCTGGGCGAGCCCCCGCTCGTCGTCGGCAGCCTCGACAACTCCGCATCAACCACCTGCACCACCCGCGCCGGCTCCGCCCCCACTTTGCCCACAATTGACCACCCCGGCCCGGCCTTGTCCGCCAGCAGCGCGCTCAGCACGTGCAGCCCCGTTACCTCGGGGTTCCCCCGAGAGCCCGCCAGAGACTGCCCATCCGCCAGAGCCGCCTGTGCCGTCGTCGTTAACCGGTCCATCCGCATCCCGATACCTCCTTCACAACCCCTTCATTTCAGTGCCGTCCACTCCCCCCGCTCCCCCTTCTATATACAACCCCCCTGCCAACCCTCCACCCCCGTTCTGCCCCTCCAGCCGCCCCCGGCCCTGCCACTCCGACACCCCCCCACCCAACCACCCGCCAACCACAACATCCCCGCAACCCCGGCCCCCCCACCCCCGTATCCAATATCGCCGCTTTCGCCCAGGTGCCAAATCTGCCCCGGCCGTTTGACGCCCGCCCGCGAATGGGTTACAAGTGAGCCCCCCGCGGCAACCGCCCGGCCCATTTATCGAGGACCCTCCCATGCGTACCCGCAAGCTCGCCGTCTCCGCCCTCGCACTCCTCACCGCCGCCACCCTCCTCGGCGGCTGCGGCAGCACGCGCGAAGACCTCACCCCCGAGCTCATGACGCTCTCGCAGCGCCGCGTCGATGTCAGCAACACTATCGACCTCACCTGGGACACCAACGCCCGCGCCATGTGGCACGACCTCTCGCTGCTGGCCCTGACGGATCGCCCCAGCCGCCTGACCAACGCGCCCGTCCCCCACTAAACCACCAGCCGCCACCCCTGGCTGCTGCCCGCCTCAGCCGCGGCGTCTTCGCGCAGCGTTGACGCGCGCGTCATCTTCCCATCATGTTCGCCTCTTCGGCGCTGCCTCAATTCCGGGGTATGAGCCAGGCGAGCCCACTCCCCGCGCAATCCGAGCCCGACCTCACGCCCTGTGCAGTGCGCCGCAAGCGCATCCGCCGCGTGGTGATCGTGTGCGTGCTGGCAATCTTCACCCTGCCCACCATCCGCGGCGTTGACATTCTCGCGGGCCAGAACTTCCACACGGTGAGCGCGGGTCAGGTGTACCGCAGCGGCCAGTTGTCTGCCGCGCAGCTCGAGGGCCGCATCAAAGAGCAGGGCCTTCGCACCGTCATCAACCTCCGCGGCCCCAACCCCGGCAAGGACTGGTACGACGACGAGACGGCCGTCTGCCGTCGCCTGGGCATCGAGCACGTGGACATCCGCCTCTCCGCCCGCGAACTCCCCGATAAGGCCGAGGCCACGAAACTGTTGGAAGCCCTGCACACCGCACCGCGCCCGCTGCTGGTCCACTGTCTTAATGGGGCCGACCGCTCGGGGCTGGCGTCTGCCGCATACCTCATCCAGGAAGAGGGCCGCGCACCCGAGCAGGCCGTGGGCTCCCAGCTCAACCTGTGGTACGGGCACATGCCCGTCGGCCGAACCCAGAGCATGGAAGCCTTCTTCGCCGACTTCGAGCGCAGCGGCAGCCCCCGGATGCGCGACTGGCTGACCACCGCCTATGTCCCCCGGCCCTGACCCAGCCTTGATGCCTTGATGCCTTCTTCTCATCAACCCGAGGCGTCACACCCAAAGCGGCTCCTTGGGAACCGGCCCACGATCCCCCTGTAAGCGGGGCTCACCCATACCATCCGGGCACCGCCATGCGCATCCTCATCGTCGAAGATTCCACGGTCCTGCGCGACTCCCTCTCCCAGGGGCTGCGCGAGGCCGGGCACGCCGTGGACAGCGCCGCCGACGGCAGGCGCGGCCTGCTCTTTGCCCAGACCACCGACTACGACGTCATCATCCTCGACTGGATGCTCCCCGAACTCAGCGGCATCGAAGTGCTCGAAAAAATCCGCGCCAAGGGCGTCGCCTCCAGCGTGCTGATGCTCACCGCGCGCGATGCCCTGGATGACCGCGTGCACGGCCTCAACACCGGAGCTGATGACTACCTCGTCAAGCCCTTCGCGCTGCGCGAGCTGCTCGCCCGCGTCACCGCGCTGTCGCGGCGGCGCCACGGCGCTGCGTCGCCCGTGCTGCGCGCGGGCCCGCTCGCGATCGACGTCGTCGCGCGCACCGTTCGGCTCGATGGCGAGCCCATCGCCCTCGCCCCGCGCCAGTTCGCGATCTTGGAGTACCTCGCGTTGCGCATGGGCCGCCCCGTGCCGCGGGCCGAGCTTGAGGAGCACCTCTACGACGACCGCTCCCAGGTCTTCTCCAACGCCGTGGACTCGGCCGTGTGCGCCCTGCGCGCCACGCTCGAGGAAGCAGGCTGCCCCACGCTCATCCACACCCGCCGCAAGGTGGGCTATGTGCTCACCGAGCCCGAAACGACGCCGGGTTCCCCATGACCATCCGCGCACGCCTCACGCTCATGCTCTTCTGCACCCTCGCGCCGGTGATGGTCGCGGCAGGGCTTGGGCTCTACCTCTTCGTGCGGACCGCGCTGCACAACCGCTTTGATGATGGTCTCGCCACCCGCGTCGAGGCCCTCATCGCCGACACCGAGGTCTACGACGGGCGCGTGGCGTTCGACTTTGACGATGAGGCGATGCCGCAGTACGAGCTGCGTGCCCGCGATGGCCACACCACCGCGTTCTTTGAGCTCTACGAGCTAACGGACGATCATGCCATGCGCATCGTTGAACGCTCGCGATCACTCGCCGACCGTTCGATCATCTCCGGCTCCGCTGCCGATGTGCCGCACGGACCCTGGGACCTGACGCTGCGCGGCGGCCTCGACATCCGCGCGCTGGCCCGCACATTCCTCATGCCCCGCGACCCCCCGGGGCCCGGCACGCCCCCGCCGGAACACCGGCTGCTTATCGTCGTTGCCGCGCCCCGCGAGCCCGTGGACAATCCGCTGCATGCGCTTGCCGTAGGGCTATTCCTGGCGGGCACGCTCATCACCGTCGCCGGAGTGCTCGGCGTGCGCTGGGCGCTGCGCCGCGGCCTTGCGCCCATCGACCATCTGGCGGCAGCCGTCGGCGCTGTCCACGCCCCCACGCTGGGAACGCCCATCGACGCCGGCCCCCTGCCCGCCGAGCTCGCGCCCATCCGCGACCGCCTCAACGATCTGCTCGCGCGCCTGCACGCCGCCTTCGAGCGCGAGCGGCGCTTCACCACCGCCGCCGCCCACGAGCTGCGCACCCCCGTCGCCGAGCTGCGCACGCTGCTCGAGGTTTCCGCGGCAAGGCCACGCGCGCCCGAAGAGACCGCCCGCACCCTCGCCAGTTCGCTCGGCATTGCCGAGCGGCTTGATGCGCTGGTGAGCGCGCTGCTTCGCCTCGCACGCGTCGAGTCGGGGCGTGAGCGCGCCGACGCTGAGTGCTTCGACATCTGGCCGCTGCTGCGCGCTGCGCTCGCGGAAGCCCACGGCACCGCCGCGGCACGCCGCGTGCGGTTCAGCGTGCAGGTGCCCGAGCCGCTGCTGGTGATGGCCGACGCGGAGTTGTTGGCCCCGGCGGTCCGCAACATCGTGATGAACGCCGCCGAGTACGCCGATGAGGACTCGGCGGTGCGCATCACCATGGAGCCGCCGGGGAACGGTGCCGCGGACGTCGCGCTGCATTTTTCCAATATTTCATCGGGGGTGCGGCCCGAAGCGATGGGGCGCATGGGCGAGCCCTTCTGGCGGCAGGAGGCCGCACGCTCGGCCCCACACCTGGGGCTGGGGCTGTCGCTTGCCGGCGCGGCCGCATCTGCCGCGGGTGCGAGGCTCGAGATCGGGGCCGTTCCAGAAGGCGGGGCCGCGCGGGTCACGGTGTCGCTGCACTTTCCGGCGCGCGGCGCGGGGGCGTGACCGCGCCCAGGGGCGGCCGCCTGCTACATTCTGCATCATGGCATCCCGCCCCCCCACTTCCATCACCATCGACCGCCTGACCAAGTCGTTCCCCGGCATCGATGGCGGCACGACGACGGCTGTCGATCATGTGTCGCTGAATATCGAGGCCGGCGAGCTGTTCTTTCTGCTGGGCCCCTCGGGCTGCGGCAAGACAACGCTGCTGCGCATGATCGCCGGCTTCATCGACCCCACCTCGGGCAGCCTGCTGTTCACTGAAGATGGCGCCCCGCGCGATGTCACGCACCTCGCCCCCAACAAGCGCAACACCGGCATGGTGTTCCAGAGCTACGCGCTGTGGCCGCACATGACCGTGGAGGCCAACGTGGCGTTCGGGCTGGACGTGCGGAAGATTTCAGGCATGGACCGCACGCGCCGCGTGATTGAAGCGCTGGAGGCGGTGCGGATGCGCGAGTATGCGCAGCGCAAACCGAACCAGTTGTCTGGCGGGCAGCAGCAGCGGGTGGCGTTGGCGCGGGCGCTGGTCATCCGGCCCAGTGTGCTGCTGCTCGATGAGCCGCTGTCGAATCTGGATGCACGCCTGCGGATCGAGCTGCGCTCGGAGATCCGCCGCGTGTGCAAGGAGGCGGGGATCACGACGGTGTACGTGACCCACGATCAGAAGGAAGCGCTGAGTATGGCCGACCGCGTCGCGATCATGCGCTCGGGCGTGGTGCAGCAGGTGGGCACGCCGCGCGAGTTGTACCGCGTCCCCGGCTCGCGCTTTGTAGCGGAGTTCCTTGGTGAAACGAACCTGATCCCGGCAACGGTGGTCCGCGTGTCGGATGATGGGGTTGAGCTTGAGACTGCCGCGGGACCGCTGCTCGCCCGCACCCCGCTGCCACCCAACGCCAAGCCCGCGAGCAATGTCCTGGTCTCCATACGCCCCGAAGCGCTTGTTCAGCAGGGCAACCATAATACAAACATATTGCAAGTAAAACCCATACAAACACTGTATCTTGGTGACAGCATCCAGCACGACCTCCAACTCCGCGGCGGCTCAATCGCGAAGATGGCGCTGCAAAATCCACGCGATGCCGCGGCAACATTCAGCCAGGTGCAGGTCGATCCGCAAGATGTGGTGATGGTGCCTGCGTGAGTCAGGCGGCTGCAGCGCCCTCGCAGGCGAGAGGCACGCGAACCACGAATCGGGTTCCTTGCGCATCTGATTCGGCGAGCCACACATCGCCGCCGACTTGGTTGGCGAGTCGGCGGCAGATGGCCAAGCCTAATCCTGTGCCGTAGCCTGAGCGCGTCGCGAACGGTTTGAAGAGCAGCGGCCGCAACGCGGCAGGCACGCCGGAGCCATTGTCCTGCACCGAGATGAGCGCATCGGACTCGCGGGTTGAGGCGGAAAGGATGATGAGCCCCCCACTACCCGTCGCGCGGGTGGCGTTGAGCAGCAGGTTGTGGAGGATCTGCTGGAGGCTGGCGGGTGTGATCGCGGCCTTCAGTTGCGGCTCAATGTTGATCGTCACCGTCGATGTTCCACGTGGAACACTCGCCACCGCCTGCTCCGCGGCAGCCTTGATGGAGCACGCGATGTTGCTGGGGGCAGGGTCCGGCCGTGCCAGGGTGAGGATCGATTCGGCGGTCTTGGCGGCCTGGTTGGCGCCGGCGACGGAGCGCTCGAGGGCTTGCTCGACGAGGCGGGCATCCTGGGGCCGGTCTTGGGCCATCTGCGCGTAGGTGATGATGGGGGTCATGAGGTTGTTGACCTCATGGGCGACCATGGCGCCGAGGGTGCCGAGGGCGGCGAGATCCTCCGCCCGGGCCAGGTCAGCGCGGAGGGATTCAATCTGGCGCTTGAGGGCCTCTACCTGGGCTGGCAGGTCTTTGGGGTGGTCGGGCACATCGGGTACATCGGTCCACCGTGCCGCGGGCTTAGGTAAGGGCTTCTGAATCCCAGCGGATGGTGGCGTGGGGGTGGCGCAGAAGGAACTGGCGGGCCGCTTCGGGGCGGATATCCATATTTGCGATCGTGGAGAGGTCGGCCCATTCGAAGGCGATTTTGGACTCCTGGCTCGTGACCTGCTCGGGCAACTGTTCCACGTGGAACATCAGGTTCAGCTCATGGCGCACGCGGCGGCCCTGGCGGAAGATGTGCTCGTGGATGTGGGCGAGGCTGCCGACGGACACGGCGATGCCGGCTTCTTCCTGGAACTCGCGGGCGAGGGCGGTGGGGGAGGTCTCACCGAACTCGACATGGCCGCCGGGGAGGTAGTGGTAGCCGTGCTTGAGGTTCTTGCAGAGGAGGACGGTGTTGCCGCGGATTGCGAGGCCGCGGGCGATGACTTCGACTTCGAGTCCTTCGGTCATGTCGGAATCTCTCAAAATTGTTCCACGTGGAACACTCCCGCCATCGCGGTTGTGGGTAGTGCTTGGTACCATTGTTCCACGTGGAACACAACTCAGGAGTGAATCGCATGGACGCGGCAAAGAAGACAACGGCGCGGCGGCTGGGTCGGGGACTGAGCAGCCTGATGGCGTTGGACACACCCGTTCGAGTTGATGCCGCGGGTCCAGAGGCCATTATCGAAGCCAAGCCTGCGATCAGGCCGACGCAACGAACTGAAAACGGTGTATTATCGGACGATGCTGGGTTATCGGACTTTCAAAGTATTGCGGTGGGGGAGATTGGGCCGAGCCGGTTCCAGCCGCGGAAGATGATGGATGAGGGGACGATTGCGCGGCTGGCGGAGTCGATCAAGCGGTCGGGGCTGATGCAGCCGGTGATCGTGCGGCCGGTGGGTGGGGGGCGGTATGAGCTGGTGGCAGGGGAGCGGAGGTGGCGGGCGGCGCAGGCGGCGGGGCTCAAGGCGATCCCCGCGCTGGTGCGGGAGATGGGGGATGAGCAGGCGGCGGAGTGGGGGCTGGTTGAGAATGTGCAGCGAGAGGACCTGAACCCGATGGACCGCGGGTGGGCGTTGCGGGCGCTGAGCGAGAAGTTCGGGCTGGTGCAGGCGCAGCTGGCGGACCGCGTGGGGCTGGAGCGGTCGACGGTGGCGAACCTGGTGCGGCTGACGGAGCTTGAGCCGGAGATTGCCGAACTGATCTCGAAGGGATCGTTGGGGATGGGGCATGGGCGCGCGCTGCTGGGGATGCCGCTGGGGCAGCAGCGGATCATCATGGCGCGCAACGCGGCGATGTATGGGTATTCGGTGCGGAAGCTGGAGCAGGAAGTGAAGTATGCGCCGGGCGCTGCGCGGGCGGCGGCGGGGATTGCCGCGGGAGTGGCGACTGATGAGATGTCAGCGCGGCTGGCGGGGCTTCGAGACCTGGAGCGGCAGATCGGGCAGCAGCTTGGGACGAAGGTGTCGATCAGCACGGACCGCGGGGGGAAGAAGGGGCGGGTGGCGATTGAGTTTTATGGGCTGGACCACTTTGATGGGTTGTTGCGGAAGATGGGGATCAGGGCCGGGTAATGGGTCTTGTGGGACGAACGTTCGGGCGTTACCGCAAAGTCCTTGTTTTTCAGGGTTTTGAGGTTCTATTTACGTGAAGGCTTTGGGCCTTGCGGGGCTGTTGCCGCGCAGCGATCTTGTCAGAAGTCGTCTGGAGTTATGCTCATGCGACCGCTCGCCATTGTTGTCGGACTCACCATTGCCGCGGCGCCTGTGTCGGCGCAGGTTGATCCGCGTTCGGGCATCGACTTTGTGACGGTGGGGGCTCCCGGTAACGCGGCCTGGGCGGGGGATGGGACGGTGGGGGACCGGGCTATCGGACGCGGCAGCGTCGGGTATGAGTACAAGATCGGCAAGTTCGAGGTGACCACGGCGCAGTGGGTGGAGTTCTTCAACGCGGCGTATGACCGTCCGGCGGCGGATCGGCTGCCGCATTTGATCCCGCCGAACTTCTGGGGTGCCGCGGGCACGACGCCCAATACGCCTGGGGGTTTGCGCTGGCGCGTGCCGTCGGGCAATGAGATGATCCCGGTGGGCAATATCTCGTGGCGGATGGCGGCGATGTACTGCAACTGGCTGTGCAACGACAAGAGCAACGACCGCGCGGCGTTCCTGAACGGGGCGTACGACGTATCAACGTTTTATTACACGGGCGATGTCTTCCACGACCAGTTCACCCATAACCCAGGGGCGGCGTACTGGATCCCCACATGGGACGAATGGCTGAAGGCAGCCCACTACGACCCCAACCGAAACGGGCTGGGGCAGGGCGGGTGGTGGACGTACGCGGACATGAGCGATGACCCGCTGGTGTATGGGCCGCCGGGATTGTTGGTGAACGGGCAGGCGACGCAGGCGAATGGGAACTGGACGGCACCAGCGTTTCCCGGCTACAACCCATTCAGTATTCCGTTAGGATCGTACTCTAACAGGCTGTTGAAGAATTGATCCAGCGGGCGCAACCAGTGCTGTGGGTGGTGCGAACAGTTGGGGATGAAGGGCATACCCGAGCGTCAAGCGGCAGTTTACCACACGTTCAACGTCGAGGACCTGATCGAGGCGGGCCACCC
>JBBSOF010000037.1:0-33072 GCA_038260025.1 Phycisphaerales bacterium
GGCCCTCCGCACCCGGATGCGGTACTGGATCATCAACGAGCCGTCTTTGATGGAACACGGCTACACCGAGGGCGACGGCCCCGAGCAGTATCACCTCACAGAAGATGTTGGCTGCTGGAACGTCGTCTACACCGATGCCGCCGGCCAGCAGGAGGTCTGGCCCATCTGCCCAATACCCGCGCTCAGCACGTCCCCCCCGCCAGCGAACTGATCCCAATAAAAAACGCGCCAGCCGGTGAGGGCTGGCGCGTGATAAAGGGTGTGGCTGCGGGACCGCATCGTCAGCAGTCCCTTGATCGCTGATCAGCAGTTGCCGCCGGCCAGCACGCGGAAGAACGCCTCGATGTCCGCGTCGGTCCCGGTGTCGCCGTCGCCATCAAAGTCGGCGGTGCCGCAGGTGGCGCAGCAGTTGCCGGCGAGGCACGCAAAGAACGCCTCGATGTCCGCGTCCGTCCCGGTGTCGCCGTCGCCGTCAAAGTCGGCGCTGCCGCAGGGTGAGCCGATTGTGCCGGTGATCACAAACGCAACATCCGCATTGATGGTGAGCTGGCTCCCGAAGAAGATCTGCCGCGCCGAGGGCAGGTTGTTGCTGGTGGCCTGCACCCAGCCCCACTGGGGCTCGGTGCTGGTGCCCCCGCGATCAAGGATGGCGACGACGCTCATCCAGTACTGCCCTGCCGCGGGAAGCGCCACGGGCGTGTTGAGCGTCAGGACCGTATCGAGCCGGTCGCCCTGTGCGTTGGTGAAGTCAGTAGTCTCGGTGAACGTCATCACATCCTGTGTGGAGATGAGGTTGCCCACCGTCCCGCCCGCATCCTGGTAAAAACGGATCATGAAGCCGTGCGTGTTGCCGCGGGTGGTCTGGCCATAGCCTCCCCAGAACTCGACCGCCGTGATAGTGGCCGCATCGGTCACCGAGAAGTTGTCGGTCACCTCAGAGAACCACCCAAGCCCCCCGGCGTTGCGTGCATCTTGCGAGGAGAAACCGCCCGCGGCGCCGACGGGGTTCTGACGGAAGAGCTCATCCCCGCTGGCCGCGCCCGCGGCAGCAACCACGGCCAGAGCAAGACAGACGCGACGCAGGCTCGAAGTCTTCATACAACATCTCCTGATGCAAAAGGGTGCACGCCGACAACACAAACACAGCCGCCCAGCACGCAGGCAGCCCCGAATGAAGCGTGCCAGCGAGATCGTCAGCCTACCAGCCTCATATAAAAAGCAAGCGATTCCGCCGGGCATCAGGGGAGTCGGGTGTGGGCAATGGGGGAAAGCTGGTGGAAAACGCGCTGGGATGCCCGCCCCTGCTGAGCCGGTAGGGGGGCTGGCAGGGCCGTGGCGGAACAGGCAATAGACATCGACAGTGCAAGCAGGGCGGTGGTGCGCATGCCGCCGTATCGGCTAGAACCCGAGGTCTTCGATGAATCGCGAGGTCGGCTGAACCTTCTCCAGCGGCAGGCCCGTCTGTGAGGCCACAAGGGCGCGCACCTGCAGCATGAGCGCGTCCTGCCCCTTCATCCCCGCAGTTTCCAGCGGCGAGATCGCACGGGCGATGTCCCCCACGGTCTTGATACCAAGCGGGGGCAGCACCTGCCACGGCCCGGGCAGGATGTTCATGGCCGCCGCCACGATGGCCAGCACGATCATCCCAGCCGGAAGCAGGCTCCACGGGCTCCCCGTCAACGTCACGGGAACCACCAGGAGAGCGGCAAAAAATCCGATCACGCACACGAACAGCAGTGCGCCGTCAACCCGTGCCGGCGTTTCCAGTTGAGGCAGCGCGGGCCGGCCGACCCGCAGCGCCTTCCACGCGGCCCGACGTGCCCGGTTCCCCGGGATGAGCGCTTCAAGCCGCGTCGAAGGCCGCACCGCGCTGCGGGCAACCCCCGCCGAGGCGATCAGCGTCCGCCGTACCCAATAGAACGTGTCCGCCGTGGGGCACGCGCCGCCGCGCGGGCGCCGGCCCCGCTGCGCGACAACGGCTGCCAGATCGCCGACCGTGCGGACCTTCGCGCAGTCCCAGTCGGGCAGTTCAATCCCGAATCGTGCTTCAACATCCATCACGAGTTCAACGCTGTCAAGGCCCATGGCTGTCAAGCGTAGCGGGAGCCGTCTGGCGACGGGATGGCCCTCGGGCATGGAAGCAACCACGGCCCGGCTGCGTCCCGGCGCGGCGAAAGCACGCAGCGGGGCGCGGCCGGGGTGGGGCGGGCGGGCAGGAGGGCGCGGCGGCGGGGTGGAGTCGTGTGGCCGCGGGGCCTTGGGGGGTGGTTTGATGGCGGCGGCGTGCGGATTCAGCGTGATCGGGCGGGGTTTGCTCAAGCCGGGGCGGGTGGTGGCCGATTGGCTCGTAGGGTCGCAAGCGACGCCGCGCCGGTGAAAGGGAATCGCCATGGGCACCAATGTTCCAGATGATCGCAACGACGATGTGCTGAGGTGGTTCCGCGTACACCTGCCCTTGTGGGAAACTGACCCCGGCCGCTTCGGAATCTCCTCGCAGCGGCTGGTGGAGGTCAAGGCGGCCCTGGACACCGCGGAGGCGCGCACGCAGGAAGCCTTCAACGCACGCTCCGCAGCGGTGACGGCGACGTACATACAGAACACGGCGCTGGCGGACCTGAGTGCCGTGGGGCGGGACACCGTCAACATGATCAAGGCCTTCATCACCGCGGGCGATGATGAATCATTGTGGGCGGACGCGGGCCTCGTGCCGCCCGACCGACGCGGCACGGCCGCCGCGCCGACCGCGCCGACAAACCTCTCCGCAACGCTGCGGCCCGTGGGCGTGCTGACGGTGCGCTGGAAGGCCCGCCAGCCCAAGGGCGTGAGCAGCGTGGTTTACGTGGTGCGCCGCGCCATCGGCAGCGGGCCCTGGGTGGTGGCGGACATCGTGGGGAGCAAGCGCTTTGACGATGCGGCGGTGCCGGTGGGAACCCCCGAGGTGCGGTACATGGTGCAGGCCCGCCGCGGCACGCGCGAAAGCCCGCCCAGCGCGATCCTGTCGGTGCAGTTCGGCGCGCTGGCGGTGGGGGTGGGGGCGGAGGGGTCATTTTCGGTCGCGGCGCGGCTCCTGCGCCCCGCCGCGTAAGAGCCTGCATCAGAGTTCCACGACCGTGCGTGAAGAGGGCACGGCGTTGAACGCGCCACCATGGAGAAACTGCTCAACGCCGTGTGGGAGCTGTGGGAGTGGTGGCGGATGGCCCCGCCGCAGGGGGCAGGCTTGGCCGGGGCTCAAGGGGCCGCAGGCTGACCGGGGCCGCGCTCAGCACGCGGAGCGTCGAAGCGTCCTGCACAAAGATGACGATGTGGGCATTGGATTCCTTCACGCCCACGGGTGGAGTGAGGGTCAGCGTGCATACCGACGCCGCGCCCGCCGCATCGGGCTTTGAGAAGGTGCCGTCCACAAACGCCCGCACGACCCCATCGTGCTTCAACGTGCGGCCGGAGTTCTCTCCACGTTTCACCTCGCTGGAAAGGTGATCTTCCGTCAGCGCGGCATACACCTTGGCATCCGCGGGCGTGCCCTGCGGCGCGGTCACGCTGAGCCTGATCGGCTCTCCGTCCTTGCGTGCCTGTGCGGTCACCGCCAGCGTGCCCAGCGGCGCGGCCTGACGTACCGCCTTCGCCGCCGCGGACTTGTCCGACCCGATGAACTGCTCGTGCCCGTTGACAATCATCTGCGGCGTGTACGTCCCGCTGTCGAGCTTCGCGGCATAGGCCCGCTGCCGCCGCGTGAACTCGGCGCTCGCGTACGGGTCCTTCCAGCCGATGTAGTCCCAGTAGTCAACATGGAACGCCAGGATCAGCGCGTGGTCATGGGCCTCGGGCAACCCCGCCAGCACCGTGTCCGCGGGCGGGCAACTCGAGCACCCTTCGGATGTGAACAGCTCCACCACGGTGTACGCGGGCGACGCATCCGCCCGCTTGCCGCCGCTCTTGGTAGGGGAGGAAACCGGCTGATGACACGCCACCATCGCCGCAGCCGCGGCAAGCACCGTCACCGCCGCGTGTATCACAAAGTGCATCACACCCTTTCGGCGGGCGGCTCCGCTCATGCCGCCGTGCGATCCTTCGCTTCCAGCCGCGCCGCATCCGGCACCTTCACGTTCTTCGCCAGCCCCACCCACGACATCGCTTTGATGAGCAGGTAGCTGCTGTCAAACTGCCACCACGCCAGGCCATGGCGGGCGGATGTGGGGAAGGCGTGGTGGTTGTTGTGCCACCCCTCGCCCATCGCGAGGATGCCCATGATCACGTTGTTGCGGCTGTGGTCGTGGCTGTCGTACGGCCGGCTGCCCCAGATATGGCACACCGAGTTGATGCTCCACGTCACATGGTGCACCATGAACAGCCGCACGAACCCGCCCCACAGCAGCCCCATCACCAGCCCCGCCAGCGTGCCCATCCACAGATAGCCGACGATGGCCGGCACGATCGCCGAGGCGAGAATCCACACCCAGAAGGTCTTGTCCACCCAGCGCGTCACCGGGTCGGCCATCAGGTCCGGCGCATAGCGGTTCAGATCCTTCGGCAGCGCGCGGAAAAACCACCCCATGTGCGCGTGATAAAACCCCTTGATCACCGCCCCCAGCCCCGCGTGGTGCGACTCCTCGTGCGGGTCGCCCGGCGTGGGCTTCTGGCGGTGGTGGTGATGGTGCCCGCGGAACGCGTGCGGCGAGTGCGGGTCGCCCTCGTGATCGCTGAACTGGTGGTGGCGGCGGTGCATGGCGACCCAGCGGATCACCGGCCCCTCCGCCGCCATCGAGCCCAGAATCCCCAGCACCAGGCGCGTGATGGCCGGGGCCTCAAACGATTTGTGCGTGAAGTAGCGGTGGTACCCCACCGTGACGCCCACCGCCGTGAGCAGGTAGCCCACGCCCATGATCGTCAACGCCTGCCACGTGATGCCCCAGCCCCACAGCAGCGCGATCGCCACCAGGAGCCCCAGCGGCGGCAGCGTCACCGCCAGCAGCGTCGCAATCTGCTCCGAGCGGGGCGGACGCTCAATAGCGAGCGGTTCAGTGTTGGAAGCAAGGCCGGGAACGGTCTGAGCGGGCACATCCATGTCGAGCACTGCGGAAGTCTCCTGGGGGCCAATGCCCCCCTTATCGGGCATCTTTCATACGCCGCTGCAAACCGTCATGCGTCGTCATGCGCCCTGCCGCGGCATCGTTCCCATTATAAGAGGGGTCAAACAGGAAGAACACCGCCCCGCCTCACCCGGTGCCTCACGTTCAGAATGGCCCATCACTTCTTGACCGCATCCCGCACCTTGCGGCGGAGCCCCGCGTCCGCATCGTCAGGGCTCGCTGCGTCGGCCTTGTCCAGCATCTCCAGGTGCCGCTCCTTGGCCTGCCCCGCCTCAAGTGCCGCGCTCACCAGTGCGCGACGGCTGGCCGCGTCGTCCAGCGACTTCAGCAGCACGCCCGCCACCTTGTCCGCATCCTTCTCCCGCCCCGCGGCAAGCAGCCCCGCGTACAAATCGCTGATCGACGACCGTGCATGGTTCTGCGCAAACTCCTTCATCTGCTCCCGCTCCTCTCCTTCCCCCATGTTCATGGAAAGCATCATCGTGGCCTGGCGTGCATCCCCCATGGGGTCGCGCGACATGCGTCCCAGGTCCGCCCAGCGCTTGTGCTTCTTGAAGAGCTGCTGCAGGTTGTAGGTGGTCCGCTCAACCTGCGGGCGCGAGTCTCCATCATCCTTTACACGGTCGTACCACGCCAGCGTGCGATCATCGTCCCTCAGCACCTCGTTCAGAGCCACCCAGTCGGCCCGTGCGGCCACATCGTCCTTGTCCGCGTCGGCCTTCTTCTCCACTGCATCGCGCATCACCGTGAAGCGCTTCTTCGCGGCAACGTCCTTGGCCGCCAGCCGCTGCATGTCATTGACCATGAACGACAGCCGCACGCCGACCATCGCGGGCTCGTGCTCGAGCATGTTGTTCCACAGCCACTCATACTCCTCGGCCGCAAGCCCCGGCTCGCCGCGGGAGAGCTCGCGGGCAATGGTCATTCGTTCCTGAATATCGACCTTCCCATCCTTGCCCACGCGGTCGCCCGCCTTCTCGCGCAGCTTCTTCGCCTGCTCCTTCAGTGCATCGGCCTTGGTCTTCCCCGCCTTCACATCCGCCATCCACGCCAGCATGTCCGCGGGCGACAGATACCCGACTGACCGGTCGATCTCCTTGCCCTCCTTGAACACGATCATCGTGGGCATCGCCTCAATGGCGAACTCTTCGGCAAGCTTGCGCTCCGCATCGACATCAAACTGGAACGCAACAGCGTTGTCCTTCATCCACGCCACGACCTTGGGGTCGACCCACGTCGTCTTATCCATCTGCTTGCAGGGCGGGCACCAGTCGGCCATCGAGTCCACGATCAGCAGCTTCTTCTCATCCACCGCCTGCTTGCGGGCCTCCTCCAGTTTCTTCTTTGTAAAGACCGGCGGCGTCGCAAAAACGCTTGCCGCGCACACAATGGCGATGGAAGACGCGAGGATGCGGTGCATCATGGGGACTCTCCCGTGGCTTGGGGGACCGATGTTCAATAGAAGTATAGAAACGCGGCCTTCCCTCTGCCCGCCCCGGGGGGGAGGAAGAGAACGCGGAGGGCGCAGAGGTGGGCGGAGAAAAGACGGAGTGTGGCAGAAAAAATGAGGCAAGAAACAGAGCCGAAGAACAGAGCAGCAGGCAAAGCACGGGATCGTGCGCATTTCATCAAGCCATCCCCACCGCGAACCTCCGCTCTCCTCCGCGCCCTCCGCGTTCTCTTACGAACGCCACAAGTGCGCCACAGGCATCCGCCGCCCCGGCCCGAACGCCACCGAAGTCACCTTCAGCCCCAGCGCTGCCTGCCGCCGCTTATATTCACTGAGGTTGATCAGCCGCACGATCCGCTGCACTGTTGCCGCCTCAAACCCGGTCTCTTCCACAATCCGCCCCGCCGACTGACGCCGCTCCACGTGCCGCTCGATGATCTCATCCAGCACGTCATATGGCGGCAGAGAATCCTGGTCCGTCTGGTTGGGCCGCAGTTCCGCGCTCGGCGCCTTGCTGATGCTCGACCGCGGGATGGGTTCCCCCGCGAAGCCGCACGCCACATGATTCGCGTTCATCCATCCCGCCAGCTCATACACCAGCCGCTTGGTGACGTCCGACAGCACCGCAAGCCCGCCGTTCATGTCGCCATACAGCGTGCAATAGCCAACCGAGAGTTCCGACTTGTTCCCCGTTGTCAGCACCATCGCGCCCGCGCGGTTGGAGATCGCCATGAGGATCGTGCCGCGGATGCGCGATTGCAGATTCTCCTCGGCAAGGTCCGGCAGCGTCGCGCCCAGCGCCGCCTGCCCCAGGTGCGCAAACGCCGGGTCCAGCGTGCTCCCCAGGCTGGTGAACGCATCCTCGATCGAGATCGTCTCCAGCGCGATCCCCAGGTTGCCCGCCAGCGCTGCCGCATCCCGCAGCGAGTGATCCGATGAATACCGCCCCGGGAGCGCGACGCCAAGCACCTGCTCGGCCCCCAGTGCTCGCACCGCCAGCGCGGCCGTCAGCGCCGAGTCGATACCGCCCGAAAGCCCCAGCAACGCACGCCTGAAACCGGTCTTGCGAAGATAATCGCGGATGCCCAGCGTGAGCGCATCGCACAGCGCGGCCATGCCCTCATCCTGCGGATGCTGCACACAGGCCGCCCCGCTCCCACCCGCTCCATCGGGCAGGTCTACCACCAGCAGCTCACCCGCAAACCGCTGCCCCGCTGCCAGCAGCGCGCCATCGGGTCCGTACACCAGCGCGTGCCCATCGAAGATCAGGTCGTCGTTGCCGCCAAGCTGGTTCACGCTCGCGACGATCACCCCATGACGCGCGGCATGGTTCCGCAGAATATCGCGGTGCCGCTGCCCCTTGCCCAGCACGAACGGGCTCGCCGATGGCGACAGGATCAGGTTCGTCCCGCGCGAGATCAGGTCCGAAACAGGGTCGGGCCCATCGCGGTACCGCGCTGCAAACCCCGCATCCTCCCCCTTCCACAAATCCTCACAGATCGCAAAGCCCACGTGCCACGGACCTCTCTTCAGGTCCGCGGCTTCATCCTGGTGAGGCGTCCCCCCCACAAAGTACCGGTCCTCATCAAACACGTCATACGTCGGCAGCAGCCGCTTGTCATACCGCGTCAGCCGCACGCCATCCCGGTACGCCAGCAGCGAGTTCGTCACGCCACCGCCCGGCCCCAGGAGCGGCACCCCGAACACCGCCGTAATGCCCGCCGTTTCCGCCGTGCCCAGGCGCGCCGCGGCTTCTTCGCACGCCGCGACAAACCCCTCCTGCAGCAGCAGGTCGCGCGGCGGGTAGCCGCACAGCGCCAACTCCGGGAACACCACCACATCAGCCCCGGCCGCGCGTGCCCGCCCGATCCCAGCCGCGATCAGCGCGGCGTTACCCGTGATGTCTCCAACCGTGGGATTGATGGGCGCAAGGGCCAGACGCATGCGCGGGGATGGTAGTGGGCTCAGCCGCCCGCCAGCGTGCGGAAGAACGCCTCGATGTCCGCATCGGTCCCCACGTCGCCATCGCCGTCGAAGTCAACCGAAGCGCACAAAGCACAGCAGTCCCCGGCCAGGCAGCGGAAGAACGCCTCGATATCGGCATCGGTGCCGACATCCCCGTCGCCGTCATAGTCCGCCGACCGCTGCACGCCCACCAGCAGCATGGAGACCTCGTCGATCCCCGCTTCCACGCACGAGTCGGTCCCAAGGTCGCGTGCGATGGCCTTGAGCCGCATCTGCGCGGTGGGCGTCGCCACCGACCAGGTGCGGCGCGTCCAGTCTCCCGCGTTCTCAACCACGTCCTCCAGTTGCGTGTAGTTCGCCCCGTCATTGCCCGAAAGGCTGATGGGCATGGTGTCGGTGTTGGGCTGCCCGCCCTGATCGTTCGAGAACCAGCGGTAGTACGTGAGCCGCGTATCGACCCTGTTGAACCCCGCCGGCGTTGCCGCGTTCATGGCCGGGCTGATCAGCGTTGTCACGCCGCCATCCACATCGTTGGAGTTCAGGTTCGTCCCCGCGGCAGCCCTTGTGATATAGCACAGCGTGCCCACGCCCGCATCAACGCCCGGCTGCGCCGTCGTGTTCTGCGGCGCGGCCCGTTCCCACTGGCCGCGCGTCGCGGTATCGGCCCCCAGGCCCGCCGTCCAGCCCGTGTTTGTCTCCATCGTGTCGTTGAACGCCGTCACCAGGTCATACGCGGGCGTTGAGAAAACCGTGCTCCCCGCCGGGTGCCGCACAACCTGACCATCGCGCGTCGTGCTCTCGAAGTAATACTCAATCACGCGACCGGGCCCTGCCGCGGGCAGCACGCCCATGTACGTCGGCCCGCTCCCGGTCATCGTCTGCGCCGCATAGCCGCCGGAGTCCGCCACGCGGGCCAGCATCGTCGGCGCCGCGGCAAGCGTCGCCGAACCACCCTTCACGCTCAGGTACACGTTCGCGGCCTGCCGCGCCTGCACCAGTTCGGGCAGGCCTGTCGGCGTGCCAACCCATGGCACCGGGTGCGCAAAGGCGGGCCCGCCATCGGTGCGGAACCACAGCGGCTGGCTCACGGTCCGGTCCGCGAGATTGAGCACCCCGGCAAACGCCTCCTCAGCGGTGGGGCGGATCTGGTTCGCCGGCAGCACGAAGCCCGTCTGGCCTGTGTCGCGCAGCTCGATGGTCCATGACATGACGTGCTGGTCGCCGTACGTCCAGTCGGTGATGGTTCCCGTGGTGGGGTAGATAGTCGTGTAGCCCGGACCCGGTCGATAGTCGCTCCCGTGCACGGCCTCGATCGCCGACTCCATGGTGCTGTTGATTGATGTGAACAGCCCATCATCCGGGCATGGCAGGCTGGTGTACCCCCACGCCGACAGGATGTACTGGCCGTAACTATGGAAATCGATGTGCGCGAAGGAGCGGCTGTTGGCCAGCACAAAGTCGCGGATCACCTGCGTCTCGGGTTCAGAGAACGCACCGGTGCCGCGGAACGTCTCGTTAGTGGTGCTGGTGCTGGCGCCGATGCCGCCCCACAGGTAGCCGAAGTTGCGGTTGGTATCTACGCCGAACGATCCGCCGGCGTTGGGCCGCCGGTTCTTCCGCCACAGGCGCGTGCTTGAGTTGGTCCAGGAATACAGGTATCCATCCACGTTCACCACCGGGATCACCACGAACTCAACCTTGTCGAGCAGCGAGCGGATGTGCGTGTCGCCCGCGAAGCCGGCGAGCAGCGTCTCTGCCGCGTACATGGCGGTCATGGGCGCGATCCACTCACGGGCGTGCTGCGTGGCGGTGAACAAGATGATCGGGCGCGCCGACCGCGGGTTGTTGGGCAGGTCGGGCGATGAGAAGCGGATGCCCCGCATCGGCCGCCCCTCCAGCGAGTTCCCCGCCGAGAACGTGGAGACCAGCGTGGGGTACGTCGTCGCCAGCGTGTCCATGCGGGCGTTGACTTCAGTCAGTGTGCGGAAGGTTGCAAACCAGTCCACCCCGCGCTGCGCATGGGCCGCGTTGATCTGCGCCCGCTCCGCATCGAGCACCGTCTGCACGTTTGGGATGCGCAACTGATGGGGGATGTGCATGGCATCGAGTGCGCCGAGATCTTCGGGCCGGAACTGCACATCAATGGGGCCCACCCCGATGTCGCACGACCAGACCGAAACGCCCAGGGCCTCGACGGCTTCCAGTTCCTTCGCCGTGGAAACCACCACGCGGTGTACCTCATGCTTGTCGAAGGGCCGGGCATCAATCGCCTGGGCGTGTGCCTGCGCGGCAGGAAGGGAGAGAAGAGCGAGAAGCGTGATCGCGGGGAATGGTTTTGACATCGGTGCTGAGTCCTTATGAGCCTCGCAGGCCCCTGCTGGTCCGCGGGTCCGGGCCAACCGCTATTCTGCCACATCACGGGTGCGGGGTCTAGCAAAGAATGCCTGGGAGCCGGGATTTGCCTGTACGAACACAAGGGGCCAGCGGTGTCAAAAACCATCAGAATTGCGGCTGCGCTCGCCCTGGCGGCGATCGCCCCTCCGGCCCTCGCGCAGGGGAACGCCATGAATGACGCTGTGTTCCGCCGCGCCGCCGTTGCCGCCGACCACCGCCTCGCGTCCGATGCGGGGCTGGAAATCCTCAAAGCGGGCGGCAACGCCGTTGATGCCGCAGTCGCCACCAGCTTCGCGTTATCGGTGGTGCGGCCCTATTCCTGCGGCATCGGCGGCGGTGGGTTCATGGTCATCCGCCTGAAAGACCACCCCAAGGCCGGCTTTGTCAGCACCACGATCAACTACCGCGAATGGGGGATCGCCAAGGCCCGGCCCGACTACTTTGAGAACGTCGAAGACCCCGACGCGGCCACCCACGGCGGCAAGGCCGTCTGTGTGCCCGGCCACGTTGCGGGGCTGCTCGTGGCGCTTGAAAAATACGGCACGATGTCCCGCGAGCAGGTGCTCGCGCCCGCTATTCGCCTTGCCGAGCGCGGCTACGACGCCGACGCCCACTACGTTGCCAGCAGCAAGGAAGTGATCGAGTGGATCGAGAAAGACCCAACCCGCGCTGAGCGATTTCCATATCTGTGGGACCGCCTGCTCTACCAGGGCAAAGTGAAGGAGGGTGACCGCATCGACCTGCACGAGCAGGCCAGGGTGCTGCGCAAGATTGTGGAAGAGGGTGCCGACGGCTTCTACAAAGGCGAGGTGGCGCAGGCCATCGTCAACGCCGTGCAGCGCGATGGCGGCGAGATGACGCTTGAAGACCTCGCGGGCTACACGGTGGAAGAGCGCGTGCCCCTGCAGACTGTCTTTGGCGGCAACACCGTCCTCACCATGCCACCGCCCAGCAGCGGCGGCATTGTTCTTGCGCAGGTGCTGGGCATGCTCGAAGTGCGTAAGCACGATCTGGATAACATCGCCCGCAGAATGCCGGAAGAGGGCGGCGGCCCTGGTAGCGCGGCGTATATCCATCTTGTGGCCGAGGCATCCAAGCACGCCTTTGCCGACCGTGCCCGCTGGATGGGCGATCCAAACTTCGTCAAGGTGCCGGTCAAGACGCTGCTGAGCGATGCGTACATCGACGAGCGTGCCCGGGCCATCGACCTAGGGCACACCAAAGACATCGACAGTTACGGCACCGCTACACCGCTGCCGGATGATGCCGGCACCAGCCACCTGTGCGTCGTTGATGAGCAGGGCAACGCCGTGTCGTGTACCGAAACGATCAATCTTGTCTTCGGATCACTGGTGCCAGTGCCCGAGTTCGGCTTCATCCTCAACGATGAGATGGACGATTTTCTCGCCCGCGCCGGCAAGCCCAATGCCTTCGGCCTGGACCATGCCGACCTCAACCGCCCCGCGCCCCGCAAGCGTCCCCTGTCGAGCATGACCCCGACCATCGTGCTCAAGGGCGACGACATCGCGCACGCCGACCCCATCCTCCTGGCCGGGGGTTCCGGCGGCCCCCGCATCATCAGCGGCACCATCCAGGCGGTGCTGAACGTGCTGGTGTTCAATATGTCTGCCGCGGAGGCGGTGGGGCGGCCGCGCTTCCACCACCAGTGGCATCCCGACGTGCTGGAACTCGAAGAACAGTTGGCGGGTGGAGAGGTCGAGAAGTCGCTTCAGGCCCTGGGCCACCACACTAAGCGCCGCGACCGCATCGCCGCCGTGCAGATCATCCGCGCTGTGCGCGGCGGCCTGGGCGCGGCAAGCGACCCGCGCAAGGGGGGCGTGCCGGCTGGGTATTGACGAAGGATGATTCCGTCGCTTGCGCGAAGGGCTCGTAGGATTGCTTATGCGAATCGCTGTCATCATCCCAGGCGCGGGCGCCTCGTCGCGGTACCTCAGCAGCGGCGGCCTGCGCTCCAAGCTCGATGAAGACCTTGGGGGTAAGGCGGTGCTGCAACGCACCGTCGAGCTCTTCACGAAGCACGATGATGTTGCCGAGATCATCGTCGCCGGCCCCGCCGATGCCGGCGCGTTTGCCGAGTTCAAGGACCGTTACGGCGACCGCCTTGGCCTGCTCGGCGCGAAACTCTGCGCGGGCGGCGTCACGCACCGATGGGAAACCGTAAAGGCCGCACTGGCGCATGTGGGCCCCGACTGCACCCACATCGCCGTCCACGATGCCGCGCGACCATGCGCATCGATGGAACTGCTCGACCGGGTGTTCCGCGCGGCAGAGCGTCACGGCGCGGCCATCCCGGTTGTCGAGGTGACCGACACCCTGAAGCGCGTGGAAGATACCGGCGAGTCCATGGGCGGCGACGACTCCATCGCGGCCATCCTGGGCGAGACGGCAGAATCCAAGAAGCCCCTGAAGGTGGTGGCGGCCACGATCGACCGCCGCGGGGTCGTTACGGTCCAGACCCCGCAGGCGTTCGAGGCGGCAGTCCTGCGGGCGGCGTACGACCAGGCGGACCTCTCGAGCACCGACGATGCCGGACTGGTTGAACGGCTGGGCCAGCGTGTAGTGGCGGTGGAGGGGGAAACGCGCAATATCAAGATCACGCACCCCGGGGATGTGGCCCTGGCGCGGGCTATTCTGGGGCTGCGGGAGGCGGAGGGTCGTGCGGCCCACAAGCGTTTTTAGGGTTGAAAGGCATCATGTACGGATTTTGTTCCACGTGGAACAATCCCTAGTTAGCAGGGTCTAAACTTAGACATCCCCGCCCAAAGCGGGGCTTTTCAGGAGCAAGCGATGAAGTCTTTGATTGCGGCGGCGGTTGGGTGCGGCGTGGTGGTGCTTGCCGGCTGCTCGCCCCCCAAGGGTGAGAACAACGGGCGGGTCGAGATCACCGACACGACCCCCGCGGAGCGTGGCAGCAGCCAGGTTCAGTTGACCGCCCAGACGGAGTTTTCGGATCAGGTGGCCCAGCAGCTGGCAGCCGACCTGTCAAACGTGCCGGAACTGAACAAAGGCTACCGCTCGACCGTGGTGTTCGGCGACATCGTCAACAAGACGGGCGTTGTTCCCACGACGGAGTTCGAGGCGTTCCGCATGCGGATCCGCTCCAAGCTCATGCAGAGCCAGATGGTGCTCAAGAACATCCGCTTTGTCGAGAACCGGGCGCGGCTCGACAGCCTGCGCCAGCGCGAGCTGGGCGGCAGCGGTGACGTGCTGCAGGAAGGCTCGGCGGGCAGCGGCACCACGCCCCTCAACCCCCAGTACACCTACTTCCTCAATGGCGAGATGTACCGCGCCTCCCGCGGCACCCGCGATGAGGTCAACATGTACCTCATGTCGTACAACCTCACCAACGCGCAGACCGGCGAACTGGTGTGGACGAACAGCCCCTACGAGGTCAAGCAGGTCCGCTGAGGAATCTCCCTATGCGCAGGCTCGGCGTTGCTTGTTCCCTAGTGTGCGCGGTGGTCGTTGTCGGGTGCTCCGGCGCGGCGAAGTCCACGCGACTGACGATGGGCGACCTGGACGACACCACGGCTGTGATGGCGCAGAAACTCGCGGACAGCCGGCTGCTGGCCGACCGCACGCCCGAGTCCCCGCGCATGCTCATCGCCATCAACAAGGTGGAGAACCTCACCAGCGATCTCATCCCCGAGAGCGAGGAGTGGCTGCTGATGGAGCGGGTCAAGGGCTCGCTGCCGATCTTGAACCTCGGCAAGGAACGCAACATGGCGTTCGTGATCCCGGCGAATCACCTGCGGGCCGGGCGCAAGCGCGGCAACCTGCCGCAGGGCTTCGCGATGGAGCGCAGGCCCACGCATGAGATGACGGCGACGTTCCACTCCGGCACGCGCAGCAGCCGCAAGGACCGCACCGACGCGTACCTGGTGGAATACCGGATTACGGACCTCGAGACGGGCACGCTGGAATGGAACGAGACGTTCGAGTTCAAGCGTGCGGCGGCGGGGCTGGCGTACGACTGATGGACTTTGGTCACCGTGCTGCGTGATGATGTGGTCAAGATATTGAAGTGAGGCTGCGAATGGAGTGGCGGCGGGCAGGGATTACATGGATCGCGGCGGGCGCGGTGGCGCTCGCGGCAGGCTGCCAGGGACGGCGGTTGGACGCCAACCTGATGGCGGCGGCCGATGCGGGGCGGTATGGCCAGCCGCGGGTGGCGCTGCAGAAGAACCTCAGCGACAACCCGAGCGACCGCTCGTACATCCTCGACCGCCTTCGCCTGCTCATCCTGACCCTGGCCGATGGTCAGCCCGACGCGGCGGAGGAAGTGGCGAACCAGACGTTCCGCCTGCTGCGGACGCAGGGGCTTAACGCTGATCGCACGGCGGTGTCGGTGGTGCTCAACGAGGACCTCAAAATCTGGAAGGGCGAGCCCTTCGAGCAGGCCCTGGGGTACACCTATATCGCGCTGCAAAAGGCCGAGCGCGGGGAGTGGGATAACTCCCGTGCCGCGGCGAATGCCTCGCTGTTCCTGCTCAAGAGCTTCGGCGACAACGAGCGCGGCGAGGAGATGACGAATATCGAGCTGGCGCGGCGGGCCGCGGAAGAAGATGCGCGAGCGGGCGAGGGCGCGGGCGACCGTTACATCAATAAGGGCTATACGCCGGTCAAGACCAACTTCGTGCTGGGCTACCTGCTCAACGGCGTGGCCAACAAGGCGCTGGGCCGCAGCGATGAGGCTTCTGACAACTTCAATGAGGCGGTCATCGTCCGTCCGGAACTCAAGCCGGTTGCAGATGCGCTCGACAGGGCGGTGTATAACACGGTGCTGGTTGTTGATTTTGGGCGCGGGCCTTCCAAGGTGACTACCGGGCCAGATGATGCATTCTCGCGCTTCGCCATCAACACACCGAGCGATGCCGCGCCCTTGTCGGTTTCGGTGAGCGGGGGCAGCGCGCCGGTGTCGCAGGCAGCGCAAGCGCAGGACATCAACCGGATGGCCGCGAGCCTGATGTGGAACAACCTTGAGGATGTGCGCCAGGCCAAGAGCGTGGTTGGCTCGGGGCTGTTGATCGGCGGGCTGGCGGTGGCGGGCACGGGGCGCAGCCGCGACACGCAGCTGGCGGGCGTGGGGCTTGCCCTGACCGGGCTGTTGATGAAGGCGACTTCGCACGCCGACACGCGGTACGCGGAGTTCCTGCCCCAGCGGGTGTATGTGGTGCCGGTGAACATCACGCAGCCCGACGCCACGGTGCGGCTGGAGGTGGCCGGCGTGCCGCAGTCTTTGATGGTGCTGACCGGCCTTGCACCCCCGGACGCGGGCGGCGTGCAGATGCGGTATGTGAAGCTCAATACGAGCGGGCCGCAGTCGTGGGCCGCGTCGGGCCAGGTGCTGTACGGCAACGAGGAGTTCACGGGCCGGGTCGATGGCGACACGCTGCCCTATGTGCTGGGCGGGCGTGATGTGTCCCCCCCAAGCCCGGAGGCGATGCAGCGCTACCAGCAGGCCGGCTGGCTGACGGACATGACGGTGGTGGACCTTGAGAACGTCTACCGCGATGAGGGCATCGCGCTGAGCACCGAGGATGCGCGGGGGCAGTCCCGGGCGCATGTGCTGGAGGGCGGCGACTCGCTGGTGACGCCCCTGGGCGGCACGGCGGGGTATGCCCGCCTGTTCGGGCAGCTGCACCCGCCGTACATGCCGCGCAGCAAGGATGTGCGCGAACTGGTGAAGAGGCTGCGCGAGCAGGCGGATGGATCGAACTGATTTGAAGGCCGCGGCAATGGTGGCGCGGCAGTGGGGCGAATGCGAGGGATAGAAAAAGGAGCTTGGAATGAAGACCTTTGGAACGATGGCGGTGTTGAGCGTGGCGACGGCGGTTGTTGTCGGCGGCATCGGGTGTGCGCGGCAGGTGCCCTATACGCCGGGCGTCGATCCGCTCTCGGTGACGAACTACCCGAAAGTGACGACCACGGGCGACCTGGCGAACTGGCTGGTGGTGGCCCACCCGACGGTCGTGAAGGAAGGCGTGCTGAAGGTCAGCACGCCGGTGCGGCTGACATCCAAGACGGGGCAGTGGTCCAAGGTGCAGTACCGCTACCAGTTCCTGGATGACAAGGGGACGCCGGTGCGTGCCCAGCCCGACTGGGTGCCCGTGACGCTCGAGCCCCAGCAGCAGGTTTTCATGACGGGCAACTCGCTGGATTCCAACGCGGCGGACTGGCGCTTGGAAATCCGGCCGCAGCGGTAAGGGAACATGGGTCACTATGGGTTGGTGTTGAGGGTCTGAAGCAGCATTCTCTTGAGGAAGGCGGTCAGCGATGCAGGCGCAAGCATGGCGTGTGATGGCGGCGGCTGTGGTGTGTCTCGCGGGCGGGCTGGGCAGCGCGTGGGCGCAGGACCGTCTGCCCGACCCACCGCCTATGCAGCCCGACGGCCCGGCAATGCCCGAGAAGGCGGTCAACCTCGGCGACTTCCTCGCGGCATACAAGCGAGCGGGCAGCCCCCGCATGCTGATCTACAGCGACCTCGTGGGCGTGTCGGCCGGCGCGGCCAAGACGCTCAACGACGCGGGCACGGTGACGCGCCTGGGTGCACGCCTTGAAGACCTCTTCCGCGACCCCGAGGTGCAGATTGTCGAGCCGGGGTCGATGGAAGCCCTGAATGAGCAGCAGATGGAGACGCTGCGGCGGAACGACTCGTACGCTGCCGCGCGGGCGCTGGGCAAGGCCGCGAACGCCGACGTCGTGCTGTACATGCGGATGGTCGAGCAGGTCGGGCGCAACGCACCGTACACCGGCACCTATGTGCTAGCCGACCTGCGCCGCGGCACCACCCTGGGCCGCTATGCGTGGGACATGGTGCCCGGGCCCAACGGCGAGTTTGATGCGGCGCGGATGACCGAGTACGCCCGCTCCATCGCGCGGCGGGCCATCGATCAGTTCGCCGAGGCCTTCCCCGAGGGGGGGAGCATGGGGAGCATGCGGCGGTTCACCATCCGCGTGGTGGGCGATTATGAGCCGGATGATCTTTCAGGGTTGCGTGATGCGCTCAACGCGGCCACAGGCGTCAAGCCGGGGTCGGTGATTCTGCGTGCCGAGGACACCACGGGCACCTCCCGCGTCGCCACCTTTGAGGTTGCATATAGCGGCGAGCTGATTGATCTGCGGCAGATCACGCGGCGGGCGGTGGTGGACCAGATGGGCATGGAGGCGACGCCGATTGATGCCCGCGAGGGGTCGATCGGCCTGAAGCTGGCGCCTCTGTCGCTGAGCAGCCGCGAGCGGATGCTGTCGGGGGGCATCAAGACGGGGCGCAACACGGCGGCGCGTGACCGGCTGACGCTGGCGTACGCCAACGCGGGCAAGCCCACGGTCGCGGTGATGTTCAACAAGGCGACGGTGGAGTCTGAGGCTGCGCTGCCGGTGGATGGGGCGGCCCCCGCGCCGGTGCAGACCGGCGACGGCGTGAACATCATTCTCGGAGAGCGCGTCAAGGTGGGGCCGGGCGGCGCGTCGAGCGGGTTTGCAGAGCGGGCTCTGGACCGCGAGATCCGCGACCGGCGCGAGGAGCGCAAACAGGACGCGGCCATTGATATGCGCGTGTTCGAGGACAAGGTGGCGGAGCGGCTGCTGCAGCTGGGCCTCCAGCCGCGTGATATTTCTCTGGCGCAGACCGAGCTTTTGGGCAAGCCTGAGTTCCGGGATCGGTCGTGGACTGACCGCGAGCTGGCGTACACGCTGGGCAAGCAGGCGGGGGCCGATGTGGTTATTTCCGGCGTCGGCCGCGTGGTGCGCGACCGAACCAGCGACGGGCCGCAGCGCGTGGTGCTGAGCATGCGGGCCTACAGCGTGGGGACGGGCGACGTGCTTGCCGCGGCAAGCGTGCAGCGGTCGATCACCCCCGGCGGCGAGTCTTATGGGCAGGCGGTGGAAGAGCTGGCGGCGGAAGCGACGGCCAAGCTCGTGACGCAGATGTCTGACCGCTGGGAGGCGATGCCGCGGAAGTGAGGCCGGGGAAGTAATGTCGGCTTTGGTGACGCGCGGCAAAGACCTGATACAGTGCGCCCGCATGGCGAAGCAGAAAAAGAACGGCGTACGCAGCAAGCCTGCCGCGGCAGTGATCGGGGTGGTCATGGGCTCACGCTCTGACTGGGAGACGATGCGCCACTGCGTCGCGGTGCTCGAGGCGCTGGGAGTGCCGCACGAGGTGAGCGTGGTGTCGGCCCACCGCACGCCTGACCTGCTGTTTGAGTACGCGGAGGCGGCGGAGGAGCGCGGGCTGCTGGCGATCATCGCCGGGGCGGGGGGCGCAGCACACCTGCCGGGCATGCTGGCGGCGAAGACAATCGTGCCGGTGCTGGGGGTGCCGGTGGAGAGCCGTGCGATGAAGGGGCTGGATTCGCTGTTGTCCATTGCGCAGATGCCGGCTGGAATTCCCGTAGGCGCGTTGGCTGTAGGTGCGAGCGGCGCGGTGAACGCGGCGCTCCTGGCCAGCGGCATCGTGATGGATGCGGTGCCGGGGCTGCGCGACCGTCTGCACGAGCACCGCCGCCAGCAGACGTTGAAGGTGATGCGCAGCCGCGACCCGCGCAAGGCGGAGCCGGCGGCGCGGAAGCCCCGGGCGAAACGGGCAGCGAGGTGACCATGCTGGTGGGGGTGCTGGGCGCGGGGCAGCTGGGGCGGATGCTGGCGCTGGCGGGCCTGCCGCTGGGGCTGCGCTTTCGTTTTCTTGATCCAGCGGCCGACAGCCCCGCCGGCCAGGTCGCCGAGCAGGTGGTGGGGGGATTTGACGATCCCGCCGCGATGGACGCGTTTTGTGATGGGCTTGATGCCGCGACGTGGGAGTTTGAGAACGTGCCGGTGGCGGCCGCGCGTGCGGTGGCGGCGCGGGTGGCGTTGTTCCCGCCGCCTGCCGCGCTTGAGACGGGGCAGGACCGGCTGAGCGAGAAGCAGCTGTTCACGGCGATGGGCCTTGAGGTTCACCCCTTCGCGCCGGCGGCAAGCGCGGACGAACTGGTGCAGGCGGTTGGTACGGTGGGGCTGCCCGCGGTGGTGAAGACGCGGCGGGGCGGCTATGACGGTAAGGGCCAGGCGGTGCTGCGGGCGGGCGCTACGGCGGCGGAGGTGCGCGGGGTGTGGGGGTTGCTGGGCGGTGTGCCGCTGCTTGTTGAGCAGATGGTGGCGTTTGACCGGGAGTTGTCGATCATCGGCGTGCGCGGGCGCGATGGGGCCACTGTGGTGTACCCGCTGGTGGAGAACGTACACGCGGGGGGAATTCTGCGGATATCGCGTGCGCCTGCGGACGGCGTGAGCGGCACGCTGCAGGCGCAGGCGGAGAAGCACATCACGGCGGTGATGGAGCGGCTTGGGTATGTCGGCGTGCTGGCGATTGAGTTCTTTGCGAAGGGTGAGCGGCTGCTTGCCAACGAGATGGCGCCGCGCGTACACAACTCGGGCCACTGGACGATCGAGGGAGCGCAGACGAGCCAGTTTGAGAACCACGTGCGGGCGGTCGCCGGGCTGGCGCTGGGGTCGACCGGTGCGCGGGGCCGCAGCGTGATGGTGAACCTGATTGGCGGGGCTCCGGCGGCAGACGATGTGCTGCGCGTGCCGGGTGCACACCTGCACCTGTACGGCAAGGAATCTCGCCGCGGCCGCAAGGTCGGGCATGTGACGGTGAACGGGCCGGACAGCGCGGCGGTGGCCGAGAGCGCCGCGCGGGTTCACGCGATGGCCCAGCAGGCGTGTGACCGTATGGAAGCGGCGGCGAGCGTGGGCGCGGGGGCGCGCCCGTGAACACGCTGCGTCCGCGTGCGGTTGCGTGGGTTGCGCTGGCGCTGCTGGCACTGGCGCTGGCGGTTTGGTGGGTTGGCGGGCCATTCCTGCTGGCGCGGAGCGTGGAGGTGGATGTTGCTACGCAGCCGGCGGGGGCGGCGTGGTCGCTTCAGTGGGCGGATGGTGCGGGGCGGGCCATCAACGGGCTGTGGCTGGAGGAAGGCCCGGCTGCTCACAATGGCGATGATGGTGTCGTGCGCCGCTTTGAATCGGTGATCCCGGACTATGCGTTCGCGCGGCTGGAACTGCACTGGCATGATGCGCCGGATCTGCAGGTACGGGTGAAATCGCCCGCGGTCTTGATCGAGCGGGTGGGGGGCTTCTCGCACCGAACGACGCTGGAGGCGGACCCGCTGGGGGTTGCGGGAACTACGCTGGATTCAGACATATACACGAGCGAGGGCGACGCGGGAGGGATTGGTTGGCGCTTGCCGCGGGTGACGCTGGCGCAGGTGATTGATGTTGCGGTGGTGTATGGCGCACTGCTGGCGGGGGGGGCGGCGGTGTGGCTGGTGCTGCGGCGGGGCGGGGTGCGGTGGTATGGGCCGCAAGGGGCCGCGCTGCTGCTGGTGGGGGTGCTGCACGCGTGGCTGGCGTGGCGGGCGCCGATGCTGTATTGCCCGGACAGCATGGACTATGCCGTCAACGCGAAGACGTTTCTTCAGACGCACACGCTGGACCACTTCACGGCGTGGAGGCTGCCCGGCTATTCGCTGCTGCTGGCGCCGCTGATGAGCCTGCAGCATTACAGCGTGGCACTGGGGTGGGTGCAGGCGTGCATGGGCGTGGGGACGGCGTGGCTCGCGGGGCGCACGGTGCGGGGCATGGTGCGGCCAGAGAGTGCGGGCGGGTTTGCGGCGCTGGCGATTGTGCTGGTCGGGCTTGACCCGGTGCTGTTGTCGTATGAACGCCATGCGATGCCCGAGTGCATGTGCGGGCTGCTGGCGATGCTGATGGCGTACATCGCGATGCGGGGCCGGTTCTGGGCGTGGGGGCCGGGGATTGGCGCGTACGCGGGGGCTATCGGGCTGGGGGCTCTGCTGGCTGGGGCCTGCTATGTGCGCGGCAACCTCATGGTGCTGCTGGTGCTGCTGCCGTTCGCCATCGCGGCGTGGCCGTGGATGGAGGGCCGCCGCGCGCGGGCGGCCTGGCTGCTGGGGCTTTCGCTGTTGGCGGGGGTTGGGGGTGTGCTGCCGTGGATCGTGCGGAATGGGCACGTCTATGGACGGCATGAGTTTGTCGTCGGGTCTGGGTTTACACGCACGCTCTCGCTCTCGGAGGCGGGGATGATGGACCTGAACCAGACAGGGCTTTTCAGCCGCGAGCAGTGGGAGGCGGCGCGGGGCGCGAAGGGGTGGATTGATGTGATGGGCCACCTGCGCGAGCGGGCAGATGGACCGATCGCCGAGCGCACGGCTGGGCTGCACCCTTGGACGATGCAGGACACGCGCGCTGGTGAGGCTGCGAAGGAAGCGCTCGCCCGCCGGCCTGGCGCGCGGGCGCGGTACGTTGTGGGCGCGTGGATCAACCTGATGGGGCTGTGGCCGGTGCCGCGCCCGGGGTTCCAAGAGAACTCGTGGTGGTCGACGGAACTGCGGCAGTGGGAGGAGCCGGGGCTGAACCATCGCGTGCCGCCGGAGGCGTATGTGCACCTCAATGCGGCGGACGTGCGGGACATCTATGACCGCTCGGTGAGCAGCACCGCGTCGTGGTCGAAGTCGGACCAGGCCAAGGTCTTTGCGTGGATGTGGGACGTTGGGACCGCTGTGCGGCCTGTGTGGGCATTGCTGCTTGTGCTGGGTGTCGTGGGGGCGCTGCGGCGACGCCAGTGGAGCCTGCTGGTTATCGGGCTGGCGTGCGTGGCCCATGCGACGGCCCTTGCGGCGCTGCTGCTGACTGGGATTGACCGGTACCAGGCGCCGTTGTTCCCGGTGATGGCGGTTCTGGCGTGCTACGGGGTGGCGGTGGCGTGCGGGGCCGCGCCCTTTGCCGCTGCGCGTTCTCGGACGCGCCGCGCGGGCTAGCGGCGGCGGGGTGTAACTTCGCGCCGTCGTCCGTATGCCGCTTCAAGTCCGGTGTTGACTGACCGATACGGATATGGGGCATTCAGCCATACCCGGAGCAAGGTCAACCGTGAGCACACAACAGGGACAGAGCGGATCACTGGCGTCCAACTTCCGGGGGCTGCCTCTTGCGCGGGGCGAGTCGGTGGTGTTTACCGCTGGGCTGGCGATCGGCGCGGTGGTGCTGGGCATCCTCGTGGCGTCGTCGTGGTGGACGCTGCGGACGTACCGCGGCTCGCTGGAGAAGGGGCGCACGCAGGAGCTGCGCACGACGGCAATGCTGCTGTCAGAGGCGGTGTCGGGCGCGCTGGCGGAGTCGGACCTGACGGCGGTGCGCAAACTCGTGGTGGATGGGGCCGCGCAGGCGGACCTGACGGTCTGCCGCGTGGAACTGCTGGACGGTTCGGTGGTGGCGGATATTGATTCCTCAAAGATCAGCGTCGGCCTGCTGAAGGCGATCCCGGAGCAGCTGCCCTCGGGGCGCGCGACGGAGGACACCGAGCAGCACACCGAAGGGGCGATCCATCATCACGCCAATCTTTCAATCGCGGGCCGCGGTGATGCGGTGCTGGAGCTTGAGGGCTCGATGCGGTTTCCGCTGCTTGCGGACTGGGAAGTGCAGGCGGGGATCGGGGCTATTGGCGTGGCGGGCATGTGCGGGCTGCTGGGGGCGTATCGGCTGATGCGCCGGCGGCTGCGCGGCCTGGGCGCCATTGCCGAGGCGCTGCGGGTTTCGTCCAACGGTGAGGCGGCGATCGGCCTGCTGCGGGTGAGCGAGGCGTTCGGCAGGGAGGCGGTCTCGTGGAACAGCCTGCTGGAGGAGCGGGAGGCTCTGCGCGAGCAGGTGCTGATGCAGAAGGCGGCGGAGAAGGTGCATTCCCGCAGCGGTCGCGATGGTGACCTGGCCGGCGCGTTCGATGCCATGTGGTCGGGCTTCATCATCGTGGATGAGTCGGGCAAAGTGAGTTATGCCAACGGGGCGGCGAGTGTGCTGCTGCGGCGCAAGCGCGAGGAGATTATCGGCAGCGAGCTGATGCCCATCGTCGGCGACCCAGCGGCAGAGCCGGTGCTGGCGGTTGCCGCGGGCAAGAGCCGCCAGCGCACGAGTGTGGAACTGGAGCGGCAGTCTGAGAAGGGGGAGCGGACGGTGCTTCGCCTGACGGCGCGGCCGATGCGTCGCGAGGACCAGGCGTCGGCGGTGGTGCTGATCGAGGACATTACGCAGCAGCGCGTGGCGGATGAGTCGCGGAATGCGTTCGTGGCGCAGGCCACGCACGAGCTGCGGACGCCGCTGACCAACATCCGGCTGTACGTGGAGACGATGGTGGAGGAGGGCGAGACCGATGCGCTCATCCGCACCAAGTGCATCAACGTGATCGGCAACGAAGCGCGGCGGCTGGAGCGCATCGTGGGCGACATGCTGAGCGTGTCGGAGATTGAGGCGGGCTCGCTGAAGATCCACGAGGGCGAGATCCGGCTTGACGCGATGTTCGAGGAGCTGGAGGCGGACTTCAAGGCGCAGGCGGAGGATAAGGAGTTGCGGCTCAACTTCGCGATGCCTCCCAAGCTGCCGGTGATGCAGGGCGACCGCGACAAGCTGATGCTGGCCCTGCACAACCTGGTGGGCAACGCCCTCAAGTACACGCCGGTGGGTGGCGAGGTGAATGTTCGCGTGGAGGCGGGCCAGAGCTTGACGGTGGATGTGACGGACAATGGGATCGGCATCTCGCCCGACGAGCAGGAGCTGATCTTCGAGAAGTTCTACCGGGCCAAGGACCGCCGTATCGCGGGGATCACAGGGTCGGGCATCGGCCTTGCGCTCGCGCGGCAGGTGGTGCGGATGCACGGGGGCGACATCACGGTCAGCTCGCAGATCGACAAGGGCAGCACGTTCAGGATGGCGGTGCCGCTGGCGCCGGGGGCCGCGGTGCCGCTGAAGGCGGCGGCGTAAGCACGGGTTTTGATGCAGGAGATGCGGAAGGACTGCGATGGATATCCAGGAACAACGCCATGGCGCGGTGACGGTGATCAAGCCGCAGGGCCCGCTCGTGCAGGGTGATGCGGAGCAGTTCCGCGCGCACTTGGGCGATGTGTTCAGCAGGAGCCTGGGTCGGTTCATTGTGGATGTCTCCGCGGTTCCGTACGTCGATAGCGTGGGGCTTGAGGCGCTGGTGCAGAGCACCGACGAGATGGGCAGCAGTGGCAGGGCCCTGCGCCTGTGCGGCGCGTGCGAGACCCTGCGCGAGGTGCTGGAGATCACCGGCATTGCCGACCGCTTCGAGCATTATGAGGACGCCAACATCGCCGTCAGGAGCTTCCTGTGAGCGAGACTTCGCCTAAGGCCGCAGCGGCCACGCCCGAGGGCGACCCCGGCGCGCCGCGCGCGCCCGCGGCTGGCGCCGGCAAGCGGCTGCGCGTGGGCGAAGTGCTGGTGCAGGAGGGGCTGCTCAGCCGCGAGCAGCTTGATCGCGCCCTGGCCGAGCAGCGGGCGGGCGGGGGCATGCTGGGCGAGATGCTCGTGCAGCAGGGCGTCATCACCAGCGCGGCGTTTGTGCGGTCGATGGCGAAGTGCCTGGGCGTCGCGGGCTGTCAGCTACGCCACGGTCTCATTGATCCGGGCCAGTTGAAACTGATCGGCGCGGAAGAGGCCGAGCGGCTGCGTGTGATCCCCATGTTCAAGGTCGGCGACACGCTGACGGTGGCGATGGCCGAGCCGCAGAGCCTGCCCGCGATCGACCGCCTGCGGCACCTCACGGGGCTGAAGATCAGGCCGGTCCTGGCGCTTGAGCCCAACATCCTCGAGTTCATCAAGAAATACGGCTCGGGCGAGGTGGACGTCAACGCGTTCCTCACCAGCCTGGCGGACTCGGATATCGAGGTTGTTGAGCGCGAGAGTGTTGACGACGGCCCGGCGACGGACCTGGACAAGATGATCGCGGGCAGCCCGATCATCAACCTCGTGAATATCGCGCTGCTGACGGCGGTGAAGGACAAGGCCAGCGACATCCACATCGAGCCCGACAAGCGCGGGACGCGGATTCGGTACCGCATCGACGGTGTTCTGCGCGACCTGATGAAGCCCCCGCAGGGGATGCATGGCGCGATCGTCAGCCGGGTGAAGGTGATCGGGAAGATGGATATTGCCGAGAAGCGGCTGCCGCAGGAGGGCCGCGTGCGGATTATGGCGGAGGGGCGCGAGATCGATCTGCGCGTCAGCAGCATGCCGACGCTGCTGGGCGAGAAGATTGTGGTGCGGGTGCTGGACAAGTCGAATCTGAAGGTGCGGATGGAGGACCTTGGCTTCCGCGCCGAGGCGCTGACGACGTTCAAGCGGTTCCTCAACCAGTCGCACGGGATGGCGCTCGTCACTGGCCCCACGGGCAGCGGCAAGACCACCACGCTGTACTCGGCCCTCGACCTGCTGCGCTCGCCGGAGGTGAACCTGCTGACGGTTGAGGACCCTGTGGAATATCAGCTGGACATGGTCAACCAGATCCAGGTGAATGAGGCGATCGGGCTGAACTTTGCGCGGTGCCTGCGGTCGATCCTGCGTCAGGACCCCGATGTGATCATGGTGGGGGAGATCCGCGACCAGGAGACAGCGCGGGTGGCGGTGCAGGCCGCGCTGACGGGGCACCTGGTGCTGGCGACGCTGCACACGAACGATGCGCCGGGCGCGGTGGCGCGGCTGGTGGACATGGGCATTGAGACGTACCTGCTGAGCGGGGCCCTTAATGGAGCGGTGGCGCAGCGGCTGGCGCGGACCATCTGCCCGCACTGCGCCACGAAGTACTACCCCGCCGAGCATGTTCTGCAGGACGCCGGGCTGCCGGGAGAGGTGGGCCGGGCCTTTCGCAAGGGTTCGGGGTGCAAGCGGTGTCACGATGGCGGCTTCCAGGGGCGCATGGGGGTGTATGAGGTATTTGAGGTGACGCCGGAAGTGCGCCGGATGATCCATCATGGCAGGCCGACGCACGAGCTGCGGGCCGGCATGAAGAAGACCGGCGGCCTTACGCTGCGAGAAGAGGGCGTGCTGCTGGCTCTTGACGGCAAGACAAGCCTGGAAGAGGTGCTGCGCGTGACGCAGAACGATGATGAGCTTGACAAGCCCGGCGCGGTTGTCGCCGTGCCGATCGCGCCGACTGCGCCGCCTCAGAAGGAGGCCGCATGAAGTTTGACTACAAGGGCTTTGACAAGGCGGGTGCCGCGGCACGCGGCACGGCCGACGGCGCCGACAAGGCGGAGGTGACCGAGGCGCTGCGCAAGCGCGGCGTGTTCGTCACGGAGTTGACGGCGCAGGGCGGGGGTTCTTCTGGCAGTGATAAGGCCCTGAAGGCGACGGCGAGGGGTGCGCGGGGGAAGAACCTCGACCTGGTGGCCTCATTCACGCGGCAGTTGTCGCTGCTGGTGTCGACGGGGACGCCGCTGGTGGAGGCGGTGGCATCGCTGGAGCGGCAGGCGCCGGCAGGGCCGTTCCGCGAGGTCGTGATCAAGATGCGCAATGCGGTTGAGGAGGGGGCGCAGCTTTCGGACGCCATGGCGGTACACCCGGAGTATTTCGATGCTGTCTGCCGCAGCCTGGTGTGCGCGGGCGAGCAGGGCGGCAAGCTGGATGTGATGCTGGACCGGCTGGCGAAGCTGATTCGCCAGCAGGTGAAGGTCCGCAAGAGCGTGCAGGGCGCGATGGTGTACCCGGCGCTGCTCATCGTCGTGGCGATTGTGGTGGTGACGGCGCTGCTGGGGTTTGTGCTGCCGCGGTTTGAGGGGCTTTTCAAGACGCTGGATACGCCGCTGCCAGCGACAACGAAGGTGCTGATGTCGGCGAGTGAGGTCCTGCGGGCGTACTGGTGGATGGTGCTGGGCGTGCTTGTGGGGCTGGGGGTGGCGGGGAAGCTGTGGTTCTCATCAAACACAGGGCGGCTGGCAACGGATGGCTTCATGGTGACCGCTCCGCAGCTGGGGCGCGTGTCGCGGAGCTTTGCCACAGCGCGGATCGCCCGCATGCTGGGCACGCTGCTGGACGGGAAGGTGGCCCTGCTGGATGCGCTGGAACTGACGAAGCAGTCGATGCGCAACAGCCGGTATGTGGCGCTGCTGAGCAGGGCGCAGGAGGCGGTGACGCGGGGTGAGAATGTCAGCACTGCGCTGGCGGACCCAGCGCTGATCAACATATCGATGTGCGATGCGCTCAAGAGCGGCGAGCGCACAGGGCGCATGTCCACCGTGCTGGTGAGCATGGCGGACCACATGGATGAGGACAACGAGGTGCTGGTGCGGACGTTGACGGGGCTGATGGAGCCGCTGATTCTGCTGGCCCTGGGCCTGGTGGTGGGCGCGGTGGCGATCAGCATGTTCCTGCCGCTGTTTGATCTGACGGCTGCCGCGGGGGGTGGATAATGGCGTTGAACATTGGAGCAAGGGGACGCGGGAACATCGGGCTGGACGTATCGGGCCGGTGGATGAAGGCTGCGCAGCGGGGCGCGGCGGGGCCGGTGCTGGCGCGGGTCTGCCGTAAGAAGCCGGGTGCGGCGTTCGACAAGGCTGATGCGACTGCGCTGGCGGGAGTGCTGGACCGCTCGGGGTTCCAGGGCCGCCGCGCGGTGCTGCTGGCACCGCGCGGGGCGTTGCTGTCGGCGACGCTGGAACTGCCGCCGCGGTCATCGGGTGCGCCGATCGAGCAGTTGGCCCGGATGGAGGTGGCGCGCACGCACAAGTGCGAGCCCGACAGCTTCGAGCTGGGGTTGTGGGATTTGCCGGCGCCGGGACGAGAGGATGGCCAGACGCACGTCTTTGCGGCCGCGTTGCCCGTGTCTCAGGCGGAAGAGATCATTACGGCGTTCGAGGGAACGGGGCTTGAGATCATCGCGATTGACATACCCGCGTGTGCTTTGGCGCGGGGGACGTCGGGCGGTACGGCGCCCGATGCAATCGTCGATGTGGGCTGGGACGGGGCGATGCTGGTGGTGATGCATCAGGGCGTGGTGGTGTATGAGCGGATGATCGAGGAGGGTGCGCTCTCACGCCTGTTTGAGGCGGCGCAGACCCGGACGGGGATGACGGCGGATGTTGTGGAGCCGGTGCTGCTGCGGCCGACCGTGGCTGAGCGGGCGGATGTGCTGGGCACGCTGCTTGAGCCGCTGCGGGTGGTGGCGAGCGAGTATCAGGAAGGGCTGGCGGAAGAGATTGGACGCTCGCTGGCGTATGTCGGGCACCGATACAACGCGTGGTCATTGCGGCGGCTGGCGGTGTGCGGCGATGGCGCGGCGATGCAGGGGCTGTCGGAGAAGCTTGGGACGGGGTTGAACGCCGAGTGCGTGGCGGGCGCGGGAGGAGACGCGTCGAGCGCGGCGCACCTGGCCTGTATCGGGGCGTCCTGGTTTGGGCCGGGGAAACAGATGAGGAGTGCGGCATGAGCGCGGCAGGGAGCATGAGCATCAACCTGCTGCCCGCGGCACGCCAGAAGGCGAGCCGCACACGGGCCCGGGCACGCGCGTGGATCATCGGCGGCACGCTGTACGGCGCGGCGCTGGGGCTGGCGAGTGCCATGGTGGCGGTGCGATCATCGGGCGCGGCGGAGGTATCTGCGAAGCTGGCGGACAGTGCAGCGCGCGGGGCCGAGCTGGATGAGCAGCTCAAGGCCGTGCGCGGCACGATGGCCACCACCCGGCGCGAGGCGGAGGCGGTCCGCGAGATTCAGGAGCACCCGGATTGGAGCGCGCTGGTGGGCTGCCTGGCCCGTGCCGCGGGGCCGACATTGATCCTGGACCATTGCAGCCTGCGGCCCACGCCCGCGAAGGATGGGGGCGGCAAGGGCGAGAAGCTTGCGAATGTGCCGAGCGGTTTTACGCTGAGCCTGACAGGACTTGCGGTGAGCAACGCCGATGTGGCGGAGTTTACTGAGAATCTTGAGCGGCTGAAGCTGTTTGAATCTGTGTCGATCGTGTCGATCCGTGCACGGGAAGGCGCCCGTGTGCCGCGGGAGGGCGAGTCGGGGACGCTGGTGTCGTTTGACATTGTGTGTGCGCTATCCGACGCGGGCGCTGCGAGCGCTGATGCATCAGGGGGTGAGCGGTGAAGGGACCAAAGAACCTGTTGACGGCGGACATCATCGGGCTGGCGGCGGTGGGCAGCCTGACGGCGGTGGTGTACCTTGCGGGCGTGTCGCCGATGCTGCAGAAGGCGGATGCCGAGGTGGCGCAGCGGGCCACGCTGAGCGAGCAGGAGCAGGCGGTGACGGCCAAGAGCCAGGACCTGCGCGATGCGAAGGCGCGGCTGGCGGCGATTGAGGAGGAGCGGTCGCGGTCGGTGCATTTGTACCCGGCGTCAATGCGCAACGACAAGGTGCGGCGATTGAGCGAGCTGGCCGCCGAGGTGAAGGTGACGGTGACGGAAATTACCCCGCGGGACACGATCAAGGGTGATCGGGTCAGCCGGGTGCCCATTACGCTTGCGGGCACGAGCGAAGCGCCGGCGTTTCAGGAGTTTTTGCGCAGGCTGCACGCCGAGTTCCCGGACACGCACGTTGTGTCGTTCAACATCGCCGATATTCCCGAGAGCCTGGACTCGCCCGCGACGTTCTCCGCCGAACTGATCTGGTTCACCATTGGCGAGCGTGCGGCGCAGAGCGGTCGTGAGGGCGGTGCGGCGGGCGAGAAGTAGTTTTTCTGGCGCGCTGGGTTGACTTGGTCGCGGCGGTATTGGCTGTTTACGCCGTGGAACTCAACACTCGAACGAAGATCGCGGGAGGGGTGCTGGCGCTCGCGCTGGCGGCCCTCGGGGTAGACCAGTTTCTTCCCGGGCCTGCAACGGCGGAGGCGGGTTCGCCTGTTGCGGAGGCGGCGCCGGCGGTCGCCACGCCGCGGACGTCGAAGCCCGCGGCCAAGCCCGGGGCGCTGGCGCGGCGGCTGGCGCAGCTGGGTGGGACGCAGGAGGGGGTCGAGCGGGAGGAGCGCGATGTGTTCGTGGCCCCCGTGTCGTGGTTCACGGTGGTGTCGGCTGAGCCCCTGAAGAAGGTGGAGGCGAAGGTGGCGCCTGCGCCGACCAGCGCGCACCGGCTTACGTCCGTGGGTTCGGGCGGCGTCGCCCAGATTGACGGGCATGTGCTGAAGGTTGGGAAGCCTGTGGTTGCGGAGGGGCTGGATGGCAAGCGGCAGAAGTATGAACTGCTGAGCCTGGAGCAGGACGACTCGAAGCGGGTATGGGTGGCGCAGGTCCGTATTGGCAAGGACGAGGTGCGGCTGGACCTGACGCTGGGGGCCGATGACGCCGCGGGGTGCAAGCCGGGGTGTACGCGTGAGCACATCCACTCATGGGAGACGGCGCGGTAGGGCGGGGAGTCCGGACTGTGACGGCTGTAGCGGCAGGTCGGGAGACAAAGTCGGCGTCATTTCCTCAAGCTGGAAAGTCTGGCGTGTTGTGCGTCGATTGAAGCGGTGTGTGATTGTTGAAAACTTCAGGTCTTTGAGCGTGGGAGATACTTCATGCGTGGCATTCAGGCGGTTCGCCGCGGCTTCAGTCTGATCGAGCTTGTCATCGTCGTTGTGATCATCGGCATCATCGCGGCTATCGCCGTGCCGCGCATGAGCCGCGGCGCTGCGGGCGCCGGCGACTCTGCCCTGATCGGCAACCTGCAGGTCCTGCGCAACGCGATTGATCTGTACCAGACGGAGCACGCGGGGACGTTCCCGGCGGTTGCGACCATCGAGGCCCAGCTGACGACGTACAGCAAGGACGACGGTACGACGCAGGCGACCAAGGACGCCAGCTTCTACCTCGGGCCCTATCTCCGCAGCGTGCCCTCGCTGCCCGTGGGCGCGAAGAAGGGCCAGAAGGGGATCGCTGCCGCGACGGGCGCGACCATCGGCTGGATCTACGACGACACGACGGGCAAGATCAACGCCAACACGGTCGCCGGCGAGGTTGACGTGAAGGGCACTCTGTACTCGGCGTATTAAAAGGCTGGGGCACGGACGCCCCTCTCTTTCCGGCAGTCTGAGGCATGATCGCATCAGCAACACAACACCCGGCCCTGCGACAGCGCGGCCGGGTGTTTCTGCGCCCGGGCATCTCGCTGATCGAGATCATCGTGGTGCTGGCCATCGCGGGCGTGCTGGGGGCGATCGCGACGCCGCGTCTGGCGCGGTCCGCGGCACGCCAGCGGGCGGTGGCGGCGGCCAAGCGGGTTGCGGCGGACCTCGCGTATGCGCGGTCCGACGCGATGACGGCGGGTGCGGGGCGGCGGGTGTTCATCAGCCCGCTGCGGGGTATGTACGAAGTGCAGGAATCCGCAAACCCGGTGACGCTGAAGGCCGCGCCGTACCGGGTGAACCTGGGGGCGGGGCCCTACCAGTGCAAGATTCTTGGAGCGATGTTCGGGAACGACGCGGGCGAGAAGTATGACTTCACCGGTGTCAGCGAGAGCACGAGCCTGGTGGTGTTCGATGGGTACGGGACGCCGGATACGGCGGGGCGCGTGGTGGTGGGGTGCGGGGATGTGATGTTTGTGGTTGAACTGAGCGCGGCGGGGCGTGTGACGACCCGGCCGCTGGCACCGCTGGAGGCGACGGACGGCTCGGGGAACATTGTGGGGCCATAAATGATGCGCGGGCGCGGATTTACCCTGATGGAAGCTGTGATCAGCGCCGCCCTTATGGGCGTGCTGGCGCTGGGCATGGGTGGCGCGGTGATGGTGGCGGCCAAGGCCATACCCACCGAGACGGCGGAGACGCAGCTGCGGCGTGATGTCACAAGCGCGCTGGACCAGTTGTGCTCCGAGCTGCGGCTGACGACAGGGATCAAGTCGCAGGACGCGTCGTCTATTACTTTTATTGTGCCCGACCGCACGGGCGACAGCGTGGATGACCAGTTGCGGTACGCGTGGGATGGCGGCACGCTGCGGCGGAGCCTCAATGGCGGCGCGGATGCGGCAATCATGGACGGGGTCAAGGACGTGTCGTTCACGTCCATCGTTGAATCAACGACGACGAGCACCGCGAAGTCGGGGGTTGCCAACAGCGGCGAGGTGCTGCTGGCGGAGTTCAAGAGCTGGCCCATCGCGGTGCTGCCCGGGAATGTCTATACCACGCTGAGCATCGGGATGTGGGCCACGATCAACTTTCAGATCGACAAGGTGGCGATGCCCAGCGACACCACGCGGGTTGAACTGACCAAGGCCCGCGTCTACCTGCGGCAAGGTTCGGGAACCACCACGAGCGTGCTCGCCGCCATCTATAACCCGGGCTCGGGGGTGGAGCCGTCGTCCACGGTCATCGGCGGGTGGTGCAGCGTGCCCAGCGCGAAC
>JBBSOF010000038.1:0-32663 GCA_038260025.1 Phycisphaerales bacterium
ACGCCGCCTTGAGCGTGCGCGACATACCCGCCAGGGCCTTGTCCACCATCCGCTTGATCGCTCGAAGCGGGTGGCCCGCCTCGATCAGGTCCTCGACGTTGAACGTGTGGTAAACTGCCGCTTGACGCTCGGGTATGCCCTGAGGCCAAGTAAGGGAGCAGCGATGCAGCACGAAACACGTTCTTCTGATGGAACCCGTCGATTTGCCGTCCTCGCAGGTTTCACTGGCTTGTTGTCACTGGCGGTGAGCGAAGTCTTCGGGCAGCCCTCCGTGGCAACTGGGCAGCATGGACAAGAGGAACTCATTCGCGGTGGCGACATCAGTGCTGCGGTTCGGCGACGACTTGAATTTGGCCTTGTGCCCATTGGCGCTGTGGTCGCCTTCTGGGGGTCTCTTGAAGAAATCAAGCTGCTCGGATCGTACGAACTCTGCGACGGCAACTTGGTTCAGAATGCTCAGTCCCCGCTGAAGGGGCGGCCCAGACCCAATCTTCGTGATCGTTTCATTATGGGCTGCGTAGATCAGCCCGACCTGTGTCGGTCCCCAGTCGTCGGGGGGACGAACACTACCGATGTGGTCCAACTCGGGCGGACTTTACCTCATCAACTCACAGTGGAGCAGATGGCGAGCCACAATCACTCCGGTACGACGGGGAGCAAGGGCGGCGACTCAATTAGCGCGCCCGGGCGGCTGGTGCAGGTTACAGGCCATTTCCATCCGACTGAAAACGAGGGCGGAGGAGGCGATGGTTCAATGGACATCCGCGCGGGCACCTTTGTAACACCAACACTGCCGAGTCACGCTCACTCGATTGGGACCGAGGGGGGGAACAAGGGCCATGACCATGCGTTACCACCCATTCCGACGAGCGACAATCGACCCGCTTTTCTCGCGATGTACTTCATAATGCGCGTACTCTGAAGCTTCGCCGCACAACGCTCTAAGACCAGCCTTTGCTCGTTCTCTGGAACCCAGCCTCAATCAGCTGACCAACGGTCGAACAAGGCAGTAGCAGGGGCCTTCATCCGCTCCAGCAGGTCTTTGCCGCCCGCCATGTTCGGCAGCATCCCTGCGATCATCCCCGCCCCGAGGAGCTGTCCGTTGACGCAGGCAAGACTCTTGAGCCAGTTCTGTGGGCTAAAAATCTTGTTGGACGTCAGCGCCTGGGTATTCGCAGTCTGAAGGGCCTGCTCCAGACAGTTGGCCGCAAGTGGAAGGATGAGCGCCGATACTTCGAGGGCCTTGGGCGTCGCATTGGGCTGAACAACCTTGGAGGGCTGCTTGTTGACCTGGGCGATCAGCGCAGAGACGGAAAACAGAATCTGGAACTTGACGTAGGTCCGTCCCGCCTTGAGTACCTCGTTTAGGCTGAGGTTGTCCCATGCCTCCTCGATTGCGTTCATCGTCCAACGCGCGACGAACAGCAGCGCCAGTAGTTTCAGCGGTCCCTCTCCGTCCCAGTCCGCGAGGATCTGACCGTTGAACCCAGCGACGAACTGCGCAACGTCAACGGGGTCGAGCTCCGACGATTCAACGATGAATCCCTTCAGGTCCATACGAGCGTCCTTTCTGCCCCCGCTTTTTTTGGGGGCGGGCACACGGGACGCGCGACTTGGGCGGAAGTCAAAGCTGGAGCGCGGAGAATTTCCGACCTGCCGATACCTGCGCCAAAAAAACAGAAAACCCAGCAGCGATGCTGGGTCCCCCGAAATGACAATCCGACCGTCTATCGACCTACGCGGCCTTGTGGCTGCGCGTCTCCACGGCTTTGAGCGCCCGCGCCAGCGCCTCCGACATCTCGATGAACCTGTCGAAGTCCGGCATCACCATGTACGAGGCGGAGACCTGGGTGACCGCAGAAGCGTGACCCAGAAACTCGTCGATGTCCGCCCTGCTGTACCCCTGTCCCATGCGCAGAAGACCTGTCGCGGCGCTATGCTTCAAAAAATGGCTGCCCCTGATGCCCACCTTGTGAAGCCTCCGCAGGTAGCCGTGGTAGGTCTTGAACTGCGGGCGGGGGGCCTGCGCCAGGAGCCGCTGCGCCGTCGGTCCTAGCGCGATGTACCTGGGCTGGTAGCGGGCGGTCTTATGCGTGGACGGCACGAAGACCGATCCACCCTCGATGAGCTGACCCTCGCCCGAATCATTCGGACCAGTTCGGCGGGACGACATCCAGTCAAAAAAGCGAGCTTGAGGTAGATGCCGTACCTGGGCGGGGCCTTCTCAGCATCCTTCAAGTACGCGGCGACCTGCGCCAGCGGCACTGCTTTGGGCGCGGACGGAGGGACCCGCACCGACGGCCAATCGCTGAGGTCGATCTCTAACCCCTTGCGCTTGCGCGCCCACTTGCCGAACTGTTTGGCCGTCGTCAAAGCGTGCTTGACGGTCTTCGGGGAGTACCGCTTAAGTAGGATGGCGCGGTAGGCCTCGATGCTCGCCTCCGTGATAACGGACAGGTCAGCGGAGGCCCCGAAGTGGCTGGTCATCATGCCCAGTTTTTCGCGCAAGAACTTGAAGCCGCAGGGGACCAGTTCGGGCTGCTTCAGGTCGAGGTATTCGGCCACGGCTTTGGCGAGGCCACCGGCTGCTTTTGGTGCCGTCGTGGGGCGCGGCTTGCCACCGGCCGACCATCGACGCCATTCGGAGAGGGAGGCCTCGTAGCGGCCTCGTGCGGCGACCGGGTCAGCGCCCAGGTAGCGGAGCCGCCCGCCCCATTGGCAGCAGAACTGCCCAGAGGGGTGAAGCCGGAAGGTTTGGATTTTCGGGGTCTTCACGACTACCTGCCTTTCGGAGAAGGGCAGTCGGCAGGTAGTCGACCGGAAGGCCTAAAAACAAGGCGAGGAGAAGGGCGACTGGCGGGACTCGAACCCGTGACCCCCGGGATCACAACCCGGTGCTCTAACCAACTGAGCTACAGTCGCCATCACTGGGCGGGGGCTTCTGCACGCCCCACCGCAGCCCAGACGATAGTTCGGGTGGAAGCCAGCGGCAACCCGCTTTCGGGGGCCACTGGCCTTTACCGGCTCCGCGAACTACCCTTCCGACCCGATTTTTCGCAGTCAAATCCGGCGTTCGCGCCCACACAAGAGAGATCAATATGGACCAGCTCAGCCGCCTGAATCTGTCTTCCAGCCGCGTGTTTACCAACCTGCCCAGCGCCGATCTGGTTGAACGGGCGATCGCGGCAGGCGAGGGGAAGCTGGCGAGCAACGGGGCGCTGGTGTGCCTGACAGGGGACAGGACGGGCCGCAGCCCCAAGGACAAGTACCTCGAAGAGTCCGCGTCGAACAAGGAGAAGATCTGGTGGGGCAAGGTGAACATGCCCATCAGCGACAAGAACTTCGGTGCCGCGCTCGAGATCGCGGTGGACCACCTGAACAACCGCCCGCACCTGTACCAGTTCGAGGGCTACGCCGGCGCTGACCCCGCATACCGCCTGGGCGTCCGTGTGGTCACCGAGCAGGCGTGGCACTCGCTCTTCGCGCAGACCCTGTTCATCCGCCAGAACACGAAGGCCAGCGGTCCGGCGAACGGCGCTTTCAAGGCCGACTGGACGATCATCAACGCCGGCAAGCGCCGGCTCACAGCCGATGAGCAGGCGAAGTTCGGCGTCAAGAGCCCCGTGCTGATCGTGCAGTCGCTCAACCGCAAGATGGTCGTGATCCTGGGCACCGAGTACGCCGGCGAGATGAAGAAGAGCATCTTCTATGCCATGAACTACGACATGCCCGAGGCGGGCGTGTTCCCCATGCACTGCTCGTGCAACGCCGACCAGGACGCGGCGCACTCCAACGCCGCCCTGTTCTTCGGCCTTTCGGGCACCGGCAAGACGACGCTGTCGGCTGATCCCAACCGCGCCCTCATCGGCGATGATGAGCACGGGTGGAGCGACAAGGGCGTTTTCAACTTTGAGGGCGGCTGCTACGCCAAGTGCATCAAGCTCTCGCAGGAGGGCGAGCCGCAGATCTGGAACGCCATCAAGTTCGGCTCGGTCCTTGAGAACACCGTGATCGACCCGGTCAGCCGCGAGCCTGACTTTGACTCGTCGAAACTGACGGAGAACACCCGCGTCACGTACCCGGTGGACTTCATCGAGAACGCGGTGATCCCCAGCGTGTGCGGGCACCCCAAGAACATCATCTTCCTGACGGCCGATGCCTATGGCGTGATGCCGCCCGTCTCCAAGCTCACCAGCGAGCAGGCGATGTACTACTTCATCAACGGCTACACGAGCAAACTCGCGGGCACGGAGTTGGGCGTGACCGAGCCGCAGCCCAACTTCTCGCCGTGCTTTGGCGGCGTGTTCCTGCCGCGCCCGCCGATCACATACGCCAAGCAGCTTGCGGACAAGATTGCCAAGCATGGCACGAACGTGTGGCTGCTGAACACCGGCTGGACTGGCGGGGCCTACGGCACCGGCAGCCGCTTCAAGCTGGCGTACACGCGCGCGATGGTCACGGCGATCCTCAACGGCTCGCTCGCGAAGGCGAAGTTCACGCCCGATGAGGTCTTCGGCCTGCCTATCCCCGACGCTGTGCCCAATGTCCCCGCCGAGGTGCTGCACCCCAAGAACACCTGGAAGGACAAGGCCGCGTACGACACCCAGGCGAAGAAGCTGGCGAAGCTGTTCCGCGAGAACGATGCGACGTTTGACATGCCGGAGGCGGTGCGGAAGGCGGGGCCTCGGGGGTAAAGCGAAATAAACGCCGGTCAGCCGTTGGTCGCCACCGCTATCCGCAGTTCAGCGGGGGAGACAACACCAGCATCAGCTGCGTCTGCCAACACGACATGAAGCGGAAGACTGGCACCCTTCGAGAGTTTCCGCTGATGGGATGGCACTGCCAAGCACATCAGCGCAGCAGGCCATTCGCCCGACTGCTTCGCTCACTTATTCGTCCGGGAGAGCCTCTTCGTACCGAGGCCCTTTTTTGCCTTGCATGGACCGCCTACGACGATTCCTTGCCCTTCCTCACACGATGCCTGAAGACCGGAAGCGTTGCTGATATCGCTGCGGTGATTCGTGGGGCAGAACTGGCGGCGATGCACCGAAATGCCTCTCATACCTACAAACGCAGGATGTTTGACGCCCTGCTGCCGATTGTGCTCGGTACGCGTGACTTTGGTGATGGCGACGCGAGTTGGGAGATTTGGTGGAGCCTTCCGAAGGCTCTCATGCAACTTGATGCGAGGCGCGCCAAAAAGACTATGAAGAGTGGAGAGTGCCTGCGGCCTGACAACATCGGCGCGCTGTCGATCCTCTTCACACTGCACGATGAACGTGAAAATCTGTCCCGCGCGTTCGGGGTCGCACTTGACCCACCGGTTCTCTGGCGTTTATTTGACGCGGCGTACAAAGGCGAGGCACGAACGTTGCCCGATCGCGCCGATGACCTTATGGGATTAGTTTTGACTTTCACCGCCGACCTCGACCCCACGCGTACTTGGCGTGAAGCGCGCCAGCTCATCCATTCACTCGGCAAGGAATGGGCACAAGGGGCGGACTTTGCCCAAGAAGCCCTCCGCCGTTGCAAAAGTATCCCCGAGCCCGAAGCCGCGCTTGCTCGCCTCCATCGCAACCCGATGTCATTCTCCAAGCCTGCTACTGACGTGCTTCGCGCCTACGAACTGGCGACGCACATCGTCACAGATGGCCTGATGCTGTACTATTACACCTGCGGCGATCAACTCGCGAGCGCGGCTGCAGGGCTCAAGCTCCTGAAGCTGAAACGAGCATCCGAAATGCTTGCGAAAGGGTCGAATATGCTGGTGCCCAAGGTTAAGAATCCCTCTTTAAAGCAGCTCCGCGCGGCCTACGACCGGCTGTCGGATACAGACTATCAGCCGTTCGTCTCGCTGGTAGACCGGGCAGATGGTCAGACCGATCTCATCCGCTCACGGGTAAAGCGGTACATCAGCGCGCATCCAGCTTTGTTTCGATAAGAGCCAAGCACTTAGCTGCGATATCCTCAGTCCATGGAAGACCCACGCGCTGAATACGCGGCGAAGCTGACGGCGGCGGTGCGGGCCGCGGGGCGCGAACCAGTGCGCCCGGTCGAGATCGTCTCGCAGTACGGCGAGGACACGTTCATCTGGAACGTGCTCAATGGCCAGCTTGACGGGTTCTACATCGAGGTCGGCGCGTTTGATGGCTACCACTTCTCTGTGACGTACGCGCTTGAGTGCATCGGCTGGAAGGGACTGCTGATTGAGGCGATCCCCGAGCGGTACGAGGAGTGCGTGCTGCGGCGGCCCGATGCGCGCGTGGTACACGCGGCCCTTGGCGAGCCGGGGCCTCTGGGGCGCACCACGGAGTTCACGGTGACGGAAGACCGCTGGGGCGGGATGCTCTCGTCGGTGGGCCGCGATGGCGGGCTCGCAGACCCGAGCGCCGTGGCGAGTAAGCGCGTGGTGCAGGTGCCGCTGCGGACGATGGATGAACTCCTCGATGGTCACACGGGGGACATTGACGTCGCGGTGCTGGACGTAGAGGGGCACGAGGTGCCGCTGCTGAAGGGCTTTGATCTGGAGCGATGGCGGCCGAAGCTGCTCATCATCGAGGATGGCGAGGGGGACACGGCGCTGGCCCGGTACATGGCGGGGACGACGTACATCTCTCTGGGGCGGATGTCGATCAACCGGGTCTATGCGCGGAGGGACGCGGCGCTGGAGTTGTCAAAGCGGATGTAGCGCTGAGGCTCGCGACTAGTGGTGGGTACAGACCCTTCTCGGAAAGAGGGGGTACCCAGGACTCAGGGCTCACCTGTCTTTGCGAGGATCGACTCGTACTTCGCGATCGTTGTGTGGCCAGCTGGGTAGAGACGCTTGGCCATGTCCACTGCCTGTTCAGCAAGGGCGCGGGCTTCATCTTTCTTGCCGAGATCAATCCGGTTGCTGGCAAGATTGATGAGGCTGTCCGCAACAGAAGCGTTGTCGCCCTTGAAGAGACGCTGACGCATCTCGAGGGCGCGGACGAGCACGGGGTCGGCATCGGCGGGGCGACCGAGTTTCTGGTGCGAGACGCCGAGATTATTGAGTGATGCCGCGACGTTGGGGTGACCGCCCTTGAACAGGCGCTCGAGCATCTCGACGCACTGCTGGTAGAGCGGCTCGGCCTCTTCCTCGTGGCCCAGGGCTCGGCGGACCTTGGCGAGGTTGTTCATGCTCCAGGCGATGGACTGGTGGTCGCCCGTGAACAGCCGACGGTACATCGCGAGGGCTTCCACAAACAGCGGCTCGGCATCCTGGGGGCGCCCGAGGCTATCGCGCAGCATGCCAAGGTTCCCCAGCGCGCTAGCAACGCCGGGATGATCACCCGGGAAGAGCCGGCGACGCATTGCGAGGGCCTGCTCGAGGAGCGGCTCCGCTTCAGCGTGTCGTGCAAGCTCTTGGCGGACCGCCGCGAGGTTGATGAGGCTGAGGGCGATGTCGGGGTGGTCACCCTTGAACATGCGCTGACGCATCTCCAAAGCCTCGATAAACATCGCCTCTGCCTCGTCAAGCCGGTTGAGGTTCTGGAGGGAGAACGCCAGGTTGTTCAGGCACTCGGCGATCTGGTTGTGGTCACCTTTGTGGATTCTGCGCTGCATTTCCAGCGCCTGCTTGTACAGCGGCTCGGCTTCTTCGGCACGTCCCAACTGGTCGCGGATGACGGCAAGGTTGTTGATGCCCACTGCCACCTGGGGGTGGTCGCCCTTGAACAGGCGGCGGTACATGTCCAGCGCCTGCACAAAGAGCGGCTCGGATTCCGCTGGGCGGCCCAGGTCGGCCCGCACATACGCGAGGTTGCTGAGGCCCTCGGCAACGGATGCGTTGTCGCCGGGGTAGAGGCGGCGCTTCATGTCCAGGGCCTGAACAAACATGGGCTCGGCTTCTGCCGCGCGTCCCAGGGCGTGGCGCACGTTGGCGAGGTCGTTGAGCGTGTCGGCGATGCCCGCATCATCGCCGGTTGCCAGACGCTGACGCATAGCGAGGGCCTGCTCAAAGATGGGCTCGGCCTCGGCGACCTTCCCCAGGTCCTGTCGAACCTTCGCGAGCGTTGAGAGGGCTTGGGCCACGGCCGGGTCGTCGCCCTGGTGCACCCTGCGGCAGGTCTCCAGCGCCTGCTCCGCCAGCGGGAGGGCCTCCTCGGCTTTGCCGTTACTGCGCAGGATCTCCGCAGAGGCGCCGAGAATCTCCGCACGCGTCTCCGGGGCATCCGCGAGGAGCCCTTCGCGCAGGCCTTTAGTGCCGCGAAGGATCGCATCGCCCACCAGAATGTCCTGCCGGCCTTCCTGCGTCGGGTCGGAGGAGCGCAGGGTGTTGATAAGGAAATCTTTAATGGCGGTGGCGCGCTCCGAAGCCTTCATGGCCTCCTTCATCTGCGCCGTCTCGCGGTCCCGCGCAAAAGATTCCTGCTCCATGGCGACAGCAGCGCTGAGCGCAAACCGGATGGACACGCCTGCGCCGATCAGGATCGATGCGGCGATGGCCGCGATGGCCCCCACCGCCGCCTTGTTGCGCCGCGTGAACTTGCGGAGCTTGTAGAACGCTGTCTCCGGCCCCGCGATCAGCGGGCGGTTGGCGAGGTAGTTGGCAACATCATCCGCAAGCTCCGCGGCAGAGCGGTACCGCTCGGCGCGGTCTTTCCGCAGCGCCTTGAGCGGGATCCATTCAAGCTCGTTACGCAGCTCGGAGGTGAGGTGGGGAAAATCGGTGCGGCGTGCCTCCGCCACGGCGCGGCTGCGGTTGCCGACCATCGTCGAGAGCCGGGTGCTGGGGCGCGGCGGGTCCTGCTCGCGGATTATTTTGTGGATCGCAGCGCGTCCGGCATTGCGCAGCGTGGAGGAATCGAACGGGAGCGCGCCGGTCAGCAGCTCGTACAGGACGACGCCCAGCGCGTAGACATCCGTCCGCGTGTCGATGTTGGTCTCCGACATCTCTGCCTGCTCGGGGCTCATGTACTCGGGGGTGCCGATGAGCATGCCCTGCTCGGTAAAGATGGTCTTGTCTGTGAGCCGACCTGCGAGCGCTTTGGCGACACCGAAGTCGATGACAACAGGCCGCGCGGCTCCGCTCTCGGCGATAGTGACGAGGATGTTGCCGGGCTTGATGTCGCGGTGAATGATGCCCTTCATGTGGGCGTGCTGCACCGCATCGCACACCTGCGCGAAGAGGGCAAGGCGCTGAGGGATGGTCAGGCGGTGCTGGTCGCAGTATTCGGTGATGGCCGCGCCCTTGATGTGCTCCATCACGAAGTAGGGGCGGCTGCCGCGCGATGGCGGGGTTGCGCCGGCATCGAGCACTTTGGCGACGCCGGGGTGATTCATCAGGGCCAGCGCCTGTCGCTCGGCCTCAAAGCGCGCGATGACAGCGCGGGTGTCCATGCCGGGTTTGATAACTTTGAGGGCCACGCGGCGGCGGACGGGTTGTTCCTGCTCTGCAAGCCACACGACGCCGAAACCGCCCTCGCCGATGCGATCGAGCAGCTTGTAAGGGCCGATGGCGTCACCGGGGGCTTCGCTGAGGTGCGCGGGTGGAGCGCCCCCGGGTGTCAGCATCGGGTCCGGCGGGGTCGTCGGCAGGTTGGTGGGACGCTCCTGGTAGGAGTCTGAGGGTTTTCCCTCCGGCATGGTCGTGCGCTCCGTTTTTGAGGGTCGGAATGGTAGGGTGGGCCACGGGTGTCACCCGGTACGCAGGCCCGCTCGCGGCGTGTTTTTCGCAGCCTCAGGCGCGCTTCACGCGGGTTACATCCCGGCATGTCCGGCTGCTGTTGATCTGTTCAACACCAAGGAGGGTTCAGTCATGGCAACCGGAAAAGCATCGTCAAAGACCGCCCGCAGTTCGCCCGGCCGCAGTTCGGCCAGCCGCGGCAAGGCGGGAAAGAAATCAGCCCGGAGCAGGGGAACTGTCGCGGCGGGACGCAATGCGTCCCCCACCGCGAAGAAGGGGGGGCGGCCAGCCTCAAAATCAAGCCGCGGAAGCGGACCGGCGGTTTCGGGCCGGTGGACGGACATGGAGGTCGATGAGCTCCGGGAGCTTGCCAGCCACAACACCCCGACGCGGGTGATGGGCATCAAGCTGGGTCGCAGCGAGTCGTCTATTTACTCGAAGGCTTCGAATATCGGGCTGTCGCTGAAGCCCGTGAACCGGTCGCCGTACGGCTGAACCGGCCCAGTCCCTCATTCCAAGCCTGCATACGCGGCCGCCGGCAGACCTTGCCCGGCGGTTGCGTTTTTGGTTGTTGGCTGGTTGGTTGACTGGGGGTGCGAATGAGCCTTCAATCCCGCCCTCGTGAGAGGACCCCCGTAAGGGGTTTTAATGCCCGGATCTTGTCTCCCAGCCGGTCCGAAGTCTCGGGCACCCGGCGCAGATCGCTGCGAAAATAGCAGCACCCTGTTGAGACGCCCCTCTCGGAGAGAGGGTGTACCCAAGCAGGCGACGGAAGGATGTTTCTATGGCCCGTTATACCGGTCCCAAGCTGAAGTTGTCGCGCCGAGTCGGCGTGCCCATTTCCGACACCCCCAAGCACACGTCGAAGCGGGCGCTGACGTACCCCGGCATGCACGGCTATCGCAGCCGCCGCCTGCGGGATTACGGCATCCGCGCCAACGAAAAGCAGAAGCTCAAGTACTACTACGGTGTGCTCGAGAAGCAGTTCCGCCGGTACCTGGCCCACGCCGCGACGCAGCCCGGCAACACCGGCGATGTGCTGATGCAGCGCCTCGAGGTTCGTCTGGACAACGTCGTCCGCCGCGCCGGCCTGGCCCGGACGATCTGGGGAGCACGCCAGATGGTGGCGCACGGGCACGTCTTTGTGAACGGCCGCAAGACCGACCGCCCCAGCTTCCAGGTTCGCGTGGGTGACGTTCTGACCCTCAAGCCCAAGGCCCAGAAGCTTGCGAAGGAGGCGATGGAGTCTCTGGCGGGTTACGAGGTCCCCGGCTGGATGGAGCTGAACCCCGCCGAGAGCACGCTGAAGATCGTCGCGCTGCCCACGAGCGACCAGATCCCCTTCGACGTGAACACGAACCTCATCATCGAGTTCTACCGCTAAACGGTGGGAATCACACAGCAAACGAACCACCGGACGTGCGGAACGCCGGTGGTTTTTTGTTTCCGGGTCTGGATGTTGACGCACTCCATCCTCCCTGCCTGCCCGAGGGGAAGGGGTTAGGATTCCAATATGATCAAGTTTCTTCGCAAGTACAACAAGTGGCTGCTGGGTGTGGGCGGGTCGCTGCTGATGGTGACCTTCCTGCTCACGGGCCAGCAGTCGATCTTTCAGCCCAACCCGATGAAGCAGGTGGTCGCGACGGTGGGCAGCGAGAACATCCGGCGGTCCGAGCTGGCGAACGCCGAGGCCGAGTACGAGGGCCTGAAGGAGCTGTGGGCCTTCGGCATTCAGTCGCTCGGCATCGAGAGCGGTGCTCATTGGATGCTGCTGAAGCGCGAGGCCGAGGCCGCGGGGCTGGTGGGCGGCGAAGGTGACGGACGCCGGATGCGCGAGGAGATTGCGGAGATCGAGGCACGGCAGATTGCCATGTACAACCGCGGTGTTGACCCGGAAAAAATCCGGGCGCAGATTGATGAGCAGATGCGCACCAAATCGGTGCCGCGGGCCGCGGGCGTGGCGCACGAGTCGCTCCAGGAGTTTGAGCGGACCCTTTCTTACCTCCGGGGCGTGGTGCGTCTGAAGACCCAGTACGCCGGCGCGGTGCGGGTTTCGGATGTGCGCGGCGTGGCGCACCTTAAGGAAAACTTCGACGGTGTGGTGGTCGACGGCCTGGTGATCCCCGCGGAGCGGCTGATCGCTTCGGTGCCGGAGCCCACGCCCGAGCAGGTGCAGGAGCAGTATCAGACGTACCGCGATGTGAAGGCCGGCTCCGGCGAGTTCGGCTTTGGCTACCTTCAGCCCCCGCGCGTCAAGTTTGAGTACATCACTCTGGACCGTGCCGCGTTCCGCAACGCCGTTTCACTGGACCCGGTGGCGGTGAGCAAGTTCTTCCAGCAGAACCGTGCCAAGTACCCCGGCGATGAAGCCGCGGAGACCGCCCGCGTGCAGGCGGACCTGACCAACGTGAAGGCCGACCAGATGATGTCGGAAGCGGACCGGCTCTACACCGCCCGCCTGAAGCCCGATGTGCGATCTCTGCCGCAGGACAACGGGTTCCGCGTGCTGCCGCCGGATTGGGCAAGCAACGGTGTCCGCATGGCGGCCCTCAACGCGGCGATCACATCAGGGCTGCAGGCGCAGGGGACGCCCGTGACGGCGACGGTTACTGTGCGCGACCAAGGCTGGACGCACATTGAGGACCTGGGCCGGGAGCTGGGCATCGGCAAGGCGACCTACCGCGTCGGCACGAACACCGGCGACTTCAAGCAACTGGTATCGCAGATTCATGAGCTGGACCCCAAGTCTCCGCTCACGCTCCAGTCGCGCTTGCCCTACGAAACGTACCTCACGGAGAGCGGCACCGACAATCGGTACTACGTCAATATTCTCGACTGGCGGCCGGAGAGCGCGCCGGAATCCATCGAAGAGGTCCGCTCCGAAGTCGTGCGCGACCTCAAGCTCAAGGCGGCCTTTGACCGGCTGAAGTCGATGGCGGACGACATCCGCAGCCAAGCGATCAGCGAGGGGCTCGACGCCGTGGCAAAAGAGTTTCCCACGCCTGCCGCGCTGGGCGCGGCAGACCCCACGCCCCAGCCGCTCCCGGTTTTCCGCTACGCCAACGTCAATAAGGGCTTCGCGACGGGTGAGCTGAACCAGAAGGAAATCCGTGAGGCGGTGCTGAAGGACGCGCGGGGGATGGGGCCTCAGATGGTCCCCACACCCGACAACCTGCCTCAGCGGACCATCACCGTCCCTGTGCCCTCCAAGCTCTCGCTGGGGGTGGTGCAGGTTCTGGGGATGCGGCCCATCACCTCCGAGGTGCTCCGCCAGATCGGGCGACGCGAATACGACAACTTTGCACAGCAGGAACTTCAGGGTCGCAACAACGAAGCGGCCGAGGGTTGGGACGCGCCGGACCCGTTCAGCTTTGAGCAGATGTCCAGGCGATATTCCTACACCGCGGTACGGGATGAGTCGCTGCCGAACTCCAAGCGGAAGCAGTGAAGTTGGGTTCACACCTTGGCGTTCACCCACTTGCCGCGCATGAACCGCGCCCAGAAGACGATGCCACGGATCACCAGTTCGCCGCAGAGGCCGTACCACACGCCGCGGAGGCCCCATCGCCACGGCGATGGGTTCTCGATGATGGTGCCCCAGAGCGAGAGCGTCACGCCGCTGAATAGGTAAGCGAGGGGCAGGCGCAGCAGGTACGTCGTAAGCCACGTCAGCCACATGGTGGCCCGCACATCGCCCGCGCCGCGCAGGGCGGAGCGGTACACGATGGACATGGCGAAGGGGATCTGCACGAACCCGGCGATCCGCAGCAGCGGCGGGGTCATCTCCAGGTGAACATCCTGCGCGCTCATCAGGCCCACCAGAGCGGCGGGCGCGAAGATGAACAGCACGCCCATGGCGGCCATAAACGCCCCAGCGCACACCGCGCAGATGTTCACGGCACGGCGTGCCAGGGCGGGGCTGCCGGCACCCAGATATTGCCCCACCAGAGTTGCCGCGGCAGACGCAAAGGCAAACCCCGGCAGATAGCTGAAAGCCTCCACTCGGATGGCGATGAGGTGCGAGCCGAGGGTGCCCGCGCTCGCGGCACCCATGCGCCCCACCATCAGGATGATGAACAGGTTGCCCGCCCACATGCCCAGCGTCTCAAGGAAGTTGGGAACACCGAGCCTCACCAGTCGCCGCAGCGTGTGCCAGTGTGGCCGGAGCCGCGCCGCGCGCAGCCGTATGCCGTGGGGTCCTGCGACACCCTGCACCAGCATGAACACCATTACCAGGCAGCCAACGACGTACGCGGCACAGGTGCCCAGTGCGATGCCGTTGACGCCCATGCTGAAGTTGGAAGGGTTGTAGATGACCCACCGGGTCACCTGCTCACCGTTGACGATCGCGGCGGAACGCAGGTCGACGCCCGAAAGCAGCCAGCTCACGCCCACATTCACGACATTGACCAGGGACATCGCCACCAGCGGGCGGAATGAATCTCCCGCTCCACGGGCGCAGGCGATGCCCGCAAAGAGGATCGAGCCGAACGGCACACCGATGGCATTGAGCCGGATGTAACTGACAAAGCCGGCGTGAGCGACAGGCGACAGGCTCATGGCCGTCGCGGCAGGCTCAGCAATGGCGGCCATCACCAGCCCAACCATCGTGCCCCCGGCCAGGGCCAGCAGCAGCGTCTGACCCAGGGCCGCGTTGGCAGCACCGACCTTACGAGCCCCCACCGCCCGGCTGATCATGGCCGTGGCCCCCACCCCGATGGCCTGCACCACCAGTTGGACGAACCAGAGAAGCGTCACGGCGCCCCCCACAGCATCGGTGGAAGCCCCGTTGTCGTCGATCGCGGCAGAAAGAACCGTGTCGGTCAGCCCCACCAGCGAGTTCAGGAGCGACTCGGCAAGAATGGGCCATGTGAGGGTGAAGATGGCGGCGGGCATCGCCAGGCCTGCTAGCCTGCCGCCGGTCAGCCGCCCATCGGCGGAAAGTGCGGACAGGCGGACCGGCTCGGGGAGGAGCGCGGACTGCTCCAAGGCTCCGGGGTCGGAGGTCGGGGCGTGCGAGGGTGGGCGTGGATTGGCAGCGTCGGGCAAGCGGGGGGCTTCTCGTGGGCGGGAGTGTAGAAGGTCTTATACTCGGGGCTGTGCGCAGGCATTTATGAAGACCGAAATACAGCTTGACATCTTGGCGCAGCCGGACGATGAGTCGTGCGGGCCGACGTGCCTGCACGCCCTGTACAAGTACTACGGCGACGATGTGCCCCTGAAAAAGGTCATTACCGAGATCCAGCGCGCCGACTACGGCGGCACGCTCATCGAGATCCTCGCCTGCCATGCGCTGCACCGCGGCTACGACGCGATGATCTACACGTACCACGTGCAGATGTTCGACCCCACGTGGTTCGCCGATGATGGCGGCCTGCACGACCCCGCAGGCGTCCGCGAGCTGCTGCGGGCGCAGCTGGAAGTGAAGAAGAACACGCCGCGCCTCGCGACCGCCACCAAGGCGTACCGCGAGTTTCTCGCGCGGGGTGGGCAGCTCAAGATGGAAGACCTCTCCACCGCCCTGCTGAGCAAGCACATCGGCGAGGGAACGCCCATCATGACCGGACTCTCATCAACGTTCCTGTACCGCGAACGGCGGATCGTGGGAACCTCGATGGAGGATGATGTGCGCGGCGTGCCGCAGGGGCATTTCGTCATGCTCGTCGGGTTTGACAGCGCCAAGCGCGAGGTCACGATCGCCGACCCCCTCGACGATAACCCGCCCTTTCATGCCAACCGGTACCGGCTGCCGGTGGCGCGTCTGATCAACGCGGTGCTGCTGGGCATCCTGACGCACGATGCGAACCTGCTGGTCATCAAGCCCCGGTACGGCGCGCCGGAGTTCAAGGGCAATCGTCGGTCGGCGCACTTCAAGAAGCAGAAGCAATCGGCCGGTAAAGGGCCGAAGAGGAAGGCGTAACGTCACATGTCAATCCTGCTGGTGCTCGACAACCCCAAGGACTGGCCGCTCAATATCGAAGGCGTGGACGTGGTTTCCGCGCGGCGGTACCTCACGGACCCCTCATTCTCCGAGCGGCACCCGCACAAGGTCTTTAACCTGTGCAAGAGCTATCGCTATCAGAGCTTGGGCTATTACGTCTCGCTGCTTGCCGCGGCAAGGGGCCACAAGCCGCTGCCAGACATCTCCACCATCCAGGACCTCAAGCTCTCGGAGATTGTGCGCTTCGCGGGCGAGGACCTGGAAGATGACATCCAGAAGTGGTTGAAGGACAAGAAGGGCGACACCTTCATCCTGAGCATCTACTTCGGGCAGAACGTTGAGGAAGAGTTCAACCCACTCGCCCTGGCGATATTCAACCAGTTCCCCGCGCCGTTCCTGCGGGCGCAGTTCCGCCATGAGAAGGACCGGTGGGTGCTTGAAGGCCTTCGGACCATCCCCAGCGATGAGATCCCGCAGGAACACTTCCTGGATGTGCTGAACTTTGCGACGCACTACTTTGTGCGCCCCCACCGCAAGCCGCGCCAGTATGAGGCGCGGTACCACCTCGCGATGCTCTACACCAAGGGCGAGCCCAACGGCGCATCGGACGAGAAGGCGCTGAAGAAGTTCATCAGGGCGGGCGAGTCGATGGGCATTGACGTAGAGGTCATCACCAAGGACGACTACGGCCGGCTGGCCGAGTTTGATGCGCTCTTCATCCGTGACAACACGAACGTCACGACCTACCCCTTCCGTTTCGCGCGGCGGGCGGAGGCCGAGGGGCTGCCGGTCATCGACGACCCGGATTCAATCCTGCGGTGCTCCAACAAGGTGTATATCGCCGAGCTGCTGCACCGCCACAAGATTGCAGCGCCGCCAACGCTCATCCTGCACAAGGGAAACTGGGAGAGCGGGCCCGACATCCTGGGGCTGCCCATCGTCCTCAAGCAGCCGGACAGTTCGTTCTCGCTGGGGGTTCTCAAGGTCAGCACCAGGGACGAATACAACCGCGAGGTCGAGCGGCTGTTCAAGGTCTCTGATCTGCTCATCGCGCAGGCCTTCATGCCCACCGCGTTTGACTGGCGCATCGGAGTGCTGGACCGTGAGCCCTTCTTCGCGTGCAAGTACTTCATGGCCGATGCGCACTGGCAGATTTATGACAACTCCAAGAAGGGCGACGATGCGCTGGGCAACTTTGAGACGTGGCCCGTTGCCGCGGTGCCACCAGATGTGCTCAAGACGGCCATCCGGGTGTCCAACCTCATCGGCGACTCGCTCTACGGCGTGGACCTGAAGGAAATAGACGGCAAGGCGCAGGTCATCGAGATCAATGACAATCCCAACATCGACTGCGGCGTCGAAGACAAGGTGCTGGGGGACGAGACCTACCTCCGCGTGATGCGGACATTCCTCAAGCGTCTGGAATCGAAGGGGCGTTGAAGCCAGTTAGATGCGTGTCGAGGCAGTCGCAGGGATACGTTGAAGGAACGGCATGAGCATCCATCTTTTTCAGGCGTTTGGCGTCGAGCTTGAGTACATGGTCGTTGACCGCGACACGCTGAAGGTTCGCCCGGTCGTCGATGCGCTGCTCCAGGCGGGTGGCAAGCTGCCCGGGGCCGAGGTGGAGGCGGACGGCAACCCCGATTTTCCGAACCAGGTCGAATTCCCGGATATCGCCTGGTCCAACGAACTCACCCTGCATGTGCTGGAACTGAAGACCACCGAGCCTGCGAAGAGGCTGGAAGGCCTTGACACGGTGTTCCACGCGCACATCCGCCGTATCAGCCAGATGCTGGCGGAGATGAACTGCATGCTGCTGCCGGGGGGCATGCACCCAACCATGGACCCATACAAGGAGATGGTGCTGTGGCCGCACGACTACAGCGAGGTGTATTCCATCTTCAATCGCATTTTCGACTGCCGCGGGCATGGCTGGGCGAATCTGCAATCGGCGCACCTCAACCTGCCATTCACGGGCGACGCGACCGAGGATGATGAGTTCGGGCGGCTGCACGCGGCCATCCGGTTCATCCTTCCACTGATGCCCGCCCTGTCGGCCTCCACGCCCATCATGGATGGCCGTGCGACCGGCATCATGGACAACCGGCTCGAGGTGTACCGGATGAACAGCCGGGCTATTCCTGCCGCGGCGGGCATGGTTATCCCCGAGCCCGCGTACACCCGCGCCGACTATGAGCGGATCGTGCTGAACCCCATCTACCAGCAGTACGCGCCGCACGACCCAACAGGCGAGATGCGCTTTGAATGGGCCAACAGCCGCGGCGCAATCGCACGGTTCATGCGGAACACCATCGAGGTTCGCGTGCTGGATGTGCAGGAGTGCCCGGCGATGGATGTGGCGATCTGTGCCATCATCTCCTCCGTGCTGAAGGCCATGGTGGAGGGTCGTCTGGGCGACCTGGCGGAGATCCGGCGGTGGGATGTCGCGCCGCTGCACGCCGTGCTGCTCGATGTCATACGCGGGGCGGATGGGGCCGTGATCAAAGACACGGCCTACGTTCGCGCGCTGGGAATGCAGGATTCTCCGGCGACGGCGCGAGACGTGTGGGAGCACCTGATCGGGCAGACTCTGGCCCGCGAGAGTACCTACACGCATTACAGACCCTGCGTGGATGTGCTGATGAGCCGGGGGTGCCTTGCGCGGAGGCTGACGGCAGCCGTTGGCAGCAGCCCGGATCGGCGGACGATCACCGACACCTACCGCGTGCTGTCAGAGTGCCTCTTCAGCAATATTCCATTCACGGGGTGATGCGGTGATGGGAACCCCTGAACGACAGACCCGCCAGCGCCAAGCCATCCGCGATGCCATCGATGACGCCGGGGTGCCGCTATCGCCGCGCGAGGTGCTGGAGAAGGCGCAATCGCGCGTCAGCGGCATCGGTCTCGCAACGGTGTACCGCGCCCTGAAGCTGCTGGTGGAAACGGGCATCGTGCAGGCGGTGGAGATTCCCGGGGAGAGCCCCCGGTATGAGCTGGCCGGCAAGGAGCACCACCATCACTTTTACTGCAACACCTGCGGCAAGGTGTACGAGGTCGAAGGCTGCCCCGGCGACCTCGCAGCGTTGACCCCCCGGGGCTTCAAGCTCGAGAATCACGAGCTTGTATTGTTCGGTCGCTGCGCGCGGTGTATGAAGAAGGACTAGCCGCAGGCCTCGCCCAGAATCCCGACCACCTCATCGACGTAGTTGCCGAAGCAGCGCAGGGCCGAGGCCTCGCGCACGTCGCGGGGTGACGGGATCGACACATCGCCCCGCACAAGCCCACGGATGACTTCCGCCAGTGCCGCCGGATCGCCCGCGGGCGCGAACAGCCCGTTGATTCCGGGCTTGATGAAGTCCGTCGGGCCGCCGAGTTCTGAGGCAACTGTGAATTTGCCCCCGTGAAGATGCTCGAGAACCACGAACGGCGAGTTCTCCAGACCTGTCGTCGGGACGATGCCGACGTCAAAGTCTCCCAGGGCGGAGGGCAGGTCCCACGGGGTGTAGCCGCCGCAAAAGGAAGCCTGCGGGACCGCACTCAAGGCGGCACGGTGCGCTGAGACATCTCCCGATGCGCGGATGTGGAAGTGGCATCGTGCACGCGTGGGCGGGTCCAATGCCAGGATGGCCGAGGTGAGCACGCCGAGGCCTTTGTTGTACCGCGTGCTGCCGAAGAAGCCGAACCGAAGCGGGCGGCTGGAATCCGTCGCCGTCCAGGGCACGCGGCTGTCGAACGCCGACTGGCGCGAAGCTTCGGCAATCGCGTCAAAGTGGGGCTGGCCGAGCGGTACATGCCGCAGCACGCCCCTAGCCACTCCCATCGCGGCATGAACCCCAAGCAGGAACTTGGAGGGGCACAGCACGGCACAGGCTGCGCTGAGCGCCGCGGAACCCGCGGCGCGGCGGTGGCCGTAGTTGTTGAGCACGCGCAGGTGCCGATCGCCCTCAAGCACCCGCTGATTGAGCCGCGCAGGGTTGGCGGTGTGGCAGGCCGCCGGTTCGGGCATCACGATGTCAACCGACGCGTCTTGCAGGTCATCGCCCATCGCCAGCGATTCGGAACGATTGGCGATCCCGACAACGCCGCGGTGCAGGGCGCGTCCGATGCCATCTCGCACAAGCCCCGGCGTCGATTGTGACCAGCGACGGGACCATATCTCCCGCGCCGGGTCGGGCGTGGAGAGGCAATGCAGGCACCGTTCACCCCCCTCATAGTCATCGCACACCGCGACCTCGCGGTACAGCAGGTCGACCTGCGGGCATAGCGCGAAGTAGTTGTGCGGCGTGACCACCACGGGCAGGCCTGCCGCACGGATGGCCCCGATGAGGTCGAAGCCGAAGCCCTCCAGCGAGTGCACATGCACGACCTGCGCCCGCTGTCCGCGGAGCCACTCGACAATAAATGCGGACTGCTCGGGGCTGCTTACTTGCGCCGCGACATTGCGGAAGTTGAACATCCCGATCGCGAGGTTCGGGCTGTTCACGAGGTCGTGGCAGTCGACGCCCCGCCACCGCTCGCGCGGGCGCACCTGCATGCCGGGCCTGAGCGAGTAGTCAATACCCGAACGCAGGTAGGTCACGGCGTGCCCGCGTGCGGCCAACGCCGAGGCGAGTTCCGACGCATGCAGGTTGTATCCCGTGCCCTCGCGCTCCTGCAACGACAGGCACGCCCAGCCGAGCATGGCGATGCGAAGGCTCACGCCCGGCCGCCGCGGTAGAGGGTTTCCATTTCCAACGCGTGCTCCGCCATCGTGGCGGGCGGTCGCACGTTGCGCCGCAGAGCCTTTAGCTGCCCGGGATCGCGGGCGACGCCGGTGAGCACGGCAGCAAGGGCCAGGCGATCGTTGCCGCGGTGCAGCAGGCCGTTGTGCCCATGACGCACCATGTCGGGGATGCCTCCCAACTCCGCGGCGATCACCGGCAGCCCGCACGCGAAGAACTCCATCACCGTCTGCGGCCCGTTGTCCCACCACACGCTCGGCACGAGGCCGACATCTTTGTGCTGAAGCAGCAGCGGGATGTCCTCGTACCGGTACCCCGAACGGATCGACAAGCCCGCGAGGCGCGGCTCAAGCTGGTTCAATCGTGATTCGGATTCCTCGACGGCTTTGGCATATACGCACAGGTGCAGGCGCGACAGCGGTTCAGGCTCCATCAGCTCCAGGGCATCGCACAGCATGTGCAGCCCCTTGTAATAGTTGTTGTAACCCAGGAACACCGCGCGGATCGGCCGCGACGAGAGCGATGGCGCGGCATGATCGCCCTGACAGGCATTTCTCGCCAGTTCTGTCATGCGTGAGCCGATGGGCAGCGTCATGAGCACGCGCGGGTTCACCCCCAGCGCGGCAAACTTTGCCGTGACAAATCGTGACACCCCGATCACCTTGTCGCAACGGCTCAGCATGTTCACCATCGCGAGCCGCCGCTCGCCGTACGCGTTGAGGGGGCCCTGCATGCTGGGGTCTGGGTGCGGGTCGTTTGCCAGCGGCTGCCACTCGGGGCTCGATGGGTCCAGCACCGCGTCGCCCGCGCACGCGTCAGTCCCCCCCGGGGTGGTCGCTGCGACCTCCGCAGCGACCTGTGGTGCAATGTCCGCCTCAACCGGCAGCCCCGGCCAGTCAATCTGCGGCAGTGGCTTTGGCGGCGGCGGCGTGAACACCTGCGCCAGCCGCTCTTTCAGCAGTGGCACCGGCTGCGCAGGCTCGACATGCGGCATGTGGTATGACGCCCGGTGGGCCTTCTCCGCGTGCGTTTCGCGGAACGGCGACATGCACGCTTCACAGTCTTTGCCGCCGGAAAAATCGTGGCAGGGAAGCCGTCCGCCCTTCATGAGGTACACCTGCGGGCAGATCGTGTGGTAGTTGTGCAGCGAAAAGAAGACCCGCGCACCCCGCCACGCCCCAGTGCCCGCGCGGGCGGCATCAACGCAAGCGCACGAAAAGCCCTCGATATTGTGGAAATGCACCACCTCGGGCTTCACGGTCTGAAAGAAACGCGTCACCTCCGCCTCCAGCACCGGCGATGAGATCTCTCCCAGCGGCTCCCGTCCCTGGCAGGGACCGGGCGCAAGCACCGGTGAGTTGAAGACCTCGAACGTTCGAATGTTGTGGAAGTCCTTCATACGTCGGATCTTGCAAGGACCGACCTGCCCTGTTGCCGGTTCGGGGAGGTAGGTCAGCCCGCCGGAAAGCCAGAGCACCTCGTGCCCCAGCCCGACCAGTTCCAGAGCCAGTTGCTGGGCATAGACGTTGGCGCCGCCGCCGTTGGCGGCGCCCTCGGCCGCCCGCGCCCAGTTCACGATCACAATCCGCATGTGGGGGCGAGTATATCTTGTGGGGCCCATTGCCCGCGCCAGGAGCCTTGCCGTGCAGATCGCCTGCGAACGCTGCGAAAAAATCTTCGAGATCGACCGGCCTTCTGACGGCCAGAAGGTCGAATGCCCCTACTGCGGCGACGTCAATGTCATCAGGACCGGAACCAGTAACGCCGGGGAGGTCGCCCGTGCAACCCCCGTGGGGCCGGACAGGGCCGTTGCCGCGGGTTACCCGCCGGCGCACGGGCCCGAGGTTGATGTGATGATGGTGCGCCCCGCGATGCTCGGGGCGCACCCGATGCGGTTTCTGGCCCTGTTTGCGCTGCTGGTGGGCGGGCTGGTTGCCGCCGGATACTTCCAGTGGTCGGTCAATGCCAACCGGATGGCGGCTACGGGGTCGGCGGCCGCGGCCCTGCTGGGGCTCATTGGCTTTGTGGCATGGAAGATCCACAATCTGAGCACAGGCCTGAAGATCACCACCAAACGCACGATCGAGGCCAAGGGCCTCTTCAGCAAGGCGACGAGCGACGTGCTGCACACCGACATCAAGAATATTCAAATCCGCCAGACCTTCGGGCAGCGGATGATGCGGGTGGGCCTGCTCGCCATGTCCAGTTCCGCCGAAAACGAAGACGAAATCTCGATGGAAGACGTGCCCAACCCCGAGCGGGTCCGCTTCATCATCGACCTCTACCGGCGTCTGTAATGGCTTCCCCGAGATTCGGTCGAATGTTTCACGCGGTTTAAGCGCCGCAGCGATTGCGGGGCCGCCCCGATCCGTCTACGCTCCGACGACGGATCGGATTGGCCTGCGGTCATCCTGTCCTGTGGAGTGCCCCCGTGACCTTCCTGCACACATTGCGGCGGCAAGTCCTCTGGCTGGCGCTGGGCGTGGCCCTTGCCACCCTTGCAGCGCTGTCCTGGACGGCGCTGCCCGCGGTTCCCATCGTGGCGGGAGGGGTTGCAGCGCTGGTGCTGGCGGTGAACACCATCACAGCGCGTCTGCGGGAACATGTGTGCCTGGGCTGCGGGGCGAGCACCAGCGGCCTGCCCCACGGCGAGCACGGCGTCATCTGCCCTGGCTGCGGGCATGTCAGTTCGGTAATGCACCTGCGCGATGATCACGCCGGGCCCATTCTCGATGAGCGCGGCCGCGATCTTGCCGAGTTGCCCCATTTCGACCCGTTCGATGGCACCGACCATGCACCGCACGAACACTCGGCCTCAACCGCCGCCGAAGCCCACACCGCCTGATGTGCGTGGTGCCTGTGTGAAGTGCTTTCCCGGTCCGGAAGTTTTTTGTACGCCCTGCCTTGGCCCCCCTGCCGATGAGTTGCCCGTGGAACAACACCCCCAACACCTCCAACACCCCCAGCAGCCCCGCCTTCCTGTTTCTTACGGCCACTCTCCGGCGACCGGCGCTGCCGCGGCGCTGAGCCGGGGGCCTGATGGGGCGATTTCCCGCCGCCGCGTGCTGGAAGGCACGCTGCTTCTGGGCGGCGCGGCCTTGCTTGTGGGGTGCCAGGCCTCCCCGCGTGGTGTCGCCAGTCTGCCCCCCGATGTTTGGCCCGACGCCCGCCCTCCCAGCCCGATTCCAGGCCCGACCCCGCTTCCCCCGGGCAGCGGCGGCGGCCTGCCCGAGGGTGTCATCGCACGCACCCAGTGGACCAGCGCCAAGCCCGACCTGCGCTACAAGAAGCCGATGAACGGCGTGCAGCGCATCACCATCCACCACAGCGCGCTCAACTCGACCAATCTGCTCTCCAAAGACAGTGTGGCCCGTCAGTTGGAGGGCATCCGCCGGACGCACACGGCCCGCACCGACGGCGCGAACGGCTCTCACTGGATCGACATCGGCTACCACTACATCATCGATCCCGCCGGCCGCATCTGGGAGGGCCGCCCCGTCGCCATCGAGGGTGCGCACGTGTCGGATACCAACCCGCACAACCTGGGCATCATGCTGATGGGCAACTTCAGCCAGCACCGCCCCACCGCTGCCGCGCTCGGCAGCCTCGACAACTTCGTGGCCAGCCAGATGCGGCGTTACCGCGTCCCAATCCGCAGCGTGTACACACACCAGGAACTCAAGCCCACCGAGTGCCCCGGGACGTACCTTCAGCAGTACATGCGCACCACCCGCACCGCCAGCGGCCGCATGGCACGCACGGCGATGGCCTAACGTAGCCTTCCCGCACGGTCTTCAGCCCAACTGTACGAATCATTTATTGCGATGCCGCAAACCTCTGCGGAGCGCGGACCCTGCGCCCCACATACAGCAGCACCACGAGTAACGCGACGACCGCCGCAAGGATTGCACTGAAGCGCATCCACACACGGCCCAAGGGCGCAAGCGTGAGGGGGCTGAAATGGCGGACCGGGCGGCTGGCCGCGTGCGGATGCGTGCCGGGCACGCAGACGTTGAGGTCCGGCTTGGGCTCCAGCGTGAGGTAGCCTGCCGGGGCTATATGCACCGGCGCCACAAACTGCATCGTTCGGCGCATGGTGACCAGTGGTGTTGGGTCCTGCTTCGATGTGAACGTGGTCGTGCTTGACTCCTGCGCCACCCATCCGAACGCCATTTCTCTTCCAGCGTGCCCAGGCCCCCTGCCGCGGCAACGCGGGCAACAACCCACTCCGAGCGCATGCCCATATCGAAACCATGCTGGATGAACCAGTTGCCGGCTTCAGCGCCCGTCGTACGCTCAAACATTCCGTTTCGATCCGACCGCCTGATCGCGATGCCGGGCCCGATGACGCTCACATAATCGACGGCGGGGCCGTAGGGGTCGGGAATCTCCGGCGCGGCTGCCCCTTCGAAGGCGGGCAACACCGCGCCAGGGAGGTACGTTGTGCAACGTACACCCTCGGGCCACATAAAGATGAAGTCGCTGCTGCCGCCGGGCAGCACCGCCGTGCCCGGAGGCTTCTCCGCCTGCTCAAAGACGCGGATGCGTTGTCCGGGGATGGTTGTGAACCGCGCGGCCCACTCATCCAACGGTGTGTCCGCCGGCGAGGCTGCCCGGGCATCGGTTGTCATCAAGGCCGCAATGAACAACGCCAGGCGCACGGCCGAACACATACGCCGCGGGCACACAGGTGCAGGGTGATGCATGAGCAATCTCCGGCGCACGCCTGTCGGCGCGCTGGCTGTTGACTCTTACCGGCACTGCACGGGTACGGTTGCGGTCGTGCCTGCGCCTCAGACACGCTGGGCATCAACCTCGGCCCGTGCATCCACACACCCCACCGGCATCACCAGCGTGAAGCATGTCTCCTCATCCGCCGAGCGGACGCTGAGCGTGCCGTTGTGGGCCTTGGCGATCTGGGCGGCGATGTAGAGGCCCAGGCCCAGGCCCTCCTGCCCGGGCCTGACGCTGCCGCGGGTGAAGGGCTTGAAGAGGTGCTCCATCACGGCAGGGGGGATGGTCCCGCCGCGGTTGGTGACCGACAGTTCGAACTGCTCCCCGCGGCAGATCGCGCGGACGAGCGTCGGGCTTTCCGGATCTCCGTGCGTGATGGCGTTGGCGAGCAGGTTGGAGAGGAGCTGCGAGAGCCGCATGGCGTCGCACCGCACGGCGCGATCGATATCGATCTCCCGGTGAATGACGCGGGCGGGCGCGGCGTGGTGGGCCTCGTCAATGACCTGGCCCAGCGCGGCGCTCAGGCCCGCGTCATCAAGCAGTGCGAGCGTGAGGCCCCCGCCCAGCCGCCCGCGGGCAAAGTCCAGGATGTTCGAGATCAGGCCGCCCATGCGCTCGGCGCTGCGCACGATCATGGCGGCGGCATCGGCGGAACGCCCCGGCCGCGCCTCGCGGAGGATCGCCTGCGCCCCCGCGCGGATGGCCGCGACGGGGCTGCGCAGGTCGTGGCCCAGCACGGCGATGAACTGCTCGCGCACCGCGCCGCTGTCGCGCTCGGCCGCCAGCGCTGCCGCGGTCGAGTCAACCTGATCATGACAGACCAGGTGCTGCGCGATCAGCTCGGCGAAGAGCGTGAACATCCCCACGACCTCCGGCCTGTTGAGGCGGGCAGGGTTGGGGTCGATCGCGCACAGCGTGCCGAAGAACACGCCGCCGGGCAGGATGATGGGCACGGAGATGTAGCTGCGGAAGCCGTAGCGCCGCGGAACATCGTGGTTGCAGAACGCGGGGTCCGCGCCCACATCGTCGATCACCACGAGCTTGCCGCTCTGGCGGATCTCGTTGCAGATGGTGGTCTTGATGTCCAGCTCGCCGCCGGGCTGGAGGCCGAAGGCGATCTCATCGTGTACCGCGCACGCGACCCAGTGGGACTCGGTGACGCGGGCCACAGCGGAGAACCCCATGCCCGTAGTGCGGCAAACCACATCGAGGATCTTGCGGACGGCGTCGATCCGCCCCACCGCCTCCACATCCTGCGACAGCGTGCGCGCGGGCGGCGGAAGGGGTGCGGGGCGCGCACCATCACCGGCGATTGCGGAGTGTCTTGTCGTCTCGTTGGGCACTGCGTGATGTTAGCCGTGGGCGGATCGGACGGGTTCGCGGAGGCGTGGCATTGGCTGACGGGCGGCGATTTCGGGCAGGCAGGGTTGTCGCAGTTTTTGCGCCCTTCGACAGGCGATCAATGGCACTCCACGGGCCGTCTATGGCACTCCACGGCCAGTCGATGGCCATCAACGGGCGGCCGATGGCACCCAACGGCCCCGTCGATGGCCCTCAACGGGCGGCCAATGGCAGTCCACGGGCCGTCGATGGCACTCCGCGGCCCGTGGATGGCCATCAACGGGCTGCCGATGGCACTCAACGGCCCGCCAGTCCGGGCCCACGGCCCATCGGCGGCCACACAGGAGTGAGGACTCAGGACTCAGGACTCAGGACTCAGGACTCAGGACTCAGGACTCAGGACTCAGGACTCCTGGCTCCGCTCTTCCTCCGGCTCGTCGAGTTCCGCGACCTCCGGCCCGCCCTTGCTCTCGCCGAAGATCGCCGAGCCGATGCGCACGATGTTCGCGCCCTCGCTGATGGCGACCTCGTAGTCGCCGCTCATGCCCATGCTCAGGATGTTGAAGGGGTGCTCCTGCCCGAAGCCCACGCGGGCCATCTCCTCGAAGAGCTCGCGGCACCGCACGAAGGTGCGGCGCGAATCTTCGGGGTCGGTGCTGTAGGGGGCGATGGTCATCAGGCCGCGCACGCGCACGTTGATCATGCCCTCGATCTGCTCTGCGAGGGGCATGGCGGCGGGCAATGGGCAGCCGTACTTGTGCCCTTCGCCCGAGCAGTTGACCTGGATCAGCACCTCGATGACGTGGTCTTTCTTGAGGGCGATGGTCTGGAGTTCTTCGGCGATGCGCAGCGAATCGACGCTGTGGATGAGGCGCGTGAACTCGACGACCTTGCGGGCCTTGTTGCGCTGCAGGTGGCCGATCATGTGCCAGCGGACGCCCTCCTTGCCGCCGGGCTGCGTGGCCACGGGCTTGAGCTCGATGCGGCGGCCGCCCTGGGCAAAGAGCGTGTCGCCCGCGCTGTCGGCGCCGACCTTGCGCCCGCTGGGCAGCAGACGCTGGCGGTTGAGATGCTCCTCAACGATGGAGGCGTGGTGGATGAGTTGCTGCACGCGGTTCTCGCCGAAGTCGCGGTGGCCCAGTTGCAGCAAGGCGCGGATCTGCTCGGGGTCGGCGGTCTTCGTCACGGCCACGGTGATGATGTCGCTGGCCTTGCGGCCCGAGCGCGCGGCCGCGCGGGCGATGCGCTCGTTGACCAGTTGGTAGCGGCTCTCAAGGGCTTCGGGGGCCATGGTGTGTGGTGCGGGCGGGGCGGACGCGTGACCAGGCAGGCCGGGCAGGCCGGGCAGGCTGGACATGGCGTCGGTGCTCGGCCCCGTGGGCACTGGGTTATTGGCTGCGTGGGTCGCCATGGAAGATTCCATCCTCATGTCGGGCGGCGGGGAACGAACGGGGCCGGTCTCCGACCGGCCGCGCCGCCGGGCGGCGCTGCGATAGGATACGTCGCGGAGCATCCTGCTGGAAGGGGGTTGACGCCATGGGCGTGGAAATCCCTCGTTGCGGCGGGCCGCGTCACTGCGAAAGGACGTTCACCATGCCCCTCGACGCCTACCTCAAGCCACGTGGCGTGCTCATCGGCGCCGGTCAGCCCGCACCCGACTTCACCCTGAAGGATCAGTCCGGCCAGGAGTGGTCGCTCTCGGGTGCGCTTGCGAAGGGTGAAGCCGTGCTGTGCTTCTTCCCCATGGCCTTCACCAGCGTGTGCGGGGCGGAGATGACGTGCATCAACGATGAGCTGGAATCCTGGCAGGGCAAGGGCACACAGGTCGTGGGGATCTCCTGCGACAGCCCTGCGGCGCTGAACGCGTGGGCCGAGTCGCTGGGCCTGCAGCAGCCGCTGCTGTCGGACATGCACCGCGAGGTGTGCAAGGCGTACGGCCTGTACTGGAAGGAAATGAACATCGCCAGCCGCGGCACGGTGATTGTCGGACAGGATGGCCTGGTCCGCTGGTCGCAGTCCCGCGCCCCCGGCAGCGCCATGGACCTCGACGTCGTTGTGCAGGCCATGGAGGCGTGAGCGCGGCGATGGGCGGCCCAAAGGCGGAACTGCGCCGCAGCCTCCGCGCCAGGCTCGCGGGAATCACGCCGCAAGGGTGGGAAGCCGCAAGCCGGAGCGTGTGCGACCGGCTGATCGCCGCCCTGGGGCTGGGTGAAGATGCCGGCCGCCCTGCCATCCATGGCAGCGGGCCCCGCACCATCATGCTGTACCACGCCACCGCTCGGGAGGTGGATGTCTCTGCGGTTGCAGAGGTTGCGCATGGCTGCGGGGTGCGGGTGTGCCTTCCCCGGGCCGGGTGGGTGGATCAGTCCATCACCCCCGCGCTGGTCACCGCATGGGGGGAAAACCTGACAGAAGGCCGCCACGGCATCCACGAACCCGCAGAAACTGCGCCCGGCGTAGACTTGGCAGAGATCGATGCGGTGGTGGTACCCGGACTGGGCTTTGACGTCGGCGGCGGCCGGATTGGCCGGGGCGGAGGCTTCTATGACCGGTTCCTGGCCCGCCCGCATCTGAATGCATGGAAGGTGGGCGTGGGGCTGGACGAGCAGGTTGTGGATGCGGTGCCCCGCGACGTGTGGGATGTGGGGCTCGACGCCCTCATCACCCCCACAGGGACGGTGGTGCGAACGGCTCCTCGCTGGGCCCAGGTGTGATTCCTCGGCAGCCTGCGCCGCGTCTCACCTCTCAGGCCGGATTGTGTCGATCTGGTTCTTTTGGTCGCCGCTTGCGAAATGGTGGAGTGGCGTGCGAAATGTTTCACCGGGCAGGCGGCGGAGCCGCAGGCCCCCTCTAGGTAAAGGTAGTTGCACGATGGCGCTTCCCTCGCAGACGGAACGATCCCACGAAATGAGCCGGCCGATCATGACGCGCGCCAGCGGCGGGGGCCGCACGCCCGCCAGAATGATCATCGGGGCCGTGGTGCTGCTCGCCATCGCGGGCGGTGTCTATGGCCTGTACAAGTTCCTGCCAGCCGACGCGGCAACCCCCAAGCCCGCCAACGCAGGGGCCGTGACGCCCGCGTCGACCGTGCCCTCCCCGCGGAGCATCGCCCCCGAGCAGCCCGCAAGCATGGCCGCGAAGGACAACAACCCCGCGCCAATGGTGCTGAACCAGGGCCGCACGACGACCGACAGCACGCGCCCGCGGCCCGTGGACGTCACCGGCGGGCAGCAGACCGGCCCCGGCCCGCAGCCGCTGACGACGACCAACACCGCACCCTTCGGCGGCGCGGCAGCGCCCTCGTCCAGCGATGCTCCCGCCACGGTGCCCACTCTGACCCAAACGAGTTCGACGGTGAGCAGCCGCGGGCTGATCGACGCGGGCGACCGCGCGTACGCGCAGAACAATCTGGTTGCAGCGCGCGAGTCGTACAGCCGCGCCCTGATGAGCCCCGAGACGGGCAGTTCCGATCAGGCGATGCTGCGGAGCAAGCTCGGCACGATCAACGAGGACCTGGTCTTCTCTCCCAAGGTGCTGCCGGGCGACACGCTGGTGGAGACGTACACGGTGGTGTCGGGCGACAGCCTCGAGAAGATCCGCCGCAAGCGCGATCTCGCCACCGACTGGCGGCTGATCGCGCGGGTCAATCGCATGTCCGACCCCAACAACATCCGCCTGGGGCAGAAACTCAAGCTTGTCCGGGGCCCCTTCAACGCTGTGGTACACAAGAGCGACCACCGCCTCGACCTCTTCAGCGGCAGCCCCGACGACCAGGGCTCATGGGTCTTTGTTCGTTCCTTTGACGTCGGGCTGGGCGCCGACAGCGGCACGCCGCTGGGCAACTTCGTCATCAAGAACAAGATGGAAAACCCCGACTGGAAGAACCCCAAGACCGGCGAGTACTTCAAGGCCAGCGACCCGATGAACCCCATCGGCGAGTACTGGATGGGCTGGGAAGGGCTGGGCGACTCCAAGGTCCATACCGGTTTCGGCCTGCACGGCACGATCGACCCCTCTTCCATCGGGCAGAGCAAGTCCATGGGCTGCGTGCGCATGGCCAACGACGATGTGAAGCTGATGTATGAGCTGCTGGTGGAGCGGATCAGCACGGTGCGGGTGGTGCCGAACTAAGGAAGTGGCGGAGTGGCGGAGTGGTCGAGTGGTCGAGTGATTTGCACGATGTGTTGTTATGCCCGATCCAAAGCTTCTTGAGGCGTTCCCTTCCCCGAGTGATTCCCCGTTTGTGATCGAGCACATCGCCGAGGAGTTCACCTCGCAGTGCCCGATGACGGGGCACCCTGACTTTGGCACGGTGACGGTGCGCTTTCAGCCTCGCGGCGCGAAGGCCGGGGGGACGTGCGTCGAGCTGAAGAGCCTGAAGCTGTACCTCCAGAGCTTCCGCATGGAAGGGATTTTCTACGAGGGGGTCACCAACCGCATCCGCGATGACCTTGCCGCGCTGATGAACCCGGCATGGATGGTGGTCAAGACCGACTGGAAGGGCCGCGGCGGCATCCGCTCGGTGGTGCGGGCGCAGAGCGGCGAGGTTCCCGACGTGTGGCGGCTGTAGGTATGCTGGGGCGATGCTCACCGGTGCAATCGCTCCCACGCTGATTTTCGCGCAACCGTTTCTTGAAACGCTGCTCGCCCAGGCACGCCCGAACCCCGATGCCGCGGTGGGCGCAGGATTTCTCGCCATCTTCGGCGGCGTCTGGTGTTGCGGAATCTCCACCGGGCTTGCCCAGGTGGTGATGGCCATCATCGCCCTGATTCAGGTTCTGGGACGCGAGACGATGATCGGCAGCGACAAGCTGCTGTGGGCCCTGGTCTCGTAGTGCATCCCGATTCTGGGGCCAATCCTGTGGTGGACCATCGGCAGCAAGCAGCACCCGCGGCGGCCGTCGCTGGGGCCTCCAAGAGGCCCTTTCGAGCCCTGAGGCGGACCCGCCGTCATAGCCTGAGTTTACGGACCCCGCCGTGCCCGGAAATTCCCCGGCCGAAGCCCTTGCTCCTCCCGGGGTTTTCGTTAGGCTGATCATTAAGTTTGTGTTTCCGGGATCGGGCCGCTCGTTTCCAAACTTCGCGGCTGCCCGTTGCCGGGTCGTGGGTTCCCTTTTTCGAGAGGAGACAATGATGAATCACTGTGCAACGCGTTATCTATTGGCCGCGGCGGTCCCCATGCTCGCCGCGGGCGTGGCCCACGCCACCCTGGGGGGCTTTGAGGCCGTCCACGGGTACCAGCCGTTCCTCAACATGGTGCAGGACTACAACGCGGGGCAGTACGGCCCCAGCAGCGGCTACGTCGCCGTGTCGCCCACGCCCATCACGCCCAGCACGGGCCTGTGGCACAACATCAACGGCGGGTTCTTCTCCGGCGGCGCGGTCTCCTACGCCACCGGCCACCAGGGCTTTGACCGCACCTACGTCAACAGCGGCGGCACCATGGGCACGGGCAGCGACCAGGGCCTGGTGCTGACCACCGGGCATGAGGGCCTCACCGGCCCCGCCCTCAAGTACCGCTACGACGTCGATATGCAGGACCTCGGCGGCGTCGCCCCCGGCGCGACGGGCGGGGCCATCGTCAACCTGTCCTTCTGGGTCCGCGGCTTCCTGGACACCAACGCCGTTGGCGTCGGCTACTTCGGCAACGAAGTCGCCTTTGAGGATTCCACCGGCGCCATCGGCTTCAACCTGGGCATGACCAAGACCTCCGCGGGCGACAAGGTCACCTACTGGAACGGCTCATCGCTTTTCGTGTCGTCGATCGACGCGGGCTCGAGCCTGTTTGACCGCTGGGACATCCAGTTCGACATCGCCAACGACACCGTCAGCGCGAGCTACTTCCAGTTCTCAACCTCGACGCTGTTCCCCCTCATGACGGGCGTGCCCATGGCGGCCACGATGGCCGACCTGTCGCACCTGACCTTCCGCACCACGCCCGGCACGAACAACTCCAAGTTCTATGCCGTGGATGACTTCGGCTTCCGCACCAACATCCCCGCTCCCGGCGCTGCCGCGGCGCTGGGCCTGGGTGCCCTGGCGATGGCAGGCCGCCGCCGCCGCTGAGCCCGTTACAACACTTTCCTTTCACAACATACAAAGCCCCACGCACCCTCGCGTGAGGCTTTGTTGTCTAACAGGGTGTTGACAAAGTGCGGCGTGGCCGCGAGGCGTGTCTGTCGGCTGGGCTCGCTTGCTGCGTGATGGTTGGTTCTCCTCGGCGGTTTGTCACGCGGCCCGAAGGTTCCTCATCCGCACGAGGTTGTACGCCGCGGCG
>JBBSOF010000039.1:0-31197 GCA_038260025.1 Phycisphaerales bacterium
AATCGAACAGCACCTGATGGCCCTGTTCCCCCAGGACTCCTGGTGCCAGATGTCTCACCTGCTGATCGCCCACGGTCGCAACTGCTGCAAGGCACGCCGGCCAGGCGGGCAGTGCTGCATGGAAAACGAGGTCTGCCGCGAATTCGGGCAGGGGTGCGAGTTGAGTCGAGAATCGAGTGTCCGTGGCTCAGGCGGTAAGGTCATATAACCTACCAAGTGACGGGCGACCACCCCGGAAACCCCTGGTTTTTAACAGTTTTGCATGATTTGTCGAAACCGCATTTATTCTTGTTGCCTTGTCGGATGTCGTAGGGCATGTTATTCGTCAGAACACTTCGTTTAATCGTCACAGTCAACACGCCTTCCCTTCAATAGGAGCCTGTCACTATGTCCGCACCCAACCGAATTGCCGCCATCGCCTTGTGTGCTGGCCTCGCCGGCACCGTGTATGCCCAGCCCGCCTTGACAGAAGACCTCGGAGCACTTCCGACAGGCACCACCATCAGCCGTCCGGTGACTTTCTCCGGCGGCGCGGTGTTCTGGTACAAGATCACCATCCCCGCCGTTCCCGCCAGCGCTGCCCCTGGCGCGCTCTACCTGGATATCCGCACTGCTGAGCCGGGTGGCGGCACCATCATCGACACCGAGATCGGCCTCTACGACGCGACGGGTGCCTTCGCCTCCGGTGCAGCTGCCACCAGCACTGACGACGATGACGGTCCCGGCCTTGCCAGCGCGCTCTCCTACGGAGCGGCCTGCCCCACGCGTGCCAACCCCGGAGCAGGCACACAGACGGTCGGTGTCGATTTCAACGGCCGAGACGGCGCGCTCGTCGGCGGCGACTACTACCTCGCGGTGTCACCCTACAACACCGTGTTCGCCACCAACTTCGGTGTCACCCCGGGCAACCAGAACGGCAACATGACGCTCGAGATCACCCTGGGTGCGGCCTCTGCCGGCGCGCCCACTTTTACCGCGGGTGCGGCTTCACCCTCTTCGGTTGCCCAGGGCGGCTCTACGCTCGTCACTGTCACGTCGGCCCCATGCAACCTGCCCAGCACGGTTACCATCGACCTCAGCGCCTTTGGCGGCAGCGCCACCGCGACGCTGTTTAACGATGGCACCAACGGCGACGTCACCGCGGGCGACACCATCTTTTCCCGCACTATCAACATTCCCGGTGCCACCGCCCCAGGTGCCTACACCCTCACGGCCACGGGCACCAATGGCAGCGGCTCGGGCACGCGTGACGTCACTGTCACCGTCGTCCCCCCGCCCGCCACGCTCACGCCCGTCGGCGGCGTTTACACCGAGATTGAGGACAACGAGCCCAGGACCCGCGCCAACAACATCTCGGCGATGTCGGCCGGCCAGTCCATCAGCGGCACCACCACGGGCACGAGCTTGACGGCGGTGGGCGCTATCACGAGCGCGGACACTTTCCGTGTTCGCACCGCGACCGCAGCGCCCGGCATCTACCGCAACCGCCTCACGCTCACCACCACTGGCACTGCCGGCCACACCGGGACCATTCGCGGCCTGAACCAGTCCGCCACTGGCATCGATGGTGCTTCGGATGCCGCCTTCCAGACCTCGTCGACAACGACGACCCCACCCCGCTTCAACCAGTGGCACAGCTTCGGCAGCGGCGGTTCCATCTATTACCGCGTCACTGGCACGACTTCCACCACGGCCCCCTATTCGGCCACCCTCACCGTCGACCCCATCACACCCGTTTCTCTGGGCACCTTTGCGGCGGGCGAGTTGACGATCTCGACCGTCGGACAGGGCCACACGACGGACACCGACTTCTGGATCTATGACGGCGCCTTCAACGCCATTCCTGACTTTGGCAGCGACGACGAGTCGACGTTCGATGGCGGCACCGGGGCCACGCTCCAGAGCCTGCTCCGCCGCAACTTCGCCCCGGGCACCTATTACCTGGGCCTCAGCAACTACAACAGCGCCAACAACCTCCCAAGCCCCACCACGGATGATTTCCGTCTGGGCGGGGTCGTCGACTTCCCCGGCGTGTTCGTGAACTCCACGACCACAACCGTCGCTAACATGGCCTTTGCCATCACCGACTCGGCGGGCACTCTGCAGTTCCCCGCCGCCAAGCCGGGCGCTTTCGATGTGTACTGGGCCACGTTCACGGTCAGCGGCGGCTCTACCTGCGGCACCGCCGACTTCGACGGCGACGGCGACACCGGCACCGATGCCGACATCGAGGCCTTCTTCGCCTGCCTGGGTGGCAACTGCTGTGCCACCTGCTTCCCCGGTGGGGCGGACTTTGATGGCGACGGCGACACCGGCACTGACGCCGACATCGAGGCCTTCTTCCGCGTTCTCGCCGGCGGCAACTGCTGATCGGCATGGCGCGAGCAGCCTGACCGCTCGCACTTGGATACGACTCACCTAACCCCTAGAAGGCCCAGGAATTCCTGGGCCTTCTTTCTTTTTTTGCCTTGAGGAACAGGCTCCTGCCGCCCTCCTCACCCCACTTCATTTAAGGGTCATCACCCCCTCATCCCAGCCCGTGATGGTTGTGGTGTCGAGGAACTGTTCCTCTTCACTGGCAGCTGACCAAGCAGGCCACAAACCAAACTATTATCGGAGGTATTCCCATGGAAGGCATGAATCAAGGCGGCGAGGGTCGTTTCGGCCGAACTGAGAGCGGCGGCTTCAGCGGCAACGATCCCCAGCGCACGCAGAGCACGGGTCAGAGCGGTGCCAAACGTCCGGCGGCAAGCTCCACCCTCGAATCAGACTACTGGCGGTCGAATTATCAGCACCGCTCCTATGTCGAGCCCGGCGTTTCTTATGACGAGTACGCACCCGCCTATCAATACGGCTGGGATGCCTACATCACCAACACCGGCCGCCGGTTCGAGGAAGTCGAGCCCGACTTGCGCGACCGGTGGGACGGTTCCAAGGGCCAGTCCAAGCTGACCTGGGAAAAAGCCAAGCACGCCGCCCGCGACGCCTGGGATCGGATGGCCGGAAGTGGTGATTCCAGCGACGACCACGTTTCCACGCTGAAGGACCTGCTCCAGGTCACCGTTGACGGCGTCGAAGGTTTCAAGACTGCCGCGGAGAAGGTCGGCCCCCAGCACGCAACCATGTTCCGCCAGCTTGGCACAGAGCGGGATCGGATCGCCTCCGAACTCCGCAGCGAGATCGAGCGCCGCGCGGGCAAGGACATCGAGAAGTCCGGCGACATGTCCGGCGCTCTTCACCGCGGCTGGATCAACCTCAAGGCCGCCCTCACCAGCGGCGAAAAGGCAGTCATCGACGAGGCCGAGCGGGGCGAGGACCACGCGGTCGCGGCTTTCCGTGATGCACTGAACAAGAACCACCTCCCCAACGACCTGGAAGTTCTGCTCACCCGCCTCTACACCAAGGTCAAGGCGTCACACGACAAGGTCAGCGCCCTCAAGCACAGCATGAAGTAAGGCAAATAGTGCTGGGCACGGATCGCCCTTTTCGGCTTCTGACCTCTCTGCTCTCTCTTTCCTCGCGGGCGCCCCACCAGGCTCCCGCGAGGATTTTTTCGCAAAGTTCACCGCCAGCCAGGCAAGCACAACTGATAAACTCCGCTCCATCGAAAGGCGACATCACCATGGAAGAGCAGACCAGCCAGCCACCCGAGCCCGCCCCGGCGCGGCTTGGTGATTCACAACACAACGCCCCGCAGACGCGCGCGACCGCCCCCGAATCTCCGCGCTGGCAGCGCGGCGACCGCCCCACCGCTGCCGCGGACTGGGAGATCACCGACTATTACGGCAGCTTCGACGACCCCCGCCCGTAGCAACCGGCATGGCCCTCATCGAGTCCACTGCTCAAGGCTTGTACTGCGAAGAGGGCGGCTTTTACATCGACCCGTGGACGACCGTCGATTCCGCCGTCATCACCCATGCCCATTCAGACCATGCCCGCGCCGGCAGCCGCGCGTACCTCACCAGCCGGCAGGGCGCAGGCGTCCTGGCCGCACGCATCGGCACGGCGGCGCCGATCACCGGACTGGAGTATGGCCGAAGCATCGAGCACGGCAGCGTCCGCGTTTCGCTGCACCCGGCCGGTCACATCCTCGGCTCCTCGCAGGTCCGTGTAGAGCGGACGGTGGGCAGTGTTCACGGGCCCGCGGGCGAGACATGGGTCGTCAGTGGCGATTACAAGGTTGAGCACGACAAGACCTGCCGCGGGTTTGAGCTTGTCCGCTGCCACGCCTTCATCACCGAGAGCACGTTCGGTCTGCCCATCTACCGGTGGCCCGCGCACGAGGACGTCGCGGCAGACATCAACCGGTGGTGGCAGCGCAACGCCAACGAAGGACGCACCAGCCTTGTCTTCGCCTGGCCGCTTGGCAAAGCACAGCGCGTGATGGCGGGGCTTGATCCTTCCATCGGCCCCATCGGCGCGCACGGCTCCGTGCTGCGCATGTGCGAGGAGTATGTGCGGGCCGGCGTCCCCCTGCCCCGCACCATCCGCGCCACCGGAGATGGGGCCAAATCGCTCCAGGGCGCCGGCCTCATCGTCGCGCCGCCCTCAACATCAGACACCACGTGGCTCCGCCGCCTGGCCGGGCCCGACGGCGTCAGCACGGCCTTCGTGAGCGGCTGGATGATGGTCCGCGGCGCCCGCCGCCGCCGCAGCGTGGACCGCGGCTTCGTCATGAGCGATCACACCGACTGGCCCGGCCTGCTCGCCACCATCCACGATACCGGCGCGCAGCGCATCGGCGTCACCCACGGCTTCGCCGAGCAGGTGTCCCGCTGGCTCCGTGAGCAAGGCCTCGATTCCTTTGTCGTCGCGTCGCGCTACGAGGGTGAGTCAGGCGAAACACCGGACCTGGCCAGCACCGAGTCCGGCGAGGCCCCATCACTCCCCGGGGCCGAAGCATGAAACGCTTCGCCGCGCTCTATCAGCAGCTCGACCAGACCACCCGCACCTCGGAAAAGGTCGAGGCCCTGCGCCGCTACTTCGCGGAAGCGCCCCCGCGCGATGCCGCGTGGGGCCTGATGTGCCTCTCGGGCAAACGCCTCCTGCGCACCATCAGCATCAAGGTGCTCCGCGCTTCCGCGGTCGATGTGTCGGGCGTGCCCGGCTGGCTTCTGGGCGAGTGCTACGACGCTGTGGGCGACCTCTCCGAGACGCTTGCGCTCCTGCTCCCCGCGCCCGGGCACGATCCCGACATCCCCCTTCACCGAGTGTTTGAAGAGCTCATCGTGCCGATGGGCCAGTCGCAGGCCGCGGACGCGGCAGCGCTCCTGCGCCGCGCGTGGGACCTGCTGCCGCGAGATCAGTTGTTTGTCTTCCACAAGCTCATCAGCGGCACTTTCCGCGTCGGTGTGGCGCGCGGGCTGGTGGTGCGTGCGCTCGCCGAAGCGGCCGGTCTCGAACCAGACACGGTGGCACACCGCCTCAGCGGCCCGTTTGAGCCAACCGAAGCGGCGTACCGCGCCATGATGTCCGCCCGCACCCTGCAGGATGACCTTGGTCACCCTTACCCCTTCTGCCTCGCCCACCAACTCGAAGTCGATCCGCGGACGCTGGGCGAAGCGCACGACTGGCTCGCCGAATGGAAGTGGGACGGCATCCGCGCCCAGCTCATCCGACGCGGCGGCAAGACTTTCCTCTGGTCCCGCGGCGAGGGCGTCATCGGCGGGCAGTTCCCGGAGATTGCCCGCATGGGCGACTCGCTCCCAGACGGCACCGTCGTTGACGGTGAAGTGCTGGCCTGGCATATCACCCCCGCGGGCGAGAAGCCACTGCCCTTCCACCGCCTCCAGACGCGATTGGGACGCAAGAACCTCCAGCCCAGCCTCTTCGACCAGACCATCGTGGTGTTCATGGCCTTTGACCAGATCGAGCACGAACGGCGCGACCTGCGCTCCACCGCGTTCGAGGAGCGGCGGGCCCTTCTGGAGCGCACCGTACAGACGCTTCGCGCCGCCCCGAATAGCCAGGGCGACAATGCATCAGACGGTGACGCACCCATCCGGGCCTCACCGCTGGTAAGCCACGCGACATGGGACGACCTTGCCGCGGCACGCGCGGCTGCCGCGGAATCCCGCGAGTCCGAAGGGCTCATGCTCAAGCACCGCCGCTCGGTCTATCACGTTGGTCGCCAGCGCGGCAACGCCGCCACCGGCGATGCGGGCTGGTGGAAGTGGAAGGTGGATCCCTACACCATCGACGCCGTGCTTGTGTACGCGCACCCGGGCTCGGGCCGCCGCGCCGGACTCTTCACCGACTACACCTTCGCGGTGTGGGACCGCGGAGAACTGGTCCCCTTCGCCAAGGCCTATTCAGGCCTCACCGATGAGGAGATCATCAAGGTCGATGCGTACATCCGCCGTCACACGCTCGACCGCCGTGGTCCGGTGCGTTTTGTGAAGCCCGAACTTGTATTCGAGATCGCCTTCCAGGAAATCCACCCTTCGACACGCCACCGCTCGGGCGTTGCCGTGCGTTTCCCACGCATCGCCCGATGGCGAACGGACAAGGCCGCGGCAGATGCCGACCACCTTGCAACGCTCAACAAGCTCATCGCGCTCGACGATTCCTCCGTGCCGATCAAGAAGAAGCCGCGCTTGGCGCGGGCACAGCGAGATTTCCCGCGCCCTCCGCCGCGCCCGGAGCAGGCGTAACCCCAGTCGCTGTCTTGGGCATGACATCCTTGAGATAGCCCATCAGTTCCTCCATCGACCCACTCACACCATCAAAGCCCGCCGCCTCGAGGCGTGACCGCAGCGACCGCTCTGGCCCCAGCCCCCAGATGCCGGCGAGGAAGGGCGCCGCGGGGACACGGCGCCGGGCCATCTTCGCCCGAGACCGCGCGTGCGTTGCCGCGTGCGGAGGAACGCCCGATACCAGGATGAAGTCAGGCCGATATTCCGCGACGATTTCCGCCAGGTCCGTCCCCAGGTCCTCCACGCTCAGTGCGCGGGCGTGAGCCTGAATCGACGGCGCGAGCATCTCGAACATCTCTGCGGCAATCGCATCCGCCTCGTCGCGGGCCGGGATGCACAGCACCTTGAGCAGCGGTGGCGGCGGTGTGTCCACCGCGGCAACCCGATCGCGCAGGCGGGCTGCCGCGGCTGCTCCGTCCATCGGCGGGGCTGAATCGGTTATCTCTGCCACCGCTTCGGCGCGGCGGCGCTTTGCGACATCGCGGGCCATGTCCTCCGCGATTTCGGAGATGGCCTGAAGCATGAACTTGTAGTGCGCATCGTCCAGCGTCCCATCCTCGCGCTCGCCCTCGGCGGTGCGCACGGCACTTAGCGCCACGTTGTCATACAGCTGGGTGAGGGTGTGATCCTTGAGGTACGCCGCGGCAACATCCGCCGCCTGATCAGAGTCCATCGCCACCAGCCGCTGATAAAACTTCGCCGGGGGCTCCAGCACGGGCTGATCGCCCAGCATCACGTTGAGGAACGACAACTGCGGCACATGCCGCCCCGCCACCACCAGACACACCGTCAGCGGCGTCGCCAGCAACAGGCCCGGGATGCCCCACAGCCAGCCCCAGAAAATCGCCGCCACCAGCAAGGCGGTGGCCGAGATGCCCGTGGATGTGCCGTAGAGGTACGGCTCCACAAAGTTGTTGATAACGATCTCAAAGATGACAAAGAACATGAACACCTGCGCAGGCTGCGACCAGCCCTCAGATGTCGCGATCGTCAGCACCAGCGGCAGCGCCGCAGCGGTGATCGCCCCCAAGTATGGGATGTACCGCAGCACGGCCGCCAGGAAGCCCCACAAAAACGCGTTTGGCACCTTTAGAAAGTACAGCGCCGTTCCCACCACCACGCCGACACCGCAGTTGATCAGAAACTGGATGCGAAGGAAGCTGCCGATGCGGTCCGAAAGCTCATCGAGTGCGCCTGTTGTCGTCGTCAGACGGCCGGCGGAGATCAGCCGGATCAACCGGTCTCGCAGGTCATCCCACTGTGCCAGCATGAAAACCACGAACACCAGTGTGATCCCGATCAACGTGATCGAGGGCACCAGCGGCCCCGCATAGAGCGAGTATGCCTCCAGCACGCTCGGCGGCGGCTTGATCACGGTGACTGGAACGGGCGGCGTTGCGGGCACGAGATCGTGCGAAGTCTGAAGGTCTGTATACAGCTGCGCAAGCCGATCGAAGCCCTTTCCCGCGGGGCCGCGCAGCGACTCCAGCTTGGTGCGGATGTTCTCGCGGTATTCGGGCAGCGTGGTCAGCACAAGCATGAACTGCCGCGCCACGACCCACAGCACCGTCACCACCGGCGCTGTCGCCAGCATCGACACCGCGATGATGGCAGGTAGGCGCGCCGACCCCCACTTCTGTAGACGCAGCACCATCGGGTTGAGCAGCAGCGCAATGAACCCCGACAACGCCAGCGGCACCAGCAACTCACGCGCAACCGCCATCACCGCCACCACGCCCACGATCGTGGCGAGGGTCCGCAAGGAGGGCGGCGTACTCGGTGCGGCCGTCAGCAACAGCGGCGAAGACTTATGACCGTTTCCGTGGACCGAATGCGTGAGCCGCGACCACAGGCCGCGCGGTCCGGATTCAGGCGCGGTCTTTTCGTGCGGATTATGGTTGGGCGGGCTCGCGTGCAATGCCGCAGATTGTGCCTGTACCCGGTGAAGGACTCAACCTCCACCCGGTGAATGAAAGTTCATCACGTGCGATGTCGGTCCCGAAACAGTGATGTTCTTTGGCCTGAGTTCGGGGCCGTAACCGGCTGCCTGAACCTGCCGCCGCACTGCCGTACACTCTGGAAGTTCCCGAAAACAGGAGGGTTGCAATGGTGCGAGCAAGCGTTTGGGCGATCATCGCCGCGGCAGGTCTGGCAGTTCCCGTCCTTGGTCAGCAGCAGGTCGCCATGACCTTAAGGCTCGACACGCCACTCCGCCAGGCCGAAACCGTCACCCATCCGGGCCTGACCGTGGATGCTGCCCTCCAGCGTGCCAACACGGCGGTCGCCAAGATCGTCGCCGTACCTGATGGCAAGCGCACCTTTGAGAACACCATCAGCGCCATCGATGACCTGCTCGCACACCTCGAGAGCGACACGTCCATGCTCATCTTCCTGAGCGCGGTCCACCCCGACGCCGCCGTGCGCGATGCCTCCACAGCCGCGGAGGAGCAGGTCGGCAACTGGGGGATCGAGCTCGGGAAGCGCGAGGACCTGTATAAGGCGGTCAAGGCGTTCGCTGCCACCAAGCCACAACTCGAGGGAGAGCGCCAGCGTCTTCTGAACTTCCTCCTCCGCGATTACCGCCGCGCCGGCATGGAGCTCTCGCCCGAGAAGCGCGCTCAGCTCACGGAGATTCAGAAAGAGATCAACAAACTCGGCATCGACTTCCAGAAGGCCATCGCCGACGACGAGACGATGGTCCCGCTGACCCGGGCCGAGCTGGCGGGCATGGATAACGACTTCCTCAAGGGCCTCAAGAAGTCCGGGGACATCTACCTCGTCGGCATGGCGTACCCCACCTACACCCCCATCATGGAGGGCTGCGATGTCGAGGTGACGCGTGAAAAGATGTGGCTTTCCTACAAGCGCCGCGGCGGCATGAGCAACGTGGCCCTTCTGGAAAAGGCCCTGAAGCTCCGCGCTCAGGCGGCCCGCATGCTCGGTTACGACAGCACCTCCGCCTATGAGGCCGAGATCCGCATGGTGAAAAACGAGCCGGCGATCCGCGCGTTCTACGAGCGCCTCCGCCCGCTCGTCCGCCAGAAAGCCGAAAAGGACTTCGCCGAGGTGCTTGCCGCGAAGCGTGAGAAGACCGGCAACGAGGACGCGGAGTTCCAGCCCTGGGACCTGCTGTACTACCAGAACTACCTGCTGAAGACCAAGTACGCCGTTGACAGCGAGAAGGTCCGCGAGTACTTCCCCATGGAGGCCGTCGTCGATGGACTCTTCAGCATCACGCAGTCGCTCTACGGCATCGAGTACAAGGATGTCACCAACAAGGCCGGCACCGCCGAGCGCCCGCTGTGGCACCCCGACGTCAAGCTGTACGAGGTATGGGACAAGGAACGCGGCACGCTCCTGGGCGAGTTTTACCTCGACATGTACCCGCGCCCCAACAAGTACACCCACGCTGCGCAGTGGGGCCTGGAGCAGCACAAGGTGTGGCCGGACGGACATGTCACGCTGCCCCTTGCCGCGCTGGTATGCAACTTCACGAAGGCCACCGCCGACAAGCCCAGCCTGCTCGACCACAAGGAAGAGGTGACGACCTTCTTCCACGAGTTTGGCCACTGTCTGCACACCATCCTCAGCACCGCCGAGTTCAACCGCTTCTCAGGTACCAACGTTGAGCTGGACTTTGTGGAGGCCCCCAGCCAGATGTTTGAGGAGTGGGTGTGGGACCCCGCCGTCCTCTCAACCTTCGCCCGCCACTACAAGACCGGCAAAGTCATCCCCACGGAGCTTGTGACCTCGATGGTCAAGGCACGCAACCTCGGCTCGGGCATGGATGCCGAGAACCAGTTCTACTACGGCCTGCTCGACCAGGCCTACGAAACGACACCCGACGGCGTGGTCGATACCACCACGCTCGCCAAGGACCTCTTCACCGGCGTCACCCTCTACAAGCACGCCCCCGAGAACACCCACTTCCAGGCATCATTCGGCCACCTCATCAACTACTCCGCCGGCTACTACGGCTACATGTGGTCGCTGGTGTATGCCAGCGATATGGCCGCCCGCTTCAAGGAACTGGGGATGCTGAGCCCGGAGGCAGGCATTTACTACCGCCGCAAGGTCATCAGCCAAGGCGGCACGCGGGACGCGATGGACCTGCTGCGGGACTATCTTGGCAGGGAGCCGAAGCTGGATTCGTTCCTGGAGCACTTGGGCCTCGAGAAGGACTAGCGTGCCACCGCCACGGCTTTGCGCGGTCGGTGCGCGCATCCGCACACTCGCTTCGACGCTCCCACAACTCCGTGATTTTGACTACTGATCCACAAGGTTCGCCAGCAGCCTCACGCCCCACCCCGTCGGCCCTTCGATGTACGGCCCCGCGTTCTTGTCTGCGACGTGTACACCCGCGATGTCCAAGTGGCACCAAGGCACACCCTCTTCGACAAAGTACGACAGGAACGCCGCCCCTTGGATCGGGTGCGCCTTGCGGTTGGGGTTGCTGTTGACGATGTCCGCCACCGGCGACTTCATCATGTCGCGGTATTCCTGGTGCATGGGAAGCCGCCACACCCGCTCGCCGCTCGCGGTCGCCGCCGCCTCCACCCGCGTCCGCAGCGCATCATCCTCGCAGAACATGCCGCAGAACGTTGAGCCCAGCGCGGTCACCACGCCGCCCGTCAGCGTGGCAAGGTCCACGATGTACGCCGGGTTCTCCTGCTCGCACGCCCAGCACAGCGCATCGGCCAGCACCAGGCGGCCCTCCGCATCCGTGTTGGTCACCTCCACCGTCACATCGTTGCGGAACCGCAGGATGTCATCGGGCCGGTACGCCTCATCAGAGATTGAGTTCTCCGCCGATGCCAGCAGCGCCACCACCCGCCGCCGCGGCTTGATCAGCGTGGCGATCGCGTGCATCGCCCCAAGCACCGCACAGCCGCCGTCCTTGTCCCGCTTCATCCCCACCATGCCGTTGTTCACCTTCAGCGACAGCCCGCCCGTGTCGTACGTCACGGTCTTGCCAATGAGCACGATGGGCTTGCCGCCCTTCTGCGTGCCCGGCCACTCCAGCCGGATCATCCGCGCATCGTTCTCGCTCGCCTTGCCCACGTTCACCAGCCCCGCGAACCGCTCGCGATCCAGCGCGGCCCCTTCCCACACGCGGCACTGCATCCCGTGCTTTTTCGCCATTTTCTGCGCCTGCTCCGCCATCCATGCCGGCGTCGCGATGTTCGGCGGCGTCTGGCTCAGCGTGCGGCAGACATTCGTCGATTCCGCCAGCGCGAGGCCCCGCTCAATGCCCGCGGCGACCGCGCTGCCCGCACCGATGTCCAGCTTCGCCCGCTTGGGGTCGGGCGTTGCCTTGCCGCGGAACTCGTCGCACACCCATGCCAGCAGCCCCAGCGCCTCGCCGATCGCAACCCCGCCATCGGCCGCATCAATGCGGCAGGCCGCCAGCGCTCCCTCAACCTCAAATAGCGCGGACTGTGCCTTGATCGCGGCCAGCCGCCGCCCCACCGCCGCCGCCGCCGTCCGCACCGTCGCGCTCGTGCATTTGGCCCGGTCCCCCAGACCCATCAGGATCAGCCGCAGCGGCTGCCGCGCGGCGCTGCCCCGCTTGCTCTTCTGGGGCGCGGGGCCAAAGGCCTCGATCAGGGCCCCGACATCGCCGGTCGCCTCCGTGCGGGCCAACGCCGCCGTCACCGCGTCAGCGACACCCAGCCCTGCCGCGAGAGCCTTGGTGCGTGCATCCAGCGTCTGGGCCTTGCCATCAAGGCCGAAGTAGGGCAGGACGACAACGTCGGCCTGCTGTGCGGAAAGACGGGGGCGAAGCGTGAGCGATTTGAACATGCGGGCTCCAAAGGTTTGACCAGCGCGAAAAATCTCGCGCGGGTTCGCAGTGTAGGAAAAACAACGGCCCGGCGATTGCTCGCCGGGCCGCGGATGTTTTGGGCGTGATGCGAAGTCAGGCCCGCCGACGGCGCCGGGCAGCGAGACCGCCCGCAACCACGAACGCCGCGATGCCGGCGGGGGCGGGCACGGCCGTCATCTCCCAGCCCCAGTGCACGCCATCGTAAATGGTGATGTCGTTGCCGCTGCGCGTGGAGATGAATGCCCATGCCTCCCAATACTGGCCCGCGCCAATTGTGCGGCTGGGCGAATCGATCAGCCCCTGGCCGTTGGCGGCGTAGCCGGTGCCGTTGACGTTGTCATCCGCTCCATAGAACGGATCGGTATTGGGGTTCGTGCCCCAGCCGTTATCGATGTACCACGTGAAACCCGGGTCGCCCAGGATCGTGGTGCCGTGGGTGACGCCCCACGCCAGCGGCACATTGGTGCGGATGACCTGCAGCCAGCGCGCATTCGCAGCGGTGGGGTCGCCCGCGCCGGGGACATACCCAACGGCAAAGGCATTCCCGCCGTTGCCGTTGATGGGGTTGGCGGCAAAGTTGTACCCGTAGAACACCTGCGCCGGCTCGCTCACCGCCCACGCGGTGTTCTGGTCGAGGCGGAAGTTGCCCGTCAGGTTCGCGGCAACCGTCCACGTGAAGGACTGCTGCTGCAGCGCATCGACAAGGCCGGCCGCCTGATTGCTTGTTGCGTACGTGGCGTTGTACGCCGTGACCGTCACGCCGCCGGAGACGGCAGTCGCAGCGCCGCCGGGGTAGTTGCCACCCGGCTTCTGCAAAATGCCCGCGCTCGCAGCGAGCGCGGTGGCCAATGAGATAACAACAACGACGGTGTTTCTGAGCATGTCTCTCTCCCCACATCAACGCCGGGGCATGGATCAACCGCCCGCGCATCGCAGCTCGGGCGCGGCTGCTCCCTGTCCGGTCTGCAAAGAATACCGCAAAGGGTGGATTGTCCGCAAGAGTAAAAAAAACGACTCCCCGGAAGGGCGGTTTGGGTTTACACTGCCTTGGTACTTGAGGCGCTGAGCCCGACATCCTGAACCGGACACATGCACGCCGCCAGGCGCGGCGAGAGGAGCCACAGCCATGCCCACACGCCCCGCCGGTGATATCCGAAACATTGCCCTTGTCGGTCCCACGGGCGGTGGGAAAACCTCGCTGGCCGAGAGGCTCCTCTTTACGGCCGGGGCCGCCAAGCGCCTGGGCACCATCGCCGAGGGCACGACCGTCAGCGACTGGACGGAAGAAGAGAAGCACCACAAGCACAGCCTGCACACCGCCCTCGTCCATGTCGATCACGAGGGCCACCTCGTCAACCTCATCGACACGCCGGGCTTGGCAGACTTCATCGGCCATGCCATCGCGTGCCTCCCGGCTGTGGAGACTGCCGCGGTTGTTGTCGACGCAGGTCGCGGTATTGATTCTGTCACGCGCCGTCTGATGAAGATCGCCGAAGACCGCAAGATTCCCCGCATGCTCGTCATCAACAAGATTGAGGACTCCGACGGCGAGCGCCTCGATACCCTGGTCAAAGACCTGCAGAAGGCCTTCGGCGCGGTCTGCCTGCCCATCAACCTCCCCAGCCTCAAGGGCCGCAAAGTCATCAATGTGTTCGAGCACGATGGTGGCGACGATGCGGGCAACCAGGCCGACTTCTCCTCCGTGCGCGATGCCCACAAGGCCATCGTCGAGCAGGTGATCGAGATCGACGAAGACCTCACGATGCAGTACCTCGAGAAGGGCGGGGGCTTCGACCCGGAGAAACTGCACGCCGCCTTTGAGAAAGCCCTTGAAGATGCCCACCTTGTCCCCATCTGCTTCGTCTCCGCCAAGACCGGTGTCGGCGCTGAGGACCTGCTGCACGTCTTCGCCAGCCTCTGCCCCAGCCCCCTCGAGATCAACCCTCCAGAGTTCCAGATGCGCAGCGCCGATGGGACCGAGAGCGAGTGGCACTCCAAGCCCGACGCGGGAGGCAAACTCCTGGCCCACATCTTCAAGGTCGCTACCGATCCCTTCATTGGCAAGCTCGGTGTCTTCCGCGTGCATCAGGGCACCGTCAAAGCCAAGAGCGAAGTCCTCATCGACGACCAGAAGAAGCCCATCAGGCTCGGTCACCTCTTCATGCTCCAGGGCAAGGAGCATGTGGAAGTCAGCGAGGTCGGCCCCGGGGCTATCGGCGCCATCGCCAAGGTTGACGACATCAGGTTCAACGGCGTGCTGCACGACAGCCACGAGCTGGACAGCCTGCACCTCGTGCCGCTGCCCCTGCCCAAGCCCATGTACGGCCTGGCCATCACGCTCAAGAACCACGCCGATGAAACAAAGTTCAGCGTCGCCACCCACAAGCTGATGGCCGAGGACCCCTGCCTCATCGTGGAGCGAATCGCCGCCACCGGAGAAACTGTGATCCGGGGCCTGGGCGAGCTGCACCTGCGCATCGTCCTTGAGCGCTTCAAGAGCCAGTTTGGTATCGACCTCCAGACCAGCCCCCCCAAGGTGGCCTACAAGGAAACCATCACCACCCAGGCCGATGGCCACCACCGCCACAAGAAGCAGACGGGCGGCGCGGGCCAGTTCGGCGAGGTCTATCTCCGCGTCCTCCCACTCCCCGAGGACCACCCGGAGGGCTTCGAGTTCGCCAATGAGACCGTTGGCGGCAGCATCCCCCGCCAGTACATCCCCGCCATCGAGAAGGGTGTCCGCCAGGTGCTCGTCGAAGGGGCCATCGCGGGCTACCCCCTCACCGGCGTCCGGGTCGAGGTCTACGACGGCAAGTACCATGATGTGGACAGCAAGGAAATCGCCTTCACAACCGCCGGACGCAAGGCCTTCATCGAAGCTGTTCAGAAGGCCCGCCCCGTGCTGATGGAGCCATACGTCAACATGGAGATCACAGCCCCCAGCCGCTACATGGGCGACCTCGCCGGCCACATCTCCACCAAGCGCGGCCGCGTGCAGACCACCGACATGATGGGCTCAGACATCTGCATGGTCAAAGCCCAGGCTCCCCTCAGCGAGCTTCAGAACTACTCCAACGAACTCAAGAGCATGACCGGCGGCGCTGGCGCCTTCTCCATGGACTACAGCCACTCAGAACGCACACCACCTCAGGTCCAGCAGGCCGTGATCGCCGCGTACAAGCCAAAGGCTGATATGGACTGACCACGCTTCTCTTCACACGCACCCCCACCGCAACCCCGTAACCGCCCCATCCCGCGGCAACAATCCATCATGGCCAAAAAATCCGCGCCGACCAAGGCCGTTACCAAGCGTTCCCCTCGCAAGAAGCCAAAGCCGTCCACCGCTCTGGCCACCCTGCCCAAGTCCCTCATCAAAGGCGGCGAGCCCCTCGAGCCGGTCCTTGCCGCACGCGAACTGTTCTGGCAGAACGTCATCCGTGAGATGCTCACCTCGCTGAGCGTCATGACCGCGCAGAAATCGGCCACAGACCCCGGCTCCATCTTTGATGGCCGCCTCGCCATCATCACCAAGCTGGGCCAGCGCATCCCCATCGCCGGAGTTATCCCGCTCTTCGCCTGCGGCGTGCAGACGACCAAGGCCGAGCAGGCCCTTGCGATGGCCGTCGAGTGCTCCGTCTTCCAGATCAACACGCCCGAGGGCGAGGTTTTTACGTTGCCGCTGCACGAGATCCGCTCGTTCCATTCCCTCAGCGAGGCCCTGATCGAGCAACTGGCCAAGTCGGCCCAGACCGAGGAAAACCCTGATGGCGAGCCCTTCGGCTTTGCCGCGTACACATCCATGGCCCGCACCCGGCTGCCCGGGGCCTATGGCGTGGTCCCATCGCGTTATCCGCTCAACCCTAGCGATGAGTGACCAGCCAAGGGGCGGGAAGCGCCCCGTTCTCACCCCCCTCTCACCTGCGCGGCTATCGTCAATCCAGAATCGCGTGGCGGGCGAATAGACGCTGTCTATCCCCCAGGAACCCTCTCAATGCGCACCCTCGTCGCGATCCCCGTCTACAACGAGCAGAAGCACCTCAAGCAGGTGCTCGAGCGCGTTCTGTCCTTCAACAGCGACGTCCTGGTGGTGGACGATGGCTCCACCGACGGCACCCCCCGCCAACTCCTCGACTTCCCCATCGACACGCTCCGCCACGCCCGCAACCGGGGTTATGGGTCCTCGCTCGCCGACGCCTTCCGCTTCGCCATCGCCGAGAAGTTTGACTGGCTCATCACCATGGACTGTGATGAGCAGCACGAGCCTCAGGCGATCCCGACCTTTATCGAGGCAGCCGCGGAAGGCACGCATGACATCATCAGCGGCTCGCGCTACCTCATGCCGACGGCAGGGCAGGACCGGCCGCCCGCCGAGCGGCGGGCCATCAACGCGACCATCACCGCGGAGCTCAACTGCCGTCTGGGCTCGGCCCTTGGAACCCTGATGACCGACTCCTTCTGCGGCTACAAGGCGTACCGGGTTTCGTCACTGCGCAAGCTGCGGCCAACGATCAAGGGTTACGCCTTTCCGATGCAGTTCTGGGTTCAGGCTGCCGCGGCTGGCCTGCAGGTGCGTGAGCTGCCCGTGCGGCTGATCTACAACGACCTGTCGCGCACGTTCGGCGCAACGCTGGACGATCCGCAGGTCCGCCTCGCCCACTACCGCAAGGTGCTGTACCGAGAAATCGAGCGCCGCGCCGACCGCCTGCCCCATGCCGCGCTCATGGGCGTCACTGTCCCGTGGAGCAAGGAATGCTGCGAGAAGGTGCGTGAACAGGGAGGGGCCCTCCCCGCGAGCACACGCCACGCGAGCAGTGCGGATGTCCGCCTCAGCCGCGAACCTGCGACGGATGCTGCGGCGCAGTCCTGTGATGCCGGCAGTTCTCCCAACGGGTGCCACGCCCGGTGAGCACGTCCGGGGGCCAGGCCGTGCAGGTGCAGCCGCCGATGCAAGAGTGGCTCGCGCCGCTCGCGTCGAAGCCAACCCCGGTCATCATGACAGGCCATCAGGCCGAGTTCTGGCATCCGGGAGTTCTGGCCAAATATGTCGCGGCAGACGAAGCAGCACGCCAACTCCGGGCCCGCGGTGTGCAGCCACGCGTCGTGTGGCTCGTCGTTGATCAGGACAGCAACGAGCCCTGGAACATCGCGTACCCCGCGATCTCCGCGGAGGTCGCGTCGCCGCACGACGGTGCCCCGCGTCGCCTCAGCCGTCAAACCTGGCCACTGAAACTCCGCGGCAAGGCAACCGCGTCCTCCGCTGTATTGCCCGACACGCCAACGGCCTGCGTCCCCGTGATCGAGCCGCCCGAAGACGTCGCGGCTGCGGTGCGAGCGCTTCACCCCGCGCTGCCCTCAGTCGAGTACGGTCTTCAGCGAATCGCGGATTCACTGCGGGCCCACATGGGAAAGCCCAACGCAGCACGTCAGGTTATCGCGGCGGTGTGCGATCTACTCTCTCCCGCGCTCCGTCCAGACGAAGTGATTTATGCGAGCGAGTTATCCCGCGGAGCGCCGTTCGCCGGACTGCTGGAAAACATCCGCCGCGACCCGGAACGCTGCGTTGCCGCGTACAACCAGGCGGTGGCCGAAAGCCCCGAGGCCCGCCTGCGTCCGCTTCAAAGTGATGGCAGCCGCGTTGAACTGCCGCTGTGGCAGATGCCCGAATCCCCCGGCTCGCCCCGCCGTGCGGTCGATGCAGACACGCTTGAGTCTGCGCCAACCCACTCCCTCGCGCCCCGCGCGCTCCTGATGACTGCGCTGGTGCGGCGGTCAATGTGCGACCTGTTTATCCACGGCACGGGCGGGGGCATCTATGACCGGGTGATGGAGCAATGGGTGGAACTGTGGATGCCGGGCGAAACGCTGGCCCCCATGGCCGTGGTGACCGCGACTCGCACGCTGGACTTTGGCGGGCCCGCGCCACTGACTGCGGCGGAGCGGGCGCACGTTGTGTGGATGGCGCACGCCGCGACGCACAATCCTGGATTGGTGGGCGATAAGGACGCGGCTGCACAGAAGCGGATGTTCTTGGAGCGTGTGCGCACGGCGCGGGCGCGGGGAGAAGACCCGCGCGATGAGTTTCGTGCGATGCATGCGGCGCTAGCGACGGCACGAGCGGGCCAACGTGAGCAGCTTGAAGGCCTGGCGGCAGAGGCGAGGGCAGCCCAAGCAGATGCGGGGCGCGCGGCGGTGATGCATGATCGCACGTGGCCGTTTGCGTTGTATGGTGATGGGTTGGTGGAGGAGTTGCGGGAGGCCCTTGCGCGGGTCGGGGCGTGAGCGGCTGCCTGCTGTGCGCTGAGAAGAAGCCGCATCATTGCCATCGGCGGTTGGAGGCGGAGTATCTCAATAAAGCATTGGGTGGGGTGCGGGTGACAGACCTGGTGTAGCCTGCTATGGGGTCGCGTCCACCCAACCCTCGGTGGTGAAGTCGCCAATTACAAGCCAGTCCCCGCCCCAGAACATGACTGCAACGCCGAGTCTGGTGCGCCCTTGCAGAAGGAGTTCCCTCGGAACACGGGGGAGGGCTTCGCGGATGAGCACTGCGAGGGCGACCTGTGGCAGTGCGTACGCCATGCCCGTCAGCCGATCGAGCGATTCGGTCTCCTCTGATGAGCCAGGCCCGATTCCAAGGATCGTCTGTGCTTGGAGCATCGCCTCGACCTGAAAGTCGCCCGTGCCTTCATCGTCGGCCGCGTCGGAATCCGGCGGCCAAACACACTCGCCGGGGATGAGCTCCTCCATCGATGCCGGAGCCCATTCATTGAACGCGGAAAAGTTTGTCACCGGGTCGTTCAACTCGATCTCGGGCACCATAAACATCAGGCCACGCGCATTGGACGGGAGCGGCGTCTTGCGCACGAGATCCGCAATCCACCCTGCAAACTCGGTGGCCTGGAAATCCCAAGCGATTTTCTTGAGTGCCTGACGCTCCTGGGGAGTCTGCCCGAGCTCGGCATCGAGCACCGCGGCAATGACCTTGCTCAGAGGAGCCGACTGGTCGAGCAACTCCTTAGCGCTCGCCACAGCCTCTAGGCTTGGATTACGTTCTTCAAGTTCTTCATCCATAGGCCGAGGATACACGAAGCGGGCGTGACCTGCCATAGATGAACTACGGAAGTCATGTGGCCGATTATGGGCTCTTTGTCAATCGACTGGCTGATACGGCAATAGCTTTGCGAGCCGGGCAGGCATGCGGTCCGTCTTGAGTGGCGCAAGTACGCCGTAATCCGTCTTGATCCGCTTTCCGTCCGCGAACTGATGGATCCAGACGGCAACGCGCATGGCCTTCCGTCCTCCTCACTCGATGCCTCGATGCCTTGCTGCCCTGATGCCTTCTTCCCACCGCCTTCTTTGTCTTGCTCGCCAGCGTGAGGATCTCTTCCGGGCTCAGCACACGCCGCTTCTCCAGAATCTCCTGCTGCTCCGGCGTCAGCGCGGCAGAGACTGGCCCAGAAATGAAATCTAAAGGGCGGGACCGGCCTTGATGGCCTTATGACAACTGAATGCCGCGTAAACCGGTGCGATGACACCTGACATCACCGCCCCGAACATGCCTCCCCAGATGGACCCGCCCACCCACGCATCGCGCAGCAGGTCGTAGTGCTCGGTGGGAACGCCGCGGAACCGATGCCGGTAGAAATCAGGGCTGAGGGTGGCCAGCCCCATCGCAATGGTGCCACCGACACACCAGCAGACAAGCACACCAATCCCTACGCCACCAATGACCCCCAGCATAAACCGCAGCGTCGCCCGAGTGCGCGAGGCAATGCCTACGACCAGCACGAATATCGCCGAGAACACCGCGGCGTACAGCAGACCCTCGAAGATGCCCTGCGCAATGGCAGCGCGGTGCACATCCTGCACATCCGCCCAGCGCATCACGCGCACGAAGTAGCCCGGGCTGACCGCACCGTTGACTGCATTGGTCAGCCCGCCGAGCACGCCGCCCGCCAGTGTCGCGACGGCGACAATGCATGCAAAGGCGTATGCCCTCGGAACCGGTTCAACGTAACGCATCGCAAGCATCCTGTGTCATGAACGCATGAGGTCAGGGCATCCTGTCTCTGCTCAACCTCTACAAGGAAAGCCAGCAGGGCCGAGAAGCGTTGGCATTGGCTGATCAGTAGTCACACCACCCGATCCTCCTTCCCAATCCCCAGCGCCGGCCGCACATCCACCTGCACCAGCACCTCGCCCTGCACGCGCTTCGCTGTCTCAGGGTCCACATAGTCGCTGTGGCACGACAGCTTTCCGTCCTCCTCACTCGATGCCTCGATGCCTTGCTGCCCTGATGCCTTCTTCCCCATCGCCTTCTTTGTCTTGCTCGCCAGTTTGTGGATCTCTTCCGGGCTCAGCACACCCCGCTTCTCAAGGATCTCCTGCTGGTCCGCTGTCAGCGCGGCAGACTTCACCGGTTTACCTCTCTCAAACCCTTCCGCCTTGCCGCTCATGAACTCCTGGATCTCCTTGCTGATGCGGACACTGCACCAGTCGTGCCCGCACATCGCGCAGAAGTCCGTGTCGACATCCAAATCCTCATCGTGGTACGCCCGCGCCGTGTCCGCATCGAAGGAAAGCTCAAAGTGCTTCTCCCAGTTCAGCGCGGCCCGGGCCTTGGTCAGCTCATCATCGCGGTCGCGCGTGCCGGGGATGCCCAGCGCCACATCCGCGGCATGGGCCGCGATCTTGTATGCGATGCATCCCTGCTTCACATCATCCTTCTTCGGCAGGCCCAGGTGCTCCTTGGGCGTCACATAGCACAGCATGGCCGCGCCGTGGTACGCCATCGCCGTCGCGCCGATGCAACTCGTGATGTGGTCATACCCCGGGAACATGTCCGTCACCAGCGGCCCCAGCACATAGAACGGCGCACCGTGGCACAGCGTCCGCTGCACCTTCGCGTTCCACTCGATCTGATCAAACGGCACGTGCCCCGGCCCTTCGATCATCACCTGCACACCCTTGCGCCACGCACGCTCGGTCAACTCGCCGAGCGTCTCCAACTCTGCAATCTGCGCTGCATCCGTCGCGTCCGCCAGCCCGCCGGGCCGCAGGCCATCACCAATCGAGAACGTCACGTCGTACTGGCGGAGGATGTCACAGATGTCCTCCCACCGCGTGTACATGATGTTCTCCTGGTTGTGCACCAGCATCCACTTCGCCAGCAAACTTCCACCCCTCGACACAATCCCGATCAGCCGATTCTTCACGTGCTTCAGGTGCGCCCGCCGCACGCCCGCATGGATCGTGAAGTAGTCCACACCCTGTTTCGCCTGGTGGTGCAGGCTCGCCTCGATCGTCGGCCAGTCCAAGTCCTCGATCTTCTTCCCGATGATCATCGAGTAGATCGGCACCGTCCCGATGGGCACCGTGCTGTTCTTAATGATCGCCGCGCGGCAGGCATCCAGGTCGCCGCCCGTCGACAAATCCATCACCGTGTCCGCGCCCCACTTCTCCGCCCACTTCAGCTTTTCAACTTCTTCATCCGTCCCGCTGCTCACCGGGCTCGCGCCCATGTTGGCGTTCACCTTGGTCTTGCTGGCACGGCCGATCGCCATCGGGTCCAGCTTGTGCCGCAAATGATTCACATTCGCCGGTATCACCAGCCGCCCCGCGGCAACCTCATCGCGCACCGCCTCCGCACCGCGCCCGGGGAACAGAGCCTCAAAGTGCGGCTCGCGCTCCGCCACACGGCGCATCTGTGGCGTAATGATGCCCAACCGCGCAGACTCCAGCTGCGTCATCGGCACAAAGCCTTGCGGATGCATGATGCGCAGCCGCTCGCCCTTCGCCGTCACAAACTCGACCTGGGTAGCCCCTCTCTCCTGGGTAGCCCCTCTCTCCGAGAGGGGAGTACAACCTTCCTCACAACCTGAGCCGGCATCCGAACGCTGACCCACAGCCGCAGACCCCTCTCGGAGAGAAGGGGTACCCACGGACCAACCCTCCGGCAGAAAATCCCACGCGGTCTTCTCGCTCACCCCCGGCATCCCCGGCGTATCGGGCGAGGCAAACATCCGCGGGCCACCAACATCCGGCGCAAGCGCGAAAGACCCCGGCGTCGTCACCCCAGGCGTGCCGCCAGGATTCGTCGCCCCATGCCGCGGCAGCGCAAAGCGCGAAATCGTCGTCGAAAGATTCTCAGCCATTGGTCGCTTCCCTCCGCCGGTCCAAACCGGATCAGGTTCCACGGGTCCATCTCAGCGGCAAGGCCCATGTGCCTGCCGCGCCCCGAGCGTTGAACTTACTGTAGGTATGCTTCTATCGCCGTGGTCCGCGGAGGAGGGCTCACAATCGGAACCAACAAGGACCTCAATAAAAAACTTGCCGGTCACATCCGTGCGTACAACGAGCATGTGCGAAAGCGGAACCGGTACAGGCTGCCACGCGAGCAGGATCACGCTGCCAAAACGATGGTTCGCGAGTTGCAGCACATGAGGGGCATATGCCTGGACCTTGGACGCGCGCCGCCGAAGGCGTGCATGACCTGCGACCTCATCCACGAGGACGGCTCGAAGTGCGGTCGCTAAGCCACAACCACCGCCGGCGTCTCCACCTCCGCCACCCAGTCCGTCACGCTCGGGTCCGGCAACTTATCTGAAACTCCCGCCACCCCCAGCCGCTTCAGCATGTTCAGGCACTGTGCCCGGTGATGCATGGAATGCGTGCAGATGTGCGCCACCACCGCGCCGTGCGTAAACGTGTACCGCTTCTTCACGCCATCATCCCCCGGCCACTCCAGGCTCACCGTGCCCGCAAACCCCGTCCCGCGGCAGGTCTTCACCACCATCTTCAAATCCCGCTCCGCCTCATCCAGCAGGGCCACCAGTTCCGCCGGTGTGCGGTCAACCGCCTCCCCCGACAGGTGCGGATATTCCGGCAGCGCGTGCAGCATCGCCCGTGGCGTCCGCCCCCCCAGGCGGTCGGTCCACCGCCGCATCACGCTCACGACATGCGTGAGGTTCATGTGCAGGCTGCCCAGCCCCATGTCAAAGGGCTGATGAAACTGCGCGGCAGTGATCTTCTCGCACAAGCCCAGGAGCTTGCGGGTGGCCCATGCATCATGCGCAAGAAGGATGTCAACGGGGTCGGTGGTCGGGGTCGGCATCGCGGGCTCCAGTTCGATCGGTCACAGCGACTTCTACAAGCGCAGTGTACTTCGGATGTTTCCTGACAGTCCTGCCATAGATGTCCGCCAGCGCCGCATGAGGGGCAGGAAACGTAAACTCAAACCCCTCCTCCCGCAGCCGCTTCGACACCACATACCGCCCATACAGCGCCAGTTCCGCATCCGTCCGCATCACCAGCGGCGCGGCAACCCGAACCATCCACGCCGGTGCTGGCAACCCCAGCGGCATGCCCACCGCGCGCCGCAGCGCCCGCATGAACACCGCGTTGCTCACAGGGAGCGGCGCACTCGCCACATACACCCCACGCATCGATTCATCCACAAGCCCGCGCTCAAACAGCCGGTTCATATCCGCCTCGTGAATCCACGACATCCCCTGTCTGCCGTGCCCCACGCGCCCGCCCAGCCCCAGGCGCGCGAGCAGCCCCAACTTCCCCAGCGCACCGGCCCCGCCCGCGTTCTTCCGCCCGACAACAAAGCTTGTCCGCAGCACCACGCCGCGCTGCGAAGGCAGCACGGCTGCCGCGAACGCCTCTTCCCACGCCCTCCCCACCGTCGGTGCCAGCCCATACCCAGTCGGCGAGTCTTCATCGCACAACATCGCCGGCGGGTCACCATAAATATGCGCGGTTGACATCTGCACCCACACAGCAGGCGGCCGCTCAATACCGCGGCAGGCCTCTCCCAGCACCCGCGTCGCATCCACGCGCGACCGCAGGATCTCATCACAGTGGTCCGGGGTCTTGATGCAGTCCACGCTGCGGCCTGTCAGGTTGACGAGCCCTGCCGCGCCGTTAAGTTCCGCCGCCCACGCCCCCACCGTTCGGCCGTCCCACACCGCGTGCCGCCAGCGACTCCCGCCGCGCGCAGCACCGCGTGAAAGAGCGACAACGTCATAGTCCACATCAGCCAAGTGCGCGGCCAGCGATGTGCCCAGGAAGCCACTCCCGCCCGCGATGACAACCGTTGGTCGATTTGAATCCGGCATAGCGTGGCCCCTTGCACAAGGGTACCCGCCCGGCCCTCAGCAGTTCCCGCCAGCCAGCACGCGGAAGAACGCTTCTATGTCCTGGTCCGTCCCGCTGTCGCCATCGCCATCGAAGTCAGACGACATGCACGCCCCGCAGTTGCCCGCCAGGCAGCGGAAAAAATCCTCGATGTCGGCGTCGCTGCCCGTGTCGCCATCGCTGTTGAAATCTCCGGAGCACACGGGCGGGCATGCGCCCGCCGTCGTGATCGCGCTCCACTCAAGCCCACCCAGCGCCACCATCCCCGGAAAGTTCTGGTGCGTGCCGTCTGATGTGTACGGCGGAGCGATCGACCACGGCGTGCCCGCATACCCGCCCGCAACCATGTGCCCCATCTGGTCATAGAACGACCAGCCGTGCTCTTGCGCCAGCTCAAACAGGGCGCGGTTCACGGCGGTGGTGCGGATGCCATCGGTGTCCGATGTATTCGAATAAATCGAGACCAGTTCCACCACTACATCCGTCACGCCGCACGCCGCAAGGTTTGTCAATGCCCGCTGCGCGACCAGCGCCGCGTTCTGCTTGTAACTGCCGGCGCCATCCCCGCCCAACTCCTCGAACATCCCTCCCACCGCCACATTCGCACCAATCTCCACCCGCACCAGCGCGGCAGGCACGCCGATGGTCTTCGTATACCACTCCCGAAAGTCCCCATCGCTGTACTTCGCCCCGTTGGCGTTGAACAAGCTCGTGTACGGGTTGTCATTGGGTGCATAGACGCTGTCGGGCAGGTGACTGCGCGTGGTCCAACCACCCTGCGCCACGCCCGCGAGGATGATCCCGCGGTCACCCGCGTACTCCACGCTCGCGCCCACCCACGCGAAGCCCTTGTTGCGGAAGTGCGCCCGCACTTCGCCCTCATCGTCCCCGCCAAACAGGCGCGTGGGCGACTCAAACAGCAGGCGGGTCGTGATGCCAAACCCCAGCACCCCCGGCCCTTCCACCGTGCTGACAAAGATCGACGGCCCGTCCAACACGGTCGATGGTGGGTTCAACTGCACATCGAGCGCGGCGTTGTTGAAGTTTCCGTTGAACGCCATCTGCAGGCGCGGCTCCACCCACACATTGCGGTCATCGCGCACGGCGAACATCCGCACCCGCGCAATCGCCCGACCCTGCGCCGGGTCTCCGCGGAAATACTGCCCGCCAAACGGCACCGATGGTGACAGCCGCATCGAGCCGCCCGCCGTCGAGATCATCGTGGTAAACACATGATCGCTCAGGTCATCCGACGCCTGCGGCCCGCCCCACACCTCACCTATAGAGACCGGAAAGTGATTCGTGATGCCGCTGCCCGCCGCCACATTCGCGCCCGGCAGCACCAGCCTGTCGCTCGCGCCCAGGTAGTTCAGGTTGATGTGCGACTCGCCCAGCCCATCACCAGCGCCAGAGTTTCCCGCGTTCGCAATGAAGTTCAGGCGGGCAAACTGCACATCGAACTTGCGGATGATCTGCCCCGGCACCCGGTTGTCAGTCGCCGAAGACCGCGAATCTCCAATCAGCAACACCGCCCCAGTCGAACCCTCTCGCCGCTCATACCACTCGCGCACCGCCCCCATCGCCACATCCCGCGGCTGGGCAGATGCCACCCCCCCGACCCCCACGATCGCCATCGCCGCGGCGAATACCGCCGCCGTTCTGATGCCCGGCCTCTTCACGCTGTTGCCTATCACGCTCATGCAAAATACTCGTTCGCGCCGGGTCTTCATACCGTGGTATAGCGCGGCAGCGTGGACCCCTGATGAATCCCGCATGACGTGCCGCGCTCCCAGGAGACGCCCACCGCGAACATACCACGCACCCGTTCAACTGCACCCAATTCCGCGCAGCGCGAACGGTTATACGCCCTATCCGCAAGCCGGTTTCAACCTTGGAATCGATCGCGCGATGGTTATGGGTACAGGCCCCTCCGCCCGCTTACTCCGCCAGCCCCGGCCCCTCACCCGGCACCACGGTGCGGACCAGGGTTTCCACAGCCGCAAGAACGGGCAGTTCCTTGCCGCTCTTCACGCCCGCGTCTTCAAACTTCCGCAGCGTGGGCTCAAAGCGGCTCTCATAGCTGCCCACAAACTCGTTGTACTTCTTGACAGCCTTGCCCAGCGCATCGCCCATGCCCGCCACCTTCTCAAACGCCGTTGCCGCCCGCTCGTGCAGCGCACGCCCCAGCTCCATCAGCTCCCGTGCCTGCTCCTCCACCCGCCGTTCCTTCCACCCAACCGCCACCGCCCGCAGCAGACCGATCAGCGTGCTCGGGCTCGCCAGGATCACGTTGCACTCAGCCGCGTGCTCCAGCAGGTCGCCGCGCCGCGCCAACGCTGCATCCAGAAACTGGTCCCCCGGCACAAACATCACCACAAACTCCGGCGATCCTTCCAGTTGCTGCCAGTAACCCTTCTTCGACAGCGCGCCCACCTGGTCCACGATGTGCCGCGCAAACCGCTCCAGGCACTCCTCGCGCCCCACATCGCTGTCCGCCTCCGCGGCCTGCAGATAGGCGTAGGTGTTGCACTTGGCATCGACCGCGATCACCCGTGCGTTGGGAAGCTTCACGATCATGTCGGGCCGCAGCAGCCGCCCCGCATCGTCGCGCTGGCTCGCCTGCTCCGCAAAGTCGCAGTACGCCGCCATACCCGACAGCTCCGCCACGCGCCGCAGTTGAATTTCACCATACCGCCCACGCACCTCCGGCTTGCTCAACGCACGCGACAGCTTCAAAGTCTCGTTGCGCAGCCCCTCGTTCTGCGCCGCCATCCCCTTGATCTGCTCGACCAGCGACGACCGATCCCCCTGCCACTGCGTCCCGATGTTCTTTAACTGCTCCTCGGTCTTGCGCAGCGTCTCGCTGATGGGCTGGAGCATCTGGTTCACCTCGGCCCGCTTGCCCTCCAGTTCCTTCAGCCCCGCCTGCTGCTGCGCCGTCATCTTCTGCTCAGCCAGTTTCAAGAACTCCGTCGATGACCGGCTCAGTGACTCCGCGGACAGCGCCTTGAACGCCTCGCGCATTTCCGTATCCCGTCGCTGGTCGCGCCCCTGCACCTCTTCGCGGAATGTCCGCTCCCGCTGCTCCACCGCCCGCAGCTGCTCCCCCATCACCTCGCCCGCCCGACGCAGCTCCGCCCCATGCAGCGCCGCGGCAGACTCCATCTCCTGCTCCAGCCGCGCCACCCGCGTCTCCAGCCCGTGATTCCGCTCCACCAGATCCTCCACCCGCGCCGCGGCAACCCGCAACGCCTCCCCCGCCCGGTCGCGTTCCCCCTCTGCCCCCACCGCACGGGTTTCCGCGCTCGCCACCGCTGCTGTGAGCCGCACGCGACCAATCAGCAACCAAACAGCAGCACCGACCCCCACCGCCGCCACCAGCCCCAGCATCACATGGCCTGTATCCATACAAGACTCTATCAGCCACCCCCGCCCTGCCAAATCGGCACGCACACCCCACCCCGCAATTCCTGCTGGCAGAACATTTCAACACCCTCATCCCCGGCCCCTGCCGCAAAGCCCCGTCCCAGCCCCGCCCGGCCCGGCACTCCCCTTGCCTTGTGCTCCGAAGAGATGCGCAGCGCCGATGGCCATTCCAACACCCCTCGCCCCGCCGACCCCTGCGGCACGGGCCCCTGCCGCCTCAACCTATTGCTTTCTTACGCCGGCTGGAACCGCGACTCCTGGGTCGACCGCATCCCCCACCTCCTCGAGCCCATGGGGGTCATCTCCCACCGGGCCGTTTCGGGTCGCGAGGCTTCCAAGGTCATTTCCAGCCTCCCCATCCACATTGCCGTTGTTGACATGGGGCTCCCCCTGGATGCCGCCCGGCCCGAGGTCGAGCCCGAGTTCGAAGAGGGCGGCCCCCGCCTCCTTGAACTCCTTTCCCGCCTGGAGACCCCCCCGCCCGTCGTCGCCGTCAAACGCTCCCGCACCCACCGCGACGACTCCCGCGACATTGCCGCGGCACTCAAAATGGGCGCTTTCGCCGTCATCGACCGCCCGACCGACATCGCCGGGGTCAATGTCGTGCTTGAAGTCCTCCGCCGCTGCCTCCAGCGTCATTACAAAGGCTGCTGGCCCACCTAACCTATCCCCCCGGTGTTTCCTGATTTTCGTTTTTCGCTTTACGTTTTACGTTTTTCCCCTTTGGAGTCTCCCATGTCCCGCACCGCCAGCAAGTCGTCCAAGCCCTCCAGCCGCGCCACCACGAACATCCGCCCCCTTGGCGACAAAATCCTCGTCCGCCGCGACGAGGCCGCCACCAAAACCGCCAGCGGCATCTTCATCCCCGAGAGCGGCAAGGAGCGCCCCAAGACCGGCACCGTCACCGCCGTCGGCAGCGGCGCCCTCAACAAGGACAACGGCGCCCGCGTCCCCCTCTCCGTCAAGCCCGGCGACAAGATCATCTTCACCAGCTACGCCGGCACCGAGCTCAAGCTCGACGGCGATGAGCTGCTCATCATGGGCGAGGATGACATCCTGGCCATCATCGACTGACGTCGGAGGCATTGGGCATCGGGCATTCGGCACTGGTGAAAGCCAGCGACCCTCCGCCGATGCCTGGTGCCTAGTCCCCAGTGCCTTCGGACCTCCCATGACCCCCGACCAACTCAGAACCGCCCTCCGCGAGCTCAACGGCGAGCGCGAATGCACGTTTGCATTCGTCGGCCCTGCCGCGGACGCTTCGCACCTCGCCGTCCACGGCGCCATGCTCATCCCCGATGAGCCCGACCACCTCGTCAAGGTCACGGACGGCCAGAGCGTTTACATCATCGACTCAGAGCGCGTCGCCTGGGTCCGCATCGGCCTCCGCCTCAAGCACAAGTAAAACCCTCAAACACAGAGAGCACAGAGAACACAGAGACAAGTCCTTGAAAAGAAAATACGGATAGGCCGACTCGTCCTGGTCCTTTCCGTCCCTCCGATCCAACCTCCTCCTCTGTGCCCTCTGTGCCCTCTGTGCTCTCTGTGGTTAAACCTCTTCGATCCCACACGACAAACCCGTACCCAAGGAACAACCATGGCCGCTAAATCCATCGCTTACAACACCGACGCCCGCGAACGCATCCTCAAGGGCGTTCAGAAGCTTGCCCACGCCGTCAAAGTCACCCTCGGCCCCTCCGGCCGCGTCGTCGTTCTCGAAAAATCCTTCGGCTCACCCCTGGTCACAAAGGACGGCGTCACCGTCGCCAAGGAGATCGAGCTCGAAGACCCCTACGAAAACATGGGCGCACAGATGATCAAGGAGGTCGCCAGCAAGGCCTCCAAGGACGCCGGCGACGGCACCACCACCGCCACCATCTACGCCGAGGCTCTCTACGCCGAGGGCCTCAAGGTCATCACCGCCGGCGCGAACCCCAACCAGGTCAAACGCGGCATCGAATCAGCCGTTTCCGCCATCGTCGCCGAGCTTCAGGCCATGTCCAAGAAGGTCGACTCCTCCAAGGAGATCGCCCAGGTCGGCACCTGCTCCGCCAACCAGGACGCCGAGATCGGCTCCATCATCGCCAAGGCGATGGACAAGGTCGGCAAGGACGGCGTCATCACCGTCGAAGAGGGCAAGTCCCTCGAGACCGAGGTCGAGCTCGTTGAGGGCATGCAGTTCGACAAGGGCTACCTCAGCCCCCACTTCGTGACCAACCAGGCCACGATGGAGACCATCCTCGAGAACCCCTACATCCTCATCTACGAGAAGAAAATCTCCTCCGCCAAGGACTTCCTCCCCCTCCTCGGCAAGATCGCCGAGCAGGGCGCGTCACTCCTCATCATCGCGGAAGACGTCGACTCCGAGGCCCTCGCAACCCTCGTCGTCAACAAGATCCGCGGCGTCCTCAAAATCGCCGCCGTCAAGGCCCCCGGCTTCGGCGACCGCCGCAAGGAAATGCTGGAGGACATCGCCAACCTCACCGGCGGCCGCGCCATCATGGAAGAGCTCGGCATCCAGCTTGAGAACGTCGACATCACCGACCTCGGCCGCGCCAAGAAGGTCACCATCGACAAGGACAACACCACCATCGTCGAGGGCGCTGGCAAGTCCGACACCATCAAGGGCCGGATCGACATGATCCGCCACCAGATCGAGAACACCACCAGCGACTACGACCGCGAGAAGCTCGAAGAGCGCCTCGCCAAGCTCGCCGGCGGCGTCGCCCAGATCAACGTCGGCGCGGCAACCGAGGTCGAAATGAAGGAGAAGAAGGCCCGCGTCGAGGATGCCCTGCACGCCTGCCGCGCGGCAGTCGAAGAAGGCATTCTCCCCGGCGGCGGCGTCGCCGTCCTCCGCGCCCGCAAGGCCCTCGACAAGCTCCGCAAGAAGGCCGACACCGACGAGCGCAGCGGTATCGACATCGTCTACCGCGCCCTCTCAGCCCCCGTCAAGCAGATCGCCAAAAACGGCGGCCTCGACGGCAGCGTCATCGCCAACAAAGTCGAAGAGTCCACCGAAACCAACTTCGGCTACAACGCCCTCACCCACGAGTTCGGCGACCTCATCAAGATGGGCGTCATCGTCCCCACCAAGGTCGAGCGCGTCGCCCT
>JBBSOF010000040.1:0-30321 GCA_038260025.1 Phycisphaerales bacterium
CAGCACAATCGGCGCAACCTCATCCGCCTCCTGAACCAGGTCGAGCCATCGCGCCGCCTCGGTGTGGTTGCCCTGGAGCGAAGCGCACAGGGCACACCCCATCGCGGCCCGCGCCACATGCTCGTACCGCAGAAGATTTTTGGGGACCCTGTCGATCGTCGGCGGCCGCTCCGGCGAAACCGCGTTCAGCAGCCCACCGAACCGCCGCATGGCCTCCAGGGCTTGCGAGGGCGTATTCGTGAGCAGCGCGCTGTAGTACCGGCTCCAGCCCGCGTAGTACCACGCCAGCGAGCGGATCCGCCGCTGCTCGGCAAGCTCCAGCCGCAAGGCATCCATATCCGGTGCATTCGCCGATTTTTCCTTCGCCTCCAGCCCCTTCACCTTTGCCTCGACGCGCCGCCCGATCTCTTCAAACACCGGCATCGTCGTCCGCAGGACACGCTCGGCCTCCGCCCGCTCTTCGCTCGATGCCAGCTTCAGCCGATTGCGCTCGACGATGTCCTCCACCTTCAGATAACTGGCCTTGGCAAGATTGAGCCGAAGCTCAGGGGCCTCGGTCTCCGCACGCGGGTCCTTAAGCAGCTCGCGTGCAGCGGCCTCGACCGCCTGCCGCTGCTCGGGCGTGGTGGCGTCCGTCAGCATGCGAACATACAGCGACCCCAGAAGGTTGATCGCCCGCACCTGGTCTTCCGGCGTGCCCTCGCGAAGCTGCCGCCGCAGGCGCGCTCCCAGCACCTCCCACAGCTTGTGGTCTGTGAGATATTCCTCCGCCGACTCATCGCTCGCCTGCGTCGGTGATGAAATGCCCGGGGGCGTCGCGAGCGATGGAAGGTCCTGCCCGCGCGCAGCCGCGGCGCAGCCCAGCATTGCCGCCAACACCACGATGGCCCACCTGCTCACCACGCACGATTCCTGTTCGCGCTGCCGCGAGTTGTTCACGCCGCCGCCACTACTTCGATGGAACGTAGCTCACCTTCACAAACCCGGCATCCCGCGCCGCCTGGATGGCCATGGTCGGCACCCACACAGGCACATCGCCGGGCACCTTGATAAAGACGCCGTTCTGCTTGGGAAGTTGCCGCAAAACCCCTTCGAGTGATGCCCGGTCATTCAACAATCGATCCCCCATGCGGAACGTCGGCTGCCCGTTGCTGACCCCCACGGTCACCACCTGGGGCTGCAGATCGCCCGATGCCGCGCCAGTGCGGTCTGCCGCGAGCGCCGCATCAAGCCACGATTCCTGCGTCGAAAAATCACTCGCGAGCATGAAGTAGAGCAGCAGGAACAGCGTGACATCGATGAACGCCGTCAGCGGCAGCCGCCGCGTCACAAACTCGCGGCCTTTGGAGCGGCGGAACGTCATGAGCCCGCCCCCTCGCTCGCCGTCGCGAGTTTCCAGTTGCGTACCCCCAGTTGCGTCAAGGCCGATGCCAGCGCGTTGAGGTGTGTCGCAGGGCAGGCGCGGTCCACCCGCACCGTCAAATCCATCGGCTGGCCAGATGCCCTTGCCTCTTTCTGGTCGCGGGAGATCACATGCAGAAACTCTTCAAAGCTCACCGGCGCGGCCTGCAGCCGCAACTCGCCATCGCTGGTCATGTCCACCACCACCGCCGAAGTCCCCTGCTCTTCGGTCGCGCCCGCGCCCTTTTCCTCCGGCAGGTTCAGCGGCGTCTTGAGCGTGTCGGCGAACTGCGCGGTCAGTGTGAAAAAGATGATGAGCAGCAGCACCACGTCGATCATCGGCGTGATCTCCAGATGCGTTTCCGCAAGTTCCCGCCGCTTGATCCTCATGGCACGCGCGTCCCCTGGGCCGCCAACGCCGCGCCCGGCATGCCCGGAAGCCCCGCCGCACGCGACACGGGCCGGCCAGGCGCGCCCGCAGGGCGTCCAGCGGGACTCTCCACGTACGCGGCAAGATTCTCAACCACTTCCCCCGCGTCACCGATGATCTGATCCATCCGCCTCCGCAGCAGCGAATACGCGGCCGTGCAGGGGATCGCCACCGCCAGCCCCTCCGCCGTCGTCACCAGCGCAAGCGACATGTAGCCCGCCAGCTCGCGCGAGCGGGCCGCGCCCTCCAGCGAGCCGATGCTGTTGAAGGCGCCGATCATGCCCATCGTCGTGCCCAGCAGCCCCAGCATGGGCGCCATCGCGGCAATGAGCCCGATGATGTCGATGGATCGGTTGAGGCGGTCCGCCTCACGCTGGCCCGATTCCTCAAGGGCCGTGCGGATCTCCATGAAGCCAAAAGGCGAGCGGGCGCACCGCGTGAGCGCCGAGCCAAAGACGCGCACCAGGAACGAGTCGCCCCGCTCGCAATACCGGATCGCACCCTGGAGGTCGTTCTCGCGGAACAGCCGCTGCAACTCCGTCGCCTGCTCGACCGGCACCAGCTGGGCCCGCCGCACCTGGATGAGGTGCAGCACCAGCACGGTCAACGCTGTCATAGACAGCAGGATCAGGACCGCACCCACCACGCCGCCGGACTTCACATAATCCAGCACCGTCTTTGAACCCGCTTCGACCGCGGCTGGCATGGGTGTGGGTGTGGCCGGGGCGGCGCCGCCCGCGGGTGCGGCGCTGGTCGCCTGCGCGATGACGGCGGACATCACATGATAGAAAATCGAAGTCACAAAGGGTCTCCATTCGAGGTATCGGTCGAAGATTTCAGCGGCAGGGTCTTCGGGGTCGGCGGTCCAGCCGCGCTCCAGGTTCGCAGGGCATCCCACTCGCCCGCGGGGTGGCCGGGTAGGCGGTCAAGGAACTCCTGGCGCACGCGGCCCGCGCCAGCGCTGTCGCCCAGCTTGTGCAGTGCCACCGCCGATTCTGCCATCGCGATGCCCGTGAGATACGGGTTCACCCGCTCCAGCCGCGCGGCAACTTCCAGCAGTTCCGCGACGCCCAGCAGTTGCGATTCGCGGTCACTCTCCCGCAGCAGCGAGCGGCCAATGCCCACATGGCACCACACCTCGACCCACGGCGTTGATGTCTTTGCCAGCCGCGTCTGAAGGGCGGTGCGCCCCGCGCTGCGCTGTGAATCGTCCCCAATGCGGGCCAGCACAACATCGCGCACCAGCGCCAAACCCTCATCTCGCTCGGACCGTGCCGCAGGCGGCGATGCGCCAAGACCGGCCTCGAAGCGTGCCGCCAGCGTATACCAGCGTTGCAGGGCCGCCGCCTTGGGCCGCGTATCCGCCGCATCTTCCGCCAGCGGCCAGGGCCCGCGAGCAAGGCTCTGCACCGACGCCAGGTTGACCCACACCGGAGGCAGCATCGGCGCCAGGTGCGTCACTCCATCCAGCGCGGGGATCGACCCGGGCTCACGGTCGGGCATCGCCAGCGTCGTGGAATCGCCATCACTAACCGCGTTGACGTAGGCGAGCCACGGGCCCACGCTTGACGTCTGCGCGCCCACCGCAAGCCGGCAGCGGAACAGCCCGCCGCATACCACCGCGCTCGAAGGCCCGCGCTGTCCGGCGAACCTCGGATAGAGCGCCTCAAACAGCGGCTCGGCACCCAGCACATCACCCCTTGCCAGGCGCGTCCGTGCCCGCCACATCTCTTCGCCCAGCACCAGGAATGGCGCTGCCTCATCCGCCAGATCGCCCGACACAGACACGATCTGGTCCCAGCTCACAACCTGCGCCGAGCCCGCCCCCGTGGCAGTACCTGTTATGACCACACCTTGAAGTTCGCACGAAGCCACCTCACCGGCGGGCGGCCGTGCACTGGCCCGCATCACCAGGCCGCTCTGCGCAGCGGCACCGGCGCACACCGCCGCGACCGCCACAACCATCGCTCCCGCGTGTTCGAGCAGCCTCCATCGGGGTTGAGAATCGCGCGATGCAGTCATGGCTTGCGGGGCTGCCCCCCAATGATGTGGAACGTGCCGCGCGAAGCCTTGGCGATTGCCCGCATGTTGTCCGCCCCCGCGTCGCTCCCCAGGCAGATGCAATGGATCGGAATCTTGGTGCGGAAGTTCAGTTCCGCAACTTCCATCACCATCGACTCATCAAACTCTCCGTCGGTCATGAAGTAGATCGCGTCCGGGCGGGGCTTGAGGTTGAAGATCATCTCAAACCCCGGCTTGGGGTTCGTTCCGCCAGCCGGGTTCAACTGCTGTATGAACGGCACGATCCGCTTCTTGCCCGATGGCGACGCCTCGAGCCATTCCGTCTTGCCCGAGATCGACGACGAGTCGGACGAGAACGAGATGACCACGAACTGCGAGTTCTCCAGCAGCCCGGACGTTGACCGGGCCAGCTCCGCCTTCAGTGCTGCGATCCGCGTGCCCTCGCGACCATCGGGCAGCGCCTCCTGCATCGAGCCCGAGACATCGACGAGGTACGCAAACCGATTGCCCTGCGCCTCGACACCAAAGAAGCTCGCGCCGCTGCCACCCGAGCCGCCCAGGCCCGAGCCATCGCCGCCCATCGTGATGTCGCCGCCCCCCGACAGGCTGCCCAGGTCGCCCAGGTCGTCGCTGCCGCCGAACGAACTGCTCGGCCCGGCATCAGGAATATTCGTCACCAGTTCCGCATCGCGCACCACGGCATCGGGCACTGCGGGCGTCGCCATGCCCAAGGCCTGCGCCTCGAGCTGGCGGAGTTCACCCTCGGTGACCACCGCCATCTCAACCGGGCCGGGGTCCCCGCCTGAACCGGCGCCGCCACCGCCGCCGCCACCCATCACCAGGAAAGCCGCAATCAGCCAGAACATCGCGTGCAGCAGCAAAGACACCGCCAATGCGCTGATCGACGCCCGCCGCGCATCCCCCGCCACGAAGCGCACCACCGGCGACTGATCGACCTGCATGGCAGGTTCGTTGTCCAACGTGGATGAACTGGAAGGGGCCATGGTTCCGGCTCTCTCAAGTACGGGTCGTAAGGGGCTGTTTCAAGGCTGGTTTCGCCCCGCAGCGCTCGCTGGAGGCGGCCGATGTCAGTGTATCGGCCCTTGCGGCATCACCGCGCCTGCCGCGCCCGCCCTCGGGCGGTGCCTTCCGGCGTTCGGCCCTTCGTCACACGGCCAGGCCGTGCGGGCGGACATCCCCGCGTTCCATACGCAGCGATTGTCAATCTGGTTGTACCCCAGCCCGACGTGGGGGGATGTGCATCGGTATCCTTCACGCGGATACCCCGACAGATGCCCGTCCCTGCCTGTTCCGCCAGGAGCCCCCTTTGAGCAGCCCCGCGACCCCTGCCGTGCCGACCCAGACGAAGCAATCGGGCCAACCCGCCAGCCCGTCCACCTACCGCCGCATCCTGCTGAAACTCAGCGGCGAGTCCTTCACCAAGCCCGGCACCTTCGGCATCGACCCGGAGGAACTGGATTTCATCGCCCGGGAAGTCAAAGACGCCGCCGGTGCCGGCGCCCAACTGGCCATCGTCGTCGGCGGCGGCAACATCATCCGAGGGGCCGAGCTTGCGGCCCAGGGCCATATCCATCAGGCCACCGCCGACCACATGGGAATGCTGGGCACCGTCATCAACGCCCTGGCGCTCCGCGAGAAACTTTCGGCCATCGACGTCACCTGCCGCGTGATGAGCGCCATTGAGATCCGGGCCGTGGCCGAACCCTTCATCCGCATGCGCGCCGTTCGGCATCTGGAGAAGGGCCGCGTCGTCATCCTCGCGGCAGGCACCGGCAACCCCTACTTCACTACCGACACCTGCGCCTCCCTCCGCGCCACCGAACTTGAGTGCGATGTCCTGATGAAGGCCACCAAGGTCGATGGCGTGTACAGCGCCGACCCCCGCAAAGACCCCACCGCCACCCGCTATGACACGCTGACCTTTGCCGAGGCCATGAACAAGGGCCTGCGCATCATGGACATGACCGCCCTCGCCATGTGCAGCGAGAACAAGATCCCGGTCATGGTCTTCGACTTCAAACGCCCGGGCAATATCGCCCGCGTCGCCCACGGGGAGCGGATCGGTACGCTGCTGCATCACGGCTAGGTGTACCGGCGGGCGGCAGCCGGGTTGCAGCCCGCGTTCATCGCCGTACATGGCCCACTATGATCCCCCGGGCAACGAACGCCCCGCACCCGACCCGGAGTTCCCATGACCACCGACCCAGACACCATCCTGATGCACACCGAAGAGACCATGGAAAAGGCCCTCGAGCACCTCAAGCACGAGTTGCGGGGCGTTCGCACTGGCCGGGCCTCCCCGGCCATGGTCGAGTACCTCAAGGTTGACTACTACGGCTCGCAGACCGACCTCAAGGCCATCGCCGGCATCAGCGTGCCCGAAGCCAGCCAGCTGGTCATCAAGCCTTTCGACACCGGCGCCATCGGCGCGATCAAGACGGCCATCGAGAAATCTTCTCTGGGGCTCAACCCCATCGTCGAGGCCAAGCAGATCCGCCTCAGCATCCCCGCGATGTCACAGGACCGCCGCGAGAAGGACGCCGCACGCATCAAGAAAATGGGCGAGGAAGCCAAGATTTCCATCCGCAACGTCCGTCGCGATGCCAACAAGCACGCCGACGCCCTCAAATCCGGCGGTATGCCCGAGGACGAGCTCGATACGCTCAAGGAAGAGATCCAGACCTTGCTGAAGAAGTACGAAGAAGAAACCGAGAAGCGCGTCGATGAAAAGACCAAGGAAGTCATGACCATCTGACTTCCCCGCTCGCTTTTTTACTTGGTTACAAGCACCCCGACCCGCGCCAGCCCATTCAGGCTTTCGCTTCCTCAAACCGCCCCTGCTCAAAGGCGCGGATCAGGAAGTGCACGCTCATTGAGATCAGCACGACCGCAATCAGCCCGCCGATGGTCAGCATGATGCCGCTGAGCCAGCCCGGCATACCCCCAAGCACGCGCCGCACCATCTCCGGCCGGACGGCGTACACACCCATCAGCAGCACCACCGGCCCCCCCAGCAGCACGCTCCGCGTCAGCAGCGGCCAAGAGCGGCGATCGCGGCACAGCACCACCCATCCCGCCAATCCGCCCAGCACCGCGGCAACCCCCACGCGCCCCACCAGATACCAGCGCAGCGAAATATCTCCGCTGCCGGTCGCGAGGCTCTGACGCGAACCCATCCATCCCAGCACCGCCGCAATAAACACCGTCCCGGCGACACACGCGATCGCGAGGCCGGGGCCGTCGGCGAACATCCCGCGGGCGATCAGCACGCCAATCACCGCCGCGAGCAGTGTCGCTATCTCAAACCCAAACAAAACCCAGTTGATCTGCGGCCCCGCGAACGCGGCGGCAAGCCCCACGACGACCGCACTGAGCCCTACGAGTGCGCTCAACGCCCCCACCGATATTCGAACCGTTCTGGATGGCAAGACCATGCGCTCCATACTTCGGCCAAACACAACCCCGAACCAAGCCACACCAATGAGGAATCTGTACGCCAGCCATCACACAGAGTGCGGCAGCACAACCGAATCACGGTATCGGGCCAGCCCGAGTCAAGCTCCCTATGGCCGCAGGCCGATCCTCTGTTTATCGACCCGCGTCGAGCCCGCATCGCTCCCAGCATCCCCACCAGGTCCACCCAATCTCTTCCGCCGGAACGATTTAGACCCTGCCGCGAAACGCTCCCCAAGCCGTCATCCACCCATCCGTGGTGATCGCTAAACCAAAGAATCGGAGGATCCCCCTTCATGCCTGGAATCACGACTGGCACCGGCATCTTCAGCGGCGTGGACTCCAGCTCACTCATCGACCAGCTCATTGCGCTGGAATCGCGCCCCAAGACGCTCATCCAGCAGCGCGTGCAGCGGCTCCAGATCCAGCAGGCCGCATTCCTCGACCTGAACTCGCGCCTCAGCGCCCTCAAGTCCGCCGCATCGACCTTCCGTCTCGACAAGACGTTCCAGAAAAAGCAGGCGACCAGTTCCAACAACGATGTCCTCACGGCAACCGCCAGCGCGAGCGCCACGCCCGGCACCTACACCTTCCTCGTCGACCGCCTTGTCTCCAGCCAGCAGCTCCTTAGCACGGGCTTTGCCAACCGCGACTCTGCCGCGGTTGGTGCCACCAGCCTCACCTTTGAGAGCGCCAAGGCCCGGCTCGACCGCGATGTCAACCTGGCAGAGCTCAACGGCGGCGCCGGCGTGTCCCGCGGCAAGATCGTCATCACCGACTCCGCCGGTACCGCCGCCACCGTGGACCTTTCCCGCACGATCACCGTCAATGAGGTTCTCCAGGCGATCAACAACAACGGCACAGCTCATGTCACCGCGTCGGTGCAGGGCGGCAAACTGATCCTTAAGGACACAGCCGCGGGCTCCGGAACGCTCCAGGTTGCCGACGCTGTGGGTTTCACGACCGCCACCAGCCTGGGCATCGCGGGGTCGGCCGTGGGCGGCACGATCACCGGCAGCACGCTGTATTCACTCAGCGTCAACACCCCGCTCTCGGCCCTCAACGACGGCAACGGCGTCGCCATCAAGAACATCACCGGCACCGGCGCGGTCAGCTTTACCCTCACTATCGGCGGCCAGGCCGTGCCCGTCAACGTCGGCGACGTGTACACCCAGCCCCCAGGGGGCGAGCTTACGAAGACGCAGGGCGCAGTCACCACCGTTGGCGGCGTCATCACCCGTATCAACGAGGCCATCGCCTCCGCCGGCCTCTCCGATGTCGCGGCTTCCATCGACGCCACGACCGGCCGCATCCTCATCACCGACAACTCAGGTTCGCAGCCGGTCACCGTAACCGAAAGCAACGGCGGCACCACCGCCCGCGATCTGGGACTGACCACTTCTCCAGTCTCGGGCAGCATCGTGGGGCGGCGCGTCTTTGCGGGCCTCAACACCACCCTCGCCACAGGCCTCAACGGCGGGCGGGGCATCGACGGCGACGGCAACCTCAACTTCACTACGCGAGATGGCTTTGCCTTCGCCATCAATCTCGACACCTCCGAGTCACTCACCGACATCTTCGCGCAGATCGAAGCCGCCTCCGGCGTGGGCAGCAACGGGCGATCGCGCATTACACTCTCGCTCGACAGCCGCGGCACGGGCGTCACGGTCACAGACAACACCGGCGGCAGCAGCAACCTCATCATCGAAGGCACCCCAGGCGACGACACCGCCGCCTCCTTCGGCATTTCCACGGGCGCTACCGGCATCGCCGCAAACTCCAAGTCCAGCGGCAACCTGCAGCGCCAGTACCTCTCGCTCGCGACCACCGTCGCGTCCCTCAACAACGGGCGCGGCATCGGCACCGGTAACCTGCGCATCACCGACAGCTTCAGCAACTCCGCCGAGTTCAACATCGACACCGACACAAAGACGATCGCCGACCTGATCGCCGAGATCAACTCCAACCCCACCCTCAAAATCCAGGCGCGCGTCAACCAGAACGGCGACGGCATCGAGATCATCGAGAATACCGACGGCGGCCCCGCCGGGACCGCCAAGATCAAAATTGAGGATGTCAGCGGCGCGGTGGGGAAGAACCTCAACCTTGTGGGAGAGGCCAAGGGCACCGGCACGCAGAACAAGATCGACGGCTCGTTTGAGCGGACCGTCACGCTCACCGCCGCCGACACGCTCCAGACCGTCGCCGACAAAATCAACGCCGCCCGCGTCGGTGCCACCGCCTCCATCATCAGCGACGGCTCGGGCCTTACGCCCTTCCGCCTCAACCTCGCCAGCACCGCAACCGGCGAGGCCGGGCGGTTCATCTTTGATTCCGTCGGCGCCGACTTCGGCTTCAGCACGCTTGATGCGGGCAACAACTCCCGCGTGTTCTACGGCTCCACAGACCCAGCCCGCGCCGTGGCGGTTGTCTCAACAACCAACACCGTCGATTCCCTGATCCCCGGCGTGAAGGTTGACCTTAAGTCCCCCACCGCCAACCCCGTGACCCTTACGGTCGCCACCAATACCACCGCCATCACGACGGCGATCAGCGCGTTCATCACCGCCTTCAACACCGCGGCAGATCGCATCACCGTCCAGACCAAGTACGACCCCTCCACCGAGCGCGCCGGCCCGCTGCTGGGCGAGTCTGCGGCCCTCCAGCTCCGCGCAGCGTTGTTCGACACCATCAACGGCCGCGCCACCAATATCACGGGCCAGTACAGCCGCCTGTCTGAAGTCGGTTTCAAGGTCGGCACTGGCGGCAAGATTGAACTCAATGAAGACCGTCTCCGCGAAGCCCTCGCAACCGACCCCGAAGGCGTCGAAGCCCTCTTTGCCTCCCGCGTTGCCGCCGATGACACCTTCATCGAACTCGGGCCCGGCTCCCGCGTCCGCAACCCAAACGCCGGCACCACCTTCACTTCCCTGGGCATCATGGGTCAGTTCGAGCAGATGGTGGAGAAGTACATGGACAGCACCAACGGCGTGCTGACAACCCGCAACAAGGGCATCGACTCCCAGATCAAGCTCCAGAACGACCGCATTGCCGCCCTCGATGTCCGCATTGGGCAGAAGCGTGCCCTCCTCCAGCGTCAGTTCCTGGCCATGGAACAGGCCATCGGCCAGTTGCAGGGCCAATCCTCGTCGCTCGGCTCGATTGCAAGGCTCAAGTAGTCGCAAGCACTTACAAACAACCACCTGAAATACCCGCTCGACTGCCCTTCCTGCTACCTCAAGAGCCCCCAATGAAGGGCCGATACGTTCGTCATGCCGCCCAAGCCCGTCAACGAGTACCTTCGCACCCGAGTCCTGACCGCAACGCCGGAAGAGCTGCGCCTCATGCTCATCGACGGAGCCCTCAAGTTCGCGAGCCAGGCCAAGCTCGGCCTGGAGAATAAGGACTTCGAGGCCTCGTTTAACGGCTTCACCAGTTGCCGCAACATCATCACCGAGCTGATGACAACCATCCGCCGCGAGCCCAACCCGGAACTCGCAGAGCAGGTCAAGGCCCTGTACTCGTTCATGTTCACGACGCTCGTCGAAGCCGGCTTTGAGAAAGACCCGGCCAAGGTCGCCACCGTGATCGACCTGCTCCAGTATGAACGCGAGACATGGGTCATGCTGATGGAAATGGTCGCCAGCGAACGCGCAGCAGGCCAGACCCCCGCAGCCCCAGCCCCCTTGCAGCAGGCCCCCGGCACCCCCACCCAGCGGGCGGCCCTCAGCGTCCATGCCTGAAAGTTCAGCCGCGGGCTGCCGCGGCTTCCGCGAACACACCCACCATCTCAGAAGACAGCTTTTCCATCACGAAGAGCATGTTGACGTTGGCGTCGATCTCAGGCTCCGCCGCGCGCACAGCGTCGATCGCCGCGAGGTACGGCCCCGTCTTGCCCAGCGGCGCGGCAACCCGCAGCCGCTCCCGCCAATAGCCCGCGAGCAGGCGCAGCATCCAGTCTGCCCCCGCCTTGTTCGCCGCCTCTTTGCTGGCGTTGTCGTGCTCTTCAACCCACCCCTTGGCCCAGCCCTCAATCATTTCCGCCATCGCGGGGCCCATCTCGACCGTGTACCCGCCCCGCTCCATGCTGTGCAGCATGGGCCGCAGACGCTCCCACCACTCAAAGATGCCGCCCTGCTGGGCAAGCTCCAGCACGCCCGGCGAGCCGTCGGCGAACTTCAGCAGCCACGCCCGCTCCTCATCACTCAGCGAGACTTCCTCCTGCCCCAGCCGCCGTTCCAGCCCCCGTTCAAGCCAGGTTTCCATGCCCCGTGGGCTGAGCGGTGAGAAGAACACGCGCTGGCAGCGGCTGCGGATCGTCGGCAGCATCCGTTCTTCGCTCGACGTGATAAGGACGATGACCACGCGTTCCGGCGGCTCTTCCAGAAACTTCAGCACGGCGTTCTGCGACTGCGCCTTCATCAACTCCGCTTCGTCAATGATGAAGACCTTGCTGGCAACCCCCTCGTTCCGCATCGTCGGGGCCAGCAGCGCGGGCTCGAGCACGAACTGGCGGATCACATCCACGGAAATGCCGGTCCGTTTGGCATCTCGCACTTTCTTGTCATCGTGAAATGCCGCAATCTCCTTCGTCACGACAAACAGATCAGGATGGTTCCCCGCGCTCAGCAGCCGCTGCACCTGACTGTCCGGGTCCGGAGCCAACTCTCCCGAAAATGTCGTCTGCGTGGTCGGGTCCAGCAGCAGCGCTGCGTAGGCCATCGCGGTCGTGAACTTCCCCACGCCGGGGGGGCCGTGAAAAATCCACGCATGGTGGATCCGTCTCGCCCGCAAAGACTCCATCAGCACCGAAATCGCCCGATCCTGGCCGATCACCGCCGACATCGGCACCGGCCGAGGTACCTCCGGCAACTCCGGGAGCGGCACCGACACTTCCACAATCTTTTTTGGTCGCTTCGCCACGACCCGATGGTACCGCCCTCAGCACCTCACCGGACTCCTTCCCGCCTCGCCACCCGCGCCAGGGCACCCCCGACGCCTACGTCTGAAAGCCGCTTGAACACGCACACACCCCCACCCCGCCCTGAGATTTTCCCCGCCATGCCATACTTCCAGTTCCTCAGGAAAGGAAACAGATAATGGAAGAGTCCACCCACACGCCTCCCCCCGCCACCACCCCCTCCAGCACATCCGTTACACCGGATCAACAGACCCCCCGCGGCCATGCCCCTGCCAACCGCACGGCACCCACCGCGCCCGGTCCCATCCGCAAAGGTGATCCCAAGCCCCAGCGCGTCGGCGACCACGACCTCCCCAAGGACGACGCGGTCACAGAAGCCTCGATGGAGTCCTTCCCCGCGAGCGACCCCCCGGCCCACGGCGGCTGACCCTTCCTACACGGCCGCGTCACCGCGTGTACCCTCACCCGCGTGGCCGCCCAAACTCCTCTTTCCATCACGCTCGCCGGCATCCCCCTGCACAACCCGCTCATCCTTGCCGCGGGCACGGCAGGCACGCTGGACGAAATGGCGGATGTGCTTGACCTCTCGCGCGTCGGCGCGGTGGTCACCAAGTCCATCACCAAGGTCCCTCGCGCCGGCAACCCGACCTGGCGCATTCTTCCCAACGGCCTGGGCATGCTCAACGCCATCGGGCTCGCCAATGTCGGACTAGACGCCTTTGTCCGCGACTATGCCCCCCGCGCCACCGCCTCGGCATGCCCGGTCATCGTGTCTATCGCCGGCTACTCCATCGACGATTACGCGGCAGTCGCCTCCGCCATCGCTCCCCTCTCCCAGTTCCCCGCCATTGAACTCAATGTGTCCTGCCCCAACGTTCATGCAGGGTGCGAGTTCTCCGCCGATCCCACGCTCCTCGCCGACCTCATCCGCGCCATCCGCCCGCTGCTGCCCCGCACGCGCCTGTTCGTCAAGCTCAGCCCCATCGCCTCCGGCCGGCCATCGATGCTCGAGGTCGCCCGCGCAGCCATCGAACCCGGCGGCCCCCCTTCAGGCCCCAATCAGCGGCCCGGCGCCGATGCGCTCGTCATCGCCAACACCATCCCCGCCATGGCGATCGATGTTGAGACCCGCGAGCCGCGCCTTGCCAATGTCACCGGCGGGCTTTCCGGCCCGCCCGTTCACGCCGTTGCCGTCAAACTCGTTCACGATGTCTACCGCGGCATCGCCCGCTCCACGTCCACGCCCATCATCGGCCTGGGCGGCGTCTCCACGTGGGAGCACGCGGCAGAGTTCATACTCGCCGGGGCCACCGCCGTCGGCATCGGCTCGGCGCTCTTCGCCAACGCGCGCTGCCCGCTTAGGATCGCCGCGGGCCTGGAAAAATGGGTCCGCCGTCAGGGCGTCGCCACGATTTCAGAACTGACCGGCCAGGTCCGCCTGCCACAATCCCACTGAACCCCTCACCAACGGAGCCACCCATGCGACTCCCCATCGCCGTCGTCCTCAGCGGCTGCGGCAAGAACGACGGTTCCGAAGTGCAGGAAGCCGTCAGCATCCTCATCCATCTCAGCCGCCACAGCTTCAACGTCCGCGGCTTCGCGCCCGATGCACCCCAGACCGACGTCATCAACCACGCCACCAACAAGCCCACCTCCGGCATCACCCGCAACATGGTCGTGGAGTCTGCCCGCATCTCCCGCGGCAACATCGCCCCCCTTGACAAGCTCGACCCGCTCCAGTTCGCCGGCGTCATCTTCCCCGGCGGCTTCGGTGCCGCCAAGAACCTCTGCAACTTCGCGTCGGCCGGCCCCGAGTGCGAGGTGCTGCCGGACGTCGCCCGCGTCATCAAGGCCTTTCACGCAGCGCGTAAGCCCATCGGCCTCTGCTGCATCGCCCCGGTCCTCATCGCCCGCGTGCTCGGCACGCGCAAGGGCGGCGCGGGTGTAAAGGTTACCATCGGCACAGACGAAGCAACCGCGCAGGCCATCAACACCATGGGCGCGACGCACGTCCCGCGCAGCGTCACCGAGAGCTTTACGGACGAAGCCAACCGCGTCGTCACCACCCCTGCGTACATGTTCGAGGCTTCGCCGTGGGAGATCTATCAGGGCATCGGTAAGATGGTGGACGGCGTCGTGGCGCTCGTCGCATAGCGGCCCGCTGCCTCACTCCACAAACCGCGACCGCAGAGCGGCAGGCAGCACCGGGCACACCCCATCGGGCTTCGCGGCAAGCCGGTGCCGAACCCTCGCCACCACCGCGTACGCCGCATCGCGCAGCGGACGCGGGATAGCCCACAGTTTCAACCCCAGCACCCCCCACCAGCCGCCCAGCCGCTGCAGCAGGTAGGCCGTGCCCGTGGACTTCAGCAGCGTTTTTCCATCAACCGTCCGCACGATCATGCTCGCCGGGAACGCTTCCCGCTCCTCCGCACTGAACGTCCGCTCAAAGAGCGGCCCGCCGCGCGGCGCGAACCGCAGCCGCCCGCGACGGTCGCGCACGGCGAGAAACCGCACGGCGCTGTGGCAAAAGCCGCAGCCGCCATCGTAAAACACAACGTCGTAACCTTCGTTGCCCCGCTCCATGCCCACACGCTAGGCACGCCGCCTCAGGGGCAGCCGCCCCCGCTGAGAACCTGGAAAAACGCCTCGATATCAGCATCGGTGCCCACATCGCCATCGCCGTTGAAGTCGGCGCCGTTCACATCACAGCTCCCGCAGCAGTTGCCCCCCAGGCACGCGAAGAACGCCTCGATGTCGGCGTCGGTCCCTACATCGCCGTCACGGTTGAAGTCCGCCGTGCCGCACGGGTCGATTGCAGCCGCGGCATTGAGCACGCCGTAGCCGCGGATGAACAGCGGATCAGGCGAAAGGTCCGAGCTCCGCGCGAAGATCGCCGCCCGCATCTGCGCGGGCGTCCAATCCGGTCGCGCCTGTGTGATACATGCCACCGCTGCCGCGACCAGCGGCGTTGAGAGAGAAGTCCCGCTCGCCGCGGCAAAGCCCTCCGTGTCCCAATACCCGATCGTCTGCGTCCGCACCCCCAACGCCAGCACCTCGGGCTTGATCCGCCCGTCCGCCGTCGGCCCGTCGGACGAAAACCCTGCAATCACCCCGTTCTCATCCACGGCGCCGCACGTGATGATCGCCAGCCCATCCGCCGGCGCGCCCAGGTGGCTCGTCATCGGGTCCTCATCATGCCCCGCATTCCCCGCCGCAGTGCAGCAGTGCACACCGTGGCTTGCCGCGATGTTCACCGCAATGGTCGTGACCGCCGTCAGCCCGTCCATATCACCCTGCGTGTACCAGTCGCTGTACGAGAGCGAACTCGTGCACACATCCGCCCCATGCATCTCCGCAAACTCAAGCGCGGCGACATAGTTATCCTCTTCGATCGGCGTCTCGCTCGTGACATCCTCGGTCTTGCACAGGATGAACGAAGCGCCGAACGCCCCGCCCACCAGTTGCCCGGGGCTGTACGACGCAAGCGTCCCCAGGATCAGCGTGCCGTGGGCATGCTGCCCCTCATCATCGCCGGCCTCGATCCCGGTGTTGTCATCGCTGTTGATGAAGTCGCGCTCCGCGATCACCACCAGCGGATGCACAGAACTGCCAAACACCGCATGATCCCGCCGAAAGCCCGTATCAAGGATCGCGATGCGTACGCCCGCCCCCGTGAAGCCCTGGTCGTGCATGGCGGGCAGGTTCATCTGGGCCAGTTGCGGGCCCGAGCGTCCATACGACTCGCGCTGCCCATAGCCCGGCGCGCCGCTCGCAACCACCGTGTCGGCATCGCCCAGCCGTCGGCCCGCACGGACGGGCTCAACCGCCCGCACGCATCCCAGCGCGGCGATCGCCGCCCGCTCTGCTGCGCTGGCCTCAACGCTCACGGCGTTGAGCCAGCGGCTCTCCACATGCACACGAGCGCCCGTCGCCCGAACGGCATCTACCATCCCCGCCGACACCGCCACATCCGACTCATCAAACAAGCTGACCGCACTGCCGCGCAGCGCCCGCCGCTGCCGCGCGTGCGCGTCATACCCTTGCTCGACGGCCGCGATGGCATCTTGCATCGCCGCGCCCGCCTCACCCTTGGCTGCGAAAAATACCCACACCCGTCCTCCCGCGCTGCCCTGCTGGGCCATCGCCGGAGCGCACAGCGCCACCACACCCATCAATCCAACCAGACCAGCCGCCAAGCAAGAATTCTTCATGCACGAATGTACCGCGCCCTGCCGCAAAAGCGACAGGGTTTGTGGCCCTATAAGCCTGCCGTCTCAGCAGCTACCCCCCGCCAGCACGCGGAAGAACGCCTCAATGTCCTGATCGGTCCCTGTGTCGCCGTCAAGATCAAAGTCAGCAGTGCCGCAGATCGCGCAGCAGTTGCCCGCAAGGCAGCGGAAGAAGGCCTCAATGTCCTGATCGGTCCCCGTGTCCCCATCCCCGTCAAAGTCCGCGCTGCCGCAGGGCGGCGCGATGGGGGCCTCATCAAAGTCCAGCGTCCCATCCAGGTCGCGGTCAATGCCGATGCGCACCTCCGTGCCCTTGAAAACCACTGTGTAGGTGAGCTCATTCCCAGCCGTTGCCAAGGCCTGCACCTGCGCCGAGGACATCGTCTGGCCGTTATGGTCCGTCTGCCACACGCCCGCCCCGACATACGCCAAGCCCCGAGGTGCCCCGGCAATCCGTCCCTTCGCCACCAGCCCCACCTTGCCCGTGCCAGCCTGCGCAATCATGCTGGTGATCAGCGCCAGCTGCGCGGGAGGCGCGACCGCCGCGCTCACCAGCGTCGTCTGCACACCTACCGCCGCGTGCGTATCCAAGCTCGGCGGGCCCGGCGGCTCAAAGGCCGTCGCCGGCACCGGCGCGCCAAAGTCTGAACCCCCAAACGACAGCAGCAGCGCGACCAGGTCCGCCGTTTCCTGGTCCGATGCAACATTGAACACCGGCTCGTTCACGAACCGCTCCAGCGAATCCACCGAGCCATCATGCAGCACGCCAAAGCCCGCGTTGTTGCTCGTCTTGGTGGTGTTGAACCCGGTCTTACGATACTCATTACGCAACTGCGGAATCTTGATCGCGGTCTGCGTCGAGCCATCCACCGACACCAGCGCGATGTGCCGCTGGCCCATTGTGCCCGGCGTGATGGCCTGGTACGTATTCGTCTGCGAGTTCACCAACCGCGAGTCGGTGCCCCCGCCCGTGGGCAGCGTGTGGCAAGTCACGCACGCGAACGCCCCGCCATCCAGTCGCCGCGTGACGCTGCGGTACAGCGCAAGACCATTCTGCGCGTTGCCGTTGGGCAGCGGCATTCCCGCGGCAAGCCCGCCCTGCACCGCAAACCGGCCCGTGGCGAAGTGCCCCGGCAGTGGCATGTTTGTCGGCAGCGTGTTGTCAAAGTTCCGGTTCGGGTTCGGCGGTACATAGATCGTCGCAAGGAACTCCTCAAACTGCTGCATCTCTGCGTTCGTAAGCCCCGCATCATCGCCCTGCAAGCTTACATACGCGCCGTTGAACTCTTCCAGCCCGAAGCGGTCGCCGCGCCAGTGCAGCGGCTCCTTACCAATGATGTCCTGGAACGTCTGCGTCAGCATCGGGCCCTTCATCGGGTGATACGCCGTATAAGGCGTCGATGTCGTGTTCGGCTCGATGCCAGGGAAGTTGAACCCCAGGTTCCGGTCGGTCAGCGGCACCACTGCCCCCGACGGATCACCCAAATCCCACGCCAGCCGGTCCATCCGCGCATCAACATGGCACGAGGCGCACGACACCTGCCCCAACCCCGAGTTTTTGTGCGTGTCGTACAGGTGCTTACGCCCAACCCGGATGGCCAGCGGTGTGGGATCAAAGAACGCCACTCGGCTGATCTCCGCCTCTCCCCCCAGGCTCACCACCGAGATCGACGCCCCGAAACGGTTGAGCACATACATCCGGCCCCGCGCCTCATCCAGCGCGATCCCCGTTGGCCCCTCACCCACCTCGATCGTGGGCGCCAGCCCGGCCCGCGCCCCGCCCTCGTTCACCACCACCACGTTGTTTGATCCCATCCCCGCGATGTATCCCCGCGTCCCCGCGGCATTCCACACCACCGCGCGCGGGTCCCCGACCGACTTGTCCCGCTCGCTCTGTGCCACGTTCGCCGCCGCATACGTCAGGTGCGGGTTGATATCGACAACCGACTTGTCCCCCAGATTCGCAGGGTTCACCGTCGCCATCTCCACCCGCACGAAACGCCCGTTGATGTTGGGCTCAAACCGCACCTCGTTCGTTGCATCGGTGCCCACCACCGTCACCGCGCCCGTCGCCGGGTTGACTCCCACCGCCATGCAGATGTTCATCAGCGTCGTCGCATACGTCACCGCCCCGCTGCTGGTGCTGATGACCGCCAGGTCCCTGTCGGGCAGGTCCCACCCCACCGGCCGCCCCGACCGCGATGCATTCGCCCCCGACACCACGCTCGTCCAGTCGTGGTTGTTGTCATCCATCCACTGCCCCGCGGCATTCTTCTTCACGATCATCCCCACCGCAGGCGGCAATGCCCCTACCCGCGGCGGCATAAACCCTGCCCCGCTGTTGGGCGGCGGGTTGATGCCCGCATAAGGCCCAAGCGCATCGCTCACCACATTGGGCGGGAAGCTCAGCACCATCCCCGTCGCAGCCCCGCCACCTCCCAAAATTGTCGACCGGTTCCCCGATTCAAAGATCGCCGCGTACACCGTCATGCCATCGGGGCTCACCCCCAGCGAGCGCGGCCGCTGCGCATCAATCACAATCGCCGTCGGTGCCGCCGTCAGGTCCGCAGGATTGAACACCTGCACCACATCCGCCTGCGAGCAGCTCACATACGCCCGCTGCGGCAGCCCCGCGAACACCACATCGCACGGCTCATCCTCGGTGTCCAGCGTCCGCACCACGTTCATCGCCGCCAGGTCCACCACGCTCACCGAATCTGAAATGTTGTTGACGACCCACGCCTCGCCGTTGCCGTGTGCGCGGACCGACACCGGATCAAGCCCCACAGGCACCGACCCGATGGCCACCGGCCGCCCCGAGATGATCTGGAACACCTCGAGCCGGTTGTCCGCCGTGTTGCACACCAGCAGCCGCTGGCCGTCCGGCGTCATCTCGATCGGGTGGACCTGCGGCGTCTCCCAGTTGACAAACGTGGGATTGACCCGGGGCACATAACCCCCGGTGTCGTCCCCCGTTGCCAGAAGCGCCGAGGCGATAACCCCCGCGCCGACCGCCACAAAACCCAGGAACGCTATTTCGCTGCGTCGTGCCATGATCATCCTTCTACCGGAAAACCCATCCCCGGTTCCGCTGAAAGCCGGGGCCAGCCTACCACGCCCACCCCGCCATCAAAGCCCGGAAACAGCGCCCTTGAGGGAATAACACTCCCCAATCGCCTACCGCCGCACATGCGAAAAAGTCCGCAGAAGCCCCAGAACCGCCCGCTCCGCCACCTTCAACTCCCGCGGCAACCGCCGCTTCTCGGCCATCGCGTACGCCCGGCCCAGCCGCCCATCCGCGTACGCCTCGATCAACTGCGGGTGTACATAAAACTTGCGGCAGGTCGCCACCGTGTTGAACAGCGCCAGAGCCGCCGCCTTCACCGCCTGCGTCTCGCGACGCTTCAGCTCTGCCGCTGAGATCGCGTTCCCCGTCCGCTTGTCCACCGGCGGCCCCAGCCGCATCAGCGTCTCCGCCGCCACGGTGGTCCCGCTCCACGTGCGGAAGTCCTTTGCCGTCAGCGGCAGCCCCGACGCCTCAAACAAGTAGTCGTTGATGTCCTGCGACCCGATGTCCCGCGATTCGCCCCGGTTGTCCAGGTACGCGAATAACTCGTGCCCCGGCAGGTCCTGACAGTTCTTCGCAATCCGCGCCGCCTGCGGGCTATGTACCACCGTCTCGCACACCTTCCCGCTCTTGGCCTTGAAGTGGAAACGGATCTCATCGCCCACGATCCGCGCGTGCTCATCGAAGATGGTCGTCAGCCCGTACGACTCATTGCTCTTCGCGTACTCGGCATTGCCGATGCGGATGTGCGTCTCATCCAGCAGCCGCACCACGCACGCCGCCACCTTGTCCTTCGCCAGCCCGCGCTTCCCCATGTCACGCCGCACCCGCCGCCGAATCCGCGGCAGCGCCCTGCCGAAATCCAGCAGCCCGCTGAACTTCATGAGGTTGCGGTGCAGCGTCCACTCCGCGTGATACCGGTACTGCTTGCGCCCCCGCACATCCATCCCGGTCGCCTGCAGGTGCCCGTTCGCATACGGCGAGATCCACACGTCCCCCCACGCCGGGGGTATCACAAGCGCCGTGATGCGCGCAAGGTCGCGCTGTCGCGTCAGCCGCTTGCCGCCCTGCATGTATGCAAAGCCCTTACCTGCGCGGACCCGGCGGATGCCGGGAACATCATCACAGCAGTACTGCAGAGCCGCGGTGCGGGCGGCGTTGCGCGATGGAGCGAGTTGCATGGGGCGATGGTACCCCCGCGTGCCTTAGCCAACCGCGACCCGTGCTCCCGCCAACTCCCCCGCCACCCGCTCGATCACCGCCCTCAGCACTTCAATAGCCTTGAGATATTCGCTGATCGAGAGGTGCTCGTTGGGCGTGTGGTCAAGGCTGCTGTCACCCGGCCCATACGCCACGATCGGGCACTTCCACACCGGCCCCACCACGTTCATGTCCGATGTCCCCGTCTTGACCCGCAGGTGCGGCGCAGCGCCATTCCCGCGGATCACCGTCGTGAACGCCCGCACCAGCGCTGAATCCCGCGAGCCCGCGTACGCAACCTCCGCCCCCACAAGGCTGACCTCCGCGCCCGCGCTCCCCGCCTCCGCACCCCGGGCATGCTGCTCCTGTCCCAGCTCCTCCGCCACGCCGCGGCAAACTTCCACCATCATCTCCGGCGTCACCCCCAGGGGCAGCCGGAAACTGGCCCCCGCACGAACCTCCTCATGCAGCCCGTCCGAGATCGTCGTCATGTGCCGCATGGTCGCCTGGATCACCTCAAACGGCGACCGCCGGTCACCGTTCATCGCCCCGATCCGCGCCCGCACGCGCTCCCACCACGCGCACACAAGGTCCGCCCCGGAAGGATCAGGCCCCGCCGAGTGGCTGCACGCCACGGTCTGCGCATACTCAACCCGCGCACAACCCTTGTAGCCCAGCGTCACCCCATCCCAGTGTGATGGCTCCCCGATGATGCACGCCGCCGGCCTCCACTGCGTTGCCGCGAACGTCGCGCCCTTGCTGCTGCTGGCTTCTTCCTCCGTCGCGCCGATCACCACCAGCCGCACACCCCGCGGCAGCCTCGCCCGAGCAGCGGCCATCACAAATGCCGAAAGCGGGCCCTTCGCATCCACACTGCCCCGCCCGAACAGCAGATCACCCTCCCGCCGCACGGGAACATCACCAGGCACCGTGTCCATGTGCCCCAGCAGCACGATGTCGATCGGCGGCAATTCCCCCTCGCGTTCGTACGGCGCGATGCCCACCACACTGCCCGACTCATCAATCTGCGATTCAAAGCCCAGCCCGCGCATGGCCGCCGCAAGATGGCAGGCAACCTCGCGCTCTTCTCCAGACACGCTTCGGATGCCCACGACCCGTGTCAGCAGGTCTACCGCCACCGTGTCATCCGCAACAACATCCCGTGCCACCGAGTTGTCCTCAACTCGGTGTCCCTGTTCCCCCCGTGCCCCCGAGTTGTCTTCAACTCGGTGTCTTCCATCGCTTGTCGAAGCAACCGTACCACTCACGCGATCACCGTCCCTTCACCCGCCAGCGCCCTCGTAATGGGCGATTCCACCCGTGCATCCCCAATCACCACCCGCGCCACGCCCTCTTCCAATGCCTCCGCCGCCCCCAGAACCTTCTTCTTCATCCGCCCCTGCGCGCACTCCGCGGCCATCTCAATCTCCCCCCGCCGCACAGTGCGCATCAACGTTAATTCATCCGGGAAGTTCCTCATCAGCCCCTTCACGTTCGACAGCAAGAGCAGGGTCGTCGCCCCCAGTGCCGCCGCCGTCTTCGCCGCAGCCCTGTCCGCATCCACGTTGATCGGCTCATGCCCCGTGCTGATCGCCGGCGGCGAGACCACCGGGATATACCCGCCCCCCAGCAGCGCCCTCAGCAGCCCCACATTCACCACATCCACCGTCCCCGTGTAATCATCGCGAATAATCCGCGTCCGCCCCTCCTCCATCACACGGATCGAATCCTTCCGCTTCCCCTCCCACACCCGCCCATCCATCCCCGACAGGCCCACCGCGTTCGCCCCACACGCCTGCAACTGCTCGACCAGCATCTGGTTCATCCTCCCGCGGCAGGCCATCTGAAAAATCTCCAGCGTCCGCCGATCCGTCCGCCGGCTCGTGTGCCCGCTCGGAGATGTCACGAACTGCGCCGGGTGCCCCAGCGCCTCGCTCAGAACATTGGTATCGTGCGACCCGCCGTGCACAATCACCAGCGATTGCCCGCCGCGCACGATCGCCGCCGCATCCGCCGCGAACGCGGGCAGATTGACGCCCTCGCTCCCGCCAAGCTTCACCACCACCAGCCCGCCCATTCCCGCGCTCATGCCCTTGCTCCCGCATTTGCCCCAATCAGATGGGGTGCAGCCCGCTGAACCCAAGCCCCGCCCGCTCCTCAAACCCGCACATCAGGTTCATGCACTGCACGGCCGATCCTGCCGCGCCCTTCATCAGGTTGTCGATCGCGCTCATCACCACCAGCCGCCCAGTGTCCGCATCGCGCTCGAACCCGATATCGCAGTAGTTGGTCCCAGCAAGAAACTTCGGCTCCGGGTACCGATGAATCCCCGTCCGCTCCTTCACCAGCCGCACGAACGGTTCCTTCCCATACGCCTCGCGGTACAGCTTCCACACATCCTTCTCAGCCAGGTCCTGCGTCAGGAAGACGTGCGCCGTGCAGAGTACGCCCCGCACCATCTCCACCGACGTGATCGACATGTGCAGATCAAACTCACCCAGTTCCTGCCGCACCTCTGCCTGGTGCCGATGCCCCGTCGGCGCAAACGACCGCACCGCTCCGCTCCGCTCGGGGTGATGGCTCGATGGCGAACTCGCATTGCCCCCCTCGCTCGAACCCACCTTCAGGTCCACCACCGCACTCTTGATCAGCCCCGCCCGCGCCAGTGGCAGCAGCGCCAGGCTCACAGCCGTCGCGTTGCACCCCACACCGCTCGCGCACTTCGCGCCCCGCAGCCGCTCCCGGTGCAACTCAGGCAGCCCATACACAAAGCGGTCCAGCCACGCCGCGGCCTTGTGCTCTTCGCCATACCACTTCGTATACACCGCCCGGTCGCGCAGCCGAAAGTCCGCCGACAGATCCACAATCCGCTCCGCAAGCCCCGCGTACTGCTCCATCCGCTTGCTCGCCTCGCCATGCGGCAAACAAAGGAACAGCACATCGCACTTCTCAAGCTGGTCCGGCGTCACAAACTCCAGGTGTGTCCGCCCCCGCAAGTTCGGGTGCGCACTCGTCACGAAGTTCCCCGCCTGCTGGCGGCTGGTCACCTGCCCCACCTCCACATGCGGATGGTCCAGCAGCAGCCGCAGCACCTCGCCGCCGCCATACCCCGACCCGCCCACGATCGACGTCCTTACGCGTTGCGTGCTCATCCCTGCGCTCCCACAGCCGCGGCAGCCGCTCCCGCCCGCCCTCGCTCACCCTGCTCCACCACATACCCGATCATCCGCCCAGCGATATCAACCCCCGTCGGCTCGATGCTGTTGCGGAACTCCATCGTGTGGTTGATCTCGCTCACCAGCAGCCCGCGCTGCGGGCACTCCAGCAGATCAATCGCCAGCACGCCGCCCCCCACCGCCGCCGCGGCCCGGCGGCAGATATCCGCCAGTTCTTCCGTCACCGGTACCGCCGTCGCCTGCCCTCCCCGCGCTGTGTTCGTGATCCAGTGCTTGCTCGCCCGCGCGATCGCCGCGATCGCCTCATCCCCAACCATGAACACCCGCAGGTCGCGTCCCGGCTTGTCGATGTGCTCCTGCACATAAAACACGCCGTGCTGGACAGACCCAAGCGTCGACTTATGCTCAACAATTGCCTCTGCCGCGTCGCGATCATTCACCCGCGCCAGCAGCCGCCCCCAAGACCCCGTGGCGGGCTTCAGCACGCACGGGTACCCCATCGCCTCGATGGCCTCGAGCGCCGCCTCCGGCTCCACCGCCACCTTCACCCGCGGCGTGGGCACGCCCCGCCGCGCCAGTTCCAGCGATGTCACCAACTTGTCGCCGCAGATGTCAATCACGCGCGATGGGTTGACGCATGGGAGGCCGAATCTCTCCAGCACCCGCACCGCCGTCACCGCCTGCGTCTGGCTGATGCACCGCTCGAACACCACATCAAACCGCCGCCACTCCCCCGGGTCGTGTACATCGAACACCGCCGTGCGCACATCGATGAGCTCATGCTCAACCCCGCGACGCACCAGCTCATCAATCAGCAGCCGCTCCTCCACCCGAACCCGCGAATACAAAAGCGCCACACGCATACCAGTTCTCCAACGATCTTCACCACACTCTGCCACTTTGCCACTCCGCCACTCCGCCCCTTCCCTCCCCCTACTCCCCCCAATCCTCCTCCACCTGCGGCGCCAGCGTCAGCGTCACCGGCGACACCGCCGTCACTTCCAGTTCCGCCTTGCATTCGCGGCAGCGCACCACCTCACCCTGCAAGGGGGCCCGCGCAAACGAAACCTCCGCCGCACACTCCGGGCACACCGCATTCGCAACCGCTGCACTCATCACGCAACTCCTTTCACAAGACTCCAAAAACACAACGGGCCCGCCAACCCCGGCAGGCCCGAATCAGACTCTCATGGCAACCAGCGCCAAAGTCAGACAGGGACCGCCAGGGCTTTCACGCCTTTGGCTTTGCTGACTTTGACCAGTTTGGAAACGCCCGCACCCTTCGCACCAGCGCACGCGACCACCAGCATCGCCCCCGCCCCAACATGTGCAAAGTTCAGCGTCACACAATCTCCAAACCACCGCCCACGCGGCAGCCCAAAAAGTAACCCCCAGCCCAACCGTTGTCAAATCGGCTAATCACCCCACCCACCATCACGCTCTCCCACCGCTCCCCTCGCCACGCGGCACCCCCCCTCCCCCTCGAAGTGCGCACGACCATTGCCGGTGGTCGCCCAGCGATCCCCTGCGAGCCAGCCACCGACATCTGGCTTTGACCCCGAAGGGGTCACGGCCTGTAGCCACGGGTGAAGCGACGCGGCTCTGAGCGTCGCGCAACCCGTGGAAACGTGTCCCTCATTCTCTCAGAGCCCCGAAGGGGCGAAGGAGTTCCCCTCCAACGACATGCCCGACAATCAACCAGCCACCGCGCGAGTCCTCACGCCTCCCGCACAAAGTGCGCACGACCGTTGCCGGTGGCGCAGCGAGGCCCTGCAAGCCAGCCACCGGCGAGCGCCCACCACAACCCCCCTTGCCTTTATCTTCCCGCCCGGCTGAGGGCGGACGCACGCAAGGCGCAGGAGCGCGCGATCCAGCTCGCCAACGATCGGATCGAAAAGATCAGCGCCGAGTCGCGGGCCACGATCCGCGACATGGCGAGCATGCTCATGAGCACGATGGGCCGCAACCACACCGACACGGTGCTGCCCGCCCTGACGTGGCTCGAGCTCATCGCCGGCAGCAATGTCATTGACAGCCCGACCAAGACAATCCTGGTTGACCACCGGATCGCGGTCCTGACCGGCGCCCTCGACCTGCTCAACGCCGAGGGGCTGCCCAATAGCGTCGAAGCGGGTTTGACCCGCTACGCCCTGGCGTACTCCAAGCTCAACGCCGGTCAGTACGAGGGCGTGGCAGAGCTGCTTGACCAGAATGATGAGTTTCTGCTGCGGCATCTGGACGCACGAGACCCCCTGCGCCTGGCGTTTGCCGCGATGAGGCAGTGCGCCCAGGCAACGGGCTGCACAGGGCCGGACCTTGAACCTGCACTCGCGGAGCTCAACAAGACGGCAATCGAGCTGCGCAAGAACGGGCACGCCGACCCGGTGTGCAGGCTCATCGTGCGGGTGAGCAGGCGGCTGCGCGAGAAGGAGGTGGGAATCGCAGCCCCCTAAATAGAAACACTGCGGTTTCTTAGCAATCCTTGCGAGGGACCAGTACGAGTCCCGCCTCGTCTTGGTGCCAGACCTCGATGATCTGGCCGGGGCGTTCTTTGCGGAGCTTGTCCACAAACGGGGGGCGCTCTCTCGGCCTTGCGGTGCCGCGGGCGGGGCTTGAGGGGCGCGTAGCCCAGACGGTGCAGCAGCTCGTAGGTGCCCGACACACTCATCGCTACGCCAAAGGCGGATGCACAGGGGAAAGCTTCTTGGGCGAGCCGGGGCGCGGGGCGTCGCGCAGGGCGGCGACCCCTTCGGCGTTGTACCAGTTGACCCACTGCTGCACGGCCCGCCGCGAGCGGGAGAGCAGCCGCGCGATGGTGGGAGCATCGTGCCCGTGCAGCACCAGGATCACGCCGCACATGCGCCGAACGGCGCGTGGAATTTAGTCAGAAGCCGTATAACTGAATGGCATTCGTCCAGGTACCGGTAGGTACTGCGGGCGCACTAAACATCATATTTATGAATATGAACATAAATCATTGCTTTAAGGCGTTGACAATAACAACGCCACTAGAAATGATCCAATTGCCCATGTAGTAATGATTAGTGCCTTGGGCACAGTGTAGTGCCCATTTTTTAAATCACACATAGTTTGATAGATTATAAACATACCAATCACAAATAACACAACGCATAAATAAAAAGTATACCTCACGTGCGGAGTAGTCGGATTGTTGAACCACACCAACACGATTCTGCGCGCACCTACCACCAAACCTCCTTCCGCGATTCCTGCTAATATAGTTAACGAACCTAGTTTTGCAACATTATTAGAATTCTTTTTGAATACCAGCTGGGGAGCACTTCCACATTCGGGACACAACGGGCCATCTACACAATCTAAATTATAAGTGCAGTATGGGCACTGCAAGGAATCTGTAGACCAATTTCTCGTAGTCATATAAAGGGCACCTTCTCCTTAACGTGGCGGGATGATCCCCACCCTAACAATCGGCGAAGGCGGACGGTAATTTCCAATGCCCCCTACTCCCCCTTGGGCAACAATATTTTTGCACCTATCTACACAAGCATCCCTGGTATTAAAGCAGTTGGTATCATTCATAACGGATTCGCACGCTCTGTAACAGCATGAGCCAATGTTGCCCTGGATTGTACGCTCAGAGCATTGACCGGCATACCGATACGCATCAAATTCACGCGTTATAGATTCGTCACAGGAGGGTTCATCGCCCATTGTGCAATTTTGAGCAACATGACGAAGCTCGTGATAAAGATAGGCAGGTTGAAACGTATCATTTTCGCATGGTGGGTTAATGTCTATATTGCATCCTGACGCGCTCGCTCCACCACATTCTCCGCCAGGAGGGCAGTTGATGGTAACGGTCGTGCAAGGAACCATAGAAACATTTGAACAATTGGACTTTACCATGGACACGGCGGCAATAAAAGCGGGACTGTTTTCCGTTCCTGGTGGAATTACACTACCACAATTCGGATTTATTACTATCGTTGGATACGTAAACGGATTCTCCGGAACAAACGGAGTCCAGGTTGTTGGAGGAGGATTGATCATCCACAACGGATCCGAAAGTATGGGAAAATCCGTTATGAGGCCACCCCCGCCTGGCCCGGCGGGTTGAGCAAGACGCCCGTCTGGGTCAATCATGACAACGGGGCGACGGGCTGCAAACTCATACAAAGTAATGTTTTTTATCGGATCCCTGCGTGTCCACTGCCCGATCTCCGGCCTGTACACGCGATGCCTCACGTGGTAGGCGGTGGCGCTCTGGTCCCACTGGTACCCCGCATATCCGATCCTGTTGGCGGTCTTCCCGCGGCTGAGCGCACCCCTGCCTCCCGTGGACGCCGCGCCATAGCTGGCAAAGAAGGCATCGTCGTCGGCGCTGGTGGCATTGTCCCCGTCAAAATCCAGGTCCGTGTTGCCGTTACCCCCACCCACCGCGGCAAACCACGCCGTCTGGTCGGCGCTGTCGATGTCCCCATCCATGTCGTAGTCAGCCAGGGCAAAGCTGCTGGCTTCTCCGTAGGCCGAGTACTTGATCCATTCGATGGGGGTGGCGTCGGTGTCGGTGATCACGCTCACGTCCGCCCGCCAGTTCTGGCAGTAGAACACGCGGTTGCTCAGCACCCCGTCACTCACGGCGGTCCAAGCCTGGTCGGGGACATCGGTGTCACGCAGCACGACCAAGTCTATGTAGCTGGACCCCCCGTGGCCATTGGCCCCCGCGTTGTGGAAGGTGAAGTTCTCTTTCGCGTAAGTGTCGCTGCCCCTAAAGGTCGCCACCACCCGCCAGCGGTCGTCATAGGCGAAGTAGTAGGTGGGGTCGCTGCCGTCCACATCCTTGTCCGCGTCGGCGTCGTAGTGCCAGGAGATCCGGTACCCCAGGCCGTTGTAGCGGTACTCGGCCACCGTGGCTGAAGTTGTGTCCTTCACCGTGACCAGCCGCCCGAAGGCGTCGTAGACGTACTTGTACTCCTTGCCATCGTCGGTCATGTTCCCCACGGCGTCGTGCACCAGGCTGAAGTTGTCGGTCGTGGTGCCGGGGGTCGAGTCCAGGTCCCGCGTCTTCCACTCGTTGGCGGTGTTGAAGGTGCCGGAATCGTCCATCTCGCCGGTGCCGCTGAAGGTCCCGTTGCCGTCAAGGTCCAGCTTCCGCTCCAGCCAGTTGCCCGTCTGCGACAGCCCCGGCCACAGCTCGTCCCGCTTGGTGGTGGTGATGCTGCTGCCGCCCCAGTGGCCCTCCTTGGCCCGGGTGAGCCGGTTCAGATCGTCCATGGTGTACGCGGCATCGAAGAGGTGCCCGGAGCTCGTGCCCTTCAGCACGTAATCCTGCGACAGGGTAATGTTGCTGTTGCGGTCGTAGGTCAGGTCCACGCGATAGATGTCAATCGCCTTAGTCCACCTGCTCGATGTGATCCTGTTGAAGCTGTCCAGGTAGGGATGGTTGGAGCATGTACCCTATCTGCAATCTGAGTCTTGACTTATGATACCCAGATGATCTATCGCGGAAAACGGACGCGCGTCGAATATGTTTTTTATCCGCAGTATACTATCTTGGATGCGTATCCCGCGGGTAATGCTGTTGAGCAAAACTATATTGTTGTCCAACTGAATCATCATTTCTTCTATACGTTTATCCAAATTACTACTAAAACTCTTAATCGATGCCAAGCTCAATATTTCACCGGCCAATAGCGCCTGCTCTTTATGATCTCCCATATCCCCTATAACTTCCAACAACAAAATCCCTGGAGCCAACCGAAGCGTTGTAGAAACATGGAGCAAGAGCAGGGTTTCAACGAAGACAAATGGAACTACACGAGAGGCGAGACCTAGCGTGGGTTGTCCAACAAGGGGCTGTGAAAGCAATAATGCAGCTGCAATACATTGAACAGACAGATGAGGTATTGAAATTGTTGGATCCATTAGTACAATATTGTTAAGAGTGAAGCTAATGGAAGTTGGCAACAGTACCGCCAGCGTCCGTGCGTCATTCAAAGACGTTTCCAAAAAATCGTCAATGTCTGGACACATGGACCGCACCATAGGGTCCAAGGACGCTTTCATTTCTGCTGCGTTACAAACTCCCGTTATAATCTCAAGTAGTGGTCGAGTAGGGTCAAAAGAGTAGGGAGTCATTTGCTCACTCCGCGCCTGGACGGCCGGCACAGTTCCGTAGATTAAACATATAATTGCATTGCACTGCATTGTCCACGGCCTGTGTCGGTGTACCGCCCGGATACCCCCCGCATCGCGCCATATATGCGTTTATGGCATTAGCAGGGTGTTGACAAAGTGCGGCGTGGCCGCGAGGCGTGTCTGTCGGCTGGGCTCGCTTGCTGCGTGATGGTTGGTTCTCCTCGGCGGTTTGTCACGCGGCCCGAAGGTTCCTCATCCGCACGAGGTTGTACGCCGCG
>JBBSOF010000041.1:0-29240 GCA_038260025.1 Phycisphaerales bacterium
GCAGCATACACGAAAAGTGCCCGTTTGAAACAGCCGATTGTGCGTGCCGCACACTGATTGTACGGTCGAGCACCGCGCCGGCTGCAGCGCTCACAATACTCACAACCGCTCAAACCGCGGCAACGTCCCCACCAGCGGCCGGCAATAGTCCACGAAAGCTCGCGTCACGTTGCTGTGGCCGTCGATGAACTCCGGTGGCATGTGGCGTGTCTTGGCGGCAATCGCTGAAAGCTCCACACGCTGATAGGCGCACGTGTACGCCTCGCTGCCCACGCCCGACCCGGTCCGCACCAGCGCCACCGAGCCATCGTGGTCGCCGCCTGCCGCAAGTTCCGCGGCAAACCGACCGCTCCCCCGCGCCTCTTCCTGGTCAACGGGCGAGGCGTCCGGCCAGCAACGTTGGAGGTACCCGAAGGTATCGGCGCGGACGCGCGGGGGCTTGCCCCCGGCGGGCGTGAGGCGTGCCTTGAGCAGGTCGCTCAGGGCGTCTCCCAATGCGCCGCTGCCCGAGAGTTGCACGTTGCCGTGCGAGTCGGTCTGCGCGTTCTTGATGAGCGTGGCGCCGATGGGGTTGCCCTTCGCATCGCTCACGCCCTCGCTCACAGCGATGTGGCAGCGGCCCTTCTTCGCGTAGACGGCCTCAACATCCGCCACGAAGCGATCGGTCTCGAAGGGGACCTCGGGCACATAGATGAGCTGCGGGCCATCACGATCCTGCGGTGGCGCATCGGTATGGTCCGCCCGGCGCGCCAGCGCGGCCGCCGCCGTCAGGAACCCCGCGTGCCGGCCCATCACCACGTTGATCTTGATGCCCGGCAGTGACAGATTGTCGAGATAGTCGGCCATGCAGGCCATCGCGACGAACCGCGCCGCGGAAGGAAAGCCCGGCGTGTGGTCGTTCTCCATCAGATCGTTGTCCACGGTCTTGGGCACGTGGAAGCAGTGCAGGTCATAGCCGGTGCTCTTGGCCATCTCACGCACAATGCGGCAGGTGTCGCTGCTGTCATTGCCGCCGATGTAGAAGAAATAGCGGACATCCTGCGCCTTGCACGCCGCGAGGATGCGCTCGCAGTACGCGGGGTCGGGCTTGTCGCGGGTGGAACCCAGGGCCGCGGAGGGTGTCCTCGCGATGGCCTCCAGGCGCTGCGGCGAAAGGCCCGTGAGATCGACGACATCGGGCGTAGGCCGCGTCAGCCCGCGCACAGCGTGGCGCATGCCGAGGATGCGGGTGACGTGGCCGGACTTGTGCAGCGTGGCGCGCAGGCCCTCAACCACGCCGACCAGCGATTGGTTGATGACGGCCGTGGGGCCGCCGGATTGGCCGATGATGGCGTTGCCGCGGGGAAGATCGGAAGCAGTTGGCATGGCCGGATGATAACCATCCACCGATGCGGCCAGCCCACGAAATGGCTATCTCAGACAACCGTGGCCACGCCACACTCCGGGCACACACCGCCAGAAAACGGATGGCACATCGAAGAGCGAGCCGGCGATTTCGCGCATTGCTCTCGTCCGCAGCTCATTCTACGAGCAGAACATCAATGCTCCTGACGACGACGTAGAAGCCGCGTACCGCAACATCGGCGTCGTAGAGCGGGAGGAGTCGGGCAATGGGAAGGGGTGGGACAGGAGCGCATTGCAACGTGAGGGCCGCGCGTCGGTCGCGGCAAAGATACGACCATGAAGCATGGTCGTGGCACACCCCGGGACCTCGGCATTACTCCGGCAGCTTCTCCAGCTCCCTCTGCACCCGCTCGGCAATCCGCTTGACCGCGTCGGGCCCGAAGTCGAACTCAAGGCCGGTCGCCTTGAACAGCTCCGGCAGCGTCTTGCTGCCGCCCAGCGACAGCCCTTTCATGTACAGCTCCACCGCCGATTTCTCACCCTTCTCCAGGGCGTGCAGCCAAAGCTGCATGGCGCCCAGGCGGGCGATGCCGTACTCGATGTAATAGAACGGGTGGCTGAACAGGTGCAGCTGACGCTGCCACACCCACGGGCGGTATTGCTCAAGGCCCGACCAATCCAGCCTGCTGCCGAAGCGGGCGTCCAGGGCCATCCAAGAGGCCGCCCGATCGGCGCGGGTGTGGCCGGGGGATGAATACACCCACTGTTGGAACGCGTCGATCGTCGCGATCCACGGCAGCAGCAGCAGGCCCCGCAGAATCTGCTCACGAGCGCCCCGAGCCCAGTCCTCTTCGTTCTCGTAGAACGGCGCGGCGTCACCCGCCGCCCGACGCCGCCAGTACGGCATGCTCAGCAGTTCCATTGACATGCTGGCGACCTCGGCAAACTCCTCGGTCGTGTGGCGGTATTCCACCAGCGGCTCATCCTCGCACAGCATGGAGTGGAAGGCGTGGCCCGCCTCGTGCATCATCGTCTCCATGTCCTTGTGCATGCCCGCGGCATTCATGAAGATGAACGGGCGGCGCGAGCGGTCGCGCATGTACTGATACCCGCCGGGAGCCTTGCCCTTGCGGGTGTCAAGGTCGAGGCACGCTCCGTCCTTGCTGCCGCGGGCTTCGTCGCCGGTGCCCAGGCGCGCGAAGAGCCGGGCCAGGCGCGGGTCGAGGCGCTCGAAGGCGGCGAGGGACTTGGTCATGAGGTCCCTGCCCCCGCTGAAGGGCCGCAGGGGGCCGCGGCCCTTGGGATCGACCGCCATGTCCCAGGGGCGCAGCGAATCGACGTGCAGGTCGTGCCGCCGCTTGTCATCCAGCGTGCGCATCAGCGGCACAATGGCCGCCTCGACGCCCGCGTGGAACCGGCGGCAGTCCTCAACGCCGTAATCGAAGCGGTGCTTGCTCTTGAAGGCGTAGCCGACGTAGTTTTCAAACCCCGCGTTGCGGCCCACGCGCGTGCGCAGGGCGATCATCTCTTCGTAGATGTCGTTGATGGCGTCCACATTCTTGAAGCGACGCTCGGCCACCGCCCGCCACGCCGCCTCGCGCATCGGGCGGTCGGGCACCTCCTGGTAGCGGGCCATCATGGGCAGCGTCTTCTCGCCATTATCGAAGCTCACGGTCATCGCGCCCGTGATCTGGTCGTACCTCTGGCTCAGCTTCGCCAGCTGTGTTTCCAGCGGCACATTCTCCTCGCGGAAGAGCTCGACATCCGACTTGCTCGCCCGCAGCAGCACGTGGTACCGCTCTGTCGGAAGGGGGTGCTTCGCTTCCGCCTCCGCCAGCTTCTTGTCCAAGGCAAAGAACAGCGGCGTCAGACGCGGGGCGACGTTCTCGATGTACGCGGTGTACGCCGCCTGAGCCGACGTATCGTCCGTGTCGCACGACATGGTGATGTAAAGGTTCGCACGCCCCTCGCTGCACGCCGCGGCAAGCTCGCTGCGATCCACCAGCCACTGCTCCAGCTCAGTGGGAGAGCCGATGGGCCGCTCCAGCAGGGCGCTAAAGAGCGGCTCAACATTCGCAAAGTCGGTTGTGTCGAGGTCGGCGGGTACCAGCGTCGATGTGCTCATGGCCCGAGTGTAGCGGCTGCCCTGTGCCTTCTATGTGCCTTCCCTCCGCGCACTCCGCCCCCCCTCCGCTCCTCCGCGTTTCTCCAAGAAAAAGGACCCGGCGTTTCCGCCGGGCCCGCATCGTGCATCAGTTGTGAGCGGCGATCAGCGCCGCATGAGCTGCTTGATAATCCGCTCCTGCTCGCGGATGAAGTCGTCGTAGCGCTCCGTGCCGCCGAAGATGGTGAGCCGGAACGCGGGGTTGTTCTTGATCATGCCCTTGATCCGGTCGAGCAGCTGGCGGGCCTTGCCCAGGTACTTGCCGCGCTCGCGGGGGTCCTGCTCCTCCGCGGCAGCCGCGATCTCGCGCTGGTACGTCTGGTAATAGGACTGCAGGCCCGACTGGTCCGCCTTCACCTGACGGCGGAAGTCGATCTGCATCTGCTCGGCCTTGCACACGGGGTACGGGATGTTCCGCACGTTCTTGCCGACCCACTCAAGTTCCTGATAACCCATGAGCTTGCCGAGCTCTTCGACCGTGTCGGCCGTGCCCTTGGAGAAGTGAACCTTGAGGGCCGAGTTGGCGTTGAACGTGAGGATCTCACGCTCGCGGTTGACGATGATGTCGCCGCTGGTGGTGTCGTTGTAGTAGGTCACCTCGCCGGTGTCGGGATTCACGGTGGCGGAGAGGGGGTCCTGCAACTGCATTGACCGCATGATGCGGGTGTCGTACTTGCCCTGACGGGAGATTTCTTCCATCAGGTGCAGTGCCTGCTCAAGCTCGTAGCCCTCGACGGGCTTGTCGAGGCTGCCATAGAACCCCACGCACGCGCCGTAGTTGCCCTGCGACATGAAGTAGATCTCTTCGATGCCCTGGCAGGTCATGGCGGCGGCGGAGATGGCGGTTTCGATCCAAGCCACGGTACGCCAGCGGGGCTTGAACTCCTTCTGGATGACGTCGTTGAGCTTGCTGATTTCCAGCAACATGCCGCCGCCGGAGTGGATGCGGAGCACCAGCACGCCGGTGCGGTCGGTGCCGATCTCCTCTTCAAGCACGGGAATGGCGCGCTTCAGAATGTCGGCGGTCATGAAGACGCCGACCATGTTGCCGTTCTCGTTGTCGCCCAGCGTGATGATGGCGGCCTTGGGCACAAAGCGACCCTGCTTGGCGGGCTCCGCGGCGGCCCGCTGCTCGCTCAACGGGGCGGACGACACGGCGGGAGAGTCCGCGTCATGCTCGATCTTCTGGATGTCGCTGGGGCCATACATCGCCTGCGTGGGAACGCCGCCGACGGTGGTGTCAATCCACACTGCGCCCTCGACCTCGCGGATGATCGTGCCCTCGATCACCTTGCCGTTCTTGAGAATAACGCGGTCTGCCGCCATGGCGGCGGTGCTGAGCACCGCCGACACCAGCAGCATCAGGCCCATCCGAATCAGATTGATGTGTTTTTTCATGGGTGTTGGTTCCTCGCTCGTGGTCTCTGGGGGTTACCGCTTGTCCTTCTGCTGCGCGATCTTGATGGCCTCCTGCTGGGCCGTCAGGGCGGCGATGTCAGCCTCGCCCTCATCCGTCAGCGGGATGCCGTTGCGGTTCATCCAGTAGGGGCTGAGGCCCTCGCCCCAGCGAATAAGCAACTGCTTGATCTGCTCGATCTTGGTGATCTGGCTGGAGCGGGCCGCCCGGCGGTCGTTCCAGTCGCCCTCCACGCGGATCGCGGCGAGGTCATCGCGCAGCTTGCGGATCTGGGTCATGGTGTTGTCGAGGCCGCGCGTCCAGTCCTTTATGACACGGTCAGAGCGAGACTTGACCTCGACGCCGGTGCGGTCAAGGCCCATCAGGCTCAGCAACTCTTCACGGCTGTCGGCGGTGCCCTTGCTCACCAGCAGCTTCTTGGCCAGCGTGGCGTTGAGGGTCAGGGCGTCGTTGCCCTCGCCGCGGGCGAGCGCATCGAGCGTGTCGGTGTTCTCATCCTCGCCGTCGTCGGTCAGCAGTTCCTCGCCGGGGTTGCTGGGCATGCCCTCAATCCAGACGGGCTTACCGCCCTCAAACTTCACCGAAAGCACATAGCGGCGCATCGCCATGGCCCGCACCAGCTCTTCCGGGTAGCCGCCGACATTGGCCCAGCCCGTCGCCCGCTGCAGACGGAGCGAGATCTGCTTCTCAACCACGCGCTCGTTGCCCTTCATCATGGTGTCGAGGTTGCCGATGCCGCCGAGTTTGCCGTCGGAGTGGAAGTAGATTTCCTTGCTCACCAAGGGCAGGTATGCGGCGCCGCCCATCGCCTTCTTGACCCAGAAGACCATCCGCGGCGGGTTGCCGTCAAAGTCCACCGGCATGTCGTTCACCAGCACCTGCATGATGGCGGTGGCGCGGTGCAACTTGTCGAAGTCGCCCTCGAACTCCTCCCGCTCGCGCTTGCTGCGCGGGTCGACGAAGGTGGCGTCGAGGTGGAAGATCACCACATCGGCCTTGGCGTCGCGCGCATCCAGCAGCGCCTTGTGGATCGGGGTCTGGCTGATCTCCTCGCCAACGGCGCCGGTCAGTTCAATCCAGTAGTACTTCACCTTGCCGATGCCGTCATCGACGGCTTCATTCTTGTCCTTCTTCACCATCCCCGCGGGCTCGGCAGAGGCCATCCCCTTCATCTCGACATCCCGCTTGATCTCGAGGATGTCGCCCTTGGGATAGTCAGTCTCGAAATCGATGCCCGAGATCTTGCCCTTGAACCGCACATCGCGCGGCGTCTCCGACACGATGTTGCCGTACATCACCGTGCCGTTGCGGAAGATCAGGACGTCCTGCGTGGGCTTGGCTTCGCCTTTGGCGGCGGTCTTTGCCTTGTCGGAAGTCTGTGCGAGCGCGGGGCTTACAGCACCCGCCACCCCGGTCAACGCCAGCAGCCCTGCCGCCAGCCACGCTTTCATACCTGACATCATAAAAAATCCTCGCTTCAGATCGCCCATACTCAATATCAGACCTGTCAAGCCAGGGCCCCGTCAAACCCCGACTCAAACCCCGACTCACTGCCGGAGAACCCGGCCAGCGCCTTCGCGCCGCGGCACGAACAAGGGGAACCGCCCCAAAGGATACCACGCTCACGATGCAGAGGCCCTATGGCTTCAGACGCCCTGCGCCCGGGCAAGTTCCAGGGCCTGCTTCCGATTTGTCGCTCGACCCTCCAGCTGCGCGTCATACACCCCGTCCAGCACGCGTTTAAACGCCGGCCCGGGCGGGAGGCCCATGGCGATCAGGTCTTCACCGGTAATCAAGGGCTCTGGGCTCAGCCCGCCATGGAGCGAGGAAAGGCTCGATACCCGCGCTTCAACGCCTGCCGCGTCGTCTGGGCTTAAGGCCCGCAGAACCATTAGGCAATCCGCAAACAGGTCGTTGGCAGCCAAACGCTTTTGAGCGGCGACCGGGAGGGTGGACCACTCCGTTCTTAGGCGTGGCAGGTTGCCCAGAATAAACACCACCCCATCCCGAATCTCGTTGCTCAGGGTGAGGGACCGGCGAAGGGTCTGAGCCACCGTCCGGGCGTCCGTGGCATCATGCCCCATATCCAGGCACCATCCCGATAATGCTGGTGCCAGCGTTGCTTCCGGGGGCAGCAACTGGAGCACACCCCAAGTTCTCGGGCGTCCCGCCGCGTACAGCCGGAACACCGGGCCCTCCATCCCAAGATCGTGGACCAACGCGGCTGCCGCGGCACGGCTGGGGTGCTCGGCCATCCGCCGAACCTCCTCCCCGATCCGCTCGCGGCTGACCCCCTCCAACTGGAAGGCATCGGCGCGGATGGCGTTCGCCGTCGCGGGGTCGATGGTCAACCCCAGCTTGGCCGCCAGGCGGGCGGCCCGAAGGGCCCGCAGGTGGTCCTCGGCCAGGCGCAGTTGAGGGTTCCCAACGGCCCGCAGCGTGCGGCTATGAATGTCGGCAAGGCCGTTTACAAAGTCGATCACCCGCGGCTGGGGGTGCAGCGGGTCCAGGAACAGGGCGTTGACGGTGTAGTCCCGCCGCTGGGCATCCTGCTCGGGGTTGCTGAAGGTGATGGAGTCCGGCCGCCGCCTGTCGGAATAGGGTCCGTCGGCCCGGAAGGTAGCTACTTCGACAGCCTGCGAGCCCATCTTCACCAGCACCACGCCGAAGGATGCCCCAACCTCGGCCGTGCGGGGAAAAAGCGTGCAGATCCGGTCGGGCGTGGCGTCGGTGGCGACGTCGTAGTCCATCGGGGCCAGGCCCAGGAGCTCATCACGCACACACCCGCCCGCGAAGTAGGCGGTGTGGCCCTGGGACGCAAGGGTGCGGACGATGTCCACGGCTGCGGCCCGGGCGGCGTCGTGATCTTGAATGGAACGGCCCACGGCGGGCATGGTAGTTGGAGGCCCCCGGGGGCGTTGCCGCGGTTTTTGCTACCCTGTTCCTCCCCCAGCGTGGAACTTCGTATGAGCGACCAACAGCCACACCGCCTCGCCACCGACACCGATGATGGCCTGCTGCTCATCATCAGCGGGCCCAGCGGCGTGGGGAAGACCACGATCACGCGCGGCGTGGAACGCTCGATCGCCGACTCGGTGTTCTCGGTTTCGGTCACCACGCGGGCTCGCACGCCCGCGGATGTTGAGGGCGTGGACTACCGATTCGTCTCCGATGAGGAGTTCGAACGGATGAAGGCCGCGGGAGAGTTTCTTGAGTCCGCCGGCGTCTATGGCAAGAAATACGGCACTCCCCGCGCCTGGGTGGCCGAGCAGTTGAAGCGGGGACGGCTGGTCATCGTCGAGATCGACGTGCAGGGTGCGATCCAGGTGAAGAAGCAGGCCCCCGAGGCCTTCGCCCTGTTCGTGCTGCCCCCCAGCGAGAACGACCTTCTCCAGCGCCTGCGCGACCGCAAGCGCGAGGACGAGGAGGGCATCCTCCGGCGTTTCCACGCCGCCCGGGCCGAGATGTCCGCGGCCGGCGCGTGCGGCGTCTATGACCGCTTTATCGTCAACGCCACGGCAGAGGACTCCATCCGCGAGGCGGTGGAGGCGGTGATGCAGGAGCGGGCCCGCAGAAAAGCCGCGGCACCCCCCCGTTCCTGAAGATTCCGGTCTTTGCTGCTTGGCAACACCCCGCAAAACTGCTTTGATGATGCCGTGACGCCGAACCCCACAGCCCAACTCCTGGAGCCCGAGGTCCGCGAGCTGATCCTCGAGGGTCGCTACAGCGAGCTGCGCGCGATCCTGCATGAACTGCCCGCGGCAGATGTCGCGGACATTCTGGCGGAGATGACACCCGAGGAGGCGGCGCTTGGGTTCCGGTTCCTGCCGCGTGATGATGCGGGCCTGGTCTTCAGCTACTTCTCGCAGGAGTTCCAGGAAGATGTGCTGCAGAAGCTGGGCGAAGAAGGCTCGGTCAACGTTGTGGAGGCGATGCACCCCGACGACCGGGCTCGCCTGCTTGATGAGCTGCCCGCCGAGGTGGCGCAGCGGCTGATCGCATCTTTCAGCCCCGAGACGCGCAGCGTCACACAGGCGATCCTGGGGTACGACCCGCGGACGATCGGGCGGCTGATGACTCCCGACTACATCCGCCTCAAGCCCGAGTGGACGGTGGCGCACGCCCTTGAGCACGTGCGCAAGCACGGTCGCGATGCCGAGACCATCAACGTGCTGTATGTGGTGGACGAGAAGGGGCTCCTGATCGACGACCTGCGCCTGCGCCAGGTGCTGCTCTCCTCGCCCGATGCGACGGTCGAGTCGCTGATGAACCACTCTTTCATCAGCCTGTCGGCAGATCAGCCGCAGGAAGTCGCGGTGCAGATGATGAGCCGCTACGACCGCCTCGCGCTGCCCGTGGTCGATACCCGCGGCGTGCTGATGGGGATCGTGACGGCCGACGACGTGGCCGACGTGGCGGAGCAGCAGGCCACAGAGCAGATGCAGAAGATGGGCGGCATGGAGGCGCTTGATGAGTCGTACATGGCGACCCCGCTGTGGCGACTGACGCGCAACCGCATCACCGTGCTGGCGGTGCTGTTCCTGGGCGAGATGTTCACGCAGACGGTGATGGCCGGCTATGAGGAAGAGATCGCCCGTGCCGCGGTGCTTGCGACGTTCGTGCCCCTCATCGTTTCCAGCGGCGGCAACAGCGGCTCGCAGGCCACAGCGCTCATCATCCGCGCCCTGGCGGTGGGGGAGATCACGCTCCGCGACTGGTGGCGGGTCTTCAAGCGCGAGCTGGCGGGGGGTATCCTGCTGGGCGTGGGGCTTGGGGTGGTCGGCATCGTGCGCATCCACATCTGGGGATGGCTCGGGTGGTTCATCAAGCACGACAAGGAAACCGGCAAGGTCATCGAGTCGAGCCAGCGCGTGCAGGACCATTACCAGCTGCTCGCCCTCACCATCGGCGTGGCGGTGCTCGGTGTGGTGCTGTGGGGCACCGTCATCGGCAGCATGTTCCCATTCCTCCTCAAGAAGGTGAAGCTCGACCCCGCCACCAGCTCGGCCCCGCTCGTGGCGACGCTGGTGGACGTGATGGGTGTGCTCGTCTACCTCACGGTGGCGGGCCTGCTGCTGCGCGGGACGCTGCTGTAACTTTGGAATGTGCCCCTTCCCTTAACCTCCGCAGACTAGGTCGTGTGGACATTCATGGCCATGAATGCCGATGGGGAGAGGGCTCGCCTTTTTCCCTGGAGCGTTATGCGTGGACGGCACGAGTTGACCGACGAGCAGTGGCGTGGGATCGAAGATCTTCTGCCGGGCAAGCGTGGCGATCCGGGGAGGGCGGGCAAGGACAACCGGCTGTTTGTCAACGCCGTGCTGTACGTCGCACGCACCGGCATCCCGTGGCGTGACCTTCCCGAGCGGTTCGGCCGGTGGAACACCCTCTGGCGACGCTTTGATCGCTGGTGTGCCGCGGGCGTCTGGGCTCGGCTGTCCACGGCGCTGGACGACGCCGATCTGGAAGAACTCCACCTGGATTCCACGAGCATCAAGACGCAGCAGTCGGCCGCGGGATCGCGCCTCAGGCCCGATGAAAAAAACAGGACGCCGACCTCCGCCGCTGCCTCGGACGCTCGCGTGGCGGCTGGACCACGAAGATCCACGCGGCGGTGAGCGGCGACGGCCGTGCGGTGCGGATCGTGCTCACGCCCGGCCAGGCAGGGGATGCGCCGCGGGCCGAGATGCTGCTGGCGGGCCTGCGTCCGCGGCATGTGGTGGCCGACGCCGCGTACGACAGCGACGCGATCCGCGATCAGATCCGGCGGAGCAAGGCCCGTGCGTGCATCCGACCCAACCCGACCCGACGCGTGAAGAAGCGGTACGACCGTGCGCGGTACAAACATCGCAACGTGATCGAACGCTTCTTCGCCGCCATCAAACGCTTCCGCCGAGTCGCCACCCGCTACGAGAAGAAGGCCGAGAACTTCCTCGGCTTCGTCTGGCTCGCCGCCACCCTCGTCCAGCCTCAGTTCAATGTCCACACGACCTAAAGCGGTCGGGTAAGCAGCCCACCGACGCAATCACTACAAGGACCGAGTTTCTGATGGCCACATGGAGGAATGTTGTGGTCGAAACGGCGCCAAAGCAACCACATTCTATGAAGTCTTGCCGCCAACCTACAATACCGATATAAACTGTGAAGCAAAGCAACAGCGTGATGGCCGTAGCGCACGCCCCGCGCGGCCGCTTATTTGTCAGCAGCCAAACGGCGGTGACTAACTCGGCCCCAAATGTCATGTAAGCCAGAATGGAAGCCCACTCCGCATTGACTATGCCGTGTCGCGCGATAACAAGAGCGAGTACGTCGGGGCCTCGGACAACTCCGCCGACGTCCAGTCTGGCAGAACCAATCATTGTGATCACGGACCAAAGAAAGGTCGCAGCCAAGCCGATTCTCGCAATGGTTCCTAGCATGCTCACGCCAGCTCCGTACGCCAACGACGCACCGCTAGCACGAGGGCTGAAACGACGGCAATCGCTGCAACAGAGATGAGCACGGGGGTTGTCGAAGAACGTGGCAATCCGGCCTTGCCCAATGAAATATCTTCATCATTGTAGAGAAGTGTGCCGTCGGACGCGTACACATTCTTCGTGTCGCGATCGAAGCGGGCTGTGACCTGACGTAAGTTCTCAAAGGACAGATCGCCTTCGAGATTCACAGGGTTCCAAGCCACCGCACGCACCTGATATAGCACATCTGAAGCAACCTCCACGCCGTCTCGCACGACACCGGTCTGCAGCACTTCCCGCATTGCTGAAGGCAAGCGAAGGACGCCCTGCTGGCGGTACCCGGTGAACTCGACGACCTCTCGGGCCCCGGGCGATGTTTCTCGACGTTCAACTCGCACGATGTCCAGCTGGTCGTTCCAAGTGAGAGATAACCGCGCCTGCAGGCTCGTTGCAGTGGTGAGATGCCCGTCGCGTTTAAATATGGTGTCGTTGCTCTGTTGCAGCCATTGAACGAAGCGAGTAATCCGGGGCCAAGGGCAGTAAATCTGGTGCACAATCCCAGGTGGTTCTTCCTGACTCGAAAGACGCGACTCCGTGTAAAGAGCGGTTGTTCCACGTGAAGCGCGGATCCATTCAGCGTCGCTGTAAACGAAGTAATGCGGATGAGTCTCCCACTCGGCCGGACCGATCGTTTCCTCATCAAAGTAATTGATCGCGAATCTCGCCCGGCTGTCCATCGTAATTATAATTCCTCGGCCCAACATACCCGGCGCATCCGTTGGCGAGCGAAATGCCTCCAGGCGCACACTATGGCACTCTCGGTATCGCTCAGCCAGATCGCCCAGCGTAGGACCGGACGGCGGTTGGCCGAATAGGCGTGCGGGAAGCAAAAGCGCCCCCCAGAGGCAAAGCACCGTGAAGCATACGCGCATGGCGAGTTCCCTCCCGATCAGCACGGATTCTTGCAGGGCTGCGTTGGTACCGTAACACACTTTGTGTGACCGACAAAAGTACCGGGCATGCATGCAGGGCAGGTGCCGGTTCCACCAATGTAGTCGTTGCAGTTCTGATTTGCGAGCGCGATGGTTCCCGATTCCTTATAGCCGGTTGACGCCAGTTGGCAGAGCACCTCGCCAGGGCATTCCGTGTACATAACGCCACATCCCCCTGAGCATTCAATAGTGTTTTTTCCCCAGTGAGGGGCAATGCAGTTGCCTGTTGCCCACACCATTGAGGCGCCGATTGAGATCGTCAGGAACGCGTAGGGAAGCAGTGGTTTCATGTGACACCTTCTGGAAAGAGGAATCTCCACTGCGATAATTACCTTGACACCCCCCCCCCTGTCAACTAACATGTGACATCTGGCCGAGGGTGCAGAAGCGTCATGTGCAAAACATGTGCAAAACATGACCGCGGGTTCACTTTGATCGAGTTGCTGGTCGTCATAGCGATTATCGCGGTGCTGCTCAGCCTTTCACTGCCCATTTTCGGCGCGGTACGGCATCGGCTTCACGAAACCAAGTGCTTCACGGCCATCCGATCCTGTGCGCAAGCGGTTCACCTATATGGAAATGACTATCAGGACCAGTTGCCTTTCGGCGGTCCGAACCTGCGTCAGGTTTCTTTCGGCGACGTGGCCCCCGTGCGCATGGGGGGGAGGCTGGGTCTTCTCGGAGGCGCATGGGCGATGCTTTTCCCCGAGTACTGGCGGGGCCCTTCATGGGACCGCTCCATGCAGTGCTCCCGTCAACCTGAATTTGTAGGCGCTCCTGCGGCATTCACTCGCGGTGGCAACCCCCGGCCTGCCTATGACATCAGCGGAGCCGTATGGCTAACGGCTGGCGACCTTCGTGCCGGGCTGGCGTATGAGGCCGCGCGGCCGCGCCAGAACATGCTTGCTGACGTTGTGTTTCCTTCCAAGAAGGTGCTCTTCTACGAGGGGATCGGTTACTGCGCCCGTGGGCCAGATGTGGAAACATGGGTCCACACGATAGGGCAGACATTCCCGTTTGAGACCACAAACGTGACATTCGACGGCGCCGTCCGCCGGATGAAACAGATCGATGGCCTCCCTTCGCCAACCACTATGCCCTTTAACCGAACGCTCCATGGGTTGCAGGGCCGCGACCTTCCCTAGCCTGCTCTTGACCGTTTGTTATCTCTGCCGCGATTATCGTCGCGGCCGCACGCTCCGCTCGATCCTTTGCAGGGGTCAGAGTGCCCTTATCGTGAGGACGGCTCGTCCGTGGTCCCTGTGCCAAAAACAAAACCGGGCGCCCCAAAAAGGGACGCCCGGTCGAAGGAATCAGAGGATCACGCCGTCAGGCCGTGCTGGTTTAGAACACGAGCTGCATGCGGAGCGTGAGGGCCAGCTCGCCGTCCTCGGAGTCGCCGAGGAAGCCGTTGCGGGAGTTGCCCGAGAGGAGACCGCCCGTGCCGAAGAGGGCGGGGGTCGCGTTGAAGGCGTACCCGACCTGAGCGGTGAACTTGGCAGCGTGGCTCTCCTTGGAGAGGTACCAGTTCATGCCGGCGGTGGCGAAGTGGAGGGTCGCGGGGTCGAAGCCCAGCTCGTTATCAAAGAAGATGGCGTCGTAGCGGCCGAACAGTTCGATCTGCTCGGAAACGAAGATTCCGCCCTGGATGGTCACGCCGAAGTTGTCCAGGTCCGAACCGCCGTCGGGGCTGATGTGGCTGCCGTAGGCGGCGCCCATCACGTTCCAGCCCTGACCCTCGAAGGAGGCGTCGATGGTGTAGAGGAGGCTGTCGGCGTCGACGCCGCCCGTGCCACCGGTCTCGCCGGAGGTCTGGTACTCGATGCCGGCGCCCACGAGCAGGGCGTTGTCCTGAGCGGACCGCCAGCTGGTGATGTCGTTGAAGCGCTCCCAGCTCGCGCCCATGGCCTTCCAGTCAATCCGGAAGTTGAGGGCCGCATCGGCCTCCGAGGCGCTGTTGAAGTCGGTGTTGGCCGTGTTGACGCCGTCGGTGAAGCCGCCGACGATGCGGATCATGTCGTCCTGCCAGCCCACCTGGATGCCCTGGGTGTAGCCGGGGGAGAACACGCGGTCGGTGATGGAGCGGTCAGCGGCAAGCTGGAACTCATCCTCGACACTGAAAGCGCGGGTGAGGGGCATGCGGAACTGGCCCCACTTGACCGAGAGACCATTCTCCCAGGTGTACATGCCGTAGGCATCCTCGAGGCCGAAGCTGCCGGTGTCGCTGAACTCGCCACCGAAGTTGCCCTGGACCTTGAAGGTCAGGTTCTTGTCCCACACGTTGCCCCAGAAGCGCAGGCGGGTGAGGGGGGTGCTGAACCCGATGGTGGTGTCGTCGACATCGCCGACGGAGTTGTCGTCGCGGAAGCTGGCGTTGTACTGGAACACCTCGGTGCCGCCGATGTTCAGGCGGTTCGCGCCGGTGCTGTCACCGATGCCGAAGGTGCCCTGGTACAGGCTGCCGCCCGCCATGCCGCCGGCGAGGAGGCTGGCGCGGGTGCCCGCGTCGGCGACGAGCTCGGCGTTGGCCGCACGGCTCTGGTCCAGGTTCGCGTTCTGCGCGAAGGCCGGGGCCACAAGGCCCAGCGCCGCGCCCGCAACAAACATAAGCATCTTGGTCTGACTCATCTATTCGACTCCTTCAGGTGTGAAACTCTGAGACACGTGATCCTTCAAGGTCTTCCCCGGTCCTCCGCCGGTAGAAGCCACGACTGACAGAGCGGTTGACACGGCCGCTCGGTTGCTTCAGCAATCGCGGGGGCTCCGCCCCGCCACTCATCCCATCTCTTCCCTTGAGCTTGAATCCCCACTGGTGCCGGGCGACGCTTGCGTTGGTCGCCGGGCCCTAGTTCTTTACCACGAAGCCCTCAATCGCGAACGAGATCGAAAACCCTTCGTCGGACCGTTGAACTGAAACCCCTCACAAACCAGCCGTAAAACGACGCTCCGTCCAACCGACCCATATTTCGGGTCCGACTATACCCCCCTCGATTAGCGAACGCAAACTCCTGCCACCAGATTTTCGGCCACCCCCCATTCTGAGGCACAACTTTTCGCACGATTATCCGACGTTGCACTCTTAACCAAATACACACTGGCGATGCCTCGCACGGGCTGTCCCGCCCCCGTAGGCTATTGAAGTCCCAAGGTTCACAGCGCATAAGTGCGCACTAACTGCTTGAAACGCCATACCTTACGTTGAGAGAGCACCCCATGTCCGAAAGCCGGCACCTGCTTGTGGTGGACGACGAAAAGGACCTGCTCGACCTCTTGGCCTACAACCTGCGAAAAGCCGGTCACCAGGTCGATACCGCCTCCACGGGCCTCAAAGCCCTCCGGGCCATCGCCGACCGCAAGCCCGACCTCATCATCCTCGACCTCATGCTCCCTGAACTTTCCGGTACCGAGGTCGCCGGAAGGGTCCGTTCCAACCCCGAGACCGCGGCAATCCCCATCATCATGCTCACCGCCAAGGCCGAAGAAGTAGACCAGCTCGTCGGCCTCACCGTCGGCGCGGATGACTATGTGACCAAGCCGTTTTCCGTCAAGGTGCTCCTCGCCCGTGTAGAGGCCGTGCTGCGCCGGACGGCCCGCCCCGCCGATGCGGGCGAGCAGATGCGCCTGGGCCCCGTGCTGGTGGACATGCAGACGCACGAGGCCTTTGTCGATGATGTGCCGGTCAAGCTCACCCTCACCGAGTTCCGCCTGCTCAGTTCCCTCATCGCGGGCAACGGGCGGGTGCTCTCCCGCCCGCTCCTGATGTCGCGGGCCATGGGCCCGGGCGTCACCGTCACCGAGCGGACGATCGATGTCCACATCACTGCCCTGCGGAAGAAGCTGGGCACCCACGCCGCCCTCATCCGCACCGTCCGCGGCGTCGGCTACCGCGCCACGCTGGAAGAGCCATCCGAGGCCGAGTCGATCTGACCACCCACTACTATGGCGGTCATGCCCCCCGTGCGGCCCGCCGCCCTCTGGTCCATCGTTCCAATCGTGCCGCTGCTCGTGGCTGGTGCGGGGCTTGCCATGTCCTGGCCCCGCGGCGTGACCCTCGGGCTGGGCGGGGCCGCTGCCGCGGCATGCACGGCGGCGCTGTGGGGCGGGCTCATCATGCCGGCACGGCGCGCGCAGCGACGGCGCGGCGATGTGACCCGCGCCCTGGCGCAAGACACGGGCACGCCGATTGATGATCGGGACGGGGCCGACTCGCTGGCGACGCTCGGCCGCATCCACAACCGGCTTGCCGAGCAGTCCGTTCAGTTGACCACCGATCTTGCCAACGCGCGCAGCGTGCTTGAGGCTTCGCCCTGGCCGGTCATCGCCACAAGCGCCACGGGCGCGGTGTTCCTCGCCAACCACGCGGCAGAGTCCTTCTTTCAGCGCGCTGCCGGCGGGCTGGCGGGCCGTTCGATCGAAGACCTCTTCACCGTTGCCGAGGTCCTGACGATGCACGCGGAGGCGCTGGCGGGCAGCCCCCGGGAATCTCAGGTCAGACTTCCGCGGCCCGATGGCACGCGGACGTACCAGGTGCTTGCCGCGCCGGTCTCGCTGCACCGGCGGCCTCAGGCCGCGGCAGAGACGGGCGTGGTGCTGTCGCTGCGCGACATCACGGAGCTGGCCACGGCGGTGCAGCTCAAGACAGACTTTGTCGCGAATGCCAGCCACGAGCTGCGGACGCCGGTCGCGTCGATCAAGGCGGCGGTCGAGACGCTGTCGGAGGGCGCGTGGGAAGATGGCCCCATGCGAGGGCGCTTCACGCAGATGATCGCCAGCAATGTGCGGCGCCTCGAGGAAATCATCCGCGACCTGCTGGACCTCTCGCGCCTGGAATCCCCAGAGGCGCTGATCAGCGTTGAATCAATCAACCTGCCGGCGCTGATCGGTGATGTTGAGGATGAGATGAGGCCCTACGCCCAGCAGCGGTCGCTGGGCATCGAGGCCCGTGTGGACCCTGCGGCAGCCACTATTCGCGCCGACCCGCGACTGCTGAGGCTCGTCCTGAAGAACCTCGTCGACAACGCCACCAAGTACGCGTACGAGGGAACCGACATCTATATAGATGTTGCGGTGACGCCCGAAGGCAGGGGCATCCGCCTGCGCGTCCGCGATAAGGGAATCGGCATCCCCATCAACCAGCAGCAGCGCGTCTTTGAGCGGTTCTTCCAGGTTGATCCTGCGCGGACGGGCTTTCAGCACCGGCGCGGCACGGGCCTGGGCCTCGCGATCGTCAAGCACGCCGTGAAGGCGATGGGCGGCACGATCGGCGTGGAGAGCGTGTGGAAGCAGGGCACCACAATGATCGTGGAACTGCCCGAGTGCATCACTTCTTCTTCGTGAGGTCGAACACGCCGGGGCTGTAGGGCAGTTCTCCCGAGGCGCCGGGCAGTTCCTGGTGGCGAACAAACTCGCCGTTGATGGCGGTGCGCTGCACGCTGCCGCGGGATTCGGGGAGCTGGTGGAGCACCGGCGCGGTCTCGGGCTTGCGCTCCTCGCCCCACCACAGGCACTCGATGGGCCGACCCTCGGGATCGTTGAGAACCACGCTGTCGGAGATATTGGCCAGGGCGGTGTACTGCGACTTGACCTTCATCGAGAAGACGTAGGCATCGTGAAACTTCGGGTTCTTGACGGCGGCGTGGTCTTTGTCGCCAACAGGCCCTGCGGGCTTGGACTCGTATCCGTTGAAGACCACGACGACCTCTCCGGGCTTGAGCACCAGGTCCGGGAATGTGAAGTTGATGGAGTGTTCGCCTGGGGGGCTGGGCTCGATCGGCTTCGCCTCTTCGCCCGGCTCCGCGGGCTTGGCCTTGGGCTTGCCCACCTTGGTGGACTTGATGGAACGATCGGACTTGAACCCGCCCGTCCGCGCATCGCGGATCGTGTAGCCCTTAAGGTTGATGGGCACATCATGCGGGTTGACCAGCTCGATGAACTCATCGCCGGTGGGGGAGCGCACGCCGCTCTGGTCGGCATCGCCATCACGCGGCACCGCGTACAGCACCTCGGTGATGACCGGGTGCAGCGGCTTTGCCCCGTTCGTCGGCGGCTTCGCGGCGGGTTGTGCGGCAGGCTGCATCAGGACTGTTATGAGGGGCACAAGGACTGTCAGCATGAGCGATTCTCCGAGTGGGCCGCAAAGGCTACCAGACCTGGGGGTTCCTTTGCACAGCCCGGTCTGGCGCGGTCTTGGGGAACCACGCCCGGGGGCGTAGCATCTGAGGAGTTCACGTGCCCCGAAGGCGGGGTGAAGCGTTCTTGGCGGTGTTCAACAAGGTGAGTTTGCGGAGGTTGCACATGCGGACGGCTCTGAGCGGAACGGCGGGGATCCTTGCGGCGGTTGGACTTGCGGCAGCGTCCTGGGGTCAAGTCGCCCCCCAGCCCGAGCCCGCCAAGCCCCCCAAGCCAGTCGTGGCGACGCCCGTGACCGGCACGGACGCGGCACCCGTGCAGCCCGACCCCTCTAACACCCCCGAAGTGACGGAGTGGAAGCCAGACGCGGTGGACATGCTCCGCAAGGAGGCCGGGCAACTGATGGAGCTCGCCCGCAACATGGATGTCCGCAAGTTCATGTTCAGCACCACGTGGCTGCCGGTTATCAGCGAGCCCCGCGTGGTGTACTTTGGCAGTGAGGGCAAGGCGATCACCAATACGGAGTTTGACGCCCTGCCCGAGGGCGAGCGCGAGGCGTGGAAGCCGCGGGAGTTCGATGGCTACGCCTTCTACTACACCAAGTACGGCTCGCCCCTGGCGTACATGCGCCCGCTGGACCTCGCCAGCGATGCGATCGGCGGCCTCATCACCCTCCGCGGCAAGAAAATCCTCGATTACGGCTACGGCACCATCGGCCACCTCCGCCTGCTCGCCAGCCAGAACGCCGACGTCACCGGGGTTGATGTAGACCCCATGCTCAAAGCCCTGTACTCCCACCCCGACGACCAAGGCGAGGTGCCCGGCGTGGGGCTGGATGACATTCCCGAGGCGGGCCACTTGAAACTCGTCCACGGGCTGTGGCCGGGTGACAAGGCCGTGGCCAGCGCGGTGGGGGGCAGCTACGACCTCATCATCAGCAAGAACACGCTCAAAAACGGGTTCATCAACCCCGAGCACCCCGTGGACAAACGCATGATGGTGGACCTGAGCGTGCCGCAGGATGAGTTTGTCTCGAAACTGGTCGGTGCCCTCAAGCCCGGCGGCGTCCTGATCATCTACAACATCTGCCCGCCCCAGAAGCCCGAGGGCGAGGGCTATATCCCTTGGGCCGATGGTCGGTGCCCGTTCCCCCGGGAGATGCTGGAGAAGGCGGGGTTCGACGTGCTGGAGTACAACAAGGACGACACGGAGTTCGTCCGCCGCATGGGCCACTCGCTGGATTGGGACAAAGGACTGCAGCCAATGGACTTAGAGCGCGATGTGCGGGCGGAATACACCCTGCTGAAGAAGGTGGTGACCCGGCCCGCCAAGCCCGCCCGGGGCAAGTGAGCCGGTAGTTATTGCCGTCGATGCAACATGGTTGGCGGTCGCGATCACGCTGCCAAATGGGCAGTGGCCGGAGCGGCGCGGCAAGTTTTTGTTGGGGCCAACCCCGCCGGATCGCCCATAAACGCCAGTTCTGACAACGTTCCAAACTTCTGGCAACCGGCACGCTGCTCGCTCCGATAGTGTGACTGCGGGCTGTTAGAGACTCAGCGGCTTTGTTGCCGCGGCTGTGCGGGCAAGAATGCCGCGTGGCGAGGGGCCTCGGCCTGTGGCGGGCTGGAGACATTGGTCGATTGCTGGCAGGGCTGAAAGGATTTTCAACGCAAGGCGTGTGAACCTGAGGCCTGCTAAGCGTCGAATCTTGATTGGGGTCTGGCGCTTGGATCGGGCGACCACGACCCCCTGGGAGGATCCAGATGTTTGAACGTTTCACAGATCGCGCCCGCAAGGTGATGGCCCTGGCCAACCAGGAGGCCCAGCGCCTCAACCACGAGTACATCGGCACCGAGCACATCCTGCTCGGGCTGGTAAAGGAAGGCTCCGGCGTCGGGGCCAATGTGCTGCGCAACCTCGATGTGGACCTCCGCCGCGTGCGGCTGGAGGTTGAGAAGCTCGTGAAGGCCGGCCCCGAGATGGTGACGATGGGCAAGCTGCCCCAGACGCCCCGGGCCAAGAAGGTCATCGAGTACGCCATCGAGGAGGCCCGCAACCTCAACCACAACTATGTCGGCACCGAGCACCTGCTGCTGGGCCTGCTGCGTGAGCACGACGGCGTGGCGGCGCAGGTGCTGCTAAACTTGGGCCTGCGCCTGGAGGAGGTCCGCGAGGAGGTTCTGAACCTTCTGGGCGCGGGCAATGAGCAGGGCGAGGGCGGCAGCGGCGGCGAGGCCGCGGGCGGCATGGGCGCGACGCCCAGCAGCAGCAGCGGGTCTGCGCCTTCGAGCTCGGGCAGCAGCGCAGCCGCGAAGGGCAAGAGCAAGACGCCTGCGCTGGACAGCTTCGGTCGCGACCTGACGGAGCTAGCCAAGGAGAACACGCTGGACCCGGTGATCGGCCGGACCACGGAGATCGAGCGCGTGGTGCAGGTTCTGTGCCGCCGCACGAAGAACAACCCGGTGCTGCTGGGCGAGGCGGGCGTTGGCAAGACGGCGATCGTCGAGGGCCTGGCGCAGCGGATCATCGCGGGCGATGTGCCCGAGATTCTGCACGACAAGCGCCTGGTGGTGCTGGACCTGGCGATGATGGTCGCGGGCACCAAGTACCGCGGCCAGTTCGAGGAGCGCATCAAGGCCGTGATGAACGAGGTCCGCCGCGCCAAGAACGTGATGCTGTTCATCGATGAGCTGCACACGCTGGTGGGCGCCGGCGGCGCCGAGGGTGCCATCGACGCGTCCAACGTGCTCAAGCCGGCCCTGGCCCGCGGCGAGATCCAGTGCATCGGCGCGACGACGTTCGATGAGTACCGCAAGTACATCGAGAAGGACGCCGCCCTGGCGCGGCGCTTCCAGGCCATCACGGTCGATCCGCCCAACGAGGAGCAGACATTCGAAATCTTGAAGGGTCTGCGCGACCGCTACGAGACGCACCACCGCGTACACATCACCGACGCGGCGATCAAGGCCGCGGTGGAGCTGTCGGGGCGGTACATCCCGGGCCGCGTGCAGCCGGACAAGTCGATCGACGTGATCGACGAGGCGGGCGCGCGGGTGCGCATCAAGAGCATGACCAAGCCGCCGAACCTTGCCGAGCTGGAGGGCGATATCGAGCGCCTCAGCGTCGAGAAGGACGAGGCGGTGAAGGCGGCGGACTATGAGCGTGCCGCGGAGCTGCGCGACAAGGCCGAGCAGCTGCGCCGCAAAAAAGATGAGACGCAGAAGGAATGGCGCGCCAAGGCGCAGGAGGCCGACGGCGTCGTCGATGAGGACATCGTCGCCGAGGTCGTCAGCAAGATGACGGGCGTGCCGCTCAAGCGCCTCGAGAAGGATGAGGCCCAGCGCCTCCTCAAGCTCGAGGAGGAGCTGCACAAGAAGGTCATCAGCCAGGACGAGGCGATCAAGGCCATCTCCCGGGCTATCCGCCGCGCCCGCGCGGGGCTCAAGGACCCCAAGCGGCCGATGGGCAGCTTCATCTTCGTGGGCCCCTCGGGCGTCGGCAAGACGCTGCTGAGCAAGGCACTCGCGGAGTTCATGTTCGGCGATGAGGATGCCCTGATCCACCTGGACATGAGCGAGTACATGGAGAAGCACAACGTCAGCCGCCTGGTGGGCGCGCCCCCCGGCTACGTCGGCTACGAGGAGGGCGGCCAGCTGACGGAGCGCATCCGCAGAAGGCCGTACTCGGTGATCCTGCTCGACGAGGTCGAGAAGGCCCACCCCGATGTGTTCAACATGCTGCTGCAGATCATGGAGGAAGGCCGCCTGACGGACAGCTTCGGCCGCAACGTCGACTTCCGCAACACCATCCTCATCATGACGAGCAACCTGGGCGCGGACCTCATCAAGGGCGGCGCGGGCTTCGGCTTCACCAAGCGGACCGAGTCGGGTGACTACGACAACATGAAGCAGGTGCTGATGAAGGAGATCGAGCGGTTCTTCCGCCCCGAGTTCATCAACCGCCTCGACGACATCGTTGTGTTCCGCCCCCTCACCCGCGATGACCTGACCCGCATCGTGGACTACGAGGTAAGCAAGCTCGCCAAGCGGCTCAAGGCCAATGGCTACACGCTGACCATGGACCAGCCCGCCAAGGACTTCCTCATCGAGCGCGGCTACAACCCCGAGTATGGCGCCCGCCCGCTGCGTCGCAGCATCGGCACCTACGTCGAGGACCCGCTCAGCGAGATGCTCCTCCAGGGCAGCTTCGAGAGCCCCGCCACCATCACCGTCACGCGCCGCAAAGACGCCGACGGCAAGGATGAGGAGCACCTCTACTTCCAGTCCGGCCCCGCGCCCGAGGCGGCGCCCACGCCCGACGCCGCCGACAAGGGCAAGCCCAGCGAGTCGGCACAGGCGCAGAGCACGTAAGGGTTGAGATTCAGAGTTCCACAAGGCCCGGGACACGCGTCCCGGGCCTTTTTTATTTGCTCAACTCAGAATCGTGCCGGAACAAGGCCTGACCCGGGCCGCGACATGAAGATGCGTGTATACGCTACCTCAAAGCCCGCGCGCCGCGCGTTCCGCTCGGTGCCGATGCCCGGCGCGGCGCCAATGGTCGCGATGCCCGCTCCCCGCTGCCGCGCGGCAGCCAGGCGGTGCCGGATCATCGCCGTCTGGATGCCACGCCCGCGCCAGGCGTGCAGCACGCTGAGGCCAAAGAGAGCCGCGATCTCGCCGCTGATCTCAACCGCACCCGCGCCGAGGGGAGCGCCGTCGATGAACGCGGTGTACGCCAGCGTGCGGGGATGCGTCGCGCACCTCGCGGCAAGCGAGATTGCCTCTTCCCGCGGCGTCTGGCCCGGCGCCGCGAAGCCCACGCACGCCGTGACGGCAAACTCGCGCACGTCCGCCGCGTCGTGCGGATCGACCTGACGGATCTCCAGGCCTTGGGGGGGTGGGTATGCCGCGGAGGGTTGTGGCCTTCCATTCAAATCGCAGAAGAACAGATTCTCAAGAAACTGCAGTTCAAAGCCGCGGCTGCGCAGGCAGTCGATCAGCGACGTTTCGGCGAAAGGGCAGACTTCGATCCGTGCCTCGGCCTTCCACTCCTCATGGAACGCGATGAGGCGGTCGATGTCCGCGGGCGTCACGGGCCCGGACATCCCCAGCCCCGTGGCGGAGTTGATCCACGTCCCCCGCTCGCCGCGGGTGGCGACGCCCCCCGCGATATCAATGTGCTCCTGCGCAACCTCGGCCATGCCGGTGCAAAGCCGCGACTCTTCAAGCTGCGCAATGAGGCGAAGTTCCATCTGGCTGAGCGTACCTCGTCGTGCCGCCGGGAGTGTGACAGAAAGAGATGCCCGGGGAGCGCGCTAATAAATGAACTTCATCCCCTGCATCGCCCGCGACTGCATGATCTGTCCGAGGTGGTACGCATCGTGGGGCAAGTGATAATGCAGCCGCTCGTGCGGGCTTGCGGATGACGCGGCAATGAGCGCGCGCAGATCATCGTGCGTGCGCTTCAGGCGGGCGCGGGTGTCGTTCCACGCTTGGGCGGTGGGCGAGACAGGGGATTCTTCAAAGTTGCGGGCCTCTACATCCGCGGGCGCGGGGCCCGGACGACCGTCGATCTTGGTGAGCGAGTACTCGCGCCAGATGCAGATGTGATGGACGACCTGCCAGATGCTGTGCCGCTGTGGGGCGGGTTTCCATGCGGCTTGTTCGGGCGACAGATCGGCGGTGGCGCTGCTCCACGATGGGATCCAGATGCCCGCGTCCCAGGATTCGTCCCAAAGGCGGAGAAGCATGGTGGCGTCGGTGGTCATGGTGTTCGCTCCCGTGTGGCGTAAGCGTCGGTGGTAAGCCCATACGCCACGCAGTCCTCGTACCTTCCACACTTTTTCATATGCCCCCGCAGCAGCCCCTCCCGCACCATACCAATCTTCTCCAGCACGCGCCCCGATGCGGGATTGCGGGTGTAATGGTGCGCGTTGATGCGGTGAAGGCCCAGATTATTGAAACCAATGTCGAGCATAGCCGCACCGGCGATGGTCGCGTAGCCCCGGCCCCAGAAGGGCCGGCCAATCCAATAGCCCAGTTCGCCGCGGTCGTGCGCCGGTTCCAAGTCCAGACTTACCGCGCCCACCAGCGTGCCGTCTGGGAGGGTGACTGCCGCGACCGGCCGCTGCGGCGATGCTTCAAGCATGCTCAGGAACGCCGCGGCATCCTCCTCGCCGTAAGGGTGGGGGATGCGCGAGGTCATGTCGGCGATTGCGAAATCGCCCACGAGCGGCACCAGGGCGGGCGCATCGTTGCGGCAGAATCGCCGCAACAGCAACCCCCCGGCGTGGCGAGGCAGTACATCGGGCGCGCTCATGACCAAGCGTAAGGCGAGTGCCACGGACCTTTCTGAATGTCCGTGCGTTCATCACACGCGCCAACTCTAACGCTCGACAAATCCACGCAGCCTCAGCACGTCCCCCCCGCCAGCACCCGGAAGAACGCCTCGATGTCGGCATCCGTACCCACATCGCCATCGCCATCAAAGTCCGGATCGTTGGGGCAGGTGGCGCAGCAGTCGCCGCCCAGGCACGCGAAGTAAGCCTCGATGTCCGCATCGGTGCCGACATCCCCATCGTTGTTGTAGTCGGCGCTGCCGCACACCCGCACCGCCCGCATCGTGATGTTGTCGATGTAAAAGTCGTTGGGGAAGGTGCTGGTGTTCAGGTCGGCGATCTCGATCACGGCGGTGGTGATCCCCGGGGCAAACCAGATCGCTTCAACCGTCAGCCATGTCCCGGGGGTTGCGGGCAGCGACACCGGCGTTCCCACCGCGACACCGTTCACCTTGAACTGCAGAATCGCGGGGCCACCGGCCACGGCGGTGAAGCCATCCAACGCAATCCGGTGGTATGTGCCCGCGTCAAAGTTGACCGTCTGAACCCATACGCGCAGCCCGGCCACGGTCGCCCCGTTCACCACCATCATCGCCGTGGGCGCGGGAGGGTTCACGAATGAACTGTTGAACCCGTGTGGATTGGCCGAGATGGTGTACTGGCCTTCGACGGTGTTGATCGTGGCGAACTGGTAGTCGGTCTGGAATCCTGTGTTGCCTGCCGCGAAGTCACCGTTGACGATGACGTTGGGCTGGGCGATCGCGGTAGACGCGCCAAAGCACAGCGCGGCAGCCATCAAGGCCTTCCGGCACGACGATTGGGATTGTTCCATCAGACCAGCCTACCGGTTCTGTCAACAGTTGCCGCCCGCCAACACCCGGAAGAACGCCTCGATGTCGGCATCCGTACCCACATCGCCATCGCCGTTGAAGTCTGCGTTGGTGGGGCAGGTGGCGCAGCAGTTGCCGCCCAGGCATGCGAAAAAGGCCTCGATGTCGGCGTCGGTGCCGGTGTCGCCATCGGCATTGAAGTCCGCGCTGCCGCAGGGCGGGGCAGCGGGGCTGGAGACGAACACCAGCGCATTGGCCATGAGCGTGGCCCCGTCAGTGGCGGGGTTCCAGCCGGTGGAGTTTGTGGGCATCGAGGGCGGGTAAAAGCCCAGGTCGACGCGTCCGGGCCGGGTGTTGCTGACGGCTACGAGCGTTTTGCCGTCAACCCACTGTGCCACCAGCACGCCGTGCGGGGTGAGCAGTGTGGATGTGGGTCGCGTATTGGAGGTGCCGCCCAGGAACGTATTGACGTTGGCCAGCACAGGGTGACCGGGGATCACGCGGTTGCCAATGCCCACGCCGGCCGCACCCGTGGTGGCACCGCCGTTCTGCGGGATGATCTGGTACGTGCTGTCCCAGCGGCCGGTGAGGTAGCGGTTGTTGGTGGTGGTGCCGACGGAGAACATGCAGTTGACGACGCCGCCGCCCGCATCGACATAGTCCGCCAGCACATTGCCCATGGCCTCACCGCTGACCAGGCTCTGGTTGGTCCACAGCAGCACCGCGTCGTACTGCTGAAGGGTTGCCAGCGTGGGTGCGGGGTTGGGCGTCACCACCGGCACGATCGTCACGTTTGAGAAGCGGCCCGTCCCGATCAGCTTCGACTGCACATCCGCCTGGTCCGCGGCAGTCGTCGCCCCCAAAATCGCCACGTTCGGAAGCGTCTGCCCCAGGCACGCCTCCCCTGCAAGGGCCGACACAAACACAACCGACATGGCCGACATGATGGCGCTGGTCTTTACGCTTTTCATAACATCGCTCCCAGGTTGACGGGAAAAAGGTCCAAGGGCAAGAGGCCGCGGGGTGGCTCCAGAATGCCAAGACGCGGCAGCAAAGCCTACCACACGTTTTGCCCAGCGACCCTGAAAACCCATCGCTTCCCAGACGGAGCCCGGTGTCTGCCTTTCGGAGCCCGTTTCGCCGGCTCAAAGCAGCAATCCATGAAAAAACCCGTGCAGAGCGGTGGGGTTGCCAAATGAGAAGCCTACTCGCTCACGCGCGGGGTGAGTTGTTGTTTTCGACCACCAAAGCGGGGTCAGGCAGGCTGAGCGAGCCCCCTGACAAGGAAGGTGAGTGGCCTAGCAGGTGCCGCCCGCCAGCACCCGGAAGAACGCCTCAATATCCTGATCCGTCCCGACATCGCCATCGCCGTCGAAGTCGGCGTCGGGCGGGCATGTGAAGCAGCAGTTCGCGGCAAGGCAGGCGAAGAACGCCTCGATGTCCTGATCCGTGCCGCTGTCGCCATCGTTGTTGTAGTCGGCGTTGCAATGACTGGTTGGGCAGGCGTGCCACACCGCGATGCCGTTCGCATCGGTGCCACCAGCGGTATCAAAGTCGCCGCCCACGATGAGGCGGTCGTTCCACGCGAGCAGCCCGAACACACTGGGGAAGGGCGGGGTCGTGGTTGCCGCGACGCCGCCCCCGAGTGTTGTCCACTGGTTGCCGACGAGGCGGGCGATGTAGTTGATGCCCGGCTGGGCGGTGCCGCCGGCGTACAGCGAAGGACCGCCGCCATCATCGAATGCTGCGAGTGAGGTTGTGCGCCCGCCGAGGTATTGTCCGACGGAAGTCCACCGCGTGCCGTTCCACTTCGCCACGCTGCACAGAGACGACTGGAAGGGCACCAGGTCCCACCCGCCCACATAGAGCGCAGGCCCATCGCCATCATCAAAGACGGCCATCGACTCGATGCCTGCGAAGGTTGAGCCTTGTGCGACGCCCCCGCCGAGGGGTTCCCACGCGGAACCATTCCAGCGGGCAATCATGCCAGCGACGCCGCCGATGGAGGTGAACCGCCCACCCACATACAGCTTCTCTCCGCTGCCATCGTTGAAGGTGCGCATCGCGAACACGTTGGGAGAGAAACCTCCGCCCACGCCGCTGCCCAGGGGTTGCCACGCGCCGTTAGCGTCAAGCCGAGCAATGCCCTGCGCGGCAACAGTGCCCACACTCGTGAAGCCGCCGCCGATTACGAACTGGCTATTGAAAGCTCCGCCCGCCCACACCGCGCCGTTGGGCTGGCCGCCGGGCATTGCTGCCCAGCGCGTGCCGTTCCACCGCGCCAGGCTTGCGGTGTTGGCGACGCCGCCCGCGGTGGCGAAGCTGCCACCAGACACCAGCTCCAACCCGCCGCCAAAGTCAAACGTGCTCAGTGAGGCCACAAAGTAGTTGGTGCTCGTTGAATAGCAGCCCCCGCCGACATCGGACCACGCGCTTGCGGAGGGGTTCCAGCGGGCGATTCCTCGCGTGACAAACCCGCCGACCGCCGAGAACGAGCCGCCGATGTACACGCCCTCGCCCCCGCCGATGGTCGCGGCAAGCATGGGCGCCACATAACCGTCGGACGTCACCCCGGGAGGGCCCAGCGTCTCCCAGTGTGGCTGGCACGTCTGGGCCATCGCAGCGGAAGAGCCGATCAGGGACGCCATGACGAAGGTGAGCGTGCGCACGGGAGAGCCCTCCAGGCGCGGCAAGGGGTTGCCACGCAACTGCATGATAATGGAGGCGGGCTGCACCGCAACCCTCAAAATCGGGAGGACCGGGAAGAGCCTCAGCACTCCCCGCCGGCGAGCACGCGGAAGAAGGCTTCGATATCGGCGTCGGTGCCGGTGTCTCCATCGCCATCAAAGTCGCCGCCCCAGCAGGTGGCACAACAGTCGCCCGCGAGGCAGCGGAAAAAGGCCTCAATGTCCTGATCGGTGCCAGTGTCTCCGTCACCGTCAAAGTCGCCGCTCCCACACCGCGCCACGTTCTCGGCGGTGATGCGGAGGTTGTCCATCGCCCACGATTCATCTTCAAGCGACTGGATGCCGGGGCCTTCCATCTGGAATATGAACACCGCAACGCCTGCGGTGTGCGGAAGATGGTGGAACACAGGGTCCAGCGACATGTCGTAGGCACTGTCTGTGTAGTAGCCGCCGGGGCCGCCGAACCCCAGGTCGATGCGGCGGGCCAGTTGCACACCCGGTGGCGGGACATAACTTTGGATCTGATCCTGCGTCGCGTTGGCGAAGGACTCGCGAAATATCTGCGCTCCATCGAGCGTGACACTTAGGAAATCCCCCTCGGGGAAGGTGCCGGTGCCGTCGAGCGAATCGATTGCGGCGAAAAGAAAGTCCAGGCTCAGGGCGGTATGGGGGGGAAGGCCGGAGAGTGTGATGGTGATGGCGTTTCCCGTCGGGCTGCGGAGGAACTGGCCGCCAAACTGGTAGCCCGAGCGACCGAGCCCGGCAAAGCCCTGCACACCCTCACGCTGCGCGACACCAGGTGCGATTGCGGTGGGAACTGGCCCTTCGAAATCATCGAACAACACTACCTGTGCGCTAGCCCCGGCGCTCACAAGACACATCGCA
>JBBSOF010000042.1:0-26865 GCA_038260025.1 Phycisphaerales bacterium
AACAAGTGTCAGTCCGGGGAAAGCCAAGGCGGCGGCTTCCGCCCGAGGTGCTCACCCACGGCGAGGTCCTGCGGCTGCTGGCGGCGTGCCCGGCAACGCCCGCCGGGCTGCGGAACCGCGCCCTGATCGCACTCATGTACCGCGCGGGCCTGCGCGTGGCGGAGGCCTTGGCGCTGCGGCCCAAGGACGTGGACCCGGCGGCGGGGACGATCCGGGTCCTGCACGGCAAGGGCGACCGCAGCCGGACGGTTGGGGTGGACGCCGGGGGCTTAGCCGTCCTGGCGGCGTGGGCGGCGGTACGGGCGACGCCGGTGGTTGGGGCGGGGCCGGGCGACCCCCTTCTCTGCCGCCGCTACGGGCGGCCGTTGGGCGACGGGTACGTGCGGCGGCTGTTCTCGCAGTTGGGGCTCAAGGCGGGGATCGCCAAGCGCGTCCACCCCCACGGCTTGCGCCATACCCACGCGGCGCAACTGCGGAGCGAGGGCGTGGACATCGGGATCATCAGTAAGCAGCTGGGCCACCGCAGCATCGCGACGACGGCGACGTACCTGGACCACATATGCCCGTTCGCGGTGGTGGAGGCGGTGAGGGGGAGGCAGTGGCGGTGAGCAGGTTGCTCGTCCCGACTACCCAGGTGTGTCCATATACACTGATTCCACACATGGAAACTGTCCAATGAGGCAACGAGCGATGTGCGTGCTACTCCTCCTGACCGGGTTCCTTGTCGGCTGTAATGCCTACCCGCATGGCCCGGTCGCGCCGGTCATCGGGCGGTATTCCGAGCCGATACAGGATCGGGGGAGTGCAGTCGTCGTCCGCGCTGTCGGTGCCCGTGCCATGGGGGGTGGCGCGATCATTGACTTCGCCGTTGAAGGCCCCAGAGATGAAGCCATGTATGTGGCGTCGGTGGTGTCCGTGGCAGTCATGACGCACGCGGAGCCGGGGGCACCCCAATACCTGGCATTGACCGATGCTCGCGGAGATGTTGAACTTGGCACGCCCCGTGGATTCACACCGTGATTCACACGACCATTCGAGCAGACAAGTTCTCTGGGTGGCACCATTGCGGTGGCGCTGTGGAAATAGCGGCCATTACCACGGACCGTCCATTTAGGTGGGTTTGCCACAAGACCTTGGGTTCCGCGATCATTACCGCCCACGAGAGCAGCCACACGGACGCGTGATACTATCGATCCCATGGAGAAGGTGATAAAAAACGACAGCCCGAGCGCTTTCAGTATGCAGAGCGAGGAGTTCGGAAACAAGATGATGGAGCGCTACTTGGAGCAGGCGGGCCGCACGACCTCAAAGGAGGTGCCATTAGCGGCACCTTCCGATGTCAAGCATCTTCCGGGTGACCCAAACCGCGCGATCGAAATGCGCACTGCGGTCGCAAACCGCGCAGTGCGGTGAGAAGCGCGACAGCTTTTCTCTAGGATCGCTCAGCATTGATGGTGCCTTTTACGTGCCGAGTTGGGGGCACAACGTGGCAAGACCCGTCACGACGAACACCGGCCCTCTCTCCAGGGGGTCGCCGAAACGTCGCAACCGGTCAAGACTTGGCACGCCGGGGCACAGCCCTCTCGCAGCACCAACAAGCTGGGGATCTAGGATTTGAACCTACACGCGGTTTTGCGTATATGCCTATTTTTTAGGCCTTTTTGTGCGTTTTCAAAACCCTCTGTGCCGTAAACGTGCCAAGTTTTTGGTTGGGAGCGTGCCAAGGTCGGCTGGACGTGCCGGGAGAGGTCTGGGCGTGCCTGCTTGTGCCAAGGGCGTGCCAAGCGCTGAAGGGGTTTGTGACACGCGAATGGCACGCTCAACGCGCTTCGGCCATTGCCGACTCGCCCGGCGACGCGCCCGACCGTGGCGTCGGGGAACGGTGGGAGGCCAACGGTCGGGGCTCGCGGCCCGGGTCGCACTGCCGCCAACGTCGGCGGACCCGTGGCCAACGACGGGTAGCGCGGCACCTCTCGGCGACGCCATTCGCCGAGCCCCGCGCGGATTGCAAAATAAACTTGCGCGTGCATGCAGTCGCACGGTGATGCCCGGGGCTGCCGCGTTGTGCCTGGCATGGTCAGCGTGCTGGGTGCGCATCGCATTGCGCATTCGTCATCCAGGTGACCGCTGCGTACAACACTATCGGAGAGGGAGCAAACGAGCGCACGGGCGCTGTGGAGTTTCCCCGCATGGTGATGCAAGCGTCCGCCGTCCGCACTGACCTATCCCACATCGCCGAGCCCCTGCGGCACCTTGCTGTGCCACTGGGCGACCTCACCCTCGACCCCTCCAACGCCCGCACCCACGACGACCGGAACCTCGACGCCATCAAGGCGTCGCTTGCTCGCTTCGGCCAGCGCAGCCCAATCATCGTGCAGAAGCAGGGCCTGGTGGTCCGCGCCGGCAACGGCCGCGTGGTCGCCGCCAAGGCCTTGGGCTGGACGCACATCGCCGCCATCGTCGTGGATGAGAGCGATGTGGAGGCCGTCGCCTTCGCCATCGCCGACAACCGCACCAGCGAACTGGCGGAGTGGGACGATGAAGCGCTGACCAAGCTCCTGGAGGCCCTGCCGGCGGAGATGATGGAGTTCACGGGCTTCTCGGCGGACGACCTCCAGGAGCTCATCAACGAGATCAACCCGCCTGAGATTGATGAGGACAACGCGCCGGCCCCTCCCGAACACCCCGTGACCCGTTCCGGCGACCTGTGGGTGCTGGGCAATCATCGCCTGCTGTGCGGTGACTCCTCCAAGCCCGCGGACCTCGACCGCCTGCTGGCGGGCGCCGTCATCGACCTCGTCAACACCGACCCACCCTACAACGTCAAGGTCGAGCCGCGGAGCAACAACGCCATCGCCGCGGGTTTGAGTTCATTCTCCGCCGCCAAGAAGACCCACCACCAGAGCATGGACGTGGCGCGGCACCCGGAGAAGGCCAAGGGCACCACCAAGCAGATGCGGGCCAAGGACCGGCCCCTGGCCAACGACTTCGTGACGGATGCTGAGTTTGATGTGCTGCTGGACGCTTGGTTTGGCAACATCGCCCGGGTCTTGAAGCCCGGGGGAAGCTTCTACATCTGGGGCGGCTACGCCAACTGCGGCAACTACCCACCCGTGCTCAAGAAGCACGAGCTTTACTTCTCTCAGGCCATCATCTGGGATAAGCAGCACCCTGTGCTGACCCGCAAGGACTACATGGGCGCGCACGAATGGTGCTTCTACGGCTGGAAGCTGGGCGCTGGGCACGAGTTCCTGGGCCCCAACAACGCCACCGACCTGTGGGCCATCAAGAAGGTGAACCCGCAGAGCATGGTGCACCTCACCGAGAAGCCCGTCGAGCTGGCCGCCCGCGCCATGAACTACTCCTCGCGGCCGGGTGACAACGTGCTGGACCTCTTCGGGGGCAGCGGGAGCACGCTGATGGGCGCGGAGCAGACGGGGCGGAAGGCGTTCCTCATGGAACTGGACATGCCCTACTGCGATGTGATCGTGCAGCGCTGGCAGAACGCTACCGGCAAGCAGGCCATCCTGGAGGGCGACGGTCGCAGCTACGAGGCGCTAAAGGCCGAGCGCGTGCCCATGACTGAGAAAACCCCGGTGACTTCCGGGGTGGGGGGAGCGGTCGATGAGGCCGCTTAGTCTTCAGGCTGGGGCCGGTACACCGTACCGCAGGACTCGCACTTCACCCGCTCGTCGTCCTGCCACGCCAGCTTGTCGGCGCACGTCTCTCCGCAGCCGGGGCAACCGTCTGCGCCTTCTACGTCGTTGGTCGAACCGGTCCAGATCATGGCTTAGCCCCAAGGGTACGGGCGGCGAACAGGCCGCGGTCGGCCTTGGTGAAGCGGGCGTCCTTGCCCTTGGCGGCGATCTCGCGGATCACTGCCGCGTAGAGCGTGGCCTCGGGGGTGGAGCCGTTGCTGGTCCACAGGCCCTTCTTGGTGATCTCCGCGTAGATGGCCTTCATGTTGAGGGGGACGCCTGCGCCCTTGAGGACCATCGCAACGGCGTCGAGGCCGGAGACCTTCTTGGGCTTGGTCGGGGCCTTGGTAGCCTTTGCGGCCTTGGGTGCCTTCGGCGCTTTCGCTGCCTTGGCGGGCTTCGCCTTGGCTTCGGCTGGCGCGGCCGCGTCACCCGCGGGTGCGTCCAGCGCCTCGATGCGCTGGTCGATCTCGGCCTTCGCCTGCTTTCGCGCTTTCTCGGCGCTGGCGTTCTTGGCGGCGGGCTTGGCCTTGGTCTGCGTTGCTGGCTTCTTGCTCATGGTCACGATCTCCGAAAGGTGTTTTCCAACGCCCCGCGCACATCGCGTGGGGTAAGCGCGGGGGGCGGGGTTTCCCCCGCCGCGGCGCGGGGGTTAGGCCCATTCGATCCCGGCGCGCTCGAGGCGGGCGGCGTCGGCCATGCAGACGATCCAGTAGCGGCCATCGTCGCCGAGCATCACCACGTCGCCCTTGGTGCGGGCAGCGCAGGAAAAGGCCCGGTCCCGGTCCAAGAACTTGCGGGGCTCGTAGCGCAGGCCGTACGCGTCTTTGGTGGTGGTTGGGGTGGTCTTCGCGGGGGTGTGGTCGTCGGCGTTCTTCATGATCATGTTCTCCGTCGCGGGTTGTTCCGCGCCCAACACATGAAGCCAGGCATCGCTAGCGATTGGAAGGCCTTCCAGAGGACATTGAGGCAGATCGCTCGCTTCTTAGTACTGCACCCGGGAGCGGCTACCAGACGGCTTGTGGAAGCCTTACGGGCCCGTATTGGGCCGACGCGGGGACAGCCAACCCGAGCGCGTAGGAACGGGGCCAAGCGCGATCAACGCAACGTGGGCCAACGTGGGGCGGCGGGTGGGCATCTAGAAGGATCGCGGGCACGTCAACGGCAGCAATGGATTGGGCGAGCGGGAAGCGCCATGGCAAGTTGGTGCGCTAGTAGGCACATGCAGGCACGCCCATGCATGATGGTGCATCTCGCCATAAAGGGGGGATGAAATGTCAGCGGCCGATCCACACGGACTCTCAGCCAAACAAGAAGAGGGCATCATCGCCCTGATCAATAACCCTTCCATTGCCAAGGCGGCTGCGGCGCTGGGGGTGAACGATCGCACTGTCTATCGCTGGTTCGACGACCCCATGTTTTCCCGCGAGTACCGCAAGGCCCGTCGCCAAGCATTCAAGCAGGCAATCTCCATCAGCCAGAAGTATGCGGCGGCCGCCGTGCAGACCCTCGTCGCCATCATGGCGGACCAGAAGATGAACGGGTCTACGCGGGTCAGCGCCGCCGAGGCCGTGCTGCGCTTCAGCAGGGACTCCATCGAACTCGACGACCTGGAAGGCCGCCTCGAGGCGCTGGAGGGTGCCAAGGACGGCAACCCCCCGCCGCCCTATCAGCCCATGGACCCCGAGCCCGTCGAGCCCGGGCCAATGCCACCCGCGCCCTTCACCCCCGAGCAGACAGGGGCGGCGACGGACATCGCGGAACGGAGGGCGGCATGAAAGCCCGCCTGCGCACACGCCTGGCGCGGCTGGAGCGCGACACCCCCACTGCTTGCCCCGCCTGCGGCCGCGTCTCCACCATCGACAACGCCTATTCCACGCTCATGCTCTTTGACTTCGAAGGGCAGCTCCTCCGAAGCGACTGCACGGTGGTGGCACGCGCCGACCTGGCACCGTGCCCCTCCTGCGGCCAGCCCAAAGAGCGGTGCTGCAAGATCATCGTGGGGGTAGACCCAATGAAACTCTTTGGGGAGTGATTGCCATGCGGCTGACGCGACGGCTGGACAAGCTTGAAAAGGCGGCGGGCGTCGAGCGCCGCGGGCTGCCGTGCGGAGCGTGCGGGCACGGGGCGGGGGTCATTCCCGCCATCGTCGCGTACACGGCGGGGGACCGGGAGGACGAGCCCGAGCGCTGCCCCGCCTGCGGCAGGCAACTGCTTTTCAAGATCGAGTTTGACACGGCGGGGTAGGAATAGCATCTCGCCTTCTCACACTTTCACCGCCTACCCCCGCCCCCCGCCGCACACCGGCGGGGGGCTCTTCATTGGCGGCTTTGCAGGCTCGTTCCGCACCCAAAGCGGGGCTGCTAGCAGTTCCCGCCTGCGAGGACGCGGAAGAAAGCCTCTATGTCGGCGTCGGTGCCGACATCTCCGTCGCCATTGAAATCGGCCCCGTTCGGGTCGCAGGCGGGGCAGCAGGAACCCGCAAGGCAGGCAAAGAACGCCTCGATGTCAGCATCGGTGCCGAAGTCGCCGTCGCCGTTGAAATCACTGTCGCAGGGCAGGTTGGTGCTGCAACTGCCATGGAAGTAAGCGATGTCCGCCGCGCCGCGGAAGTGGAAGCCCTCGGCGGGTTCGATTGGGGTTGTTGCGCCGGTGGCCATATCGACGGCATAGATGCTGTGGAAAGGGTAGAAGTTGTTGGCGACCAGTGTTTGACCCGACTCGCCGCCAGTAATGCATGAGTCACTGAGGATGCCGTATTCCGGCAACTGAGGGTTGAACTCAACTGGCCATCCGCGGTTACCTTGGCCGAACGAGTTTGCCGCGAGTTGCGGCTGGACCACGGTGATTGTGTTGGAGACAGAGTCATACGTCGAAAGCGCGTAGAGCTCGGTGTCCACTGAGAAACCGTCGGGGCTAGTGCCGCCAACGAAGGTGCTGGCGTGCAGGAGGATCAGGTGGCCATCGCACGACCAGCCTGCCGCGTGGACTCTTTGGGTGGTGAGCGCGCCAGCGCCGGGCCCGAAGGCGTAGGCGGGGTGGGGGACGGCGACCAGCGGGACCTGACCATCAGGGACGGGGACGGGCATGGAACGGGGAATCCTGGCGAGGACCTGACGGTTGGCGATGTAGATAGTGCCTGCGGGGTCGATGAGAACATCGGCGTGGCGGTTGGTGGGGAGAAGTACCGGATCGCGCGTAAGGAGCGTACAGGTGGCGGTTGCGCGGTTGTAGCGGATGAGCGCGGGCGGGTGCGTGATGTTGTTCATGTCTGTCCGCTGATCAACCATGATGACAAGTGAGCCGTCAATCGGATCAACCGCAATGTCGCAGCTGCCGATTTCGGCAAGGCCAAGGCCTTGAAGGAACGCGTCCACCCCGGGAGCGGAACCAGCGGCTAGCGTGTCGGGGTTGATCATGAAGATGGGGCCACCGGCGAGCCAGAGGTCGCCGCTGGGTTCCTTGTGCATGCCACGCCAGAGCTCGCTGCGGTTGAAATAGAATGAGGGAGCGGGATCGATTGCGGGACGGATGCTCCACAAGCCGCTCTGGTAAAACTTCTCGACGCCGAGGATGACAGGACCCTCAGGCAAAGCAGGCAGGTTGACGAGGGAGAGCTCGGCCAGTATGACACTGCACAGTTCTGGGATCGAGCGGTAGACGGAGAAGTCCATGGCACCGATGATCGGTGCGTCGGGCTGGATGCGGATGGTCACCGGCGGCAGCCCCGCAGCTGGCACATCACCATTGAAGACGACCGTAAAAGTATTAGCGTCGTAGGAAAAGCCCTCCGGAACGCTGCCCATGAAGGGTGGGTCGGCGATAGCCCAGGAGAAGGGAAGCTCCAGCGTGAGGTTCGCTCCATTGATCGGGGCACCCGTGGCATTGCTGACCGCGAGGATCAGGTCAACGGCGGGCGTCCCGCGCACCAGCTGCATGGGGCTTTGATACACGTCGGTCCCTGCAATCACAGGCCCGATTTCGCCGGGAACAAGCGAGGCGGAGAGCGATGCGGACATCGGAGGCTGAATGGTGAGGCTGGGGCTGGTGGGGAATGAACCGAGCAATGCTCCACAATACGTGCTGACGACCCAGGGATTGCCGGCATTGAGCTGTGTGTGCGTGTCCTGGGCAGAACTGCACGAGTTGATGGTGCTGTCAAAGCGGATGGTGGTGCTCTGTGCGGGCGCGAGGTTGCCGGTCCATTCAAGGTACGAACCGCCGCCGAATGGCATCGCAAGCACGCCGGTGCCATGATCGACCAGTGCCGTGAAACGCGCGCCCGTGCCTGCCGCGCCGGCGAAGCGGATGCCGGCGAGTTGCACGCTGGAGGTGTTGGTCAGGATCACCTCGTGGTGCAGCACGCTCCCCGGAAGGAGCGGTTGGTCCGCGGCGGTGACCGTGGTAACGGAGCCCGAGACGCTGCCCACGACAGTTGCCGTTGTTACGTAAGTCTGAACAGCGGGGCTGCCATTGATGGAGAACCCGGTGCCGCTGATCCTGTAGATTGCATTCGTGTTGAAGGAGGTATTGCAACCTGCTTGTGTGCGCAGAGTCAGCGTGCGCGGCCCCGACTGGGCGGGAAGTGTCCCAATCGTCCAAGTGACTTCATGCTGGTTCTGGTCGTAGGCGCCCCCGCCCCCGGCACTCACAAAGGTGAACGCATTGGGAAGCCGGTCACGAACCACAACATTGGTTGCGGGCGCCCCGCCGTCGTTGCGGTAGGTCAGGACATAGTCCACAAAGCCTTGCTGCTCGACGATCCCCGGGCCGGTCATCGTGAGGGACACGATCGGCGTGGGGGCGGGCGGGCAGTCGGCCTGCTCACAGGGGACGGCCGCCCAGGTCCCGCTGCACTGAGCCTGGGTCGTGACAACGCAGCCCCCGTTGACGCAGCAGGCTCCAGTGGGTGCGCCAGCGCAGCAGTTCGTGACGTCCGCCTGATAGATCACCGTGCTGTCGACCCTCATCTGCAACGTCACCGCGCCTGCGGTGGCGGAAGAGATAACGGGGATGGGAAGCGGAAACCCGGCATAGTCATTAATGTTGGGTCCGATGGCGTTCGGGACGATGACCCCGAAGTTCGGGCCTTGGCAGAGATTGATGATGTCAAAGTCGCTGTCAGCAGGGTTGTTCGTGAGGTCGTGCTGAACGAATGCCTGGTAACCGCTGGGGCTCACGCGGAGCGTGTTGGGGTTGATCCCGGCGTGAAGGCCGAGCGATGTATCGGCAATGCCGCTAGGTCCGGGAGTGTTCAGGTCATACCAGCGCAGCAGTGGCGGGGCCTGGTTGTTGGGGTTACAAAATCCCGTCGCGGTGCGGAACATGGCGATCCGCTGGCCGTTGATCGCTGGCGTATAAGGGTACGGGGAGCGGATTCCCAAATCGTAGAAAAGCGGACCCTCGAACACCGTGCACGGAAGGCAATCCTGATGGACCAGCACCATGGTCCCGGAAGCTTGGTCCAGACGGTATATGCGCACACTGCGGTTTGAGTCGCAGGTTGAAACCGGCGTGCCTCCCACCACGACGAAAAACTCGCGGGTGGGAGAAAGGACCGAGATAAGCCGGTTGGACTGGATCGTCGCGGGCACGGCGTACACATGATCCTGCGGGTCGGACGGGCTCGTGACGCCGTCCCCATCGGTATCCACCACCATCGTGGACCCGTTTGGAAAGAAGTAGCCGGCGGCACCGTTGAAGTCGTGCCATGGACCTTCGAAGCTGGAGAAGTTGCCGGTCTGCTCACATTGTGCCGAGGCGGTGGCAGGAAGGAGCAACGCCATGCAAGCGAGTGCGGCGGTTGCAAAGCGACGGATGGTGCGTGTAACGGTCATGGGTTCATCCTCTGGTTGACTTGTGCCCGACGGCAGCGTGCTGCCTTCGTGGCGGCGCGGCCATAACACATGGGGGCATTATCTCTGCCCTTAGCAGATGGTCCTCCGGCATCCTTCTGTACATCATCCGGTTTCGTTGCGCTGGGCAAAGTGTGCCGGTAGGCAATCAAGCCAGCGATGGACGACGGCACGGAGAGTGGTAGATACCACATTTGCACTCGAGCGAACTAACCTTCCGCAGGCCCCCTTTTGGTGCGGAGCGAGGCTGCCAAGATTGGCAGATGGCCTCGTGACAGAACACCAATAGAACTGTTCCAAAAGGGCGTTAAGAGGGCGGGAGCCCGGAATACGTCGATTGCTGAACACTAAGAGCGGTCTTCACCCGGCCAACTTGGCCCATCGCAGCTTGGCCGGGCGTGATCGAGGGTTCCGCTTCCGCTCAACATCGTCGGCGATGAGGGGGTCACGGCTGTCGGCGGAGTAAATCCCCGCTCGCTGGCCGTCGCGAAAGGCGTGTTTGACCCGCCGGTCCTCACCGCTGTGGAATGTGATGATCGCGGCGGTGCCGGCAGGCTTCAGCACGCGAGGAAGGTCTATCAGGAGCTGATCCAAATTGTCCAGCTCGGAGTTCACAAGAATACGGATGGCCTGAAAGGTTCGCGCGGCGGGGTGGAGCTTCGCGTGCGCGGCGCGCTCGATGGTGAATTTGCGAGCCTCGCAGACAATTCCCATGAGCTGGTCGGTGGTTGTCAAAGGTTGGTCTTTACGCCGCTGAACAATGAGGCGAGCGATTTGCGGAGCATCGGTCTCGTCGCCGTACTTGAGCAGCGCTTCGACAAGGTCATCCTCGCTCAGCGTGTTGACCAGGGTCGATGCGGGCTCGCCGCGCGTGGGATCCATACGCATGTCCAGCGGACCAGGGCGCCGATAGGAGAATCCGCGGCTCGGGTTATCAATCTGGGTGCTGGCGACGCCAATATCGGCCAGAACGCCATCGACCGCGCCCAACTCCACACCGGCCCCCTCCAGCACGTTTGGCAGCCCGGCGAAGTTGCTGTGGATCAGATCGAAGCGCACGGTCCCTTCACGCCCGCGTACACGCTGCAGCTTCACGCGGGCATCGGCCAGGTTCTCGGTGTCCATGTCGATGCCGATGAGCCGACCGTGAGGCTTGAGACGTTCCAGAAGCGCGGCGGCGTGCCCGCCAAGGCCCACGGTGCAATCGACGATGGTCTGATTGGGCTGTGGCGAAAGTGCGTCGAGCGTTTGGGCAAGCATGACCGGAAGGTGGAGAGAGTCACGTTTGCCCACGGCAGAATGATACCGTCAATCCTTCCAGTTTCTGTTGACGGTGATGTTCTGCCAGAGTGGATAGAACAAATCCAGTCGGGTAGATCGCTCCTACTCCGTTCACCGATTTCCCGCGTGCTCTCTGCGACCTGCTATTCGACGTTCCCTGCACGATCCCGAAACATGCGCAAAATCCTGCCTTTGCAGGGGGTTCTCAACAAGTCGGCTTGGCAGGATTTGAACGATGCCCCAGATGCAGCCCCGCTTTCTGTGCGGAAGGAGCCTGCGGTCAGCAGGGCGCTCCCGCTAGCACGCGGAAGAACGCCTCGATGTCGGCGTCGGTGCCGGTATCCCCATCACAGTCGAAGTCCGCCGTGGAACAGGTTGCGCAGCAGTTATTCGCCAGGCAGGCAAAGAATGCTTCGATGTCGGCGTCCGTGGCGCTGTCGCCGTCCCCGTTAAAGTCCATGGTGCAGCAGGCGCATAGCCCGTTCACATCGATGCGGTAGGCCCCGACCTCTGATCCAAGCACATTGGTGTCCCAGTGATCAAGCGGCTCGGTGGGCGAGTACGGACCGAGCTGAGAGGTAAACGGGGTATCCGGAAACACCAGCGCAAACGGGTTTCCAGGGGGGGGCGACGATGCGTCGATGTGCGGGTCCTTGTTGTATGCGGAGATCGCGAGGTAGTAGGCACCCCTCGGCAGGTTCGGCAGTGTGATCGACGACTTCTGGGAGTTAACGGACACGTCGTCGTTACACGCTATACCGTTAAAGTCATTATCAAATAAGAACAGCTGGGTGTCGAAGTTGTTGACCCCGACGATCTCAGTCGTCGCCGAGAACCCGGTGCACACCTGGATCCGGAAAATGTGGACCTCATCGAAGCCCAGGTTTCCAGTGATGGGCTGCGTTTGCCCTGTGCCATCGATCGTCGCGGGTGCGGGACTACCGCTGATACTGAGCTGGATACTGCCCATAGCGACCTGTGTCCCGTCGCTGACGCTGTAGGGCAACACGTACGCACCGCCGGTGAGCGAGCCCGGCGTTTGCACCGTTAAGCTGAATACTCCGTCACCGCTGGTGACATCTCCGTTCGAACCATCGTCGTGCATCCCCGTGCTTGACGACCCGCCGATCGGAGCCAGATCGAGCGTTACGGTCCATGTTGGAGACGCCACCGGCGAACACTTGTTTACGCTTACCGTGGCCAGGACCAGCTCGCCGGCGCTCACCTGCGGCGGCTCAGTCCAGCCCGCGGAGGTAGAACCACCTGGGCAGTAGTCCTCCTCACCAAGGATTTTCAGAACATTCTTCGTGATGATATCTAAGGGAGCGTTCAGGGACGCTGTCTTTGTGAGCCCGAAGACCCAGTCCATCGTCCCAGCGGTAAACGTGGTTCCGCGAACCGGCCCTAGCGCCGGGTTGCTGTTGTAAAGCGCTGTATAGCTGGGCGGGATGAGCCGTGTAAACATCGCCGTGGAGCCCATGCTGGGGGGTTGATTGCTGGAGGATGGGATATGTTGATCCTCGTCACCCCTCACGGGATCAACAATGGTCTTGCGATCAACCATATTCTGCATTCCGTTGTCGCCATTCGCCCAGCGATAGAGTTGATGATTATAAATGACATGGGCCAGCTCAAAAACGTCGCCAGCGAGCGCCGGCTTCTTGTACACAAACTCTACTGGGGTTTGCACGACAGCATCTGTCTCCCAGCCGACGATCGATTGCGGGTGTCCCCACTGGTCCGTGTAGTAACCGAAGGTGTCTTCATGCTGCAAGACATAGTTGCCGCCGTCGTCCTTGAGCATCCACAAGTAGGGGTTGGACTGCGAAACAACCGCCCTGAAAGGCTCGTGCAGCTGCGTGTCGTGGTTGATGTACCACGCGGGCCAGCCCGCAATGCTATTAATCCAGGTCACGCCGGTGAGGTCAACCTCCGGGTCTGAGTAGACAGACGGCGGATTCGCACAATCCGTAAACGCGCCGCTCGTAGGAGGCCAGAATGGGAACGTCGAAGGACTGATCGAGCGGCTCATGTAGTAGGGGTATGCGCACCCAGTGGAGCCTCCTATGGGGATCGGATTCCAGGCGTACCCGGACCATTGTGTGGTCCACAGGCCCTGCGGGGTATTCTCGGCGTTTTCGTGGGCGATGTCCTTGTAGCAGGTCATCTGCCGCCCATCAGAGGAAAAACGGATTTGCCACCAGCACGTGTTGGCGCTGAAGAATGCGGCGTTCCCGCCGGCGCCCACGAAATCCTGGACGTTGTGCTTCATGTTGTAGGACCAGTACTCGTCATGGCCGATGCTGATGACAAGGCGGTACTCCGAGGAAATCGGGGCGCGGTCAAGGTCAAAGCTGGTGCAGTACTCGGCCTGGAAGCCATGCCTGTCCATCCACTCGATGAACGGCACCTCCCAATACTGCAACTCCGGCCGTTCGGCGACGACCTCCTCCGGGTAGACCTTGATGTTGGGGAAGTCCGCCAAACTCATGTAGGGGCGGTCTGAAGACAGCTTGAACGCCCGGGTACCCCCATAGAAGCCGGCATTGGCCCCCACGTCATAAGGGTCCACCCCTGCTTCGCTGAGTCTTTGCCACGGACGATGGGCGTCAGCGGCGGTCCAGTCGCCGTTCGCTCCGGGGGTGCCCCTCGCACCAACCCCGTGCCCATAGAAGTTACGGCCGCCCCACCAGTTGTACGCCTGGTACGTTGTGGTGGGGATGCACACCAGGATCTTCGAGGTTTGCCCCGGGTCGGCGGCCCGCACCACAAAGGGGATTTCCGTTCCGCACCCGCAGTCGCAGCCCATAGAGCGGATTTTCGCGACGTAGAGGCCGCTCTTCCAAGTGGACGGGATGGTGAGCTTGGCCGAAACCGGCCACCCACACCCCAGCAGGTACACGCCGTCGTCGGCGACCGCTTCCTCTTGCGCTAGGGCGTATAGAACCCCGGGCATCTGCACCTCTGGCGCACCCTTGCGATACACCTTGATCTCAAGGATGTCGCTGTGGGGTTGGTGTGTCACCGGGTCGGTGCGCGTGCTTGAGCTAATGTGGAACTCAAGCTCTTCACCCGGGGCGACGCTCTCGCCAATGCCGCTGGCGGGCCGCACATACCCTTCCATCTTGGCCCGCACCCACTCGTTGCCGGGCTTGTACCGCCAGAAGTTCATCGTGCCCGAGCCCTGTCCCGTCGGAGGGGCCTGGTAGCACAAGAAGTCTTCATACTGCGTGGGCTGGTACAGGTTGCGAGAACAGGTAAATGGAGCGGTCTGCCACTGAAACTGCAACTGCGGCAGGTTGTGCTTCAGATCATCGGGCTTGCTGTACCGCCACGTACCATCGGCGGGCGTGGGGGGGTTGTCGTTCTCGGGGTTCGCCACCGCAAAGTCCCCGGCGATCAGCTGGGTGAACGGATGCTTGATGGCCGCTGGCTCCCCATCCGTCATAAAGCCGGAGGGGTGGCGGATCAGCAAGCTTTGCTGAGCCACGTTGTAGAAGCACACGTCCGTCCACGTAAAGCTGGCTCCAAATCTTCCCGCGATGATGCCCGACCAGCCAATCTCAACCCGGGGCTGTTTTTCATTATTGAGGTCAGCATCAAGAGACGAGAGAACCCTCAGAACTGCACCGTCCAGCTGACGGATCACCATGACCGCCCAGTGCCCGGTGACCGAATCGTAAAAAAAGAGGTCGTCCTGCAGCCATCGAAGGGCATGGTCGCCATCACGGTAGAAGCGACCTCCCACTACGTCGGTCCAGTGGGCGGTCTCATTCGGGCCGAGATTGTGCAGTGAGGAAACTGATGGTTGGTCAACGCCTTGATTTTCAAGAACACGAGTTGGGTTATGAGCAACAAAGCCCGCGTCAGCGGTCGAGCCGGTGTACTTCCAAACTTGCAACGCTGTGATGATCCCCGCGTCCTTCTTGTAGAAGGCGAGAGAAGCGATGTTATTGTCTTTGTAATTGCTCACGGCATCGGAAAAATGCCCGGCAATCAGCCCGGTCCAGTCATCTACCATGCCACTGCCAGACTTCAAGGTTGGCGGAGAAACATCCTCGTTGATATTGCTCGCGAACTTGGAGAAGTGAAAACCCTGGGGCCCGCCGCTGACCACATTCTTATACAGAGCAATCCTGCCGTGCCCGGTGATCCCCGTAGGATGCGGCGTGTAGAAGACAAGTTCGTCGCCGTGACTTGTAACATATAAATCATCATTTATACCCGTGAAATCTCCCGCAGCCACCAACGTCGCACCATACTCTGAAACGACAGTGCTGCCACCAACACCGAAGTTCCAAGAAAACGTCTGCGGATCCCCCGGGTCATTGGCGATCGGATTCCCGTCGTTTGGGTTTGGGCTGATCCACCTATACCGCTGGAAATACCCGACGCCCCCTTGGAAGAACATCAAATCATGGAATGCGTGGTTGCCTATCTCGTAGAAATAACCCGGCACGATAAGCGGGTTCGGGGCCGGGGTGGGACAACTCAGCGGCTCCTCATTCACCAGTCGAAGCCCGTTCGTGCGATCCGTAAAATCGTTCGGGCCCGGATCGACCTCGGGGCCGTCGTTACGGCATGGATCGGGTCGTGCACCACTGGGGGCCAATGGCGCGGTGACAAGCGATTCGGGGTCTCCACGAGGCCTTACGAGCTGCCCAACCGCGGAATCGGCGAGGATCGACGCAAGCATGGCGAGCGCGACGAAGAAAGCGATGTGCGGCATAAGCCCCCCGTGAGTGTATTGGTCTTCACTTTTATATCAGGAAGGCATGGCGCCCGCAACAATGGCGCACCTCAAAACTCACAATACTCGTAAGTTGCTGACCATCTAGCAGTTACCGCCAGCGAGCACCTTGAAAAACGCCTCGATGTCGGCATCATCCCCGCCAACGCCATCGCCGTTGATGTCATCGGTGTAGCACGTCGTGCAGCAGTCACCACTCAGGCAGCGGAAGAAATCCTCGATGTCCAGGTCTGTGCCCGAGTCTCCATCGTGGTTGTAGTCCGATGTGCCGCAAGAGGGGCGCAGGTGTGCCACCCAGGCGTATAGATTGCCCGTGGGCCCCAGTGGGATGTGTGCAGCGCCAGCGATCACCGTGCCGTCATTGTTCACAGCGGTAGCGCCGTCGAAATCCCAATCACCGATGTCCACGCCCCGCTGCCGCAACAGGTCCGCGACCAGGCCATGGAAGCCCTCATCCTCGATGCTGATCCACGCCCCATCGCCCGCATACCCCAGGATCACTCGCCCGTCCCCGCTCACTGCGCTGAGGCCGGCCAATCCTCCGAACGGTGTCGGCACGGGCAGGAACCCTGTCTCACGCCGCCAGCGGTAAATCTGCACGCCGCAAACCCCGATGATCGTGCTGCCGTCGCCGCTCAAATAGTCACCGACGTTTACGCAGGGAGGCTGCGCGAATCGCTCAACTCCTCTGTCGGCAGTCCAAAGGAACAAGCCGGATGCATCGATGCCGAAGATCGTCCGCCCATCGTCGCTCACCCCTCTGAAATAATAGTTGAGGAGCCGTATGCCCTGATCAGCGGTCCACACGAAGTACCCGTCGTTGGTGACGCCGTACACGCTCCCATCGGACGAGACATTGGTCGCCTGTGAGTAGGGAATCTGTCCACTTTGGCTTACAAAGCCCAGGTCCTGCGTCGCCCCCTCCAGCGGCCAGCGTACGGCCAGTCCCAATGGTCCAAGGCTGCCGGCAAACCCCACCACAACACTTCCATCCGCGCTGATGTCATTCACCACGTAATAGAACCCCGACTGCGGCAGGGGTGCGAGCGGCTGCATGCCATGCGTGCGCGACCATTTGAAGGGGCGGCTGCACTTACCCGCGACGACCTCCCCATCGGCGCTGATCGCCCAAGGCACGCAATCCGAGCCCTCATCGATCGTGCCCAGCCACGTCAGCGTGGCCTGCTGCGCAGACGCCGCACCAGCGATGGCCGAAAGCCCCAGCGCCCACGCCGCGACAGCATTTGTAGTTCGAGACATCCGCCCTCCGCGTGTTGATCAGGATGGTACCAGAAGCACTGGGACATTGATGCACTTTTTTCAAGTGGTGCGGTCCGCAAGGAGCGATAATCCCTTAGTGAGGGGGCTTCTGGCGCGTAAAACGAGCCATTCGGAGTCATTGGGTTGGACGAAAGACTGCGGCAAAAGCACTCTGGATGGGGTACAAGAAGCCAACAGGGGTCATGGGAAGACCGCCAACAGCCCCGCTTTTCGTGCGGAGCGAGGCTGCGTTCGCCGCGGCGCGTCCAGGCGGCTGGGACGCTGAACTCATGCACTAGCGGCTTAGCGGGAAGATGGGTAATCTGGACCCACCCTGGAGGCCTCCGATGCAACTCGTCGCCACCCTGTCAATGTGCGTATTCGCTTCGTCGGTGTGCGCTCAAGCCACATTCGCCCCCGGCGCTCTCATCGTCGGCTCCCGCTCCTTCGGCACAGTGCTTGGTCCTATCCACGGGCCCGCGGGCCCCAACCCCCTGCTCTCGGGCCAAGACCTCACGTCGGACATGCCGACCACACGCGGCACCGGCATTGACCTCGTCAGCGACCACCTCTCTTTGCTGGCGATGCCCGGCCCGCTCATGTTCGCCCGGCCAAGCCGCGCCACAAACTGGGGCCTGTACTCCATTGACCTCACCACCGGCAACCGCACGCTCCTCGAAGGCACCAACGTGGCGCTCTGGTCTAGCGGCGGGGACATGATCGCAGAAGATGCCGACACCATTCTCGCTCTTGCCGATGATTGGAACGCCGGCAACGCGGGCAAGGGAAGGCTGCTGCGGTACACCATCTCCACTGGAGAGACAACGCTGGTGAGCGGGGCCGCCCGCGGCGACGGCGTGGTCATGTACCGTCCCCGCTCCCTGGCCCGCCTCGACGACACTCATGTCGTGGTGTGTGAGTTCGGCTTGGGGCTGAACCAGGTGTACCTGTACAGCGTGGACTTGGTAACCGGCGACCGGGCGGTTATCTCCACCCTCAAGCCCACCGATGGTGCTCGTTTCACGGTCACCGGGGGCGTTGTCTCCGCGGCCCGTACCACCATCCCTTCGCGGGGTACCGGCCCGGTGGTAGACACTCAAATCCGCGGCCTGGCGGTGCTGAACGGCCGACTGATTGTCAGTGGGTCTCTGTCTGCCCCTTATGTCGGCGCGATCATCGAAGTGGACCCGCTCTCGGGGAACCGCACGCTGCTGGGTGGGACCGCGCTCGAAGGGGGCGTGCGTGTCACCGTGCCCTTTGGACCCGGCTCCACGAGCGTGCTGTTCGACGCCCCCACGGCGCTGCAAGCGCGGACCGATCACTCCCTGATCATGACCGCCACCTTCGGCCCCAACTTTGTGTGGGAGTTTGACGTCAACACCCGGACGCTGACCACCATCGCTGATCTCGGGGTCCAGCTCGCCACCCCTTTCCAGAACCCGCAGTTCACCGGGCTAGCCATCGTGCCCCAGTCGTTCTGCTCCGGCGACTTCAACCACGACGGTGATTCAGGTACCGACCAGGACATCGAGGCCTTCTTCGCCTGCCTGGCAGGCAACTGCTGCCCCACCTGCGACACGTCGGATTTCAACGGCGATGGCGACTCCGGTACGGATGGCGATATTGAGGCGTTCTTCCGAGTCTTGGCGGGGAGCCCCTGCTAGCACCCTGCTGTACCCCGCGGCCCCAACTCCGTGAGGGCAATCTTGTAAATACTTTGAGTGTGGGTTATGGTAGGGCATGAGCACGGATGCTTTCCCTCCGTCGTCCCGCCCTTTCTCGCCGGAACTCTGGGAGCGCCTTCGCCGGTTAGACCAGCGGTGCGATCTCACGTTTCGTAGGGACTCGCGGCATACCAACCGGGGCGGCCCGCCGGTGCGGGTCTGGACGGCCACCATCAGCCTGCACGGCAACGTCATGGACTGCGCCCGCGCCCACGACTCACGGTTGGAGGAGGCGGCACTCCAAGCCGTCGGTCAGGCGGAGGGAAGGGGTTGCCACCTACCGCCGCGAAGCTGATGAGCAGGGCCTGCAGCCTTAGTGACGTTCGGCAGTAGAAGCGGGGCTGCGAGCTGAAGTGATAGGACTGCACGCAAGACACGAACCGTCTCAGCGGCGGGCACCTGCGGGAGATGTCGGAGTAGAGACCTGAATCTGCCCATACAGTAATCACATGAAGGTCCACGTTCCCGCATTCCCCTCGGTGTATCCCTCCCTGAAGCAGCCGAGCGAGGAGGAAGCTTCCGTCTCACTGCGCAGGTACATGAACTTTGGTGCATTTGCATCATTTTTACAAACGCGACGACTGCATTTCAAGCGCCTTGATCAATACATGGATGACTGGGCCGAAGGAGAATATCCCGCGCCCCAAACACGATCTTTCAAGGGGCGAACGCCATGGGACGGCAGCGCACGACGCTCGACACTGGTAAATTGCTGGTGCTTGGACCTGCACGAATCGAATGCTATGTGGAAAATATATGGTGATAAACAGGCGGTGGCCGTTTGCACAACATTTTCGAAGTTGCGACAAGCGCTAATGCTGCTACCTCAGCCACAGCCGCATCTTGGCATCGTGACCTATATCAATCATCGGCAAGATTCCGTGCAACTTGATCTTGACGACCCGATAGCACCTGCCATGCACAAACGTATCGAGTTCGCGTTTGAGCGGGAGGTTCGTGCAGTAAAACTGTGGCACGAAGAGTTGCTCCACGCTCGGGTCGCAATGCCCGACGATGCGAGGCCGAGTGAGATCTCGGCAACCGTCGAAGCCGACACCGTTTGGAGTACACCTCCCATGAACTTGCTCACCTTTGTAGATGAGTTTCGCACAAGTCCATTTGCGGAAGGGTGGTTTCACCAGACGGTGGAGGATTTTGTAAAGGCAACATGTCCGCAAATCCCCGTGTTGAAGTCTGGCATGGCCAAGTAGCCGTCCGGGCACACCGCCGCCGTAACAGGTGTGGGGTGTGGCAATCAACCGGTGAGGAAAAACGCACCGTAAGGATAGAAACCGTCGCGGACGACGAGCATTGCCGCCCGTTCGACTCTTTTGAAACTTCCCTTGCACCCTGTCCCGCTTCCGAGGTACTCCTTCAGGCGCGGCTTCCCACGGGAGCGTCCCTGCGGGGGGCGGCAGCGGCCAAGGAGCGTGGCGTGAAGTGTGTAGAAATGTCAGTACGTAGGAAACCCAGGCGGCGTCTCCCACCCGAAATCCTGACGCACCGGGAGGTCCTGGGGCTCATGGGGGCGTGCCCGGGCACGCCCGTTGGCCTGCGCAACCGGGCGCTCATTGCGCTGCTCTACCGCGCGGGGTTACGCATCGCCGAGGCGCTGGCGCTGCGCCCCAAAGACGTAGACCCCAGCGCCGGCACCATCCGCGTCATGCACGGCAAGGGCGACCAGTCCCGCACGGTGGGGGTCGATGCCGGGGCTCTGGCGGTCCTGGCGGACTGGGTGGCGGTACGGGCCAGCGTGGGGGGCGGGCTGTACGACCCGATCCTGTGCGGGAGGGGCGGGAGGCCGCTGGGGTCCGGCTACATCCGGCGGCTGTTCTCGCAGTTGGGGATGAAGGCGGGGATCGCCAAGCGGGTGCATGCCCATGGGCTGCGCCACACCCACGCGGCCCAGCTGCGGTCCGAGGGCGTGGACATCGGGATCATCTCAAAGCAACTGGGGCACCGCAGCATCACGACCACGGCGACGTACCTGGACCACATCTGCCCGTACGCGGTGGTGGAGGCGGTGAGAGCGCGGCGCTGGTCGTAGCCCAAACTGGTGCATCGCAGGCTCGTTCCCGCGCCGGAGCACGGCTGCGATCTGTAGGGGATGCCGGCACGGCGGCATAGACGCGTATCCGTCCGCCTCGTGGTCATCGATCCCCTGTTGTCGTTCATGGGAGAAGTGGACTACATCCACCACCAGGAAGTGCGCAAGGTACTGGCCGCCGTGAAGGCGATGTCGGAAAGTCGCGGCGTTACGGTCATCGGGATCATGCACCTCAACAAGTCGCTGGGGGGTACCGTCCTCCAGCGCCTAACGGGCTCGATGGCGTTCGGCGCGGCCGCCCGTGGGCGACACCCAGCGCATCCACACGTAGTTGGTCTTTCCGCCATCGGCGGAGTCGAAGTTCATGGTGTACGGCGCGTTGGTATCGACGGCGACGAAGCGCAGTTCGCTCTCGCCGGTGGGTGGCGTGGTGCCGACCTTGTTCCAGATTTCGACGCCCAGCGCGCCCGGGGGCTTGGCCTTCTTGGTGGGCGTGGCCGAGTCCACGAAGCGGAGGGCCTGCTGCAAGCGGTTGCCGCACTCGATGCTGACGATCGGGGATGTCGTCGGCGGCCCGATCGGCCCGCCGCCCTGCGCGACGGTGATCCCCAGCGACGCCTTCTCGGCATCGGAGACCAGCGGCGACGCCTGCAAGCGGCGCACGAGCGGGCGGATGACGCCGACGTACGCGGCGCGGGCCTCATCCTTGGTCTGCTTGGCGGCCTTGGCCGCGTTGACGGCGGCAACGTGCGCGGGGAAGGCGGTCGCCCAGCCGGTCTGCGCGGCGGTGATCGGGGCCATGTCCGGCGCGGTCAGCCCGAGCGCGGCAAGGTTGGCGTTGGCGTAGGTCACAAAGTTGGATTGCCAAGCCTGAAAGTTCGCATCGGGACCGGGGATGTAGTCAGCCATTGTTCAGTACTCGCTTTCGTGGATTCGGCGGCTCGCACAGGGAAACGCCCAACCGCTACCCGAGCCGTCAATCGGCACGCGGAGGACACTGAGTTTTTTTTCGGCAAGGAATTGGTGCGACTTGAACCTGATACCCTTCGCTCTGTAAGTGGTTGGGCCGCCGAAAACCGGGTTGGACACACCCGAACGTATCCCGTATGATGGGCGCATGACCCAGCGTAGGAAGCCGACAGCCCGGAGCAGGAAGCAGAAGGGCCGTATGCCTCCAACCAAGATCAACGCTGACAAGCCGCACCTCTGGAAAGCCGACATCGCGGCCTCGGTTGACCAGTTCAACCAGTGGTTCATGCAGTTCGCGCCGCAGGCGTTCCGCACCACTCGCGTCAAGACGACCGAGCACGTCAAGGCCGCGCTCATCGCCACCCGTGACCTTCGCGCACTTGACGCCGCAACCCTTCGCGCGAACCCGAGTGCTCTGCCCACTCTCCGCATGTGTACCGCCCCGCCGCTGGCGGTTGATCGCTTGGTCGGTCTTGCCAGCGCGAGCAAGTCGCTCATCGGCAGCATGGAGGAAGGCAAACTCGCGGCACGGATGAAGGCCGAACTCCTCGACGAGAACTTGAACAAGGTCTGCACCGTCCTCACGAAACTCCTGGACCGCGACATCTTCCCGTGGCTTGATGCGGGCAAAGACCCGACCGACCACGAACGCGACCGGGCATCGACCATCGTTGCCGATCGGCTGTGCAGCGCGGTCGCCAACCCGATCGTCCGCAACGCTCAGGAGCAGCGCCAACTCGCCCTCGTGGCCGTTTGGCTGGAAAAACGAGGCTACCGGAAGCAATCACACCCGACTGGGAAGCTGCTCGCGGATATGGAAGCGGGCACGTACTCGTTCCGCATGAATCTGGCGGTCGGAACTACCGTCAAGGTCAACATCCCCGTTGACGTGGTGATCCAGCCCAAGAAGTTGCGGAAGGACCGGCTGCCCATATTGATCGAAGCTAAGTCGGCGGGCGACTTCACCAACACGAACAAGCGGCGCAAGGAAGAGGCGACGAAAGTCCACCAGCTCCAAGCCACCTTTGGCAAAGACGTCTGCTTCGTCCTGTTCCTCTGCGGCTACTTCGGCAGTGACTATCTCGGCTACGAAGCCGCCGAAGGGATTGACTGGGTTTGGGAACACCGCATCGAAGACCTTGCGAAACTGGGGCTTTGAACAGCATGATCGCGCACCGCGACAACACGACCGAAGCGCAACGCCAGGCTATTCAGTCGGCGATTGATGCAACCAAGTCGGCACCCGAGCGGAACCGCCTCGGCCAGTTCGCCACACCCAACGCCCTTGCTCTCGATATTGCCCGCTACGTCGGCACGTTGATCGGCACGCGCAAACGCGGTATCCGCTTTGCCGACCCGTCCATCGGCTCCGGCAGCTTCTTTTCCGCCGCACTGGCGGTCTATGGCCCGAAGCGATTGGAAAGCGCTGTCGGTGTGGAACTTGATTCCGTCTTCGCCGACGCCGCCCGCGACCTGTGGGCCGACGCCGGACTGGAAGTTGTGCGCGGGGACTTCACCCGCGTGGTCGCCAATGGCTCCTGCCCACCCGCGCCCAACTTGATCCTCGCAAACCCGCCCTATGTTCGCCACCACCACATGGACCGCGAGGACAAGGAACGCCTGCAACGGCTCGCGTTCAAGATGACCGGCGTCGAGGTCAACGGGCTTGCGGGTCTGTACGTCTACTTTCTCCTGCTCGCCACGGCGTGGATGGAGGATGACGGCTACGCCGCGTGGCTCATCCCCTCGGAGTTCATGGATGTCAACTACGGCGCATCGCTCAAACGCTTCCTTACGGATCAGGTGACGCTCATCCGCGCTCACCGCTTCGACCCCGAGGATGTTCAGTTCGGCGATGCGTTCGTGTCGTCGGTTGTCATGGTCTTCAAGAAGGCCCCGCCCCCGCCCGGCCACGAAGCCGAGTTCACGTTCGGCGGCACGCTCGCCAAGCCGCACGCCAGCGATGGTGTTTCCATTGATCGTCTCCGTGAGTCGCGCAAGTGGACGGTCTACCCGAGCCACGCCAAGAACGACCGGCACACGCTAAGCGACGCCGGGGGGGCGACGCTCGCCGACTTCTTCAGGGTCCAGCGCGGCATCGCCACCGGCGACAACAAGTTCTTCATCTTGTGCCGCGCCGACGCGAAGCGTCGCGGCCTTCCCGCCAAGTACCTGCGCCCGATCCTTCCAAGTCCACGCCACCTCAAAGCGACCGTGATCGACGCCGACGATGACGGATACCCGAGCATCGACCGCCAACTGTGCGTGATCGACTGCGACTTGCCCGAGCATCTGGTTGAACAGCGCCACCCGGCCCTGTGGGAATACCTGCAAACCGCCGAAGTCCTCGGCGTCAAGGACGGCTACCTCGTCGGCAAGCGCAGCCCGTGGTACAAGCAGGAGCAGCGCCCCCCCGCCCCGTTCCTCTGCACCTACATGGGCCGCGGCGCGGATGACAAGCAGCCGTTCCGGTTCATCTATAACCGCTCGAAGGCGATCGGGACCAACCTGTACCTGATGCTCTACCCCCGGAACGGCTTGGCGGCGATGCTCCAGAAACATCCAGCCCGCGCCGCTGGCGTTCACGAACTCTTGGGCCAAGTCACCGGCCACGAGCTGCGCGGCGAGGGGCGCGTCTACGGCGGCGGGCTCAACAAGATCGAACCGACCGAGTTGGGGCGCGTGTCGGCGGTGCCGTTTGTCGAACGCTGGCCTGAGTTGGCAGAAAGCGCGCGGCGGGCAGAAACGGCGAGCCTGTTCGTATGATGGGTTGGGGCGCACGTTGTTGACTTTGTCGAGGAAGGACGCGATGTCTGAAACACCAATGACGCAAGATGCCGTCCGTAAGATCATCACCGAAGAGGTGGGCAAGCTGCACTCCGGCCCGAGTGGGAAGCGCGAGGATCTGGTGATTGCGCAATACACGTCGCTGCGCAACGAGATTCGCGGGCACATGGTGGACGAAGTTTCCGTACTGACGAGCGCTATGGCGGTGATGGGTGCGGTTGTCACGATTGCGGCGTGGCAGAGCGTCGTTGGTCTGCTCGCTGTGGTCCCGCTGTTCGTGTGGGTGACGTGGCGCAAGTTCATTGCCGGGACGGCGAACACTTTTAGGATCGCCGCATTCCTCAAGGTGTACTACGAGGGGCCCGCGGACAAGGACAATCTCTCGTGGGAACGTGCCGTGGAGATTTACAGGTTGCATCGCGACAAGCCGGCGCAGGAACGATCATGGAGGATCGCCAACATAAACGCCATGCGAACATTGATCGTTGTCGCTGTCATTGCTTCCGTGTTTGTCGCCGCCAAGTCCGAGATTGAGGTACGTGACACCGATGCGAAGGCTTTGGCAGAGTACAACACCGTCGTCCGATCACTTAACGTGCCCGCCGTTATGGCCCCTAGCTCGACGGTGACACCAACACTCAATGCGCCCAGGTCACCCCAAGTGCTGCTGGCTGACGCGAAGGCTGTCCGGGACGCGGTCATCGTAGCGGAGCGCTGGCGGCGGCTTGTGAACGTCGGCGGCCTCGTGCTCGTCTTCGTCCTCTCAGTCGTCGCTTTCCAGAAAACTCGTGACGTGTCGCAGAACGTCGGAAATGAAGATTGGCGCCAAGCCGTGACCGATCTAATGGAGGACATCCACAGCGGAAAGAAGACCCGCGAGAACGCTCCACGCAAGAAAGACTGACCAGGCGCCTGCCTGATTTCGCAGAGCGGTTGTGGCGTGGTCATGTTGTGCGCCCTACCCGCTCTGGATTCTCAAACGCTCCTGATCCGCGCTGACAAGACGCGGGGTTTCGATTCTTACGCCGCCACCGTCGCGCTGCAAATCTCCGACCACGGCCCCTTCTCGCCGCGGGTGTTGACCCACCGCAGCATGTAGACCGCCGTCTTCCCGCCGTCGTGGGCCTTGAACTCGGTGCGGACGGTCGGGCGGCTGGTCAGGGTCAGGAACGAGAGCGCGGCGGGGTCCGTCGGCGCGGGGGTGCCCGCATCGACGAGTTTCACCCACACCTCCGCGCCCGCCACGCCTGCGGGCTTGCCGCGCCGGGTCGGTGAACCTTCATCAACCAAACGCAGTTCGTGCGTCAGGCGTGTGCCGGAGGCCAAACTGGTGCATCCGCAGGCTCGTTCCCACGCCATTGCGACCCTGAGAGAAGCGCGCGGCCGCGGTCGGTCTCGATGGTGCTGGTGACGGAGCACCGCGTCGCCACCGCGGCATCAACATGACGGCAACACCTTGACCACGTCTGCGTCGATGCGGTGGTGGAGGTAGTGAGACCGCTGTGCCCAGCCATATTCTGGCCCGGTAACGCGGTTTGCCCCCGGAGCTGCCGCAAGTCTTCCATAACCCGTTGTTGTACTGCTAGCCATCCTGTACCCTAAGCCGGTCATCTGTGAGGTACCTATGGCAAAGGCCGAACTCGCTGCTGCTGCACAAACCTACGACGCCATCGTGCGCGCGTCTCGCGCCGCCGAGAGCGCGGGGGACTACGCCGCCGCTGTTCGCACCGCGGCATCCGCCTGGGAGCATCTCGAAGGGATGATGCAGTACCGGCGGAAGTACGAACAACTTGATTTCAGGAGCGTCCCCTGCATTGACATGGTGCTGAAGCATGCCCCGCTCGTGCTTGATCACGAGGTGCTGGACACACTCTCTGACCTGCTAAAGAAGCGTAAGGCGATTGACCGCAATGCCAGCGATGACCTGGCCCAGCGGGTTGTGGCCGCGAAGGCTCTCATGAGGACAGCGCACCGTCTGTGGGACCATATTGAAACGCAGGATGACTTCATGCAGAGTCGGCTGCGCGCGACCCTCGGCGGAGAGCAGGACCAGTGGCGATGGATCGCAGAACGCTGGGAGTCGATGGGGTTACTGCGGCGGCAGCGGGAGCGCAACAGCTATCGCCTGGCGCTGGTGACTGACCTGGACGACAGCGTGAACGCCAAGTGCTTCGAGTGTGGGGCTATCGCGACAGGCCGCAAGGGTGACTTTCTCGGCGGGTTCCACTGCCTGGAGTGCGAACGCACTACCTCCTTTTCTTTGCAGCCTGTTCCTGATGGTGAGGATTCCTCGGAGCCGCTTCCATGATGTACCTGATTACGGCCTGTCTGTCGATCCTTGTCGGGGCCGCGTTGGTCTATGTGCTCGTCGAGCGTGCCCGGAGCAAGACCACGCTGAACCGCGAGCGAGCGGAGCATGCCGCGACAACTGCGAAGGCGGCGTACGCGCAGGCCCAGGAGCTTCATGCGGCCGTCAGGTTGGCACAGGCACAAC
>JBBSOF010000043.1:0-26278 GCA_038260025.1 Phycisphaerales bacterium
CGCCCGCGAGGCAGCGGAAGAACGCCTCGATGTCCTGGTCCGTGCCCGAGTCGCCATCGCCATCAAAGTCTGCCGTACCGCACGGCGTGGCGATCGTGAACGTCGCCCAGTACACACCAAAAGGTCCCGGCTTCGCGGCAGCAAACGTCACACCCCCCGCGCTGTCCGTCAGGCGGAAGTCAAGACGCGTCGGCAGCAGCTCGGTGCTCTGCACCACCACGTCCGGGAAGTCAGTCACGTTCCCGGACCTGAAGCGGTCCGTCACAGGGCTGCTCTGATCGTTCGCGAGGTTCCAGTCGCTCAGCGCCAGGTAGTACGTCCCCGGCGCAAGGTCTCGCTGCAGAATGGACTGGTTGGTCGTGCCCGAGCCGCCCAGCGCCACCGTCTCGTTGTCGTTGCCCGCGCCCACGATCGCGTTGAGGCCGCCGTCATACAACCACAGGTCGGTGTCGGCGGCGTAACCCAGGCCAAACGTGGAGATCGTCACGGGCCCCGGGCGGAAGCTGCCCAGCGCCACGGGTGTCACGCTGCTGGTCGTGAGCGTCGCGGCATAGGGCGCGGTCGTTGCCACGAGCCCCGTCACCCGGTAGTACACCTGCTCGGACTTGCCGAAGCCGTACCACTGCACCATCCGCGTGGGCGTTGTTGAGTTAGACGATGTCTGCAGCACCGCATCCGAGGTCGCATTGATCGTCCCGCTCGACTGCGTGCGCCCGCGAATCGTCCCGGTGTGCCCGGGAGTGGTGCTCGTCAGCGCCAACTGGTGGCGATAGATACCGAGCGGAGCCTGCACCGTTGACACACGGTAATAATCTGCCGAACCAACGCCGGGGTTCGCAGTGGAAGCGCCGGTTGATGTGCCCGAGATCGACTGCCCGGCCGCCATCCCCTGCACAACATTGGCCCGCGCCTTGCCGTCGTTGTCCTCGATCTCCGTATACACCCCGCCCACGGGCGTCAGCACCGCCGGGCCCGCCTGCACCACAAACGTCACGTTGCGTGATGACGGGAGGTTATTGTCGTTGATCGCATTCACCGTGATCGTGCGGCTGCCCAGCGTCGCGCCCACCGGAATCTCGTAGTTCACCGAGAAGGTATTGTCACCCGCCGTCACGTCGCCGTGCGTGCCGTCATCAAACAGCATGGCGGCGTTGGGCCCGCCCACGTTCGTCAGGTCCGCCGTCAGCACCGCGCCCGCGAGCCCGCTCGGGCAGTTGGCCTGCAGCGCCGCGGTGATCAGCACATTCTGCCCCGCCGTGACGGGGTTTGGAGAAGCGATGGCGCTTGAGAAAACCGCGGCTGACGGTGCAGCACTCCCGGCCATTAACTCCAACGTGACGCTGCCGCTGGACCCGTGCGTCGTCGTGACATTCCAGTTCGTAGACCCGAACGTGGTGCTGAAGCACGAGACCGCGAGGTAGTAGGTCCCAGCGCCGAGGGTGGCGCCATCGCGGCCGTCAAACGCGGGGCCACTGAACAGGCCCGGCGCCTCGTTGGGTCGGGTCGCGCACACCGCGCCAAACGAGAGCGCGCTGAAGGATGCGGGGCCGTCCTCATCGTCCGTGTTCAGCCGCTGCCCGATTGAGTTATAGAGACCGATCAGTGTGTCAAGCGTGGGCGAAGCTTCGGAGACCGTGCGGATGTCGGCGAAGGCATCTGGTGCCGAGATCGGGGTCGTGACGGTGAAGCGGTACCACTTCACCAGCCCGGGAGTCATGGCGAACGTGTCGCTCAGGTTTGTCCCCACACCAACGGTGCCCAGGTCCGTGCTGACTGGCTGCGCCATGGCCGCGGCCGCCATCATCAACACGCCGGTCACCGCACTCGCCTGCTTCAAACTTGCCTGCTTCATACTGATCTGCTTCATCATGACAACATTTTCCTTACACACGGCCGCGAAGGCCGGGAACGCTTCCAGACCGCACACATCCCCGATAAGCCAACTGGATTAGACAGATAAAATCGCCCCTGTCAAGAATTCCGGGCGGATTCCTCGGACTTCTCCCTTCCTGCCCCCTTCCCCAGTTTGCCCCCGCTCCCCGATACCATCACCCCATGCACCTGAGTTTGCCCTGGCTGAACGACTATCTCTCACCCGGCGATGTGACCCCCGCTGCCGCCGAGGACCTGCTGACCCACCTGGGTTTTCCCATTGAATCCTGGGATGGCAGCCGCTTTGACCTTGAAGTCACCAGCAATCGCGGCGACCTGCTGTGCCATCTGGGCGCGGCAAGAGAAATCGCCGCCAAGACCGCCCGTCAGCTCAAGCTCCCCCCGGCTGAAGTCTCGGAAGACCCTGCCGCGGGCCCCATTGCCGAGTCGCTGACGCTCATCAACGATGTGCCCGGTGCGTGCCCGCTGTTCACCGCCCGCGTCATCCGCGGCGTCAAGGTCGGCCCCAGCCCGGCGTGGCTGCGCGAGCGGCTCGAGAGCGTCGGGCAGCGTTCCATCAACAACATTGTCGATGTCACAAACTTTCTCAACTTTGAGCTTGGCAACCCCTGCCACGCCTTCGACCTGGCCAAACTCAGCGGCCGCACCCTTCACATCCGCTGGGCGAAGGATCAGGAACCGCTCACCACGCTGGATTCCAGAAAGCGCACCCTGAGGCCGGATGAACTCGTCGTCGCCGATGCCGAGCGCGCCCAGAGCCTCGCGGGCGTGATTGGCGGGGGAGACTCCGAAGTCTCAGACGCGACGACCGATGTGGTGCTCGAAGTTGCAACCTGGTCGCCCGCGGTCGTCCGCCGCGCCGCGCGCCGCCACGGCGTGCGGACCGATGCCTCTCACCGCTTCGAGCGCATCGTCGATGCCCGCACGCTCGAGTACGCCCTCAACCGCGGCGCAGCGCTGATCGCCGAGGTTTCAGGCGGCCGCATCTGCCCCGGCATCCTCACCGCCGGAGCGCCGCTGGCCACCCCGACCCGCATCCGCTTCCGGCCGCGCCGCTGCGCCGCCCTCATCGGCATCGATCCGGGCATTGACACGATCGTCCGCACGCTGCACGCCGTGGGCGTGGAGACCGCGCCCATTGGCCGCGGCGGCGAGGAACTCGCCTGCACACCGCCCCCTCACCGCCCAGACCTCTCGCGCGAGGCCGACCTCATCGAGGAAGTCGCCCGCCTGTTGGGGCTTGACGCCGTGCCCCTGCAAGAGGCCATGCGCGTCACGGTCCGCCCGCCCCAGCAGAGCGAAGCGGGCCGCCGTGCGCTGTCATCACTCCTCACCGGCATGGGCTTCTTTGAGGCGGTCACTTTCAGCTTCACCAGCCCCAGGGAGGCAGCGCTGTTCGTGCCTCAGGGACTCGAGATCATTTCCGTCGACGATGCCCGCCGCGGCGAGGAGCCGACCCTCCGCCCGTCGGTGCTCACCGGTCTGCTCACATCGCGCCGCAAGAATCAGCATGCGCAGGTGCAGCCGCCCGGCGGCGTGCGCATGTTCGAGGTTGCCGATGTCTTTGCCCAGCGCGATCGGTCCACCGTTGAGCACACCAACGTCGGGCTCATCATGGATGCCGCGGTGAAAGGCAAAGCCGCCGCGCCGGCGGAACTCCAGCATGCCGTGCGCTGCCTGCGCGGCGTGATCGAGTCCATCGCTGCCGCGCTGGGGGGCGCTTCCGCCGCACTCACGATCGAACCCGCCGTCCCGCACGCGCCGGCCTTCACGCCCGGGGCCTATGCCCAGGTTTCAATGCATGGCCTACCGCTCGGCTACATGGGCCTGCTCAGCCCTGCCGTACAGGCAAACTACGATCTTGCAACCCCAGTCGTCGCGGCAGAACTCAAGCTTGCCACGCTGCTGAGCGCCTACCCGCCCCGCGGCAGCATCGCCGCCCTGCCCGAGTTCCCCGGCATCGAGCGCGACATCTCCATCGTCGTGGACGAGTCCGTCCCATGGAACAAGATCCAGAGCGTCGTCCACGCCGGGCGACAACTGCCGTTCGAGGATGTCCGCTTTGTCGGGACCTTCCGCGGCCAGCAGATCGGCAAAGGCCGCAAGTCGGTCACGCTCCGCCTGTCGTTCCGCGATGCCGTCCGCACCCTGCGCCACGAAGAAGTCGACGGCCCGGTCGCGGGCGTGGTTGAGGCTCTCAGGGCGGGCGTGGGTGCGGAACTGCGGGGCTGAACGCAACCCCGACAGCACATGAACAATGTCAATCTGGGGGAAGTTTGTGGGATGGCCGGGACACTCCGGCGATAAGGGCGGATTGTGACGCGCTATGATGCCTGGTCCTGCCGCGGTATCGCCAATGTTGATGCGGCAAACGTTAAACCACACGCCATTGGGAGCAGCCCCGCATGCCCAACACCACCACCTTCGCGACCACCACCAAGGCGGCATCGCTCTGGCCGGCACACAGCGAAGTGGGCGACAAGCCCCTCATCTGGGTCAATGGTCAGCTGCTGCCCAAGAACCGCGCCATGGTCAGCGTCTATGACCACGGGCTGCTGTACGGCGATGGTGTGTTTGAGGGAATCCGCGTCTACCAGGGCCGCATCTTCAAGAGCGCCCAGCACATGGACCGGCTGTACCGCTGCGCCGAGGCCATCCACCTCAAGATCCCCATCTCCAAGGACGAGATGGTCACGATCCAGCGCCAGTGCATCGAGGCCAACAACATCACCGAGGGGTACATCCGCCTCGTCGTCACCCGCGGCTTCGGCACCCTGGGCCTGGACCCCCGCAAGTGCCCCGTCCCCGGCATCATCTGCATCGCTGACCAGATTTCTCTTTACAAGCCCGAGTTCTACGAGACGGGCATGCGGGTCGTCGTCGCCAAGCGCCCAAAGACGCCCGTCGCCTGCCTGGACCCGCGCATCAAAAGCCTCAACTATCTCAATAACATCCTCGCCAAGGTCGAGGCCATCGAGGCGGGCTGCGACGAGGCCATCATGCTCTCGCCCGACGGCTGGGTCACCGAGTGTACCGGCGACAATATCTTCATCATCAAGAACGGCCAGATCTTCACGCCGCCCATCACCTCCGGCACCAGCGGCGCGCTCGAGGGCGTAACCCGCGGCTTCGTGATGAAGGAACTCGCCCCCGCCTGCGGCATGCAGGTGACCGAGAAGACCATGCGCCTCGATGAGGTGCTCGCCGCCGATGAGGTCTTCCTCACCGGCACCGCCGCGGAGATCATCGGCGTCCACCAGATCGGCGACACCGAGATCACGCCCGGCGAAGGCCCCATCACCAACAAGCTCCGCAAGAAGTTCCGCGAGGTTGTCACCAGCGGGCATGTGCCGGAAGATTGATCGGACTTAAGCGATCATCAACCGCTCCAGCACCGCCATCCGCACAATCACGCCGTTGCTCACCTGGCGCAGGATTACCGACCTCTCGCCATCCGCGACTTCCGCATCAAGCTCGATGCCGCGGTTGATGGGCCCGGGGTGCATCACCACCGCGCCGGGTTTTAGTCGTGCCGCGCGCTCCACCGTGAGCGCATAGAACGCCCTGAACTCGCGGATCGACGCGATGGGCGAGGCCTTCGCCGGCTCGGCGCCCTTCTCCCCGGTCTTCTCGCCGTACCGCTCAAACTGGATGCGGAGCATCATCACCGCGTCCATCTCTTCGAGCACCGCATCAAGGTCTCTGCTCACCCGCGCGCCCAGACCGGCAAGGCCCTGCGGCGCCATCGCGGGCGGGCCCACGCACACCACCTCGGCCCCCAGCACCGTCAGCCCCGCAATCGCCGAGCGTGCCACGCGCGATGCCGCGACATCCCCCACGATCGCCACACGCAGGCCCCGCAGGTCAAAGTCGCCCAGCCGCCCGTGCGCCTCCGCCAGCGTGTAGATATCCAGCAGCCCCTGCGTCGGGTGCTCGTGCCTGCCATCGCCCGCGTTGATGACCGGGCACGCCACGCTCCGCGCAATCATCTCCGCCGCGCCCGACTGGCGCGCCCGCACCACCAGCGCCCCCACGCCCATCGCCTCCACGTTCCGCGCTGTGTCGATCAGCGTCTCGCCCTTGCTCACGCTCGAGATGCCCCCCAGCAGGTCAACCACCTCCGCGCCCAGCCGCTTCGCGGCAATGCTGAACGACGTCCGCGTGCGCGTCGAATCCTCAAAGAAAAGGTTCGCCACCAGCCGCCCATTGAGCGTCGGGTTGACAGGCCCGGGTGCGCCGCGCTCCGCCATGGCGCGTGCCGCAGCTAGCAGCGAGCGGAGCTCTGTTGCGGGCATGCCCTGAAGTCCGATCAAGCCGCGGGTTTGACGGTGCTGGGCTGAAGAATCCATCGACCGCGATGGTATCCGAAGGCCGCTCTCCCCGCGCCCCTATTCAATCTCGTCAGGCTCGGACGGATCGGGCTGCATATGCGGCTTCTCTGTGTCGCGCGGCACCGCCTTCGGCTTCGCCCGCTGCCCGCTTGAATCCACAAACGGCCGCGGCTTGTCGCCCAGCGCCCGATCAAACGCTTCCTGCCCCTGCGCATCCATCTGCGAGTACTCGTACTGGTCCACCCGCTCGATGTCTGGCAGGAAGTAATACTCCGGCGCCTCATCAGCACCCGGCTCCCACGCCCGCCCGTGGATGGCGTGCCACGGCTCGAAGCCGCCCTTCAGACGCACGGTCACCTTCTGATACACGGCCCGGCCGTCGGGCCCCTTGCCAAGCTCGGGCATCGGCCGCAGAACATCCACAATCCCCTGCTGGAAGCGCAGTTGCACGCGTGTCACGAACAAGATCGGCAGCCGCCCCTGCTCCACCACCTCCGGCGTCAGCGGCACCACCTCGGGGCCGATCTTGCCCGGGATGCGCTCATAGAAACTCTTGCGCATCCCCGGCGGCACGCTCAGAGCGAAGGGGTAGTCCGCCTTCAGGCTCCCCGCCTCCTGGGCAGACAACGCCTCGTACCGCGGCCCTCCCGGCGGGTAGCGGTTGGCGACATACTGCACCGCCGCGACAATGGCGGACTCGGTCGCCGGGTTGTTGGGGTCTTCCGCCATGCCGCGGGCCGTTGGCACCGCGGGGTAGTTCTGATACTTCTGGCAGCCACCCACGGCCACCGCTAGGCCGCACAACCCCACCACCGCCATCTTCAGCGAGCTGTTCATCCGTGATTACTCCGTGATCACCCTAAGTGCGGCCCATTGTAGCGTGCCGCGGCCCTTTCTTAAGGTCCGTGCGGACGTGTCATAGGCTCCCTGACCGGCGCTCAGAATCCCTACCATCGCACCGATGCCCCCCACCGACGCAACCTCTGCCTCCAGCCGCGTGGTGCTCGGGATCTCTGGCGCGTCGGGCGCTCCCTATGCCCTCCGGCTGCTGGAAATCCTGCTGGAAAAAGGCTTTGAGGTCCACCTCGTCGTCACCGACTATGGCCGCCGCCTGCTCTTTGACGAGGCTGACATCCGCGACCTCACGCGCGAGTGCCTCGCCCCCCGCCACCCCCAGGGCGACTCGGCCCCCGGCACGCTCATCGTCCACCCCAACAAGGACGTCGGGGCCGTCATCGCCAGCGGCAGTTTCCTGCACCGCGGCATGGTGATCCTGCCGTGCTCATCCGCCTCGCTGGGTGCCATCGCCACGGGCAGCGGGAGCAACCTGCTCTGCCGCGCCGCGGCAGTGGCCCTCAAGGAGCGCCGCCCCCTCATCGTGTGCCACCGCGAGATGCCGCTGAGCCTCATCGACATCCGCAACATGGAAACACTGGCCCTCGCGGGCGCAACGTTGTGCTCACCCAACCCCGGCTTCTACCTCAAGCCCAAGCGGATCGAGGACATCGTGGACTTTGTCGTCGGCAAAGTGCTCGACCACCTGCACGTTGAGCACGACCTCAAGACCCGCTGGCAGGGCTAGTCGGTTCCTTGGCACCCGTCTCTTGCTCGTGAAACGCTTTGAGCACATCGATTTCCTTCAACGCCGACATGCCCGCCAGGCGCTTGCGGCGGTCCTTCTCATCCAGGCTCTTCCACCACTCCAGCGTGTCGCGGCACGTTTCTTCGATGGGGCGGAACTTCAGCCCCGCATCGATCGCCCGCGAAACGTTGCGCTGGTGGAAACCTTCACTCTCGCCGCTGCTGGGCAGCCAGATGGGCAGGTCCCCGCCCGGCGAGATGTCATTCTTCAGCAGGAACTCGGTGGGCACCCACGTCAGCGTGTGCGGTGTCGTGGTCGCCTTCTCGCACGCCGCAAGCATCTTCGCCATCATCAGCTCGCCCGCCCGCGGCCCCAGCGCATCGAACGTGCCGATGGTCCGCTTCTCCGCGAGCATCACCAGCCATTCCGCCAAGTCGCGCACATCGATCAACTGGATCGAATCGCGCCCGTCGCCCGGCGCGAGCACCTCGCCGCCCCGGTCCACGCGCACCGGCCAGTATGTGAATCGCCCCGTCGGATCATCGGGCCCCACGATGAACCCCGGCCGCACCACCGTCACCTTGCCCGGCGCGGCAGCCTCTGCCGCCCGCTCGCACAGCACCTTCAGCCCGCCATAGTTCTGGAACTGCTCCCCCATCGTCTCGACTTCGGGGTCTTTCAGCTCCGCGAGCGCACCATCCTCATTGTCGCCCACGCCCTGCGGCTGCGCATACGCCGAGACGCTCGATATGAACACGTACTGCTGAACATTGGGCCCCAGCACCTCGGCCGATGCCTTCACCATGCGCGGGTAATACCCGCTGTCATCAAACACCGTGTCCCATGAGCGTCCCTCAAGGCTCTTCACGCCCTCGAACCGCTCCTCGGAGCCGTCGTCGTTCGTGATCACCGCCGTCTTGAGCGGGTCGCGGTCCCCGTGCAACTGCTCGATATTCGGGAAGAGCCCCGGCCGGGTCTTGCCCCTATTAAACAGCGTCACGGTGTGCCCGCGCGCCTCTGCCGCGGCAACGATCGCCGGCCCAAGAAAGCCCGTACCGCCCAGGATCAGGATCTTCCGCTGATGCTCCGCGGGCTTCTGGTCCTGCGGCTGTGCGATCGCGCGTGCCACCAGCCCCCCCGCAAGCCCCGCAACCAGGGATGACTGGATAAACGTGCGACGGTCGATTCCTGGTTTGGTGCTCATGCAGGGTTCTCGTAAGTGGTTCCGCTGGAACGGCTCAGACTGGGCATGCCTGGCATATCTGAGCGGGCAGGGAACACCCCCGCCGCCCCGACATCCAACCCGACAGTCAAGATGCTACCTGTTTCCCCGCCCGTCATGAAACCGCCAGCGCGCCCCCCGACCCCCCTTGTCGCCGTGCCCGTACAGTCACCCAATGCACCGACCCATTCTCGCCATCCTCGCCCTCGCCAGCGCCGCGATGGCCCAGCCGCAGGCACCGCCGCCCCCGCAACCCCCGCAGCCCTCGGCCCAGGCCGCCCCACCCCAGCCGCCCCCCCTGGTGCTCGGCCGCCGCCTCGACCTTGTCCGCTCGGTGGGCAAGGTCAGCACCGCCGTTGTGATCGTCCGCGACAACGCGTCGTACATCGAGGCCATCAGCCACTGGACCTTCACCAACCGGTTCCCCGTGCTGATTGACGACGGCACCGATAGCGCCCACGAGAACATCGCCCGCTTTGTCCGCGCCTACCAGCCCAAGCAGGTTGTGCGGTGGTCGATGCCCGAGGTCCCCACGCCGCCCGCGGCAGGCGAAAAAATCCTGCTCGCCGACCTCCAGAAGGCAGTAGCCCGGGCGTGGACCATCCCCGCCGAGCCCGCATCGCAGCAGGCGCTCTTTGGCAAGTGGAAGGAACTCCAGTTTGTCCCTCCGGGCATCGTGCTGATGCACGAGGGCGACACCGCGTGGCCGGCAGCCCTTGCGCTTGCCGCGGGTCACGGCCAGCCGCTGTTTGAAGTTGACTCTGTGACAGGCGTCGACGGCACGCTCACCGCGCGCCAGGCCGACCTTCTGGAAAAAACTGCCGAGGACGCGGCAGACTCCACCGGCTTCTCCTGGCGAACACTCGGCGATGTGCTCGAGTCCGTCACGCTCGCAATCAACTGCCCAGAAAAGCTCGACACGGGCAAGCCCGGCGAGTTCTTCGCACTCTCCGACCGCATCGGCCGAATCAGCACCGGGGTGGAGGATGGCCAGCGTTGGGCATGGTGCGGCCATATCTTCGGCAATGAGCAGGAATCGGCGTACCGCGCCATGTGCTCGCTCTTCCTTGCCACCCACCGCGCCTGGGTCTTCGATGGCTACCCCACCACCGAACCCTGGAACATCTGGGACGGCACCAAGGCCGCGACGCTCCTGCGCGAAGTCGGCATCAAGACCGAGCTTGACGACACGCCCCGCCAGGGCGCACGCGATTGGCGTCTCCGCAGCGCCCGCGCCGTGAACGCCAACCTCATCTTCGTCAACACCAAGGGCAACTGCGATTTCTTCGACCTTGAGCCCGGCCAGTGCAAGCCCGGCGACATCCCCATCCTTCAGGAGCCCGGTGCCGTCCACTTCGTGCACTCATGGTCGGCGCAGTTCCCCGCCAGCCGCGGCACGATCGCGGGCCGTTGGCTGGAACGCGGCATCTTCTGCTACGCCGGTTCGGTGAACGAGCCGTACCTTCAGGCCTTTCTGCCGCAGCAGGCCGCCGCGGGTCGGCTCGTCTCGGGCGCACCCTTTGCCGCGGCCATGCGCCAGGACACCGGCAAACTCTGGAAAATCGCGATCCTTGGCGATCCGCTCTTTGTCGTGGGTAAGGATGTCGCTCGCTACGAGGGCATCGCGCTCGAGAACACCCAGGACGTGACGAAAGACCTCCGTGCCCTGCTGGTGGCCGGCAACTACGCCCAGGCCCTGACCGCGCTGACACTGTCGGGCAAGGACACCGAGGCGGCACAACTGGCGACGACCCTGCTACGCGAAAAGCCCGACGCCGTCACCGCGGATGTGGCGCGGCGCGCGATCCCGGCGGTGTTCCGCCGAGGCGACAACCGCGGCGTGATACACCTGTACCAGAAACTGGGGCCCGAGCTGTCGAAAGACCCCGTGCTGCGCGACCACCTGTGGCTTGCCGCGTACCCGCTCCTGGAATCACCCGATGATGAGCTGCTGCGCGTGCTGCACGACAACGTGCGCCCCGAGCAGGCCGGCCGCGATGCCACATCACTCGGCGCGGTATGGGAACGCAAGTACGGCCGCCCTTCGATGGACGCGATGCTTCAGAGCGTGCGCCGCACGCTCGCCCCCGATCAGCAGACGGCCCTTGATGAAGCCCTCAAAGCCCCGTTCAATACGTGGGGCTCGTGAACGTCCTTCCGCTCACCGCATGAATCCGCGTGCCCGATGATCAAATACCTGGGCTCAAAGCGCACGCTCATCCCCCTCATCACTGAGGTCATCGGCGATGTCTGCCCGCCGGGTTCCACAGTCCTGGACCTCTTCTCTGGCACCTCGCGCGTGGGGCACGCCCTCAAGGCCCTCAACTACCGCGTCGTCGCCAACGACCACAACGCCTACGCCCACGCCATCGCCGCGTGCTATGTGCAGGCCGATGCGGAGGATGTCTCCACGGATGCGGAACGGCTCATCGCCGAACTGAACGCCCTTCCCGGCCAGCCCGGCTACTTCACGCAGACTTTCTCCGAGAACGCCCGCTACATCCACCCCCGCAATGGCGAGCGCATCGACGCCATCCGCGAGGCCATCGCCATTAAGCACCTGCCGCCGGATCTTGAAAGCGTGCTTCTCGTCTCGCTGATGGAGGCCGCTGACCGCGTCGATTCCACCACCGGCCTGCAGATGGCCTACCTCAAGGCATGGGCACCCCGAGCCCACCACCCCCTCACGCTGCGCGTCCCCCCGGTGCTGCCGCGATCTGCCGCGGGAGGCTGCGTGGCCCTGCGCGGCGATGCCTTCGATGCCGCCGCAACGCCCGCGGATGTTGCCTACATCGACCCGCCCTACAACCAGCACAGCTACCTAGGCAACTACCACGTGTGGGAATCGCTCATCACATGGGATAAGCCGCCCGTGTATGGCCTCGCCTGCAAGCGCACCGATGTGCGCGACCGCACCAGCGTCTTCAACTCCCGCGTCCGCTTCGAGAACGCGTTCGAGCGCCTTATCGCCGCCGTCGCCGCGCCCACCCTCGTCGTCTCCTTCAGCGATGAAGGCTTCATCTCCCGCGAGCGCGCTGAACAAATCCTCTCAACCCGCGGCAGCGTCCACACCTTCGAACGCCCCTACCGCCGCTACATCGGCGCCCAGATCGGCATCCACAACCCCGCGGGCGAGAAGGTCGGCGCCGTCACCCACCTGCGCAACACCGAGTACGTTTTCGTGGTCAGGTAGCGTGCCTGGGTGGCCCGCCGCTCCGCGGCGGTTCTTCGCGGGCGTGCGAACACCAGCACCATCGCGGTATCTCTGACCGAGAGAACTCAGAAGCAGCGGCCGCGGAGCGGCGGGCCACCGTAACCGACTACCGGCGCGGGTTCCGCGGCGTCCCGGGACGCACCGGCCGCGCCTTGGGCGGGAAGGGTGTGCGTGCAGGCTCCGGCTCCGTCGCCTGCTCTGCCTCCGGCTGACTATTCACCGTGTCCACCACCGGCAGCGCCTGCGGCTCCGCCGGGGCCGTTATCACGCCCGATGGCGTCTCATCTCCGACGCGGGCAAAGATCAGCCGCCCCGCCGATGTTTGCAGGCTCGACGTCACCGTCATGGTCACCGTCTCGCCGATGTGCGAGGCGCCATCTTCTGCCACGACCATCGTGCCGTCGGGCAGGTACCCCACCGCCTGCGTCGCCTGCTCGCCCTGCCTGATCAGCTTCAGTGTCACCGGTTCGCCCGGCAGCAGCGAGGACTTTACCGCGTTGGCAAGGTCGTGGATATTCAGCACCAGCACCGCCTGGATGCTCGCCACCCGCGCCAGCGCCAGGTCCGTCGTCGCGATCATCGCCGACATCATGATCGCCAGTTCCACCAGCATCGAGTCCACGGCTTTGCCGGGCAGCGCGGTCTCGTCGATCGTCACGTCCAGCCGCGGCAGCCTTTGCAGCTTGGCAATCACTTCCAGCCCGCGCCGCCCCTTGCCCCGCTTCATCGCGTCGCCGCTGTCCGCCAGTTGTTGAAGCTCGCCGATCACGAACCGGGGCACCACCACCGGCCCCTGCATGATCCCCGTTGCCGCGATGTCCACGATGCGCCCGTCGATCAGCACGGATGTGTCGAGCAGGATGGGCCGCGTGCCGCGCAGCTGCTTCACGAACTCGACATAGGGGATGACCAGCCGGAACTCATCCTGCGTCTGGAGCACGGTGGTGACGCCCAGATAACTGAACGTCATCCCCAGCAGCACCTTGATCGAACTGATCAGCGGCTTGAGGTCCTTGAGTGCCGCATCGCTCTCCACCCACGTTTGCAGCAGCAGGTCCATCACCAAACCGATGGCCAGTGCCGCCAGCATCCCCGCCAGCGCCCCCAGGATGACGCCGGTGATGGTTGAAATTTTCTTTCGCGGCGTCAGCAGGTCGAGCGCCACCGCCGCCCCAAAGACCGCGATGAACGACAACCCCAGCACCCACAGGTTGTCCGCCATCATGTCCTGCACCGGGCCGGGGTTCGTATCCCGAATCCGCAGCAGCGTGAGCGTCGAGAACGTCATCACCAGAATCGTGAACGCATACCGCACGATCCGGACGATCAGCGTCCGCTGGCGTGCGTGCGCCTCGCCGGGAAGGAGATTGGAGTCGTGGGTGTTCACGTCAAGAGTGTACGGGCGACGACGGCAAAAGGTTGATATGGGCGTGTGCAGGGGCCCGGCGGCAGGCTCTTTCAGTTACGCCTCAAACCCGGGCGGGAGGTGAGACGCAAGGTCCATCCCGTCGTACAGCAGCCTGGCGATCTCGACGATTCCCCCATCCGCCACGCGGAAGAGCAGAAAATGGCGGGCACGCCTGCCGCGCCGGGCGATGTGGAAGGTGCGCGCTGCCTCGTGAAGCTCCGGACGCCGCGTGCCCGCACCGGGGCTTTGTGCGACTTCAAGGATGGCAAGGCGGATGAGGCCGCGGTGTTCGTCGTATTTCTGCTCCCCAAACTCGCGCAGCGTCCATGCAAGCACCGCCTCGATGTCGCGCTGGGCCTGGCCGGAGATGCGGACCTGAAGACTCATGGGCCGGGTTCAATCATCACACGCCGCGCCATCTTCAGCGGCGGCCCGTGGCACGGTCGACATCATCGAAGAAGCCGTCCAAGGCCTCGGGCGTGAACGTCGAGAACTCACCCCGATCAAGCGCGGCAAAGGATTCACGGGTCACCCGCTTGAGCGTCTGGAGCCGCAGTTGGTCCTCGGCTTCCTGCTGCTCCAGCAGGCGCAGCCCGGCGCGGACCACCTCGCTGGCATTCTGATACCGCCCGGTCTTGATGCGCTGCTGGATAAACTTGGCCTGATGGTCGGGCAGGTTGACGTTTTGCGTGGGCATGGCAGTCACCTTGTCATCGGTACACGCGCGGGGGTTCTCCCTACAGAATACAGTCATTGGCAAAGATTGTCAATCAGGCGTGCTCCGCCCGCAAGCCAGTTCCGCCCCGCTTATTGGACCCGGCCCCCCCACCCTTCTAACCTCTTGCCCCCGTCCCTCTTGATCGACGGCCGGGCCCGGTGTACGGGTGGCCCGTGAACCTGGTCAGGGCTTGACCGCAGCAGCCATAAGCGGCCGTCGTCCGGTACCGCCGGTGTCCTGGCCGTCGATCAGGGGGATGGGGTTGTGCATCCGGCGAGTGTCCGCTCGCCCATTCTGCCAACCGCCCACGCCCAGCGCAACAAAAAGGCCCCGCGGCAACCCGCGGGGCCTCAAAGTCACATGTCAATCACGGCTCCGTCAGCCGTCGTGCCGCCCGATCAAGGCTCGGGCGTCACTATCGGCGACTGCGGCTGCGACGCACCCTCCGGCTGCTGCCCGAACATGTAGTACGTCATGCCGCCGCCCATGGCGTTGGCGTTGTAGATGTAGCCCGCATCGAGGGCCTTCTCGATCCGCACGCGGGCCTCGCTGAGGTGGGCGAGGGTGTAGGGGTCAAGCTGCGACGCAGCGCCCTTGTCATCCACGATCTTCGCCAGCTTGTCCTTCAAGCCGCGGAGCTTGAACACCACGAGGTTTGAGACCGGCTTGTACGCCTCGCCCGAGCCCGCGCCCGGGAACGTCAGGTCGATCATCCGCTCAAGGTACTCGCGCTGCAGGTTGCGCCGCAGGCTGCTGATCATGGGCTTGCGGGCCGTGAACTTGCCGCTGGGGGCCTTCTCGATCTCGCTCCACACCGCGCTGTTGATGGTGTCGAGCATCTCGGGCAGGGTCAGCACATCCTCATCGGCCTTCACGCGGTACTCGTTGTCAAACACCCGGCGCACGGTGCTGGGGTTCATGAGCATCGTCAGCACCGAGCTCTGCACGCCCGCGATGCGGTCGTGCACGGGCCACGTGGCCTCCTCGCCCGCCTCGCGCCCGCCGCCCTGGTCCAGCCACTTCTGCACCGTCATCTTCTGAAGGATCTCAGTCGTGAGGCCGAAGGACTCATCGAAGAACGAGTTGTCGATCACCCACCGCAGCGCATCGCGCTGCTGGCTGGCGGGCACCACCACGATGGGATCGCGCGCGTCGGGATCACCCTTGTGGTCGCGGTTGACCATCGCGCCGCCCACCCACGGGGACATCATCGACAGCGTCCGCTGCTGCATGCCCAGCGTGACGGTGTAGCCGCGCCGCACCTTGGCCCAGCTATCGCCATCCTTCACAAACTTGTCCAGCAGACGCCCGCGGTGGAACCGCGCGAGGTCCATCTGGCTCTTGGCATACTCGAGCGGGTCCTTGGCAAAGTCGTACCGCTGCGCCAGGGGGTCGGGCCCGCCCACGTCCTCGTCGGTGCCATACTCATGGCCCGGCTCGGCCACGTGCGCCAGCACCTTCTTGGGATCGTCCAGCGTGTAGCCATACTCGATGGCCCAGTAGTCATAGTCACCCAGGTCGATCATGCCGAAATCGCCCATCGCCTTGCCGTCCTTCACGGCAAAGTTGACGGGGGTGTAGTCCATGATTGAGCCAGTGTGGGCGTGCTTGCCCTTGACCTTGTCGGAGTTGATATCCCCAAAGGTGTACTGGCCCGACGCCTTGAAGTTGTGGCGCAGGCCCAGCGTGTGGCCCACCTCGTGGCTCACCAGGTCGCTGATCAACGGCCCGACGAACCAGTCGGGGATGCCGTCGAAACTGTCGTACGCCTTCTCCGGCTTCTCGGCCTTCTCGCCCTTTTCCTTCTTCTTCGAGTCCTTGCCCGACTCGGCTGCAGCCTCGTCGTCGCCCGGCTCGGTGCCCGCCGCCGTGACAGGGTCAATCCCATACGCCGCGGCAAGCTCCGCCGGGTCCATGATGTCCATGGCCAGCTGCATCGTCGCCATGTCGAACGCCTTGCCCTTCGCCGCCAGGCACAGCCCGTTGAACTGGCTGCCGCGGCCCATCAGGCCGTCAAACTGCGCGCTGCCGCTCAGGCGGGTGCGGTCCGTCTCGGTGCCGTTGAGGGCGATGGGGTGGCCGCCGAAGGCCAGCACGCCCCGCCGCGCCCGCTGCGCGATAAGGGCATCACGCTCGCCGGGCTCGGCGAACTGCACACGCGGGTCCCACTGCGGGTGGGTGTCCAGCCACGCCACGGTCTCGGCGGAGAGGTTCTCCATCGCGATCTCGGGCATGATCTCGTTGAACTGCACCCAGTAGTGGCGGATCCAACCGTCGGTCAGCACCACGTCCGCATCCAAAATCTGCCCCGTCAGCGGGTGCGTGCGGCTGGGCCCGATGGCCGTGCCCTCGTCGTTGGAGAGCCAGCGGATGAAGTTGTACCGCACATCCTCGGGGTCCTTGTCCACATGCTGGCCGGTGGCCTCGTCCTGCTGGTACACCTCGATGGCGTCCTTGATGCCCACCTTCTCGAAGCACTTGTTCCAGCGGAGCACCCCCTCGCGCACCGCCGTGCGGTAGCGCACCGGCACCGCGCTATCGATGTAGAACACGATGGGCTCTTTCGGGGGGCTCATCTTCAGTTTGGGATCGCGCTTCTCAAGGTTCCAGCGGTTCACATAGCGAACCCACTTCTCCTTGTCCGTGAACTTGCCCAAGTCGCGGTACACCGTCGTGAAGTAGCCCACGCGGTCATCCGCCACGCGGGGCTGATACCCCGTGTTGTCGGGGATCTGACTGATCGAATAGTGGAAGCCCTGGATCCGACCGCCGGCCGTGGGCATCTCATAGGTCACTTCAATGTTCTTGGGGAAGGCCTTGGCGCTCTTGATGGTCGCCAGGCTGGGGTTAGCCGACAGCACGCCGCGGCCGACGCGCCCCACGCCGCCGCCCGCCGTGAACACTTCGCGGATGCGCGCCGCAAGAAGGGCCTTGAGGTCGATCACCGGCTGGCCGCTGGGGCCCATCGCGATGATCGGCACATCCAGCACCACGCGGTCGGTGAAGAGGTTCTTGACCGAGCTCTTGCTCTCGGGGTCGCCGTTGGAGCGCGTCCCTACGTTGGGCTCGATCAGCATCAGGCGGTTGTCAAAACGCTTCCAGTACACATACAGGTCGCCCGTCTGCAGGCCGGCGTAGCTCTCGCCGCTGGCCACCGTCATGGCGATGAACTGCTTCTGGTTCTCCCAGCCGCGGGGCAACTCGGCGATCATGCCGCCGTCCTTGGCGCGGGTCCACAGGCCGTAGTAGCTCTGCCCATCTGCCGTGGAGACGACCTTCTCGTAGCCTTTGCTCACTTCGGAGAACGGCTTGAAGTCGGGCTTCTCACCCTTCTCCGCCTTTTCACCCGCGGGAGCATCCTGCGCCATGACCGGCACGGCCAGCCCGCACGCGGCAACCAGACCCATCGCCGCCGCCACCCTGGCCCACTGCATGATTCCGGCCATCAGCAATCTCCTTCATCGTTTCTACATCTGGATCAACAGGCCTCGCGCACACGCACAGGCCCAACGCGAAGTCATTCACCAAGTCTCACAACCATCATGGCTTACATGCGTCACCCAAGAACCCGAGAAAGCACCAAACCCGCGCGGCGCGCACATTCCACCCCCCATTCAGCGTAGTACAAAACGAGGATGGGCGTTCACCCAAAACCCGTCGGATTTTTACCCTATCCAAGCGGGCGGCAGCAGCCTCGCCCACACGTTCCAGGTGATCGTCAGGGCCGTGAGCAGCCCGAACACGATCACGGCCACCTGCATCGGCCGGTCACGCACGGCCAGTTCCGTCGGGTCGTCGTAGGTGCCGCGCTCCAGCAGCACGATGCCCCGCAGCAGCGCATAGATCGCTGGCACCATGGTGAACCACAGCACATTGAAGTCGGCCAGGAACGGCCAGATGCGGTGGGCGTGGTCGTGCTCGCGCGCCTGCACATAAGCCGCGTATGTCACAAGAGTTGCAACCGCCGTCACCACCACAACCATGCGCAGCAGGTCGTCGGTGTACGCCGCCTGCACCCCCCGCACCGACGCCGCCTCGACTCCCAGCGTCCGCCGCTCACCCAGTCGCTTCCCGAAGGCCAGGAACATCGCGAGGAACAGCGTGGTGTTCAGCAGCCATGTCGACGGGGCGATCCCCACCGCGGCACACCCCCCGAACATCCGCAGCACAAACCCCAGCGACAGCGACAGCACATCCGCGATCACCACGTGCTTGAGCCACAGCGAATACGCCCACACGTTCGCCACATACGCAAGCACCACCAGCCCCACCGCCAGGCGCACCTCCGCCGGCAGGCCGAAAATCATTCCTGCCGCGCCCACCAGCATCAGCCCTGCGAACGCCAGCGCAGCGCCCTTCGACACCGCCCCGCTGGCAATCGGCCGGAACCGTTTGCGGGGGTGCAGCCGGTCCTGCTCCGCATCCAGCAGGTCATTCACCACATACGAGCCGCTGCTGGCCAGCGCGAACGCCCCGAACGCAAACGCCGCGGCAACAAGCGCCTGCCGCGGCTCCTCCTTCGCGCTCAAATCCTTCAGGCCATACAGGGGCCCCACCAGCACAAACACGCCCTTGAGCCACTGGTGCGGGCGGGCAAGCTTGACCAGACTCAAAAAAATGCCCCGACCATGCTTCATGGTCGTGGGTACTCCTGCCGCGTTCGCTTCGTTCTCAATATCCAGCGGATCAGGCCCCGGCCTTCTTGAGCACCCCAAAGTAATGCAGACCCCCGCCGAACAGAAGGTTCACGCCCGGCGGGTAAACCTTCATCGACCCGCGCGCCTCGGCGACTTCAAGCCCAAGCTCCCGGGGCAGGTTTTCCCACTGCTGGGGCGTGTTATATCGGTACAGACACGGCACGCCGTACGGCGCATTCGCGGCCCAGTCGATAAAACTAATCCGGGCCTGCGCCATGGCCCCCTTCACCTGATGGTCCTTGATAATCACCAGCCGCCGTGACACCCGCCGGCACTCCGCCAGCAGCGCACCGGGGTTCTCCTCATGGTGCAGCACATCGGCCACAATGACCGCATCAAACGCCCCGTCAGGGAAGGGCATCGTCCCGCCCGGGTACGCGTGCACCGTGATCGGCTCCCCTCCCCGCGCCACGCGCTCCAGCCCCTCCACCACTACGCCCTTGGGGCACCGCGGATCATCCATGATCGCCCGCCCCAGCGTGCCGTTGCCGCAGCCCACATCCAGCACTCGGTCCCCGGGCCTCAGGTGCGGGATGATGGCGCTGAGCAGCGCCCTGAGCCTCGCCCGGTACACCGGCGCATGCATCGCCCGCATCAGCATTCCTATCGGCATGGATGAAGTATTGGCGCGCCGGCGCCGTGCATGGCGCACCAGCCCCATCCAACCCACTGGCAATCTCCGCCCGGCAGCGCTTCCCCTCACCCGGGCCAGTTATCATCGTGCCCGATGGAGCGCCCCGCCCTGAACCCCCGCCTTTCCGGCGCCATGCTCGCAGGGTTTACCTTCACCCTGGGCGCAGGGCTGATCCTCTCCCAGCGCATCTCCAGCCGCGCCGCCTTCGATCAGAAGATCTTCCACGGCCCCGCCATCGTCCAGTTCATGGAGCAATGGCCCCACTTTGATTTCTGGCACTACCTCTCTGCAACCACGCCCGGATACCACCTCCTGATGGCGGCCATCGGCAAGCTCACCGGCGGCTCGGTCTTGGTCATGCAGTGGGCGACCCTGCTCATCGCCACCACGCTCTCCGGCCTGCTCGGCACCGCGGCAGGGCGCTTCGTGCGCCCCGGCCTTGCCGTGGCCCTCGCGATCCCCGTCGCGTGCTCCATGTACACCGTGCAGAGCAGCGCGTGGCTGCTGCCCGACAACCTCGGTTGGCTGGGTGTGCTCATCGTGCTCCTGATCGCCCTTCGCGATCGCCCCACGGCCCGCTCCCTTGCACTCGGGGGCCTCGCGCTCTTCGCGCTTGTCTGGGTCCGCCAGATCCATGTCTGGACCGCGGGCCTGCTGTGGCTGACCGCGGCCCTGCCCACAGGGTCCGCCCCCGCTCAGCCTTGCACCAGCGCGTTGTTCACCCCCGTCGAAGCACGGCCGCAACGCCCAACCCTGCTACCCGATATCCCGGCCCAGCTCAAAGCGCTTTCCTACGCCTTCGCGCTCACCCTGCCGGGCATCATCGTCCTCTTCGCCTTCATGTGGTACTGGCAAGGGCTGGTGCCCGCGGTCTTCCGGGGTGTGTACCACGGCCTCAACACCAGCGCGGGCGTTTTCATCCTTGCAACACTCGGCTCCTACAGCCCGTTCTTCATGCTCATCTGGTGGAAGCCGCTCCGCTCCCTCTGGCGGCAGCACCGCGCCTGGCTCATCGGCCCGGTGCTCATCGTGCTGCTCTTTGCTATCGCTGTCCCGACGGACGACAACTACGCGGAGGGCCGCCGCACCGGGCTCTGGCATATCGCGGCCGTGCTGCCCGTCATCGCCGGGCGCATCTCCCCGTTCATGGTCGCGCTCACGCTGCTGGGCGCGACCGCCATTGCCGCGCTCGCCTCCGCCATTCACGTCCGCCAGCGCCTGATCTTCCTTGCCGCCATCGCCGGGTACGCGGCAGTCTGCACCGCCAACCACGATCTCTTCCAGCGGTACGTCGATCCCTTCGCACTCCTCCTCCTGGCGCTCATGTCGGCGATGGCGTTCGCGGGGGGCCACGCCGACACACCGCCACAGCCCGGCCCCGTTGCCTGGCGCTGGCGTGCCGTGGGGCCTGGCGTGCTGGCGCTGGCGCTGCTCGCCATCTTCTTCCGCGGCTTTATCACCGACCACGACCGCATGTCCGACCCCCCGCCCCCCGCCAACGAGCCCGGTCAGGAGGCCGGCCCCTGGGACCAGCCACCACCCCCCCGCCCGCTGCACCGCCGGTTCCCGTTCTAAGGCCACCGCCCGTACATCGGCCTCAACCCTTCCCGTAGAATCGCCGACGACACTCTCAAAGGAACACCCCCCGCATGTCCTCACGGCGCGCCCTCATCACTGGTATTACCGGACAAGACGGCTCCTACCTCGCCGAGCTGCTGCTCAGCAAGGGCTACGAGGTCCACGGCATCATCCGCCGGTCGTCTTCCTTCAACACGGCACGCATCGATGCCATCTATCAGGACCCGCACGCGGGCGGCTCGCGCCTCAAGCTGCACTACGGCGACCTGTGCGACAGCAACAGCCTGTCCGACCTGATGCGCCGCACGCGGCCGCACGAGGTCTACAACCTCGGCGCCCAGTCGCACGTGCGCGTGTCTTTCGACCTGCCCATCTACACCGCCGACACCGTCGCCATGGGCGCGCTGCGAATCCTCGACGCCGTCCGTGAGTTTCAGCAGGAGTCCGGCCAGCAGTGCCGCTACTACCAGGCCAGTTCCTCCGAAATGTACGGCAAGGTCCAAGAAGTTCCCCAGAAGGAAACGACCCCCTTCTACCCCCGCTCGCCCTACGCCTGCGCCAAGGTCATGGCCCACTACATGACCATCAACTACCGCGAGGCTTATGGCCTGCACGCCTCCTGCGGCATCCTCTTCAACCACGAGTCACCACGCCGCGGCGAGACCTTCGTCACCCGCAAAATCACCCGCGCGGTCGGGCGCATCAAGCTAGGCCTGCAGGACAAGCTCTTCCTGGGCAACCTTCAGGCCAAGCGCGACTGGGGTTTCGCCGGCGACTACGTCAAGGCCATGTGGCTGATGCTCCAGCACGACAAGCCGGATGACTACGTCATCGCCACCAACCACACCATCTCAGTCGGCGAGTTCGCCCGCATCGCCTTCGAACACGCGGGGTTGGACCACGCCAACCACATCGCCTTCGACCCCCGCTACCTCCGCCCCGCCGAGGTCGATGAGCTGCTGGGCGACTTCAGCAAGGCCAAGTCACGCCTCAACTGGGAGCCCACCACCACGGTCGATCAGCTCGCCCGCATGATGGTGGACCACGACATGGAGATCGCGCAGCGCGAGAAGACCCTCCGCGATGCCGGCCACAAGATCGCCCGCCAGCTCGGCGACCACGAGCGCTGAAGACTCCCCCTCCCAAGGGAGGGGGGGTTGGGTTCGTTCGACACCCAAAGCTCCGTCCCCCAGGCGCCGCTTCTTCCTCCCAACCTCAGCAACTCCCCCCCGCCAGCACCCTGAAGAACGCTTCAATGTCAGCGTCCGTGCCCGCATCACCATCACCATCGAAGTCGGCGTTGCCTGGGCATGTCGCGCAGCAGTTGCCCGACAGGCACGCGAAGAACGCCTCGATATCTCCATCGGTGCCGGTGTCGCCATCGTTGTCAAAGTCTGCGGTGCACGCGATGGTGAGCGTTGCCGCGGCGCTGCTGCTGCCGCACGCGTTCGTAAGGACCAGGGCGTAGCTTCCCCGGTCCGGACGCTGCGCACCCGTGATGGTGAGCGTGACGGGATCATCAGTCGTGCGCCCGGCGATTGAGCCGGACGCGCCGTCGACAGAGCCGCCGCCCGGTGCCGCACCGCCGGGGCCATTGCCCACGGGCACACCATCATGCTCCCATTGGTAGCTCACACCCTCAAAGCCGGGGATGGGCAACGCGGTCAATGTCACTGTCGCCCCCGCCGCCGCCGACACCGCACTCGGCCCGCCCCCCAGCCGCGGCAGTGGGTTGTTGGTATAACGCGCAAAGAACGGCGACGACTGTTGATTCACCTTTGTAAAGAGACCCCCGACGAGCAGGTCGTCGCCATTGGCGAACAAACCCTGGATATACCCTTCGTTGCGCGGGTAGGTGATGCCCGGCGCAAAGTCTTCCCATGCAGCGCCGTTGTAGCGGTACATCTTGTTGACGGGTGTGAAGATCGCCGTCAGGTTGCCTGCCGCCACCAACCTGCCGTCATACAACGCAACCGTCCGCAGCGCGGCGTTCGTGCTGAGCCCCATGTTGACCCATGTCGTGCCACTGAGCCTGAAAATACCGCTTGCGCTGGCCGCCACCGGTGTCCCATCGGGCAGCAGCAGCATGTCTACAATAGCCTGTGTGATCCCGCTCGTGAACGTCCACGATGTACCGTTCCAGCGTGCCACGGGTGTGGAGCCTTCGCCACCGACAAGCAGATCACCATTTGGGAGCTCGATCACTTTGTTGACGATTGTGAACGGAGGGTTCAGCCCTCCGGTGGAGGGATAGTTGAGCCATTGTGACCCGTCCCAGCGGGCCATGAATCTTGTTGGAGATCCGCCGGCAAACGTGAGGTTTCCTGCCACCAGGACCGACCCATCAGCCAGTCTCACGATCGATTTGACCGTGGTGCCTAGCGGCAACGAGCCCGTGACGCCCGTATCCAGCGGCATCCATTGCGACCCATTCCAGCGGAGGATGCCGTCGCTCCGTCCGTAACCAAACCGTCCGATCGATCCTCCTGCAAAGAGGTCGCCGTTGGGCATCGCGAGCACGGCATAAACGATTCCATCGACACCATCGCCGAGTGAACTCCACCGACCGCCATCCCACACGGCGACCTTGTTCGCAACCGTCCCCTCAATAGACGTAAACGCGCCGCCTGCCACGATGCGTCCATCGGGGAACCTCGAAAATGCATTCACCGGCCCGCTCGTCCCCGACCCGTACGACGCGAACTCCGCGGCACCATCCCACCCCACGACATTGAGCCCCCCGCCAAGCGAGAAGGCCCCGCCGAGGGTCATCATTCCATCCGGCGCCCGCACGGCATCATTCACCGTGGCAGTGGTCAGCACAGCCCGCCACACCCCGCCCGCGTCAAGCGTGTAGACGTATTGACCTGCCGCCGCGAAAACGCTCCCCGCCGATGAAGTGAACAACCGCGTGACGTTTGAAGGTGGATTCGTACCGAGATCGACCCAGCTCACGCCATCGAATCGCTGAACGGAACGCAGATCTGGAATGGTTCCGAACTTTCCGGAGACGACCACGGCCCCGTCTGACCCGATGACCACATCCGTCACAGATGCCAATGGGTTCAGCCCCAGGCTCTCCCACGTGGTGCCATTGAAACGGGCCAGCCCGCGCGCGGCAGCCCCGCCGACATCGGTGAAGTTTCCGACGGCGATGATGCTGCCATCAGCAAGGGTGAGGAGTCGCAAGACCTGGGTAGCGGTCGCATCCAGTGCGCCGCTGAACGCGCCGCCCAACTGTGCCCACAGCGAGCCATTCCATCGCGCTACATAAATTCCCGCGGGGTCTGCAGGAGGAGTGAATCCTCCCGCGCCGAGCAGACTCCCACCCCCATCGACACCGAGCGCACCCGGGAACATCGTGGAACCCAGCGGTTCCCATGTCGAGCCCGTCCACCGCGCAACGCCGTAGGTGCTGCCGCCGATCGTGAACTGGGAAGCGCCGATGAGATCGCCATTGGGCAGAGCCACCAGTGCTTTGCCAACGAGGGTGACCGCCGGGTCCATCGCTGACCACGATTGCCCATCCCACATGGAAAAGCCCGTGACATTGGCCGCGGGTCCGACCGTCGTGTCGTGCCCCACCACCACCCGCGAAGCCAGCGGCCCCGGGCCATCAGGGTCCCAGTGCGCTACCGCCCTCACCGTCGGCACCACGCCCGGGAGCATGTCTCCTGTCGGCAGCCACTGCGCATCACACGACGGCTGCGCATGGGCCACGCCCGCCGGCACCAGACCTGTCATGCTTGCCGCGGCCCACACCAGCAGCCGCGCCGCACTCATCACACGCTTCACCAGCATCGGTATCCGCTCCTTATGCCTTCCGCCGTTTATCCCCGCCCAACAGTGGACATCTACCGGCCTGCCGATACAAGGTTGCGGCACTCGCCCAGCTTTTCGTCCGCACCCCCCGTAGCCTCACCCCTTGACCGATAACCCCGCAAAAAACCCGACCACCTTCGCCGAACGGTTCTTTTCGGCCAAGGCCGAGCTGCGCGCCGCCATCATCGCCGGCGCGTTGCTGCTCGCGGGGTTTGTGCTTGCCAACTTTCTGCACTTCCCATCTGCCGCCATCCTCACCTGGCTCAGCCTCGCCATCGGCATGGTCTACGGCGGGCGCGCCGCGGTGGATGCGCTCAAGGCCCGCACCTTCGACATTGATGTGCTCATGGTTGTGGGCGCCGGGCTTGCCGCGTACATCGGGCACCCCGGCGAGGGCGCGCTGCTGCTGTTCCTCTTTGTGCTGGCGGGCGCCCTTGAGGCCCTGGCCATGCAGCGCACGCGCCGCGAGGTCGAAGCCCTGCACGGCCTCATGCCCACCGATGCCCTCGTGCTGCGCGATGGCACATGGCAGGAGGTTGCCGCGGAAACCCTCATCGCCGATGAATCCCTGCGCATCCGGCCCGGCGAGCGTGTGCCCGCCGATGCGGTCGTCACCGAGGGAGTTTCCCATCTCGATCAGTCCGCCATCACCGGCGAGTCGATGCCGCGCGGCGTCAAACCCGGTGATGAGCTGTTCGCCGGCACTATCAACATCGACGACCCGCTGGTGGCCCGCGTGCTCCGCCCTGTGAAGGAGAGCAGCCTTCAGAAAATCCTCGACCTCGTGACGCACGCCCGCGAGCAGCGCGAGCCCGTGCAGAGCACCATCGACCGTTTCAGCCAGCCCTACGCCATCACCGTGCTGATCTTCAGCATCGGCGTCTTCCTGGTGTGGTGGCTCGCGCTCTCGCGTGAGTGGACCTCGGCGCTGTACACCGCCATCACCGTGCTCATCGTCGCCTCCCCCTGCGCCCTCATCATCGCCACCCCCACCGCCACCCTCGCGGCAATCGCCCGCGCGGCCCGCGCCGGCGTCCTCTTCAAAGGTGGGCAGGCCATCGACCGCCTCTCGCGCACCGCCGCCGTCGCCTTCGACAAAACCGGCACGCTCACGCTGGGCCGCCCGCGCCTTTACGAGGTCCACGCCGTCGCATGGTCCGACGGCGATGAACTCCTCGC
>JBBSOF010000044.1:0-24419 GCA_038260025.1 Phycisphaerales bacterium
CCACCGAGGCACCGTTGACGCCGCACTGCCCGGCGCTGAGGAACATCCGGTTGGCATCGTTGAACATAAAGGCCGTGCAGCCCGCGGGGAGCAGGCGCGCATTGCCCGGCTCAAACGAAGGCAGGCGGTCATCATCGCCGCACAGCGCACGCTGCCCGTAGCCGCCGGGCGTGGTCGCGCGGGGCTTGCCGTCGGGTGTCACATCTGGCAGGCCTGCCGTAACACCCTCGATCACAAGCCGGCTCTCGCCCGACCAGGGTTGGGCGATCACATCAACGATGACCGTGTCGCCGTTGAAGTAAGCCGAGGTGCTGCGCCACTGCGACAGCGTCTCGGCGTTGAGGTATTGCACCGCGCTGTCGTGCAAAGACATGATGCGGATCACCGCGCCGTTGGCGGCGGGGTCGCCCGCGAACGACACATCGCCGAACTTCAGCCGCAGCCAGCGTGCCCCGGGCACGCTGATGGGCACCGAGTACATGACCTCCGGCACATCAAGCGTGGGCGAGCGCAGCGGGCCGCTGTCGATCGTCAGTTCCACCTCCCGCGCGGGAACGCCGGGCGGGGTCTCCTGCGCCAGGGCACCAGCCCCGACGCTCATCACACACACCATCACCAGCCCGCCGACGACGCGGGCCCTTGCGAAAAGGCTCTCTCTCATGCAGGTCCTCCGTTGTTCGCTGGGCCCGTCCAGCCACGCATGGCAGCCGGTCGCGCCCATCACCCCCGCGTCCTATTCGACGCGATGAGGGCAACGTAGCAAGATTTTTATAGGAACACAGGCGGGTGTTTAACCCACCCTGATCTCAACCCCCACTGAGAGCACACAAATCGCGTTAGCCCTTCCTAGCCTCATGAAAACTGGAGTTGAAGTTGAGCCGCAAGCGCATGAAAAAGGGCCCGGCTTGCAGCCGGGCCCTGAACAATCAACAGGTTGTCACGCCGTCAACCAGTGCTTAGCACTGGCCGCCGGCGAGCACGCGGAAGAACGCTTCGATGTCGGCATCGGTGCCCACATCGCCATCGGCGTCGAAGTCCGCACCGCCCGAGTAGCACGTTGCACAGCAGTTGCCGCCCAGGCAGGCGAAGAATGCCTCGATGTCGGCATCGGTGCCGACGTCGCCGTCACCATCGAAGTCGGCCGTGCCGCACAGGATCGCACACGTGTTGGCCGCGGTGGCGCTATTGCGGGGCATGGGGACGTTGATGTTGAAGTCGATGCCGTTGTTGTTGGTGTCGAAGCAACCGCCGCTGCGGCGGATGACCGCGGTGGTGTTGCTCAGGGCCGCCGTGCGGAGGCCCTCAGCGCAGTACGCGCCGGCGTCGCCGGTGCCGTTGCCGAAGCCGACGAGGTCCATGATCGACGCATCACCGCAGGCCGTGATGCCCAGGGGCGTGCCGTTGTTGACCAGGGCGATCACACCGCGGGTAGCGCCCACCGCGATGGTGCCGATGGCGTCGGGTGCGGGCAGCGGGTCGGTGCCGCCCGCGCCGGCCGCTTCCTGAACGAGGTAGTAGTGGCCGGGCTGAATGACCGAGCCCGAGGGCAGCACGGTGACAGTGCTGGCGCCGAAACCGTCCGCGTCGGTCATGCCGCTGGCGTACTGCACCGACCAGCCGGACACATCAACAGCGCCGGTGCTGCGGTTGAACAGCTCGATGAAGTCGTTGGTCAGCGTGGCACCAGTGTTGCCGCCGCCACCGTACACCTGGCTGATGACGATGGTCGAGTTGGCGGGGATGCAATCGCCCGTGTTGAGCGTGAAGTTGAGCACGTTGCTCATGCGGCCCTGAGCATCGGCCACCTGAGCCGAAAGGGCGTGGGGACCCGCGGCAAGGTTGCCGGGGACCGGGAAGAGGTAGGAGTACAGATTGTCGCCAGCGGTCACGTCGCCGTTGCTGCCGTTGTCAAACAGCGCCTGCGTGCTGCTGCCGCCCGCTCCGGAAAGGTCCGCGGTGACGGTGATGCCGGTGCTGGGGGGCGACTGGCCGGGGGTCACGTTGACGGTGATCAGGGTGGACTCACCGGGGCACACGCCCGCGGGCGTTGCCGTGGCAAAGCCGCTGGGGTTGCAGTTTACAACGTTGACCGTTGCCGCGGCATTGCCGGTGCGGCCCTGCGCGTCGGCGATGGTTGCGGGGATGCTCTTGGGACCCAACTGGCTCACGAAAACGGTGGTGGCGAGCGACCAGATGTTGTCGTTGGCAACGGCGTCGCCGTTGGTGCCGTCATTGAAGAACATCTCAGGGCCCGAACCGCCGATGGTGGTGGTGTCGCCCATCACCGTGATGCCGGTGGAAGTGGGGTTGGAGCCGGGCGTCACCGTAAAGGTGATCGTGACGGTGCCGCCGGGGCAGGAATCGCCGACGCTGCCAACGCCGCTTGGGGGCGTAGCGGTGGGACAGGTGAACATTGGCGAACTGGAGTTACGGGGAGCAGGAGCGCCGCTCGAGAAGTCCGATGCGTTGTTGTTGGTGTCGGTGCAGCCGTTGCTGCCGCGGAAGAGCGCGAGCGTGTTCGAGCCCGCGGGAGCCGGGGAGCCCTCGGAACATGAGGCGGTGGCGCCAAAGCCGATGACATCAACGACGTTTGCGGCAGCGCAGCTCGCGGCAGCGTTCAGGTCGTTGACCAGCGCGATCTTGCCAGCGGTGGCGCTGGCGTTAAAGGTGCTGGTCTGGTCGGGGGTCGGCAGCGCGACGCCGTTCGCACCGCTCGCGCCCTGGAGCAGGAAGTACCCACCGGGCTGGATGGTGCCGCTGAGGGCGATGAAATTCTGGCCCGAGCCGGGGAACGCGCCCGCAGCCGAAGCGTACTGAACCGAGTAGCCGGTCAGGTTCACCGCGACGGCGCCCTTGTTGTACAACTCGACATAGTCGTTAGTGAAGGGCGCGCCGGCGTTGCCGCCGCCGCCGTACACCTGGCTGATCACAACCTGCCCATTCGCACCCGCGGCCGCAATGGCAAACCCGGCAAGACACGCAAGCTTCGTAATAGCGGACAGACTTCTCATATGCGACTCCTCATTGGGGTGGACGATTTCGACCAGCGGTCAGACGGGGCCGATGGCTCGGGACCAACATGGACGCGGGTGACAAAGCCCGCGGTGGCTGGAACGTGACAGGTTGAACACTGGACTTCGGACGCCGGGCGGTGTTCCACCACCATCCCGGCATGGGTGCTCCGCAGGGAACGCTTCTCTCTTGCCCACAGCGTAGTGGGATGCGCCGGTTTGTTCAATCCCAACGCGCAAGATTCGCGCTGGCTTCACACTGGTGTGAAGCTGCGCAAACCTTGCAGGTATAAGACCTTGAGCCTGTTCCGGCCCGATTCTAGGCGGTTCAGCAGGGCCCACCGCTCAGAACCCGGAAGAAGCTCTCGATGTCCGCATCAGTCCCGATGTCGCCGTCCTGATTGAAGTCCGCACCGCCGGGGAAGCAAGTGGCGCAGCAGTTCCCGCTCAGGCAGGCGAAGAAGGCCTCGATATCGGCATCGGTGCCGACATCGCCATCGCCGTTGAAGTCGGCGGTGCCGCAGTCGGAGCCGCAGGGGGTGGTCGGCACGGTCGGGATGATCTTGTACACGACTCCCGCGTTGGTGCCGGGCTGGTCCACGATGTACAACTCACCGCTGGCATCCTCGCCAAAGGATGAGATCGCGACGAAGTTGGCCGAGCCCGGGGGGTTCAGTTCGACGGAGCGGTCGGTGACATCGGTGGGCGCGCCGCCGTTGGAGCGGAGCGTGAAGATCCGCGGGTTGCAGTTATCGGTGAAGAAGTAAGAGCCGCGGAGCCATGGCATGGCGCAGCCGCGGTACACATAGCCGCCGGTGATGGCGCACCCGGTGAAGTTGAACGGGGCGATGTTGTTGACGTGGTCGTAGTCGGCGATGGGGGGCGTGGTGCCCGAGGGCAGGGACGGGCAGGTGGGGCAGTTGGGCAGCGCGGTGCAGCGCAGGCCTTCCTGGCACTTCCAGCCGTAGTTGCGCCCGGCCGGGTTTGCAATCGCGACATTGATCTCTTCACGCAGGTCCTGGCCGACATCTGCGATCCACAGGTCACCGGTCGCGCGATCAAAGCTATTGCGCCACGGGTTCCGCAGGCCGTACGCCCAGATTTCCTTCCGCTGACTGGCGCCCGTAAAGGGGTTGGTGGCGGGGATGCGGTAGGCAGCGCCCGTGACGGGGTCAGCATCGTCGGCGTTGCCGGGGATGCCGTCGGGGCCATCGACATCGATGCGGAGGATTTTGCCCAGCACGGTCGAGAGGTCCTGACCGTTGCCGATGGACGAGTGGCCGGTGCCGGTGTCGTTGCCGTTGCCGCCATCACCCAGCGCGATGTAGAAGTTGCCATCTGGCCCGAAGGCGATCCAGCCGCCGTTGTGGTTCGTCTGGGGGTGGGGGATGGTCATGATCGGGGTATAGCTCGCCGGGTCGGCCGTGCCCGATGTGGCGTAGGGGGCGTTGGCCCGCAGGCGCGCGATGATCACCGCGGCATCGCTGCCACGCGTGTGGTGAACATAGAAGTAGCCGTTCTGGGCGTAATCAGGGTGGAACGCCAAGCCCAGCAGGCCCTGCTCGGCGATGTAGACGTTGGTCACCGTGGAAGCGACGCCGCCCGGGGGCGTCAGCGTCAGGAACGGCGTCGCGACGGTGGTGTTGGTGGCGAGATTGATAATGCGGATGCGGCCAGACCACGGATCACCACTGGAGGCGCGGTAGCGGGACTCTGCCACGAACAAACGGCCGGTGTCGCCCGCCGGGGCGGTGACGAACACGGGACGGGTAAGGCCGTTGCCCACCAGCTGGGTGGCGACGGTCTGGGCGAAGGCCGCAGTGCCGATAACCGTGGAAGCGGCGGCAAGGGTGGCGAAGAGGCGGTTCATGCAGGGCTCCAATATGGGCAGGTCAAATACGGATAGGACAGGGATTTAGCTCGGCGCGCGGCGCAGGCGCTCCGCCCCTCATGTTGTACCACGATCCCGGTGTTGCACAGGAAAATTGGGAAGGAAAGTCGGCAACCGCGAAGGGTTTGGACCCGTTCGGGGTGGTTGAGCCCCGGCGTCTGTATTCTGATGCACGTATGAAGGGGGCATCAGGGGCTGCGGCAGAAGCTGGAGGCGGGCGTCGACCGCTGCGGGCGGCGGCAAACTTTGTGGCCGCACGCCACCCCGCACTCTTCGAGGCGCGGGTGATGAACGCCCTTGCCCGCAACGTGCCCCGACTGCTCAATGAAACCGGCACCCCCGGCCTGCAACTGTCGCTGGCGGTGGGCAATCGGCCCATACGCACCTTCGCGGCAGGCATCGCCGACACGCGGACCGCAATGGCGGTGACGGCCAGCACGCGCTTCCGGGTGGCATCACTCGGCAAACCCATCGCGGCGGCGGTGACCCTGCGGGCGGTCGAGGCTGGCCTGATCGACCTCGACAGGCCGCTGGGTGATGTGCTGGGCGGCATCGCTTCGCTGGCAGACCACCCGGCGGAGCTCCTCAACCAGATCACGGTGCGCGCGCTGCTGGCGCACGCCTCGGGCGTTGCGGACCAGAACATGCCGCATGTCTGCACGGAACACCCGCCGGTGAGCGTGCGCGAGGCGCTGGCGGGCGCGGCAGGGCCGCTTGGCGTGCCGCGCCTGGATCGCGAGCCCGGCTACAAAACGCGCTACTCAGGGCTCAACTACGCCCTGCTGGAGTTGTCGCTTGAAGAGGTGCTGGGCACACCCTTCCCCGCCCTGGCAGAGCGGCTGCTATTCGCACCGATGCGCCTGGGTTGCACGTTCGCCGGGACCAGTGACGAAGCGCTGGGCTGTGGCCACCATGTCGGCGGGGAAGCCATCGAGACACAGCGGACCATTGCACTCGCTTCCTCCGGGCTCGTTGCAAGCACCGCGGAAGTGGCACACATGATGCAGCGCCTCCAGCAGGATGCGGCAGGGCAGCCCGGCGGTGTGCTCCGCACAGACCTTGCCGCGTTGATGTTCAGGCTGCACCGGGTCCGCAACCCGATCTCCACGTTCTCGCTCGGAATCCACCGCGTCCGCGGCTTTGAGCCAATGACGCTGGACCACCACGGCCACCGCCCCGGCCTCCGCGCGCTGCTGAATGTCATCCCCGCGCGGCAGGTGGTGTTCGCGGCGATCGCAAACTCAGACCGCGGAGAGGAAGTCTTTCAGCCTGCGCTGGCGATGGTGCGAGAGATTGCAGGGGCACGTAGAGAGAAGTGAAAACCCGACTGCTTGACGCTGCCGCGATTGCCTGACAATGCATCAACCACTTTTTTTCAGTGCTGAGGAGGCACGAAGCAAAAACTGCATGTCGGCGACACACAACCCCGTCTTTTTCGCATGCTAAAAATGGTCAACGCACCAACGCCAAGCGCATACGTTCCTGGCGATGGGATGGAGGATGCGACACGAAACCCGTAATCAATACCGAACGCGCTCGGAAACTGGTCTCCAGCCCGCTCACCAGCGCGATCATCATTCCGTGCGCCGACGGCGCTCTGTCCCCAACTCGATCCTTCATAGATGCGATATCGAGCGCCATCCAGAAGTGTCCGCACCTCTTCGGTCCACTCGGCAGTCTCCCCCGCGACATCCAGCAGCCCCCAGGGGCTCTGCTCGCCCGGGTAACTGCCAAGGGGAATCCCAAAGGGGCTGGGGTTGTTGTACCCAGAGTTGGCCTGTCCCACACCCGGCGGCCCATAGATCAGGGGCACATCGCTTGCGTTGGGGAACTCCCAGTACCCGCCCTGACCCGGACCATTCTTGTTTGGGTCGTAGTGCGCGGCTTTGATCCACTCATCCCACGTCGGTATCCAGTACCGCGCTTCCGGCGAGTGCGTGGTCTGGTCCGTAAAGATGTTGCCGATCGTCCCCGTGTAGCCGAACGTGCTGATGTCATACGCCCCGGTCAGGAACGCGCTGCGGTCGGTCCCGCCCCCGTTGTGCAGCCAGTTGCAGTAGATCGCGGCCGTACGCCAGGTGATATCACCAACCGGCCTGTTGGCGTTCGAGGGGGTCACCGTCCACCGCAGCCCCCCCGGCACTGTCGGAGTAGTGGGGGTCGCGCCCCAGAAGATCCCACCGTTAGGAACGAAAGGGATCCACTCACTCTGCGGCCGCGCGAACGCGGCGTTGAAGAACTCCACCCACTGCGCCGTGGTCACTTCCATCCGGCCGATGCGGTACTCGTACGCCACCCCGCCGCGCCCGTTGGCAAGTTCGTTAGGGTTAGCGGTCACCTGCCCCGGATTGCCGGGAGCGCCGATGGTCACGAAGTCGATGGAGTCGCCCGGGTCTGCGATTGCCGCGGAGCACACCGCCCCAAAGGCCACACCAACCGCCGACAAAAGCAGACCATGACGCGGCAAGATGAAGTTCCCCTTTACCGGACCCGCAGATGGCGCGATGAGACATGGGAATATGCGCCCAATCCCCCTGAAAGCCACACGATTCTCAAAGTTTGGTTTGAGGCACGCAACTGCCAAGAGCCCCATCCATCATGCATGCGCGCGAAAAGGGCCGCGGCATCCACATGCCACGGCCCCTCATCTGCATGTACGTTTTAGGCTTACGCTTTACGTTTTCCTCAGCAGTCCCCACCCGCCAGCACCCTGAAGAACGCCTCGATATCCGCATCGGTGCCGACATCGCCATCGTGGTTGAAGTCGGCATCGGGCGGGCAGGTGGCGCAGCAGTTGCCACCCAGGCACGCGAAGAAGGCTTCGATGTCGGCATCAGTCCCGATGTCGCCATCGCCGTCGAAGTCGGCGGTGCAGGTGACAATGGCGACAGTCGCGAAGTCCATCTCGGTGGGCTCGCTCTTGCCGTGGAGCACCCACTGGTCATAGGCGATCTGCCCGGCGGTGTTGGTGACGTTGTTGTCACGGAGGAACTCGATGTATTCCTTGGTGGTGACCTGGTGATACACGCGGACATCGGCGCGGGCCGCGCCGGAGGGGATGGTGTAGGTGGTGTCGTCCCAGTACTGGCCATCGGCGTAGGAGTAGGCGATGGGGTCTGCCTGCACGTTGGCGAAGGCGCTGTTGCTGAAGCCGCGGGGCGGGATGCGATTGTCCTTGTAACGGACGTTGTTGAGCGCGAAGTGGAAGCCGGGGCCCTCGGGCTTGCCGCTGAGCGCGGCAACGGCGGCGTCGAGGCCCAGCTCCATCTCGTACACCTTGGTGTCGCCGGTGCTGCAGATGGCGGTGGCGGGGTCGTAGGCACCGCGCTCGGCAATAAGCGTGTTGGCGGCGTCGAAGAACTTGACGTTGATCCACATGCGCCGGCCCTCGGAATAGCCCGTGGGGAGCTTGTGGCCCGTCTGGTTGATGATGCGCACGGTAAGCAGGTCGCCCGCGGTGGTCAGCGAAACATCAGACGCGAGCTGGAGCATCTCGACCGCGCGGGCGATGGACGCCTCGACGCTCTCGGGCGTGGTGTCGGTGACCGAATCGTCATAGAGCGTGCGGACAGCGCGGAGAACCCACGTGTTAGAGCCGTTGAAGTAGTGCTTGGGCAGGTGCGGGCGGGGGGTGGTGCCAAAGCCGGGGTCGCAGCCGGTGCCCACGCCGCTGGGCATGTGGCAGTCCTGGCAGGAGCTGACGGCCGTGATGTTGCCGCCAAAGCGGCCGCCCATGTCGATGGGGCCCTGCGCGAAAGAGCTGTTGAGCCACTCGCTGTAGGTTCGCTCGATGGGGAACTCGTCGTACTTGTTGCCCGTGGGGTGGTGAGCATCAAGAGCGTTGAGCGCGTAGGTGCCATTAGGCTGGCGCGAGTACGCGGGGTTGGAGACCTCGTGGCAGGTGGCGCACAGCGCCGAATCGGTATGGAAGGGGGACTCAAGCCACTGGTGAGGGTTGACCTCGAGCACGAAGGGCCCGCGCCGGCGGTCCTTGGGGTCCACGACCATGCTGCCGTTACCGGGGTTGACAGTGGGCGTCGAGGCGATGCTGTCGAGCACCTCGAGGTCCTGCACCGGGCTCTGGCCATTCACATATTCCGGGTTCGCCATGCGGTGGCAGATGGAGCATGACACGCCCTGGGACTCCACGCCGTACAGCGGGATGTCGGCGCCGGTGGGGTCGTCAAGGCCGTTCAGGAACCCGGCGGGGTTGTGGCAGCGGAGGCAGAAGTTGCCCGCGAACTCTGCATCCTGATTCGCGATGGCGAGGCAGGCGTGGAAGATGGGGTCCCGCCCAGCCTGGCCCATCATGCTGGCAGACCAGTTGGTGTAAGGCTCGATGTCTTCGTTGTAGTAGGCGTGGCAGTTGGAGCAGTTGATGGCCGTAAGCAGCGGCTGCTGCATCTGGTTGGCCTGTGTGCCGGGGGTGAAGAAGTCCTGGCGGGTGGTATTGATGCCCGCGACGGCAACGGCAACCGCCACCGAGCCGACGGCCAGCAGGCCGATCCACGCGCCCTCGACAAAGGCACGGGCGCGCCTGCGGCGCGAAGGGGCAGGGCTGGGGGTAGAGACAGGGGAACCGGCGTCAATCGTGTGCTCGTTCACGAACCCTCTCTTTAGCGGGAACTTCCGCAGTGACGGGTCCGGAAAAACCGGCCCCAAGAACGAAACCAAGTACAAAACCACAGGACGACAAAAATGCCACAGGCCCGCGAGCGCGGGGTCGGCTTCCGGTACGAGCATCGGCGACGATCAGATTTCACACAAGCGGATATTGCAGAAAATTTGAAAGTTCCCGCTCGATTCTCGGTCTTGGGCGATGAACGGGCTCGAGCCCCCAAGTTCACCCGGGGTTGCGTTGCCAACGACCGGGAACATGCGGAGCCACGGGTACGGATGAAGAACGGTTCTGAATGTGCTTTCACCCGGCGCGATCGCGTGGTATGTTCGCGGGGCCGCTCCTCGGGCGGCGCAGCCAACTCTATCGGAGTTTCCCATGCCTATTTCTGCTCCCCGGCGGCTCGCAGCCCGCTGCTTCGCGGCAGCACTGCTCTCTCTCCTGGCGGTCGGCTCCAGCATCGCGCAGGCTCAAGAAGCCCGCTCGATCTCGGAGCAGGCGGTTCAGTTGGATCATGTGGATGTGCTGCGCGTGTCTTCCACGGGCAACATCACGCCCGTGTACGCACCGCGCCTGTGCGACCAGATTTCAACGCACACCAACGCGAGCTTCAACGGCGGAACCTATGCGGCGCAGGGCGGCTTTGCACAGGGCGAACTGCTGGCGCAAACGTACACGGTGCCTGCCGCGGAGTTCCCGATCAAGATCGTCTCCGCGGAGGCGATCTTCGCCACCATGAACGCGACGGTGTCAACGGTAACCCATTGGAGCGTGCTGTTTTATGCGGGCACGCCGACCAACGGGCAGTTGATCGATACGTTCTCGTCTGATGATCTGATCCTGCCGCACCTCCGCATGGGGCCCGGCACCAACGGCGTGAACCTTCAGTTCGTAATCGACCCGGGCGACCCGGAGCAGTTGTTCATCCCGAATAATGGCAGCAACCAGTTCACGGTTGCCTTCCGCATCGATCAGCACAACAACCAGACGGGCAACCCCTGCACGACGGCCCCGGCATCGTGCTGCAATGCCTTCCCGGTGACGGACAACACAGCCTCCATTTGCAACAACTACAGCCAACTCAGCCAGCCCAACCTCAACTGGCTTTTCGGCTTGAACTGCGGCAGCGGGGGATGTCCCGCCAACGGCGGGTGGGCCCGCTTCAGTTCATTGCAGGGCGACATCGTGATCGGCTCGTCGTGCTTCTCAGGCTGCCGCCCGCGGGGAGACTGGGTGATGCGGGCGACGTGGTCGGGCGCGAACTGCAATCCCGGCGTGGGCGCATGCTGCGTGGCGGGGCAGTGCCAGGTGCGGATCATCAGCGAGTGCGATTCGCTGGGCGGCGTGTACCAGGGAGATGGCACCGCCTGCGGGTCGATCTCATGCCCCCAGCCGCAGGGCGCTTGCTGCTTCCCCACCGGCTTCTGCGCGGTGGTGGGCGCAATCGACTGCGGCGGCAGCGGCGGCACGTTCGCCGGCCAAGGCACAGTGTGCGGGGCGAACAACACATGCCCGCTGGGCGCGTGCTGCCTTCCCAGCGGCGGCTGCGCCTCGAGCGTGACCCAGGCCGCGTGCGTGGGCCAGGGGGGCACGTTCCGCGGCCAAGGCACGACCTGCGATGACCCATGCCCGCCCGCCTCGGGCGCGTGCTGCACCAGCAACGGCTTCTGCTTCCTGACGAGCGCGGCCAACTGCACCGGCGCGGGCGGCACCTTCTATGGCGAGGGCTCGGTGTGCGGCGCCGGCAACTCCTGCCCCGTCGGCGCGTGCTGCCTGCCTAATGGCGCTTGTGTAGAGGGCGTCAGCGCAGCGCAGTGCCTGGCCCAGTCCGGCGTGTACAGCGGCAACGGCACCACGTGCGCCAACGCCAACTGCCCGCAGCCCATCGGCGCGTGCTGCACACCCACGGGTTTCTGCTTTGTCACCACAAGCGTTACATGCGCCGGCGCGGGCGGAGCCTGGAAGGGCCCCGGCACCAACTGCTTCGACGGCAACGGTAACGGCGATCCTGATGCGTGTGAGCCCACGTGCGGCACCGCAGATTTTAATAACGACGGCGACACAGGGACCGACGGTGATATTGAGGCCTTCTTCGCCTGCCTGGGTGGGGACTGCTGCCCCAACTGCTGGCACCTGGGCGCCGACTTCAATGGCGACGGCGATGTCGGGACCGATGCGGATATTGAGTCGTTCTTCCGCGTGCTGTCAGGCGGTAACTGCTGAGTTCAGCCGGTGCCAAAGTGTTTGCATCCCGATGGTCCGATAGCCGACACGGCATCTCCAGCCGGGAGTTGGTGGAAGGCTGGGGGGTTTTCACCGGGAAAAATTACTGGAAGCGGACTTAGAGCGAAACTAAGGGCCTATGGGGGCCGAATGGGGTTGATAAGGGGAAATAGGGGGTTGTGCTGCGGCGTTCTGCGATTATTCTGATCTCGATTCCTTGTTTCCCGATTCCGGGGTTCTTCGGCGGTATGGGTTGAGCAGTCCTTCGCGGCCGGCGCGGCAACCCCTTCCAGATCTTTCGTGCATCTCTGCCCTTTCTTGAACGGAGCTCTCGATGACCAAGTTTGCTGTGCGCCGCACTGTCGGCACTTCGCGTATTGGGGGCGTCGCCCTGCTGACGTTGACGGCGATCGCGGGCTCGGCGTGGGGCTCCACGCTGCCCCTTCAGGCCGACAACTTCTGCAAGGTTGACATCTCATTCCAGGACGGCCGCACCTTTTCCGAGATGGGCAAGCCGAACATCCATGGCATCATTGAGAGCGGCGACCCCGAAGATCGCGGGCCGTTCTCCGCCTGCTGCGCTCCGGGCACATCGGCCGAAGTGCTGGCCCAGGTTGAGGCGGCGATGCGCGCCGGCTATCAGAGCCGGTACCAGATCGGTGCCCGCTGGAACCTTGGCGGCGGCGCCGGTGACCCAATCAACCTGACATGGAGCTTTGTGCCAGACGGCCTGAGCATCCCCGGCGGCGGGGTCAGCGGCGAGGTGACCTCGCCGAGCCAACTATTTTCGCGCATGGACACGCTGTTCGCTTCGCAGGGCGGGCGTGCACAGTGGATCGCGCAGTTTGAGGCGTGCTTCGCTCGGTGGGAGGCGCTGACGGGCGTGCACTACACCCGCGTGCGTAATGCTGCGCTCAACGACTGGGACGACGGCGCCGGATGGGGCAACGGCGCAGGCACATTCCGCGGCGAGGTCCGCATCGCCATGCACCCCATCGACGGGGCGAACAATGTGCTGGCGTACAACCAGTTCCCGCAGAACGGCGACATGGTGATCGACTCCTCCGAGGGGTGGAACAGTTCGGGGAGCAACTGGCGATTCCTCCGCAACACCGTGATGCACGAGCACGGCCATGGCCTGGGTTTCAATCACGTGTGCCCCATCAACAACTCCAAGCTGATGGAGCCGTTCCTCTCGACCAGCTTCGACGGCCCGCAGCAGGATGACGCCCGCGCCGGCCAGGCTAACTACGGCGACCCCTACGAGCCCAACAACTCTTTTGGCCAGGCCACCGAGCTTGGGCTGATGAACCCCGGCCAGAGCATCCTGCTGGGCACCATCCCCGCCCCCACCGTCGCCAACACCACCGAGCTGTCGATCGAGGGCGGCACCAAGACCGACTGGTTCAGCTTTCAAGTGGCGGACCCCCGCCTGGTGGACATCACCGTGACGCCCTTCGGCAGCAGCTATGCCAACTGGGGGCAGGACTCTCAGTGCAATAACAACACCATCAACATGAACGCCCTGACGGCGGGCAATCTGCGGCTGGATGTGTACAAAACCAACGGCTCCTCGCTGCTGCGCACCAGCGACGACACTGCCGCGGGCAGCGCCGAGGTCATCAGCGGCCTGATGTCCGTGACGGGCGTCAACTACATCAAGGTTTCGGCGCCTGGCGCTTCCAGCGCGCAGTGCTACAAGATCAACGTGGCAATCCGCACCACTTCGCTCGCCGCGTCCGCCTCCCTGGGCACGTTCACCGACAAGGTTCGCATCACCTGGCCCGCGGTGCCCGACGCCACGGCCTATCAGGTCTACCGCAACCTCAACAACGCCACCTTCGGCGGCACCACGCTGGCGACGGTCAACGCCCCGGTGACATCGTTTGACGACACCACGGCGACGCCCGGCGTGCAGTACTACTACCTCATCAAGGCGCAGCAGCCCGATGACACCTCGTTCCGCTTCATGACCGACACCGGCAACCTTGGCCGCCGCAACGCCGCCCCGGTTGCCAACGCTGGCCCCGATCAGAACGTGGTCGACCTGGACAACAGCGGGTCAGAGAGCGTCACACTCGACGCATCGGCCAGCAGCGACTCCGACGGCACGCTGAGCATCTTCCGTTGGGAGGAGGGCGCCACGCTGCTCGCCCAGTCCGGCAGCCCCACTGCCGTCGTGCCGCTGGCCCAGGGCAGCCACACCATCACCCTCACCGTCTTTGATAACGGCGGCGCCACCAACACCGACGAAGTGATTGTCAACGTGGTCGCCCCCGGCGGCGGCTGCGGCGATGCAGACTTCAACGGCGATGGCGACGTCGGCACCGACGCCGATATCGAGGCCTTCTTCGCCTGCCTGGGTGGGGATTGCTGCGCCACCTGCTTCCCCGGCGGGGCAGACTTCAACGGCGACGGCGATGTGGGCACCGATGCCGACATCGAAGCCTTCTTCCGTGTGCTGGCGGGCGGCAACTGCTGATTCTTCCTCCAGTAGTCCTTTGACTCGACGCCGCGGCTGATAACCGCGGCGTCGTCTTTTTTGCATCTCATTTTCCGGCCCTTCGGATAGACTTGCCCAAACCCGCGACGCCGGGCCGTGGGTTCGCTGCCGATATGTCCACGGGAGCGGTTCTGCCCGGCATCACCGAACAAGAGAGGAAGGTTGCCTTGAAGTCCATCGTCCCACCCGCGGCCTGGGTATGCGCGATCGCCGCCCTTGCCGGCACGCCCGCGCTGGCGCAGTACAGTTCCGATGCCGCGAACAATCTCACCGTTGCCGACCGCAACGGCGATCAAGTCCAGCCCAAGGTCCGCCCCACCGCGGACGGGGGCGCGTACATGGCGTGGTACGACAACTCCACGGGCGGGTACGACGTGTACCTCCAGCGTCTGGATGTACACGGGGTTGAGCAGTGGGCCCACAACGGGCTGCTCATCGCCGACCGCGCCGTTAGCTCCACGCAGGACTATGAGCTGATCGTCGACATCAACGGCAACGCCGTGATCACCTACAACGACGACGGCGGCGTGTCGGGCTCGCCCCAGCAGATCTCCGTGCAGCGGGTGAGCCCGGCGGGCGCGCTGCTATGGGGCCCTCACGGCGTCACGCTCACCAGCGGCAGCACGTTCAAGGGCCCGCCCCACATCACGCAGCTCACCGATGGCGACTTCGCCCTCACATGGACCGACGGATCCACCTCGCCCACTGGCTGGGCGATGCAGGTGATTAGCGACATCGGCGTGCCGCGGTTCTCCGGTAATGGCATCAGCGTCTCCGAGCCGGGGCACTACACGCAAGTTTCAGACATCGAAGCGTCGGACAATGGCTCATACATCATCCTGTGGGAGCGGGCGTTCAATACCAGCTCACTCTCGAGCAAGTACCTGCTCGCTATGAAGTACAACGGCCAGGGCGCGCCGCAGTGGACGCCCACGCCCGTCGCCAACCCGCTGGGCCCCGTCACTGGCGTCGTGGTCTATATGCCCGCGCCCGGCGAGATGTACACGACGGCAACAGGCACGGGCACCTATAGCGCCACCCAGGGCGGCTCGATCCAGAACGGCTACTTCCCCCCGCTGCTGTCCGACGGCAGCGGCGGCGTCATCATCGGCTGGTATGAGAATGCCGGTCCCCGCAACGCCTACATCCAGCACATCCATGCCGATGGCTCGCTGCAGTTCCAGATGAACGGTGTGTCGAACGCCTTCACGGCCCTCAATCCCGGGCGCATCCGGCTGGATGGCGTCGCCGCGTACAACCCCGTAACCCAGCGCTACTACCTGGCTTCCAGCGAGAGCGCAAACCCCACACAGGGCAACTACAGCGTGTTCGCGCAGTCGTTCGATGCCGCGGGCACGCGCCTGTGGGGCAACACCGGCGTCGAGATCATCGCCCCCAACACGAACCAGCCGTCGTTCATCCAGTGCCTTGCTGTCGATGGCGGTACGGTCGTGGGCGGGCTTGATACGCGCCCGGGCGGGCACGTCGTGTTTGCATCCAAGGTTCTTGACAACCAGTCCGTCCCCTTCGTCGAACAGATCTCCTCCACCGTGGTGAGCAAGTCACGGCTGACATCGTGCCTCAGCACCGCGGGCTTCGCCATCTTCGCCTGGGGCAACGCCGGCAATGGCAGTGACATCCAGGTTCAGAACGTCAACAGCGACGGTTCGCTTGGGGACCAGGTTTCCTCCTGCGGCACCGCCGACTTTGACGGCGATGCCGACATCGGCACCGATGCCGACATCGAAGCTTTCTTCGCGTGCTTGGGCGGCAACTGCTGCGCCACCTGCTTCCCCGGCGGTGCGGACTTTAATGCAGACGGTGATGTCGGCACCGATGCCGACATTGAGGCCTTCTTCCGCGTGCTGGCGGGCGGCAACTGCTGATTGACCTTCCTGCGCAGCCGCGGCTAACGTCGCGCCTGCGTCTTTTCTTTTCCTTACAGGGGTGCTTCTTCATGCGATCCATGATTCTCGCGGCAGCGTTGCTGGCTTCTCCCGTGTATGCGCAAGTCGTCAGCGCCGAGCCCGAGGCCGCCGAGACGTGCGGGTGCGGAAAGTCACACGCCCTGCGCCTGCGTGCCGCGGCTGGGCTGCCCGTGTGCGACGGGCAGCCCCCTGCCGCCGCTGCGCCCGGCTACGGCCAGCGCGAGGCGCTCACCGACACCGATGTGCTGGGCTACACATTGGATATTGAGGTGAACCCTACCACCGAGGTCATCTCGGGCAGCAACACCATCCACGTGCGCTCGCTGGTCAACGGGCTGACGCAGTTCACGTTTCTGCTGCGGAACAACTACACCGTGAGCCAGGTGCTGCTCAACGGCACCACGCCCGCGAGCGCCACCACGCCGCCCGCCAACTCTTACGCGCGGCGGGTCACGCTGGACCGGGCGTACAACACGGGCGAGGAGTTCACGGTGCGCATCGCCTACAGCGGCACCGCCGTCTCACGCGGCTTCGGGTCCATCGAGGTCTCACCCACCTCCGTCGAGACGCTCAGCGAGGCGTACTTTGCCGCGACATGGTGGCCGGTGAAGGACGGCGATGTGTTCCTCCCCGGCGATAACTCCGACAAGGCGACGGTTGATCTTTCGGTCACGGCGCCGTCGGCGTTCCGCACGGTGTCCAACGGGCTGCTGCAGAGCATTACGCCCGTGGCCGGCGGCAAGAGCAAGTACCGCTGGGTGACCAACTACCCCACATCGACCTACCTCGTGTGCTTCAACAGCCGCGTGTACAACACGTGGACGCAGACGTACTCCTACCCGCTCGATGGCGGCGGCACGGGCACGATGCCCGTCGAGTTCAACATCGACCCCGCGTCGGACAGCCCATTCAACCGCTACCAGTGGGAGAAGTGCCTCGACATGATGGCGGCGTACCGCCCGTTCTACGGCGAGTACCCCTTCGTCAATGAGAAGTACGGCATCTACCAGTTCAACTTCGGCGGCGGCATGGAGCACCAGACCAACACGGGCCAAGGCACCTGGAACGAGGGCGTGACGGCCCACGAACTGGGCCACCAGTACTGGGGCGACAACGTCACCTGCAAGACATGGTCCGACATCTGGCTCAACGAGGGCTTCGCAACATATACCGAATGCCTGTGGGCCGAGCACGCCCCGGGCTCTTCAGGCCTGCCCGCCTACCTCGACTCGATGCTCAGCCGCAAGCCGAGCCCCACCAGCAACAGCGTGTACGTGTACGACACGGCCGACATGGGCCGCATCTTCAGCAGCAACTACACCTATAACAAGGGCGCGTGGGCGCTGCACCAGTTGCGGCACATCGTGGGCGACTCCACCTTCTATCAGATTCTGCAGACCTACCGCGCCGCCTTCCAGGGCTCGGGCGCGACGACGGATGACTTCGCCACCGTGGCCTCCGGCGTCAGCGGGCGCGACCTCATCCAGTTCTTCCAGCAGTGCGTGTATGGCATCGGCGCTCCGGCCTACACCATGGGCACGCAGCCCGTGACCATTAACGGCAGCGACTACCTGCGCATCAGCCTGCGCCAGACGCAGAACGCAACGTGGCCCGGGGCCGGCGCGCCGGCGGGCGTCTTCGCCTTCCCCGTTGATCTGCGCGTGGACACCGCGGCAGGCAGCGCCACAGTGGCCCTGAACAACACCGCACGGACACAGCACTTCCTGGTGCCCGCCGACAGCCCCGTGACGGGCGTGGCGCTCGATGAGTTCCAGTGGATCCTGCGCACCACCGCCGTCGGCAGCGAGGCATACCAGGCCGGCCCCCCGAAGATCATCGCTGCAAGCCCCGCCCCGCTCTCTGCCGCGGAGGCATCGATTGTTGATGACGTGACCGTCACCTTCAGCGAGCCCGTCAGCATCACCGCGCCAAGCATGACGCTGGTGGGCCCCGCTCCCTCCACCAGCCAGGTCGCCTCGACCTTCGCGTACAGCCCCGCGACCCAGACGGCCACGGTGACGCCGACGGCCCCTCTGTCGCCCGGCGTGTACACGCTGACAGTCGCCCCGACTGTGACGGCAGTGTCAGGCGGTGCCGCGCTCGACGGCGAGTACCCCGGTACGCAGCTGGTGGCCGGCGATGCATTCCCGACGGGCGATGGGCTCGCCGGTGGGGCGTCTTCATGGACGTTCATCATCACCACCCCGCTGTGCGGTACGGCAGACTTCAACGGCGATGGAGACATCGGCACCGATGCCGATATCGAAGCCTTCTTCGCCTGCCTGGGCGGGGACTGCTGCGCCACCTGCTTCGCCGGCGGGTCAGACTTTGATGGCGATGGCGATACGGGCACCGACGCCGACATCGAGGCCTTCTTCCGCGTGCTGGCGGGCGGCAACTGCTGAGCAATCACCCAGTTCGGAGGAGGCACCATCAGGGGCCAGGCCGTAGAATCGGGCCGCCCGCGCAGCGCGGGCCCGGAGGCTCCCCTTGCCGCAATATCCCTCGATCCTTGAAGCCGTTGGCCACACACCCCTGGTAAAGCTGAACAAGGTCGTGCCCAAGGGCGCGGCAACCGTCCTCGTCAAGTGCGAGTACATGAACCCCACCGGCTCCATCAAGGACCGCATGGCGGTGCACATTCTCAACGAGAGCGAGAAGCAGGGGCTGATCAAGCCTGGCGCGACGATCGTTGAGAACACCTCCGGCAACACCGGGCAGGGTGTGGCGATGTGGGCGGCGGTGCGGGGCTACCGCACCGTGTTCACGATGCCCGACAAGATGAGCCTTGAGAAGGTCAACATGCTCAAGGCCTTCGGGTCCGAGGTGGTCATCACGCCGACGGATGTGCCCGGCGATTCGCCGCAGCACTATGTGGAGACGGCCAAGCGCATCGCCCGCGAGACGCCCAACGCCTTCTACGTCAACCAGTACCACAACCAGCTGAACATCGAGGCCCACGAGCTTTCCACCGGCCCGGAGATCTGGGCCGACACGGGCGGCAAGTTCGACATCTTCGTCGCGGGCTCGGGCACCGGCGGCACCGTCAGCGGCGTGGGCCGCTTCCTCAAGAAGAAGGCCTCGCACATCCGCGTGGTGGGCGCCGACCCCATCGGCAGCGTGCACTACCACTACTTCTACACCAAAACCATGCCCACCCCCCATGTCTACAAGGTCGAGGGTATCGGCGAGGACATCCTCTGCGACGCCATGGACTACTCGGTGTGCGATGAGTTCCGCCAGGTCAACGACAAGGAGTCGTTCCTGATGGCGCGCCGCCTGGTGCGTGAGGAAGGCCTCTTCTGCGGCGGTTCATCGGGCAGCAACGTGCACGTCGCGGTCGAGATCGCCAAGGAAGTGGGCGCTGGCAAGACCATCGTCACCGTGCTGCCAGATTCGGCCACCCGCTACACCACCAAGTTCCTCAGTGACGCGTGGATGAAGGACTACGGCTTCCTGGGCGGCGATCACGATCTGGGCGCGGTCGAGGACATCCTGGCAACGATGCCCAAGAAGCCCATCATCTCCGCATCGCCCGACAAGAGCGTCGGCCAGATCATCGCCATGCTCAAAGAGCACGGCATCTCGCAGGTGCCCATCGTCGATGGTACCGGCCACCCGACAGGCATGGTGCACGAGGTGGATGTGCTGCGGGGCCTGCAGAACGGCACCGTAACCGCCGACAGCGCCGCGAAAACCATCTGCTGCCCCATCGGCGGGCTCATCTACCCCAAGGCCCGCATCGAAGAGTTGTTCCGCATCTTCGAGACCGACCAGGTGGGCGTGGTCGTAGACAACAACCGCATCGTCGGCATCATCAGCAAGATCGATGTGCTGGAGTTCATGAGCAAGCGGGCGCGGTAGAAGCCTTCTACCCGGGGATCGTGTCGGAGCAAGCGAACACTTGGAGGGTGCATCGGTGGTACCAATCTACAGGCGTGCGGCAGGGTTCTTGCTGGCCGGCATCATGGCCAGCGCGTTGGCCGCGTGCCACGAGGCGCGGCAGAGTTCGATGGCGGTTGTTCAGCCCACCGCCCCGGCGCCGCAGGCGGAGAAACGCACCAAGCAGCCCAAGCCGCTCAACTATCTGCCATCCGAGCGTTTTGATTACGCAGCCCTGCTGCCGCGGCCGACGCCGACAAAGTCGGCCATGACCCGCGCCGAAGGAGACCTGCTCCTCGCCATCCGCGCGGAAGCCTCTCAAACAGCGCTGGACCGCGCCAAGAACGATGACAAGATCAACTGGGAGAAGATGGCCGCGGAGGTGGTGCCGGGGTTTGATGTTGCAAAGCACCCCAAAACCAGAGCCTTCATGAAGAAAGTGAACGACGACTGCGGCACGGCGACAAAGGCATCGAAGGACGACTTCAACCGCGATCGCCCCGCGGCACAGGATGACCGCATCTCCATGCTTCTCGATATGCCTACCAGCCGCTCATACCCCAGCGGCCACTCGACGCACGCAATGCTGTGGGCCCGCATGCTCAGCGAGCTTGCACCGGCGAAAAAGGACGAGTTCCGCACCGTGGCCCGGCGGGTGGCCCTGGGCCGTGTCATCGCGGGCGTCCACTACCCGACAGATGTGATCTCGGGCATGGCCCTGGGCGACGCGGTAGCGGATGCGCTCATGAAGAGCGGTGCTTTCCAGAGGGACTTGGAAGAGGCACGCGCGGAGTGGAACTAGCGCGGGGTGTAATCAACGGGGGGTGAGCAGCGGGTTCAGCAGCTTGATCGCGGGGAACAGCGAGAAGTCACGGTCCGCTGAATAGAGCGTTGAGACCCCGGCGCCCATGCAGATGGCAGCGATCCGGGCGTCGTGGACCTTGCCGCCCGTCGCTTTGCCCGTCGTGAGCAGGTTGTGCAGCAGCGGCCAGTGTCGGTCAGTCTCCGCTTGGACTGTCAGGCTGGGTGAAGCCATCCACAACTCGACCTGATGGAGCGCCGCAGCCAGCGGCGTCGGCGTTTTGAATATGCCCGCGCGGGTTACCACCGCCAGGAACTCGTGCACACAGGGCCAGGGGATCATCCATGATCGCGGTTGCTCGGCAAGGCCGCGGATGCACGCCGCGGCGGGCTCGTGCCATTGCGAATCTCTCCGGTGGGCATACACCAGGATGTTGGTATCGACCGCAATCATGGGGCAGACCCGCCGCGGCCTTCGTAGATCAGGTCGCGAATCTGCTCCCAACCGGAAACTCCTTCGACCAGGCCGTTGCCCTTGAAGGAGCCGTCCTTCAGCTTGAATGGTTTACCCTTCTCGGGCGGCGGAGCCAGGAAGCGGAGGAGCGCGGCCTGGATCAACTCGCGCATCGAGACATTCTCGCGCTGGGCACGCTGCTTGAGCTGGCGGAACAGCGTGTCGGGAATCTCGACTGTCGTCTTCATACGGGAGTATGGTAGGCACCGTATGGGAATACGGCTACGCCCGTCGCACTTCCACCTTGCCTCCCGCCACGTCCTTGATCGCGTACCCCATCGCCAGCAGCTCATCGCGGATCACATCCGACCGCTTGAAGTCTTTCGCGGCGCGGGCCGACCGCCGCTCTTCCAGCTTGGCGATGACGGCAGGGTCGGGGTCCACTCCGGGGGCGAAGAGTCCGATATCGCTGGTGGTGGAGGCAGGGGCCTCAAGCTCCAGCACCCCCAGCACGGCATCGAAGAGGCGAAGGGCCGCGACACCCTCCTTCGTGGCGGGCGAGCCGATCAGCACATTCACCGCCGCGACCGCGCCGGCGATGTTGAGATCGTCCGACATCGATGCCGCGAAGTCGGCTTTGGCCGCATCGGCCGCGCCAGACTCTGCCGCCAGATTCTTCTCAGTCTCGCCGATGTACCTGCGGCAGCGTTCGACGAATCGCTGGCTGTCCTTCAGCCCCTGCTCTGTAAAGTTGGCGTTGCTGCGGTAGTGCGTCTTGATGAGCTCAAGCCGCAGCGCCGCGGGCTCGATGCCCTTCGCGAACAAGTCCCTCGCCGTGAAGAAGTTCCCCTTGCTCTTGCTCATCTTCGCCCCCTCCACCAGCAGGAAGCGCGGGTGGAACCACATCGACGCGAACGAAGCCCCCTCTGGGTGCGCGTTGAAGCAGCACGCCGACTGCGCAATCTCGCACTCGTGGTGCGGAAAGATGTTGTCCTCGCCGCCGGAGTGCAGGTCGATAATGGGGCGGGCGTTGGGCGCGGCGAAGGTCGAAAGCAGGTTTGCGTCAGGGGCGGAAACGCCGGATCCGCCGCGGAGCGGCTGGCCACCCAGGAGACGCGACACGCTCATCGCCGTGCACTCGATGTGCCAGCCGGGGTACCCCGCGCCCCAGGGCGAATCCCACTTCATGATGTGCGACTGATCCTCTTTCCACAGCAGGAAGTCCGCCGGGTGGCGCTTGCGGGCCTGGTTTTCCGCGGCAACCCTGCCGCCCGCGCCGGTGCGCAGCGCATCGAGCGTGTTGCCGCTGAGGCGGCCATAACTGCTGAACTTCTGCACATCGAAGTACACCACGCGCTGCCCTGGCTCACCGATGACATACGCATACCCGCGCTCGATCAGGCGCGCGATCACCGTGATCATGCCCGGCACGTTGTCCGTCGCCCGGGGCATCAACGTCGCATCACGCTCGGCCTCGAGCGCCAGCTTCAGCCCCAGCTTCTTCGCATCTTCCTTGAACCGCCCCTCGTAAAACCGTGCGATCTGGTACGGGTCACCGGGGTTGATGTCGGCGCCCGTGGGCAGCTTGCCGCTCTTCTTGGCTTCCGCGATCCGCCGCCCCGCCACCGCCATCCGGTCCTCACCCGCCTCGCCGCCCTCGGCATCGTCGGTCATGTGGCCGACATCGGTGATGTTCATCACGTGGGTAACGCGGCGCGGGCCCTGGTGCACAGACCCCTCTCGGAGAGAGCGGCTACCCGTTGCCAACTCGCACAGCGGGCTTTCGATCCAGCGGCGGAGCAGGTCTGCCGCGAGGAAGGAGCGGAAGTTGCCGATGTGGGCATCGTCATAGACGGTCGGCCCGCAGCTGTAGAAGGTGACGTGCGCAGGGTCGGCCGGGATGAACGGTTCGACCTTGCGGGTCAAGGTGTTGTACAGGCGCAGGGGCGTGAGGGGCATAGGGGCAATGCTACACCCCTGCCCGGGCGTTCCGGGGGGCCACACCCTACCGTGCGGGCATGCGAATTTTGCTGACCAACGACGATGGAATACGGGCCCCGGGGATTGTGGCCCTTTTCGATGCCCTGATTGATGCCCACGGCCGCCATGGCGGACCGATGCTGGACTCCTCCCGGGGGGCAGTGCATCGCGCACCCCGCTCGGTGGTCTTTCCCGTCGCACCGCTCACCGTGCAATCCGCCACGAGCCACGGTGTCACCTTCCACGCGCCCATGCTCAGCGGAGAGGTCGCCATCAACGAGCGGATGGAGGGCGTCTCTGTCGATGGCCGACCCGCCGACTGCGTCAAGGTCGCGGTGGCGAACATCTGGCCGGCGCGGTTCGGTGAGGGCTCGCGCCCGGACCTGCTGATCTCGGGGATGAACGCGGGCGCCAACTGCGGCATCAACACCATCTATTCCGGCACGGTCGCGGCCGCGCTGGAGGCGGCGTTCCTCGGCGTGCCCTCGATTGCCGTCAGCCTGCGCCTGGGCAAGGGGCGGCCGCGGTTTGATGTTGCCGCGGCATGGGCGCGCCGCACGCTCGACCTGCTCTTGAAGGACGGCCTGCCCAGCCCGCATGAATGTCTGAGCATCAACCTGCCCGCCGCGGAGGAGGCATGGAAGGAGGGCGAGAAGCGGCGGTCGAAGTATGACACCGCCTCGTATGCCGCGGGCACCGCAGAGGAACTGCCGATGCCTCCCATCCGCGTGTGCCCGATGAACGTGCACGGGCTGGTGGACAAGTATGAGGAGCGTGTGAGCCCGTCCGGAGAGGCGTACTACTGGGCCGCGGGCGGCGGCCTCGACTTCCGCGGCACCGACGCGGGGTCAGACGTCGATGAGCTGATGCGCGGCAGCATCACCGTAACGCCACTGAAGTTCGACCTGACACAGCATTCGGCGCTCGACAAGTGGCGTGGCCGCGTGGGGGCGTAGTGGCAGTGACGAAGTGACGAAGTGGCGAAGTGGCGCAGTGACGAAGTGACGAAGTGACGAAGTGACGAAGTGACGAAGTGACGAAGTGACGAAGTGACGAAGTGACGAAGTGACGAAGTGACGAAGTGACGAAGTGACGAAGTGACGAAGTGACGAAGTGACGAAGTGACGA
>JBBSOF010000045.1:0-23813 GCA_038260025.1 Phycisphaerales bacterium
AAGGGGCTCTGGCTGCCGCCGCCGCCGCCGCGGCCGCCCTGGTTCTGCAGAACGCTCTGCAGGTCGAACTCGGGGGCGTTGGCGTAATCGGGCACCTCGATCAGCAGGTCGCGGATGTCGTAGATGGCGAGCGTCTTGCTCTTATTGATGACCTCGCGGCTGGCGATGGTCAGCACGCCGTTGTTGATCGTCCACGCCGCGCCGTTGGAGATGTCGGGGCTGACCTTCTCCACCACGCGGTCAAGCACAGTCTCGATGGTGACGTTCGTCAGCTTGAGCGTGACGGGCGTCTGGCGCTCGATGCCCTTGGACTCAAGCGACTGCCAGTCCACATCGACGTTAACGGCAGCGACCTGCTCGATGTACGTGACGACCGCTTCCAGCGGGTTCTCGTTGAAGTTGGCCGGGATGCGCTTGCTCTGCAGCGTGGCGAGCACGCGGCGGTTCTCCTCGGCGTCGGCGAAGGCGGCGGGCTCGCCGCGGTTATAGACGACCTTGGGCCAGTCAGAGGGGTAGTCGATGATGCCGCCGGGCGCGATGGTTGCCGCCTGATTGTCCAGCGTCTGGTCCGTGTAGGACCGCTGCTTCGCCCCCTGCGTGCGGAAGAACTCCATATAGGCCTGGGTGTCGAGGATCACATCGCGCAGCACCAGCCCGCTGGGGTTGATGGGGTCCAGGAACAGGATCTGATCGCACACCTGCAGCGCCTCGTCGTACTTCATCTCCTTCTGAAGGGCGCGGACGCGGGCGATGGACTCGTTGATCTTGATGTCCTTCTGCCGCTGCGCCGCGACCCGCTGAGACTCGGCATCGCGCTGGATTTCCCGAAGGTTGGAGTCCATCTCGCGGCGGCGGCGCTCGCCCTCGGCACGGTCAATGTCCGCCCGCAGCGTGGTGGCCTGCGTGTTGAGTTGGTCGTACTCGGTCTGCGAGAAGTACTCGCGGCTGGCGTTGATCGACTGGCGGGCCTGCGCCACCAGGTCAATCGCGTCGCCGCTGGAGCCCATCTCGACAGCGCGGCGAGCCCGCTCCATGTTGGTCTGGAACTCGGCGTACGCGGCGTCGTGGCGGAGTTTGTTGTTCACCTCGATGCTGTTGAGGTCGCCGGGGTTGCCCTCGTTGATGCGGGTGCGGGCCTCGGCCGAACGACTGCGGGCCATGTTCGCCTCATCCTCGGTGATGAAGGCCCCGAACTGGTTCAGCACGCGGTCATACTTCCCGGCTGCCTCCGCGTAGCGCGACTGCTCGAAGGCTTGGTTGGCCTCGGCAAGGATCGCCTGGGCGTCGAGACGGCGTGAGAGGGCGATGGGATCGTTCTGCGGCTGCATCCGAGGGGCCGGGGTGGCCTGGGGCTGTGCCGCGGCGGGGGCCGCCGTCTCGGGCATCGGCACCGCGGGCTCAGGCTGGGAAGCCGGGGGCTGGGGCTGGGCCATCGGGGCGGGAGCGGGGGCGTCCGAAGACGGGGTGGCAGGCTGGCTCGCAGGCTGGCTGGAAGGCTGGGGCTGGCGGGGACGCACGACGCCGGGCTGGAGCATGCCGGCCTGAGCGCGGAACAGCGAGCCCTGCTTGGTCTCAAGGTCCACGATCTTGGTCTGGAAGCTGATGACCGTGTCTTCCTGCGTCGCCGACAGGTCCACGCCCGAGCGGTACACGGTGTCGAGGGCGGACTTGGACTCGGCGTAGCGGCCGGCCTCAAAGTCCATCTTCGCCTGCGTGATGAGGCTGGGGACGAGCGGAGCCAGCTCGGTCCGCTTGGCCTTGACGGTCTCGAGGAGTCGGGTGGCTTCGTCGCTCTGCGAGCGTGTCGCCTGGGGGTGGGCGACCACGGCCGCGAGCTGACGCTCGGTCGTGCGGTAGTCCCCGCGGTCCAGCGAATCCGCGGCAGTCTGGAGCGAGAGCTCAACGGGAGTCAGGCTCTTCAGTCGGCGGTTGGCGTTCGACAGGATCGTCATCGCCCGCGTCTTCTCGGTGTCGGACAGGCTCAGGCCCCCGTCGCGGGTCAGGCCCGTGATGAGCGTCTTGGCCTGCACAAACTTGCCCTGCGTCATGAGGTCGGCCGCACGATCGAGCGTGGCGGCGGATGACGCGGCGGCAGTGGCCTGCGCGGGCGTAGCCTGCGCCAGGGCCATGTCGGGCGTGGCGTACCCCACGGCGACCAGACCAGCGGCGGCGAGCAAAGAGCGGACTGCGGTGGGGTTGCGGTACAACATGCTTCGTCTCCAGGAACGTCAAAGGCGGGAACGCGGGCCTCTCGCGGCCTGCTGCTCAGGCTGCTTCCAACTTTCGGATGCAGAACCGTGGTCGCCGCCCGTTTCAGCCCTTTCGGGCCGCTCGTCCTGAACTCCGCATGGCCGCACGTCGCAGCAGGGGAGATCAGGACCAGGGCTGGCGGAACGCTCTATCGCGGGGAGCCATAGAGCGGTCGTGCAAGTCGGTATATGGATACCCACCCGCTTCGGTTCCGACCGAGTGCGGAAGATAATGAACTCTGGGCCGGTATGCAAGGGGCCGAAGGGCAAAGCCGCGGATGAGTTCGCAGGCGAGGTCTAGATAGCCCCTCCCCGAGGGAGGGGTTGGGGGTGGGTTTGCTTCGGCACCAGTCACGCCAACCCGCCCCAATCGCCCCCAGACGCACCCGGGCCGCATCATGCGACCAACCCAGAGCCTACTGCACCCAGCGGGACGATCGCACGACCGGCTTGCGGGCGGCCTTGCCTCTAACCTTCTTTTCGACAGGCGCTTGCGCCGCGATGAGCAGCTGCGACATGACCTCGGCCGTGACGCGGTCGGCCGCCACGATGACCGCATCTTCCCACGTCAAATCCTGGGCGGGCCCGCCGGGCATTTCAAAGGGCATGTCCAGGTCGATCTCATCGTCGGGGCCTAAACGCCGGGCGGGGGGGGTGTCATCCGGGTCGGCGTCCTCATCCTCTTCCTCAACTTTCGCGGCCGGGGGCACGGTGGGGGGGGTGGGGACGGTGGGGGCGGTGGGTGTGGAAGTAGGGGCGAGATCGGCCGGTTTCGCCGCGAGGGGCTTGGGTTCCGCCCCGCCGCCCACGGCCGCGTCGGGCGGGGTCAGTTCCAACAAGTCATCCACAGCGTCGAACGACAGCTCCTCCGCCTCTCGCAGGTTAGAGGCATCCAGCAGCACCTCCGCGTACCGCGGCTGGCGGTCCTCATACTCGCAGCGGATGATCACCCGCCACGCCGTGATCCCCAGATCAATCCCGTCATCATCGCGGTTCGTGTCAGGATCAACATTCAGCAGCAGCTGCCAGTCTTCCTTCAGCCGCTCGATGATCTCTTCCTGGCTCAACAGGTCCGGGTTGTCGGCGGGCACGGCCAGCACGCCGCGATGCTCGTGCGCTGCCGCATCCGCCCCCGCGGGCTCATCGACGGCTTCAAGATCAAACGCCGCGAGGATCTTCTCTACCTTGTCCTTGATCGTCGGCTCGCACCGCAGCGTCAAAATCTTGTGCTCATCTATAAAGATGTAGAAGAACGGCTCCTCGCTCATCGCCCCGAAGCCGCACATGCCATCTTCGTAGAGAAAATCCCTGAACCGCCGCACCGCATCCGTGAACCGGTCCAGCCCCACAAGGTCGTACGAGATATACGGATCAATCTCGCGGTACGCATCGTGCCCCAGCACATCGAGGATCGGGTACACCCGCCCCTGCAACAGGCTGAACAGCATGCGGCACAGCGGCTCCACCCGCTCCGCCGAGATCACCACGTCATACACATACCGGTCCGGCCACTCCTCCCACTCGCCCTCGGTGTCATCGCCATCGGCGGGCTCAAACGTGACGCTGTACCCCTGCCGCGGCACCAACGCCTCGACCGGGTACGCCCCCAGCGGAAACTGAAAAGTCCCCAGGGCGACACGCTTGATGGTGGGATCGGCCTTGCAGGTGAGCACGGGGAGAGGATAGCCACGAGCCCTTTGCCCACGCTACGAGCCCTTTGCGCAAGCAAAGGACGAACGGTGCTGAGTCCTGAGTCCTGAGTCCTGAGTCCTGAGTCCTGAGTCCTGAGTTGAAAGTACTGAGTGGCCCGACCCGGCACCCGCATCGGTACTCAGTACTCAGGACTTTCCACTCAGGACTACCATTCCCCCATGTTCGATCGCATCACCTCCGACCCCGCCATCCTCTCCGGCAAGCCGTGCGTCAAGGGCACGCGGCTGAGCGTTGAGTTCCTGCTGGAACTGGTCGCCAGCGGCGGCACGATCGACCAGATCGTGAAGAAGTACCCGCAGCTGACGGGCGAGGATGTCGAGCAGGCGATCAAGTTCGCTCCAAACTGATTCGCGTTTTCGCCCGGCAGGGCGCGCCATCGTTGCCGGTGGCAGGCTTTGTGCCACCGGGTGAGCAACATCACCTTCATTCTTGTACTTCTGCTTCCAGGCCCGGCAGGGCAGGCGAGAGGGAGCGACGAGCAACTATCGCGTGCCCTCCGGGCGGCAGGCATTGAGGCATCTAAAAAGAAGCAGGCTCCGATTTCCGGTGGCACAAAGCTGCCACCGGCAACGATCGGTCGCCCATCCGGGCGAAGAGATAGCCCTTCGGCCGAGCGAGGCAGCATTTTAGCCGTCCACCCACGATGGCCACGGCGCACTTGTGTCGTGAAAAAAGCAACTGAAGAACTTACTTTTTTTCAAGCCTCAACAGTTTTTCGGTAGCAGCATCGATTGCCGCGTCGCACTTTTTCAAGTCGTCATTAAGGCCACGATGCACTTCCACCCATGCCTTATACTTCACTCTCGCCACCCCATCCGAAAGGCTTGCGTCGGCTAACGACTGCGCCTGGTTCCAAGCGGATTTTCGCTGATCAGACAACTCGTTACGTCCCCGCTCAAGCTGAGCGATGCGAATTTGTAGCTTGATCGGATCATCGGGGAGTGGCTGCTCGAAGATTGGAACTTCAGCCGTGGGTTTTGTATTTGATCCGGCAGCCCCGGTCTTCGCATTCTCCGGTTTGGTATCCCCATTCTTTTCGCCCCTAGCCAGATCCGCCTTGAGTCTTGCAACCTCACTCAGTGACGCGGCATGCTGCTTTGTTGCGGAAGAGAGCTGTTGTTTTAAGTTGGCAACGAGTGTCCGCAATTCCGAATAGCTGCTCTCAAGCTGTTTGGCGTAGCTCTCAAGCTCTGTCCGCGTCATTGTGGCTACGTCAGGGTGTGTAGTCTCCTTTGCAGGGAGACTCTGGCCTGCCGCGACAGAGCACAGGTAAAACATTACTGAAACAAGGACTGCGATCCGCTTCATCAGGAGGCTCCCGCTAATCCGCGCCGTCTTTCATTACCCCATGCGGTTTTACTATACCATGACGGGCGAGGTGGACCCCTAATGATTGCCCAACCAACCTCAATCTTGCGAGGCGAGCGGTACGGCGTTCCCAGACATGTGACGCCGGGTGTCGCAGAGCCCTTGCCCACTGCACTCCTCCTTTAACCGCGCACGAACTCTCCATGCGCGACGATGGGCTCCAAAAGCACGACGATCTGCTCCCCACGCGCGACGATCGGTTCCAAAAGCGCGACGATCTGTTCCCCATGCGCGACGATGGGCTCCAAAAGCGCGACGATCTGCTCCCCATGCGCGACGAGGGGCTCCAAAAGCGCGACGATCTACTTTCCATGCGCGGCCCTGACGATCACCAAGCGCCCGGCGCAACCCTTTGATCCGCAACGCGCAGCGCACCGCTGATGCAAAATCCCGCCATATTCTCGGCCCTTTGGCCAAAGCCGCGGCCCGGTTTGTTCGATGCACTTTCTGTCCCCGTGCTCCTGCCATACACACCGGCGAGTGCGCGAGGGATGGGCCTTGGCTGTGCCGGGGTCGCGCGGGCGTTGGGCCTCAATGCCCATTCCCCACTGCCTTGCAAAGGAGTCACCCATGGCAATCCTCCCCAATAGCGATATCCAACAGATCCAGTTCTGCGAGGACCACATCGACGTGTGGACCACCAACGCCACGGCCATCGGCCTGACGACGGCGCAGGTGTCGGCCCTGTCGAGTGCAACGAACAAGGCGCGGGGGTCGTACAACACGGCGCAGACGGTGCGGCTGGCAAGCAAGGCCGCGACGGCGAACTTCCACGGCGACACCGGCGAGATGCGCGAGAATGTGCGCGACCTCATCACGCTCATCAAGGCCAAGGCCGAGACCACCAACAACCCCAGCGTCTACACGCTGGCGCAGATCCCCCCGCCCGCCGCGCCCTCGCCGCTGCCCGTGCCCAGCGCGCCGACGGACTTCACCGTCAACCTCGAGACCGATGGCAGCCTCACGCTGCGGTGGAAGTGCCAGACCAACGGCACGGCCACGGGCATCTTCTATCAGGTGCAGCGCAAGTTCACGGGCGAATCGCAGTACATCAACATCGGCGGCGCGCCGACGAAGGAGTTCAACGACAACACCGTGCCCGCGGGCAGCGGCGGCGTCTACTACCGCGTCACCGGCTACCGCGGCACCCGCGCGGGCGCGCCCAGCAGCCAGCTCTTCGTGCAGTTCGGCGTCGCCGGCCCCGGCGGCATCAGCGTGACGGGCGGCACGCTGGCGATGGCGGCCTGAGCAGGAGTTGTACCACAGAGAGCACAGAGGGCACAGAGAAGAGAACAGAGAGTGGGATTGGAAAGAGAAGATCGAGCGGCGGCGGGTCATGGATGACCCGCCGCCTTTTTCTTTGTGGGGTTGTGTGCATTGCCATCTTTCCCTTTCTCCGCTTCCCTCTGTGCCCTCGGTGTTCTCTGTGTTTAAATCTTCTTCCCCGCCGACGCCCCGTACACTGGGGCATGACGACGCCCCAACAGCCCGCATCCAGCGGCATTGACTCAACGCTGACCGAAACCCGCGTCTTCCCCCCGGCGTCCGCCGCGTCGCTGGGCTTCCCGCACTGGCACATCAAGTCGATGGATGAATACCGCGCGCTGCACGCGCGGTCGATCAACGACCCCGAAGCCTTCTGGGGCGAGCAGGCGGACACGCTTGAGTGGTTCAGCCCGTGGAGCCGCGTGCTGGAGTGGACCGCGCCCGATGCCAAGTGGTTCGTCGGCGCGACGCTCAACGCGTGCCACAACTGCGTTGACCGCCACGTCGCGGCAGGCCACGGCGATCAGGTCGGGCTGATCTGGGAGGGTGAGCCCGTCGTGCCGCGCACGCACCACCCCGCGCCCGGCTCGCACTATGCCGCGGACCCCGAGGTGCGCGAGCTGACGTACGCGGATTTGCAGGAGCAGACATCGCGACTGGGCAGCGTGCTCAAGGGGCTGGGCGTCAAGAAGGGCGACGTCGTGACGATCTACATGCCGATGGTGCCCGAGCTGACCATCGCGGTGCTGGCGTGCGCGCGGATCGGCGCAGCGCACTCGGTGATCTTCGGCGGCTTCGCGCCCCATGCCATCGTGGAGCGCGTGACGGATGCGGCGTCGAAGGTGATCATTACGGCCGATGGCGGCTACCGCCGCGGCGAGGTCGTGCCGCTGCTGAAGAACGTCGCGGATGCGTGCAAGGAGCTCAAGGGCGAGCACATGGTGCGCGATTGTGTGGTGCTGGAGCGCACCCGCACACGCGATGCGGCGGTGATCGAGGGGCTCAAGGCCAGCGTGCAGCGCGTGCACGATTATGCCGCGAGCCTCGCCGAGGCCAACCCCAACTGCGCCTGCGAGCCGATGGACAGCGAGGCGATGCTGTTCCTGCTCTACACCAGCGGCTCGACGGGCAAGCCCAAGGGCATCGTGCATACCACCGGCGGCTATTTGCTCTACACGGCGCTGACGGCGAAGCTGGCGTTCAATCTGATTCCTGATAGCGGCCAGGTCTTCTGGTGTACGGCCGATGTGGGCTGGGTGACGGGACACTCGTACGTCATCTACGGCATCATGGCCAACCGCGTGCCGACGCTGATGTACGAGGGCGCGCCCAACTTCCCCACGCTGCCCGGTGGAGCGGGCGACCGCTTCTGGGACATCATCGAGCGGCACCAGGTGACGCAGCTCTACACCGCGCCCACGGCGATCCGCACGTTCATGAAGTGGGGTGAAGAGCACCCGCGCCGCCACGACCTTTCATCGCTCAAGCTGCTGGGAACAGTGGGGGAGCCCATCAACCCCGAGGCGTGGATGTGGTACCACACGAACATCGGCGGGGGCCGCTGCCCCGTGGTGGACACGTACTGGCAGACGGAAACCGGCGGCCACGTCATCACGCCGCTGCCGGGCGCGGTGGCCACCAAGCCCGGCTCGTGCACCGTGCCGATGTTGGGGATCGATGCGGCCGTGGTCAACGAGAGCGGCGAAGAACTGCCGCCGAACCAGGGCGGCCTGCTCGTGACGCGCAAGCCCTGGCCGGGGATGCTGCGCGGCGTCTACAACGACCGCGACAGGTACGTGAAGGGCTACTGGTCGCGCATCGCCGACCCCAAGACGAAGGAGCCGTACTACTTCTCCGCCGATGGCGCGCGGCGCGACCCCGATGGCTACTTCTGGGTCATGGGCCGCGTGGATGATGTCATCAACGTCTCGGGCCACCGCCTGGGCACGATGGAAGTTGAGTCCGCGCTCGTCTCGCACCCGGCCGTCGCGGAGGCGGCGGTGGTCGGCATGCCGCACGATGTCAAAGGCCAGGGCATCTGCGCGTTCGTCACGCTCAAGTCCGGCTTCCTCAAGGGTGGCAAGCCTGATGATGCGTTGAAGGCGCTGCTCGCGGGGCACGTGGCGAAGGAGATCGGCGGCCTGGCCCGGCCCGACGTCATCCGCTTCACCGAGGCCCTGCCCAAGACGCGCAGCGGCAAGATCATGCGGCGTCTGCTCCGCGATGTCGCGGCAGGCGTTGAGAAGATCACGCAGGACACCACCACGCTGGAAGATTTTTCCGTCGTGGCCCGTCTTCGGGCGGATGAGGAATGAGCGGCTTTTCTTTGCCGCGGCGGGCGGCCAGGGCCACGCGGGCCTGCATTGGCCGTATTCTTGCGGCAGTGAAACTCCCCCGCCTGCGTACGTGTGCCCCCCCGTTCCTGGTGCTCGCGTGCGCCCTCGCCATCGCTGCCGCGCCCGGCTGCACCGCGCCGATCGTGTCAGGGGCGTTGCAGGTGGCGCAGTTCGGGACGAGCACCTTCGCTCACGGCGCGCTGGAAACGGTGTTCCCCGCCGAGCAGCACCAGGTGGTGACGGCCGTCCGCAATATGGTGTTTGATCTGGAGCTGAGACCTGTCTCGGATTCGCCCAGGGACGGGTTCTTGTACCTCAAGGCGGTCGATGAGTCCGGCGACGTCATCACGATCCGCGTGACACGGCACACGCGCCGGCTCACCAGCATCCGCATCCGCGTGGGGGTGCTGGGTGATGAGGCGTATTCCACCGCGCTGATGCGGATCATCACCGACCAGCTTGACCCGGACTCCAAGGCCATGACGCCGCCGCCAGACCTGCGGCGGTTGCGGCAACGCCCGTCGCCGCCTGCCGCGGTTTTGGCTGCGCCTACAGCGCCTACGACGCCCCCGCCTTGATGAACACATCAACGCTGACGCCGGGGTAGACGCCGGGCGGAGCATCCCCGACGATCTCAAACACCACATCAATGATGCGTGTGTCCACGCGCTCGGTGTTCGTGCCCAGCAGGTCCGTCTTGCCCCTGGCATAGGGCTCGATCCGCACCAGACGCAGCGACAGCTCTTTGGGCGCGGCCCCGCGCGTGCGTGCCAAGGCCTGTGCATCCGGCGTCACGAGCGCGATGTCCTCCTCATCGACCTGCGCCCGCACCATGAGATGGCTGAGGTCGCCAATGACGAGACTGCCGAGGCTGCCGCGGCCCATCTCGCCGTTTGCGAACTCGCCCGGCTCGACATCACGCCGGAGCACCACGCCCGCGCGCGGGGCGCGGACCGTGAGACGGTCGACCAGCAGCCGCAGCGCGGCGAGTTCCTGCTGCTGCGCGGTCAGCATTGCCTGCGCGATCGCGAGATCGGGCCCCCAGCCCCCCGCGCGGGCTTTGGCGAGATCGGCCTGCGCCTTGATAAGGTCCGCCCGCGCAGCCTCGAGCGAGAACTGGGCAGCGCTGAGGTCGCGTGTGCTTGCCGCGTTCTTTTTGAGGGCCTCGTCGGTGCGATTGAGGTTGTCTTCACGGTCTTGCACCATGGCCTGCGCCCGCGTGACGGCGGCTTCCAGCGGCGGCAGGTCCTCGGCCCGGGGAAGGGCATGCCACCGGGCGACCTCGGCCTTCCCCGCTTCCAGACCCGCCTGTGCACGGATCAGGTCGGCCTCGAGTCGGCGCGAGTCGAGCCTGAAGAGTGGCTGCCCCGCCTCCACATGGTCACCAACCTCCACGAACACGTCCATCACCAGCCCCGGCTCGGGCGCGACGACCGAAACCTCACGCCCCGCCGGCTCGATGAGCCCCAGCGCCGCCACGCCATGCGCATATGGATTCACGGAGGCTTCCCGCGCGAGGGGAATCTCCGGGGCCTTCTGCTTCGAGGTGGAGACGGCCCAGATGCCCACGGCAAGGCCGATAAGTGAGAGTGCGAACGTGATCCATCGCGCCAAGGTTCAGCTCCCAAATACACTGCCGACGTTAATCCGCATGACCCGCCGCAGGCTCAGCACGCTGCCCACGCCGATCGTAAACAGCGTGGCGAAGAAGCTGCCGACAAGCAGTTGCCAGGGGAAGTAGGTGGAGAGCTCGCTCTCGATTTTGGTGGACATGATCGAGAACGCGCCGGCCACGCCCGCCCCGATGCCATACCCGATGACGCCGACGACGAGCGCCTGGATCAGCACCATCCCGACGACGGCCCGCGTGCTCGTGCCCATCGCCCGCAGCACCGCGAAGTGGCGCAGGTTCTCCAGCGTGAACTGGTAGAACACCGACGCCGAGAGCAGCACCCCCACCACAAAGCCCAGCGCGATCGTGATGCCGAAGTTCACCCCGATGCCCGTCGCCACGATAATGAACTGGATGCTGCGGCTGCGGAACTCCTCAGGCGTGAACGCCGCCACCTCGCCGATGCGGTTGATGTCGGCCTTCACGGCCTGCACATCCATCCCCGGCTTCACCTTCACCAGGATATAGCTGATCCGCTCCCGGCCCACGGGCGTGAACCGTTCTGCGCGTTCGAAGGTGGTGTAGACGATGGCGTTGCTCTCAAAGCCCCGCTTGGCCTTGCAGAAGCCAACCACCACAGCCCGCTGATCGTTGATCTTCAGTACCTCACCGATTCTCACGTTGCCCAGCAGTTTCGCCGAGTTCTCCTCGACCATGATCGCGTCGGGGATCCACAGGTCCTCGATCTTCCCGCGCGTGACGACCGCGGGGCGGCCCACCAGCGTCGTCCGCGGCAGGCCCAGCACCTGCACACGCTTGAAGTCCCCGTTGTTCAGTTCCACCACGGCCCACGCGTTGAACCACGGCTCCGCCCATTCCACGCCCGGCACGCTGCGCACGCGCCCCAGCTTCTGGTCAGACAGTGAGCGGTACTCCGCAACCCACTTGGTGCCCGGGTCGGTCACCCACAGGTCGGGCTGCGTGACATTCTGCAGCGGGCCTGTCGCCTGGTTGAGCAGGCCCATGAAGATCGCCCCCTGCTGGTTCATCAGCAGCGCGGCAAACGCGAGCCCCAGCACCAGCGTCAGGTACTTGGCACGATCCCCGAACAGCATCCGCAGGGCGATATGAATCATGGTGCGCAGCGTGTGAAATGCCGCACGAAAGCCTAGGCGCACCGCCCTGAAATGTTGGCTTCAGCCGTCTCACGTCGCGTGGCGATGGACCTGCACGACCCACGCGGGGGTTGCCGCGAGGTACTCACGGACGACCCGCCGCCGGTCGATGTAGTACAGCGACATCAGCCCCTGGGTCAGCATCGCCGCCAACGCCACAATCAGGTAGAACCCACGGACGAGGCTTGCCGTGTTGGAGGGGTCGATCAGCGAAGTCAGACCAGAGCCCACCTGCGCTTCGAGCGCGGCCCGGGTCTCGGCATCGCCCAGAAGGTCTGCCACCTGCGGGTCGCTCACCAGAGACTGATGTTCCGCGAAGAAAGCCTTGTACACGCAGTACACGATGATCAGACCCATCAGCAGGATCTGGTTCCATGCCAGCAGCACCGCGCCGCGCTCTTCGGCGCGGCCCAGAATCGCGGACCCGCGGAACTCGATGATGCAGACCATGCCGAGCAGCACGCCGATGATCGCGGCCTGCACGTCAGAAATCCCAATCAGCAGCGACACCGCGGCAAAGAGTCCCAGCGTCCACGCGCTGAAGCGCGAGACCGAAGCCGCACGACGAACCTTTTTCCAGCGCTTCCCCGCTCGCGCCAGCTCCGCGGCCTGCGCCTCTGGCATCGGGCCCGCCACCGGCGTTGGCGCTGCGGCGGGTTGTGCTCCGGCATCGGTCACTTGTGGCCTTTGGCTGGTGCGGGGTCTGGCGCGTGCGGGTCTGCGCCCGGCTTCTCACCCGCGGTCTGCGTGTAATAGTCGGCCTGCACGGTGTCGTTGGTGACGACGATCTCTACGCGTTGATTGTCGCGGTCCTGCTCGGGATCATAGGTCCGCGCCACCACACGGTCAGAGACGCCGCACGCCACAAGACGCAGGTTTTCGGGGCGCAAACCACCCTCGATCAGCGCGCCCGCGGCCGCCATCGCGCGCTCATGCGAGAGCTCCCAACCCTTGACGTTGTCGCGCATGATCTCGAACGGGCTGGCGTGCCCGCGCACCTCGATCACCCATCGCTGGTCGCGGAGCTTCTCCGCCACCTGGTTCAGCACCTGCCTGCCCGTGGGGCTCAGCACCGCCGAGCGGCTGTCAAAGGGCACCGAAGCGGTGGGGGCCGTCAACCCGGTGGGGCGGATCGCCTGCACGTTCTGGTGTTCCCCCGCGATGCCTTCCTGAGACGCCTGCCCCGTGGCCCGCCGCGCCATGTAGCGCATCAGCTTGGCTTCGTCAGGGTCATTGGGGTCGAAGTTCTTGGTGTGGAACGCCTCACGGATGCTGATGATGGCTTCCATGGCGGCGTCGGGCCCGCCGCCCCCGTTCTCATCGGGGATACCGCCCTGCACGGGCGTGCTCTTGGGCCCCATGTTCATGGCCAGCAGAATCACGAAGAAGCCCATGAGCAGCGCCACATTGTCAGCGAAGGAAATGAGCCATTCCGGCGCGCCCTCGTGCGCCTCTTCGTGGCTCCCACCCCCGTGACCGCCGCCACCGTGGCCGCCGGCGGCGTGCCCGCCCCCGCCGTGCTCTCCGCCCGCCGCGGCCTCTTCCTTGTGTGCATCCTCTGCCATGAATCGCTCTCCGTGCCGCGGCTCAGGCCGCCAGCTTCAGGCTTCCGCGCTTCGCGATGGGGACGAATGCCATCATCTTGTCCTGCGTGACGCGGGGGTTGTCGCCCGCCTGGATGCTGAGGATGGCCTGGAGCATCATCTCCCGGCCCTGGATTTCTTCTGAGGAACGCATGCCCAGCTTGTCGCCGATCGGACCCGCGATGGCGTTGGCGAGAACCGCGCCGTACAGCGTCGCCACCACGGCCACCGCCAGCGCGGCACCCAGTTTGCCGATGTCGGCGCTGGCAAGCTGACCGAACATGCCCACCTGTCCGATCAGCGTCCCGACCAGGCCATAGCCCGGCCCGTACAACTTGAGCAGGTCGAAGAACTTCTTGCCCGCCTTGTGCCGCTCGCCCATCGCCAGCAGCTCCATGCGGCAGGTCGCCTCGATGATGTGCGGCTCCACGCCGTCAATCGCCATCTTGAGCCCCGCCCCCAGGAACGGGTCCTTGATCTTGGACATCTCGCTCTCAAGCGCGAGAATCCCATCGCGCCGCGCCTTCTCTGCCAGGCCCGACAGGAGCTTGATGACTTCGATGACCGGCTGGCCCTTGTGGAACATGAACCGCCGGCAATAACCGGGGATCTGCTTCACCTTCTCCATGGGCATAGCCATGAACGTCACGGAGATCGAGCCCACGCCCACCATCAGGATGCCTTCCAAGGAGAAGAACATCACCAGGTGGCCGTGCGAGACCTCGTAGAACACGAAGCCCATCGTGCCGACGCCGATCAACAGGCCAATAAGACTTGCAATGTCCAAGCGTCACCTTCCGGGTCTGAGAGTGTGAGGAGCCAGTGGGGCCCCGCCCGAGCGCGGGTACCACCGCTCACTCATCGACACGGCACGGCCCGCGCTGAACGCCCAGCCCGCAAGGCCCGGGCAGGCGCATCCGGTGGATCGGTTTATTCTGGGACTGCCCGCCCGCCCGCGGCAGGCAGGCGTTGACCGCGCTGATTATCACGCCTGCGCCCGTCCTTGGATTGAGATTGGCCCGGCCCTCAGCCCTTGACAAAGGTGCCCTTATCGCGATCCTTCCGCACCCCGGGAAACGCCAGCGCCCGCCCGTGGGCCACGCAGTACACCCCCGGTGCCAACACCCCCGCGGCAAACATCGCCTCGGTCAGGTTCTGAAGCGCATCGCTCAGCTTCATCTCGTAGGGTCGCATCGCCCCTGTCAGCACCACGGGCACCGGGCAGGGTGCAAGCTCGTGGTAGAGCCGTTCGCCAGTCTGGGACAGTGTGTCCGTGCCGTGCAATACCACGATGCCCGCGGGCGTGGGGGTTCCTGCCGCGGCATCACGCACGGCGTTCACAATCGCGAGCCGGTCCTCCTCCGTCATCAGCAGGCTGTCTTTGCTCATCAACTCGCGGCAAACGACCGTCGTGCCCTCGAGGCGCAGGCGGCGCAACATCCGGCCAACGATGGAGCGGCGGTTCTCCAGCGTCCCCGTACGCTCGTCGTAGGTCTTTTCAATGGTGCCGCCGGTTGTGAGGAGAGTGATGTGCCGCATAGGGGTGTGGTCGCGCAAAGGCCCAAAAGTTCCTTCAACTATACAACCGTGCAAACTCGCCCCAGAAGCCCGGGTACGTCTTCGCGACACACGCCGGGTTCCTGATCGTGACCCCGCCCCGCCGCAGGCCCACCAGCGCCAGGGACATCGCGATGCGGTGGTCATCGTATGTTTCAAACTCCACCGGCTCCGCGCCGGGTGAGCAATCGACGCCCTCGCTGGGCGGCGTAATCGTCATCGCGTCCGCGTCGCCCTGCACCGGCGTCTGCACCGTGACTCCGATCTTTGTGAGTTCAGCCTGCAATGCGGCGATGCGGTCGCACTCCTTCAGCCGCAGCGTCCGCAACCCCCGCAGGATCGATGTCCCCTGTGCAAAGCACGCCACCGCCGCCAGCGTCATGGCCGCATCGGGCATGTCACCCATGTCCGCCAATATCGGCATCAGCCGCCTTCCCGCGGCAACCTCCACCAGGCCATCACCCCGCGCCACCCGCGCCCCCATCCTCCCCAACACCTCGGGAAACCGTGCATCCCCCTGCAACGACCCGACCTCAAGTCCCGGCACCCGCACCCTTGCCCCACCCACCAGCGCCGCGCCAGCCCAAAAGTACATCGCCCCACTCGCATCAGGTTCGATGTCGTATTCAAACGGCCCGATTCCCCGTCCCTCACCCCCGCCGCCCACGCGGATGACGTGTAGGTTTTCAGCGGTCCGCACCGTGGCCCCGAGCCGGGCCAGCAGCCCCAGGGTCATGTGAATGTACGAGGCGCTCGTCACCGGGCCTTTCAGGCGCAGTGTCAGCCCGCGCTCGAGCCACACGCCCATCATCAGCAGCCCGGATACAAACTGGCTGGACTGGAAAGATTCCACCTCCAGCACATTCGGAACCGCAAGCGGACCGGTCGGCGGCGTGATGCGCAGCGGAGGAAAGCCCGCCGCGCCAAGGTATTCGACCCCGCAGCCCAGCCGCTCAAGCAGTGCGCCCAGTTCCGCGATGGGGCGTTGCCGCATGCGGGCAGAACCGTCAAGTGTGATCGGGCCTGCCGCGAGCGCCGCGGAGGCCGCAAGAAACCGCATCCCCGTTCCCGACCCTTTGAGATCAAGTGTGAGGCCAGCCGCGGGCCATGTGCCGCCCACGCCATCAACGTGAAGCGTCCCATCTTCCAAAGTTTGGATGCGTGCCCCGAGAGCGGTCACCGCCGCGAGCACCGCAGCGCCATCTTCCCCCGCAACTTCCGCATTTCGGATGACCGACCGGCCGCGTGCCAGCGCCGCCAGCACCAGCACGCGGCTGGTGAGGCTCTTAGAACCCGGCGGCGTCAAGACCGCATCAAACGCCCGTGGCGGCGGCGGCAGCGTCAGACGCTCCGGCAGTTCGCTGATCTCCCTCGGCAGCGTCCATACCAATCCCAGTTCCCCCCGCACCGCGGCTTATGCCCCGGGCTTCTCCCCGCGCCGGAACACCGCCACCACATCCTCCACCGGCACGACAAACAGCCGATTGTCGCCCTCAAAGTCCACCGGGATCGCATGCTTGGGGTTGAAGAGCACGCGGTCATACTGCTCGATCGGATAGTCCGGGTCGCGCTCAACCTGCGCCGAAATCGTCACTACACGTCCGGTGATCGTGGGTATCTCAATCTTGTCCGGCAGGTGGATGCCGCTCTTGGTCTGCTTCTTGTCCTCATCCTTGCGGATGAGCACCCGCTTGCCCAGCGGTTCAACAACTTCCAGCCCTTTGCTCGGGCGCGTGCTGCGTGGTTCAGATGCCATGTGCTCAACATTATGCCGGGCCTTCAGGCTCCTCCGCCGGCTTATGGCAGGCGTCCGCCCGTACCGGTACCCTCTCCCCCATGCGACCCCCCCTCCTCATGCTTCTGGGCTCGGGCGAACTGGGCAAGGAAGTAGTGATCTCGGCCAAGCGGCTGGGCTGCCGCGTTGTCGCGGTGGACAGCTACGCCGGCGCGCCCGCGATGCAGGTGGCCGACGGCTTTGAGGTCATCAACATGCTCGATGGCGAGGCGCTGGAAGCGGTCGTCCGCAAGCACAACCCAGACCATGTCGTTCCAGAGATCGAGGCCATCCGCACCAGCCGCCTGCTCAGCCTCGAAGCAGCCGGTTTCAGCATCGTCCCCTCCGCCCGTGCCGCGGATTTGACCATGAACCGCGACGCCATCCGCAACCTCGCGGCAACCAAACTCAAACTCCGCACCGCCCGCTTCGCCTATGCCGAAAGCGCCGCGGAGCTGCAATCGCAGATTCTTGAACGGGGTCTTGGCCTGCCCTGCGTCGTCAAGCCGGTCATGTCCTCCAGCGGCAAGGGACAATCCACGGTGCGAAAAAAGGCCGACATCGCGCGAGCCTGGGAATACGCGTGCGCCGGGATGCGCGGCGACACCAGACGCGTCATCGTCGAAGAGTTCATCGACTTTGACTACGAGATCACCCTGCTAACCATCCGCCAGCGGCCGAGCATCGGCGGCAAGCCTGTGCCCAAGGCCAGACGAACCCTCTTCGTCAACCCCATCGGCCACCGCCAAGATCGCGGCGACTACCAAGAATCCTGGATGCCATGCGCGATGAAGCCTTCCCTTGTGAAGGAAGCACAGCGCATCGCCCGTGCCATCACCGCAGAGATTGCGGGCGAGAAGGGCGCGGGACTTTTCGGGGTTGAGTTCTTCGTTCGCGGCAACGAAGTGATTTTCAGCGAGCTCTCGCCCCGCCCCCACGACACCGGCATGGTCACGATGATCAGCCAGGACCTCAGCGAGTTCGATCTGCACGTGCGGGCCATCCTGGGCCTGCCGATACCGGCCATCCGCTACGAAAAGGCCGCGGCAAGTGCTGTCATACTCGCGACCTCCGAGTCGCAGCGGCCCCCGGAATATCGCGGGCTGGCCCAGGCCCTCGCGATCAAGAATGTGCAAGTCCGCATCTTCGGCAAGCTCACCACCCGGAAGTACCGCCGCATGGGCGTCGCCCTCGCCACCGCCAACTCAGCCGCGGCAGCCCGTAAACTCGCTACGACAGCCGCGGGTCTGGTACAAGTGGTCACCCCGTAGTCCGCGCTACGCTCCCCAGCACTCAGGACTCAGCACTCAGGACTTTTCACTCTCATCCCCATGGAACAACTCCGCACACTCATCCACGATGTCCCAGACTTTCCCAAGCCGGGGATTGTCTTCAAGGACTTCACGCCGCTGCTCGCCGACCCGCGCGGGCTGGCACTGGCGGTGGAGTTGATGGCCAACCCCTACCGCGGCATGGGCATCGACCTCGTTGTGGGTGCCGAGTCCCGCGGCTTCATTTTCGGCACCGCCATCGCCCAGGCGCTGTCCGCCGGCTTCGTGCCCATCCGCAAAAAGAGCAAGCTCCCCCGCCAGGTCCGCGGCGTCGATTACGCCCTCGAATACGGCACCGACCGCGTCGAGATACACGCCGATGCCGTTACCCCCGGCCACAAGGTCCTCATCGTCGATGACCTCCTCGCCACGGGCGGCACCCTCCGCGCCTGCTGCGAGCTCATCGCCGCCACCGGCGGTCACATCAAGGGCATCACCGTGCTGATGGAACTGGTGCCCCTGAAAGGCCGCGAGCGCGTGGCCGAGTTCGGGCAGGTGCACTCGGTGCTGAAGTACTGAGTACGAGCCGCTATACGAGCCGCGCACGAAGTAAGCGTTCCCTCCCCCCGCACACCACTCGCCATTCGCGCAACACCCTCAGGTGCCCTCCGCTTACTTCGTGCGCGGCTCGTCTCGTCGCGATACCTCGGGCAAAAACCGAAAAACCCCTCCCTGTTCATCACAGGGAGGGGTCGAGTCAAGCGTTAGAACTACGGGCTATCCCGCGATCAACACTTAGGCCTGGCGGCGACGGCGGGCCATCGCGAGACCACCGAGGCCGAGCAGAGCGGCCGAGGCGGGGGCGGGCACGATCACGAGGCTGGAGGGCGCCACGAGGGCGGTGCCGCGGATCTGGCCCGTGGACTCGCCGAGGTCGCCGAACCAGTACACTTCACGGTCGCCCGTGGTGCTGTTGCGGTTGCCGAAGCCAGCGATGGGGGAATCAAAGGTCAAAGTACGAGTCGCGGTGCTGCTGCCCAGGTTGAGCGCAAACTTGAAGACCACGATCCCGTTCAACTGGCTGTTGAAGGCCGGGTCAGCACCCGTGCGACCGACGTTGGAGAGCTGGCTGATCGGCACGCCCGAGCCACCCGTGGTGTTGCCCGTGCCGCCGAAGAAGGCCGTGACCTGCGTCTGAGCGATGCGCAGGTAGTTGATGCCGCTGTCGGTGTTGTTGTGGCCGCGAAGGGCGCTGGTCGCCGAGAGGGCGGTGCGGCCCCAGGGGCTGACACGACCGAAGTTCGTGGTGTCGGTGGGCTCGATCACGCCGATGGGGCTCGAGGTGTTGCCACCCTGGCCGTTACTGATGAAGGCGCCGAGCGTGTCACCGGGAACCACGTTGGAGACGGTGGGCTGGAAAACGAACGAAGCGAGGCCGATCGGCACTGAGGTGCCGTTGGCGCCAGTGATGTAGCTGACGACCGCACGGGCGTAAACCGTAGCACCGGGGGCAGCCTGGAGGGGCGTAGCCGCGGAGTAGTTCGCGAACGTGCTGTTGTCCAGCGAGAGCTGCCACTGAACGTTCGTGTTGTCCACGGCGTGAGCCGCGACCGCGAAACCAGCAACGGCGACGAGTGATGCGACGACCTTCTTCATAACAATCTCCTCTAGAACCATGTATGGGGGATAGACCCACTAACGCTTTCTCTGAACGAACGGCTCGTTCATGACCCACAAGGAACCTGCCACAAGGTTGGGGGGTGTGCCACAATTCGAGAGAGAGAGTTTTGAAGAAAATCGAATCCCGGCCGGTTTGGCCGGGATTCGTATGGGGTTTCAAATGAAAAACCCCTTCCTGGCAGGCCAGGAAGGGGTCAGTGTGATCTCGAAAGATCTGATCGCAAATCCGTTCGGTGGTTACTGGACCACCCGTTCGTCTGAACCACTTCTAGAGAGAGCGATTCAGGCGTTTTGGCGGATTAGCGGCGGCGGCGGGCGACGCACAGGCCACCGAGGCCGAGCAGCGCGAGCGAGCCGGGGGTCGGGACGATGACGCTGATGGCGCCCTGAGCGACCGCGGCCGTGCCGCGGAGATCGCCGGTGTTGGCGTTCAGGTCGCCCCACCAGTACACTTCACGGTCGCCCGTGGTGGTGTTGCGGTTGCCGAAGGCATTGAGGGGCAGGTCGATCGTCAGAACGCGGCTGCCCGTGTTGGTGTCGATCGTCATGCCGAAGCGGAACAGGGAGACGCCGACAACCGCGGGGTTGAAGGCGGGGTCAGACGCGGTGCGGCCGACGTTCGCGAGCTGGGCAACGGGCACGCCCTGGCCGCCCGTGGTGTTACCCGTGCCGCCGATGAAGCTGGTGGCGGTCCGCTGAGCGATGCGGAGGTAGTTGATGCCGCTATCGGTGTTGTTGAAGTTCGTCAGCGCCGTGGTGGTGCTGAGGGCCGTGCGGCCGAAGGGGACGATGCGGCCGTACTGGCCGGGGGCATCGGCCACCACGCCGGGGGGCGTGCTGGTGTTCGAGCCGGCGCCACCGTTGACGTAGCCGAGGGCCACATCGGTCGCGCCGAAGTTGGACACCGTGGGCTGGAACACGGCCGAGGCGAAGCCGAGGGCCTGGCCGGTGCCGATGTAGGTCGCCTGGACGACAACCTCAACGTTGTGCAGACCCGTGCCGGCCTGAAGGGCAGCGGCGGGAAGGAAAGGACCGCCATCGGCGGACACGAGGATGTTGAACTGGGTGTTCACATCGGCGTTGGCAGCGACGGACAGGCCGGCGACAGCAACCAGGGACAAGATCACACTCTTCATACTCAATCTCCTCAATAGAGAACCGGAAACGAAAGACTCTGAAGGGACCCCAAACATGTTGAAGAACGAACGGTTCGTTCCACGACCTTGGCAAAGCATACCGACCCCGCCTAACACTGCAAGACGTTTTTGCCAGCAAAGTTGCAACTTTTCTTGCAGTCGTTTTTTTGAGCCCGAAAACACGATTGTCACGCCCAACGCCTTCGCGCGATTCGAATACGCAAACGCCTGCTTTTACAGCACGTTGCGCCAATTTCGGAGTTGTTGCGCGTTTATAGCCGTGTCCCGCAAGCCTTTCCCTCACCGCCCGAATCAGCGAAAAATGTTTTTTTCAAAAAGACGTTGCGAGACCGCAGAGTCGGATCGTGTTCGCACCTAACAAAAACGGGCATCATTTGCGCATCTTGTGATCCGCTTTCCGTTCATCACACTGGGTTATCTGGGGGCCCGTTTCAGCGCGGGTCGAGGCCCAGTTGGGCCCGTTTCGCGGCCCATTCGGCCTGCTCGCGCTTATTCGTCGTGTCGAGGTCGGGCGCGGCCCCGCCCGCAGCCGCACGGATGGACTCAACTTCCAAGCGTGTCAGCCGCAACGAATCAAGCTCGTAATCCCGCCACGCCTCCATCGTCATGGGAACGATGGGCTCCATCAGCGCGGCCATGGCGTGGGCATAGGCCCTGATCTCAAGCTGCGCGTGCGCATCCATCCGTAACGACAGGAATCGCAGCACGTTGTGAAGGTCGCACTTCCAGTACCACTCGGTATAGACGTTCACCGGCAGGCCCATGCGGGCCAGTTCGCGCGAAACGCCCTTCTCCGTCAGCTCGATGTAGCGGGAGTACTGGGCCTCGCAGTCACTCAGAAACGCCAGAAACTCCTCGGCAGTCCGCACCTCTCCCAGGTCCTCGCCGCGGGGTGCAAAGGTTTCCTCGCCGCCCTGGCGGTTGCTCGCCGACTGCTTGCGCACCGCATCGATCGTGGGCCTGTAGAAGCGGTCCGGGACGATGGAGTAGCGGGCGGAGTACTCGTTCACGCTTGCCGTGCGGTGCCGGATCCACTGGCGTGCCACAAAGATGGGCATGGCGATGTGAAACTTGAACTCCACCATCTCGAACGGCGTGGTGTGGCGGTGACGCATCAGGTAGCGGATCAGCCCCCGGTCCTCGCTCACCTGCTTGGTTCCCTGGCCATACGAGACCCGTGCCGCCTGCACCACCGCGGCATCGCCCGTCTTGCCCTCTGGCACCAGGCGGGGCATCGCATCGATCAACGCCACAAACCCATGGTCAAGCACCTTGGTTTCCAGGCGCTGGGCGCCGTGCATGACGTCCACCCAGGGGGCCTCAGCCTGCACGGGGGTGTAGTCGATCTTGGGGGCGGTGTGAGTCTGGGCCATGGGGCCAAGCATAGTGGCGAGAAGGTGGGATTGTCCTGCCGCGTTGGAACGCGATGCGGCCGAATCCAAGAAAAAACGCCCGCCGGTGAGGGCGGGCGTTCTCTGATTGATCTGAGAGTGTCTGGAGCCTTGCGGCAGGCTTCTTAGCTGCCGTGGATGTCCTTGTCGGCCTTCTCCGCCTTGTCACCCTTATGGCCCTCCATGGGCTTCGCGGCAGAGGGCTCGGGCTTCACCGTGGAGTGAACCAGCGCGACCGTGAGGTCCACGTTTTCGGCCACCTTCTGGCCGATGACCTTGTTCTGCACCTCAAAGTCGCTCAGCTTCAGGCTGAACTTGCAGTTGACCATCATGAGATCACCCTGGGCGATCTTGGCCGACTCCGCACTCTGCGGCAGGAATGAGACTTTGGCCGAGGCAATGCTCATCGGCTTCGTCACCCCGTGGATGGTCATGTCGCCCACCAGCGTGCAGGCATACGCCGTAACGCCGGGTGAAGGCGACGGCGCGTTCTGGATGTCCTTCACTTCCTTCAGCTTGAAGACGATTTCGGGGTGCTTCGCGGCATCCAGCCAGCCCTCGCTGGCCATGTGACCGTTGCGCATCCCATTTCCGGTGTCGACGCTGGTGACGGGCATGTGCCACTCGCCCGCGGCAAGCTTTGCCGGGGCGTCCTTGGGGCCCGCAACCGCATAGCCCACGACGGTCGACGAATAACCATCGATCTGCTCAACCGGCGTGTCCGAGTGGAACGTCGCCTGACGCTCCATGCCCGCGAGGCAGTAGTACACCGTGCCCTTGGTCTTGGCATCCGCCGGGACTGTGAACGCGGGGATTTTCACTTCGATAGGTGCGGGCCGTTGGCGCCGTTCGGGGGGTTGGCGCTCACCCGGTTTGGCATCAGGCTTTGTCTCGGGTTGCGCCACCGCAACGCCGGCGCACAGGCAAAGAAGGGCGGCAGGGACGAGAATTCGTGGGGACAGCATCGTTCAGGTCTCCAAGGTGTTTCAGGGGGTTTCTGGCGGTTTGAGGATAGGGATTCGGTATTAGAAGCGGATGTATTTCAACGGTTCAAACCTTGCGAAGGAGTTTGCCTCGCCGGAAGAACGCGGCAAGCGTGAGGAACAACGCCGGGCCCGCAAACGTCAAAGCAGAGGCCGCTTCAGCGCCCACGCCGCCCGGGAGAAGCCCGAAGGCAAAGGCATTGTCGATGGGCGGCTGCGTGGCTCCGCCAAAGAGGCTTGTCAGCGAGCCTTCCTGGCGCGACAGCGCGGCAAGTTCCGCTGAAGGCAGGTTCGTGAAGGCGTGCCGGCCCGTCGCATCCCATAGCATGAAGCACGCGAAGGCAATGGCGGCGAAGCAGAGGAGTGCGAACAGTTGAATCAGGGCTTTCATGGCTGGACCTTTTCGCAGTGTGCGGGCCGGAAGTGTAAGGCGATGGTCGCTGCCGCGCTGCTGCTTGGCGCGCCAGCCGCGCCACTCCGGGCGCAGCTGGAAACTCAGCCGGTGCCGCAACCCGCGTCACCCGCCCTGCCCGTGACGGCGATCACGACCGTGGATGATCTGCTAACCCGCCTTGAAACTGCCGATGCGGATCTGCAATCGCTGGAGGCCGACATCCGCTATGACCGCACGTTTGGTCTGGCCGGAGACCGGCAGGTTCGCGATGGCAAGTTGTACTACTCGGACTCAAAGGAAAAGG
>JBBSOF010000046.1:0-23066 GCA_038260025.1 Phycisphaerales bacterium
CACCGAGGCCCTCCTCGACCGCACCCTCCTCGCCGGCGGCCGCGGCTTCGACAAGGCCGACCTCGGCGAACTCCACGACAACATCCCCGGCGGCGAAGAAGACCACCCCCTCGCCGGCCAGATCATGGGCAGCGACCCCCGGGAAATGGCCGCGGGCGCGCTGAAGATGGTCGAGCAGAAGGCACGGAGCGATAGGGAGTACCGAGCGCTCGTCGAGGCCGAGAAGTGGCAGAGTGGCGAAGTGGCAGAGTGGCGAAGTGAAAGCCCGTGCGTCGCCACCTCGCCGTCTGAACGGTCCACTGAGCCACTTGGCCACTCAGCCACTCAGCCACTTCCTGCTTTCCAGGCCCTCGACGTCAACCTCGCCTGCCCCGTCAAAAAAATCGAGCGCAAATCCCGCGGCGGGCACTGGCTGACAGACCCCGAAGGCGCCATCGCCATCCTTGAGGCCGTGCGCGAGGCCGTCCCCGCCGAGGTACCCTGCACGCTCAAGGTCCGCCGCGCCTTCGATGACACGCCCGAGATGGCCGACAACTTCGACCGCATCCTCAGCGCCGCCTTCAACATGGGTTACGCCTGGGCCACCGTACACGGCCGCACCGTGCAGCAGAAGTACATCGGCCCCAGCCGCTGGGACCTGCTCCGCGACATCGTGCAGCGCCACCCCCAGCGCCCCATCTTCGGCAGCGGCGACATCTGGGGCGTCGACGACATCTTCCGCATGATTCGCTACACCGGCGCGGCAGGCGTCAGCGTCGCCCGCGGCTGCATCGGCAACCCCTGGATCTTCCGCCAGGCCCGCCAGATGATGGCCGGTGACGCCCCGCAGGCCCCCTCAATCGCCGAGCAGCGCGCTGCCCTTCAGCAGCACTTCGACCTCTCGCTCGCCGTCACCCGCCGCTTCAAGCACGGCGAAGATGCCACCAGCAAAATGATGCGCAAGTTTGGCATCCGCTTCGCCGCCCACCACCCCCGCGGCGAGGAAGTGCGCCTGCGCATGATCGCCATCAGCAGCCTCGCCGACTGGCAATCGGTGCTCGACGATTTTTATCAGGATGATGATCAGCAGCGCAGCGCGCACGCCCCGGCCGCGCGCAGCGCTCCAACCCCCGAGCCCACATCAGTTGTGTGATGGCGGGATCGGCGTCGCCCGCCCAAAGCCGCTGTTCGTGCGGTACGCGGGCTGCGCGGGCGGCGTTACCGCGACCGCGGGCTTTGCCGCGGGCTCGGCCCGTAAGGGGATGACCGCCGCCACCGCTGGCACCGGGGGGCTCGTCCGCTGCTCTCGGAGCTGGTCGATAGACCGATCAAGCTTGCCGAGGATCGACTTGACCTGGTTGAATGCCTTTTCCGACGGACCCATAACTCACCTCCCAATGCACTACCTGATCTGGTATCGGCGAGCGCAACGAGCGACTTTCCTCGCATGAGGACGAAATCGCCGGCGTGGCGCGTGGGTAGGCTGGGGGGACTCCGTTCCCGCGGCTCGAAGCGACGTTGCGTCAACGTCTGATAGACTCCTCAAGCCTACGCAAAGAACCCGCATGATGTTGCAACACGCGCGCCGGAACGACCCCCCCGCCGCTGGTAAACTGGGAAAGGCTGCCGCCGTGCGCACCGCATGGAACCCCATATTCATCCTCCTCATCGCGGCAGCCCTGCCCCACCCCGCGCCCGCACAGCCGACCAACCCCCCCGCCCGCCCCGGCTCGGTGTTCCACATCCGCATCACCGGCGATATCGAGTGCATGGCGCCCGTGCGCGAGTTCCGCGGCCTGCTCCGCGATGCCCAACGTGATCGTGCCGCGCTCGTCATCATCGAGATCGGCGGCAACGAATCCCGCCTCGACCTCATCTGCGAAATGGCCCGCGGCCTCCGCGAGATGCAGCTCCCCACCATCGTCTTCCTCAACGATGCCGACCACACCGTTGGCCCGGGTGCCCTGTGCCTCGGCCAGGTCGCCCGCGAGTGCATCATCGCGCCGGACATGACCGTCTGCGGCCGCGTCGGCGGCATCGCGCAGAACGCCCTCGCCCCCGACGACACGCGCTGGAGCACGCTGAGCGATGAACTCACGACCTGGTGCCAGGCCGGCTGCACCATCCGCCGCATCCCCGATGCGCTCCCCACCGCCATGGTCGCCGGCGCGCGGCCTGCATGGGCGGTCTTCGACAGGTCCGCCTACACCATTGCCTACGACGAGCCCGAAGCAGCCGACACAGTCCCCATCGTCGCCCAGCACGATGGCACCTACCTCACCACCCTCACCGCCGCGCAGGTCGTGCGTCTGCGTCTCGCGACCACCACGCTCGACAGTTGGACCACCGTGCTGAACCGCGCGGACCTGCGCTCCGCACCCCGCATCGAACGCACCATCAGCGCATCCATCGGGGCCCGCGCCCTGCGCGCCGAATCACTCCTCACCGCGAGCGAGAAGAGCCTCGAGCACGCAACGCTCGCGCTCAAAATGCCCTGGCCCCGCGCCAAGGACGTTTCACCCACGCGCTACCAAGAGGCCGCCGACAAGGGCCGCAACGATCTCGACACCGCCGACGCCGCCCTGCGCGACCTTGAACAACTCCTCGAGCAGCAGCCCGAACTGCTCCGCCGTCCCGCCCCGGGCCAGACGACCGTTGCCGGCAAGCCGTCGGTCTACACATCGCGCTGGCGCACCGCCGTGCAATCGCGCCGCGACAAAGCCGCCAAACTCCGCGCGGTCGCGGACAAGTTTGCCGCGTGCATCGACTGAGCCTCTCGAACGCCCCCGCACTTATCTGGACCTGCCCAGTTCTGGACCTGCGCAGTTCGTGCGCGGCGGCATGCACAGCCCATCCACAAATCGCGCAGCGAAGTTGGTAAGCACTTGCAAGCCCCGTGCGAGCGGGTACAGTCCCGCCGCATGGATGCTGCCTCGACCCCCCCGACGTTCCCTTTCCACATCGCACGGGCATACGGCGCGAGTGCGACCGCGCCGTCGCCCGCCCGCACGCCCATCTCCACCATTATCGCCGAGGGCCTGACCATCCGGCCCAGCGGCGATTCGGTGCAGCTCACCACCAGGCCCAATGTCGATCGCGCCCAGGTTGATCGGCTTGTGGCCGCCCGCGTCAATCAACGCGCCGAGTTCGCGCCCTCCACCGCCGGCACCACCCCGGGCGCACTCCCCATGTACCGCCACCCCGCCGACCGCAACGCCGCGGCAACCAACATCCGCGCCGGCTCCCTCGTCGATGTCGAAGGCTGATCTAATTTCTGGGTGGCCCGCCGCTCCGCGGCGGTCTTCGTTGAGCACTCAGTCCTCAGTCCTCAGTCCTCCCCTACTCCCTCAGGTTCGCCGCCGTAAACATCTTCCCCGTGCTGTCGCGTTCCCATGTGTGCGATGGCCCGTGCTTGCTCTCATAGAACATCCACAGCTCAAACCAGTAGCTGCGGAACGCGTGCGCCCCCATCGGCGCAAAGTGCGCATGCACCTGCTTCATGATCTGCGCCGAAGTCCCCTTCATCCCCAGCACCGCCTTCCCATGCCGCACGCTCTCGGTATCCACCGGCAGGCGGTGGTACCGCCCCAGCAGTTGCAGAATGTTCGCTGCCGCGTACGGCCCAATCCCCGGCAGCTCCAACAGGGCCTCCCAGATTGGCCCATCCGGCGTCGCGGGGTCCTCAAACCACGCGACATCCAGCCCGCCCCTGCTCACAGGCGTTGAGAACAGCCGCGCCAACTCGATGATCCGCGCATCGCGATATCCCACGCGGCAGCGTGCCCGCAGCGTCGCCGGACGCGCCCGCGCCAGTTTCTTTGCCGTCGGGAACGCATACCGGTACCCGCCTTCCACCTTCACCCGCTCCCCCAGCACCTCGCACAGCCGCCGATTCATGTTCACCGTGTTCGGCCATGTCACATTACAGCTCGTCACCGTCTTGATGACATCCTCAAACAGCGAGGGCGAGCGGAACACCCGGCCGCGCCCGCTGCGTGCAAACCGCGGGTCCACCTTGTGGAACTGCCGGATCGTCGCCGTGCCTTCATCCAGGCGCAGCATCCGTGTCAACTGACGGGCCAGCTCCGCCCGGTCCTCCTTCGTCAGCGTTCCCGGAGACCGCACCACCAGCGGCGACCCTGCCGCGCGGGCCTGCGTCACACTCACCAATGCCGGGCCCGACGCCAGTGCTGCAACAAACGAAAACTCCCCGCGCCGGGGGTCCCAATGGTTGGGGGCCAACAAGAAGTACCCGTACGAGCACAGGTCGCGGGCAATACGGTAATCCCCCGGTGTGTTCAGCGTCATTCGGGTGGGCATGGCAAAGGACGGTAGACCCGGTGTGACCATCCCCCAAGCGCGGTTTCACACCATTCCAACCCCGTGGTGATCGCCGCCCGTCACCATCCCAAGATGGAAGCCAAGGCCAAACTCGCCGGACACGCGCTGCACTCGATCCTCATCGTCTTTCCGCTGGGCCTGCTGTGCACCTCCGTCATCTTCGACATCATCTACCTTATCGGCAAGAGCCCGCGCATCGCCGATGCTGCATACTTCATGATTGCCGCGGGTATCCTCAGCGGCCTCGTAGCCGCCGCGTTCGGCTTCATCGACTGGCTCTCGATCCCGCCCAACACCCGCGCGAAAGCTATCGGCCTGTGGCACGCCGTCGCCAACGTCATCGTCCTCTCGCTCTTCGCCATTTCCTGGTACCTCCGCTACCGCGGCGAGACCACCGCGCCCTCCATCACCGCCATCGGCATCTCCATCGCGGCCTTCCTCCTTGCTGGCGTGGCGGGCTGGCTGGGCGGAGAGCTGGTCGAGCGTCTGGGCATCGGCGTTCATGATGGCGCCCACCTCAACGCCCCCAACTCGCTCTCCTCGCGCCCCGCGAGCGATCACGACACCAACTACGAGCCAGATGCTGGCCGACGCGCCGCCCCCATCGGCACCATCCCCGGCCGCGAAGCCGCAGGGCGGGCTCCCCAGCCTGGCACGCGCCCCGACACCCTTCCCGCCGGTGTCGGGCGGCCCACGCCCGTCGACGTTGGCAAAAAGGCCAACGTCGATTGATGGCCCCTGCTCCCATCACACCCGGACAATGATCCACCCATGATGCCCGCGCCCTATGACGTGATTGTGGTTGGCGCAGGCCCCGCGGGGCTCTCGGCAGCCCTCGTCCTCTCCCGCTGCCTGCGCAAAGTCCTCATCATCGACGCGGGCCACCCGCGCAACTACGCCTCGCGCTCGGCCCACAACTTCCTCACCCGCGATGGCATCCACCCCCGCGAGTTCCTTGAGATCGCCCGGCGCGAGGTGGAGTGCCACGGTGTCGATATCCGCCAGGGCGTCGTCGCCCACGCCGAGCTCACCAACCCCGGGTTCGTCGTGGACCTTCTCGATGGCGATTCGTTCCGCTGCCGCAAACTGCTGCTCGCCACCGGCATGAAGGACGCCCTGCCCGACATCGAGCACGCCGAAGCCTTCTACGGCCTTGGCCTGCACCACTGCCCTTACTGCGATGCCTACGCCTACGCGGGCAAGCCCCTCGCCACCTACGGCCACCCGAAGAAGGCCTGGGGCCTCGCCCTCAGCCTGCGCGCCTGGACAGACACCGTCACCGCCTGTTCCAACGGCGACCCCTTCAGCAAAAGCCACCGGCGGCACGCCGCCCGCCTGGGCGTCACCCTCCGCGATGATGCCATCACCCGCCTCGAGGCCCTGCTCGAGATAACCCCCCGCGGCCCCATTTACGGCAACCCTCCCCAGGCCGTCTCCGTAGAGGGTTCCACCGACGAAGATCGCAACGCCCAGCAGGCCCCCGCATCACCAGTCCCCCACCGGCTCGGCCGCATCTGCTTTGCCGATGGCCCGCCGCTGGAGGTTGCCGCGCTCTTCTTCAACACCCACCAGGCCCAACGCAGCGACCTGCCAGCCAAGCTTGGGTGCGTGGTCAAGCCCGAGGGCGGCATCGCACGCGATGCCCGCCAGCGGACCTGCGTTGAAGACCTTTATATCGCGGGCGATGCCTCACGCGATGTGCAGTTCCTCGTCGTCGCGGCAGCCGAAGGAGCCCGCGCCGCCGTCGCCATCAACACCGACTTCCAGCGTCAGGCCCAGGGCCTCAAGTGGTCCTGGCCCGTCATCACGCCCGAGCCGCCCGCTACGGGCGCGGAACCGACGGAGGACTCGACGAAGCCGTAGCCCCCGGCCCGTCCGCATCCGCCCGGGAGCGACGCTTCGCGTGACGGATAATCTCGCCCGTGCCGAGGTACACCACGTCCTCCGCCACGTTCGCCATCAGGTCGCCCACCCGCTCAAGCTCGCGCCCAACGCGGTACATGTACATCGCCACCGCCAGGTCTGCATCGCTCCGCTGGCCCGCCTTGAGCCCATCCATCACTTCCTCAAACAGCCGCCGGTCGAGCTGATCAATCACCTTGTCCGACGCGACCAGCCGCCGCGCCGCCTCCACGTTCTCATCCAGCACCGCCTGAATGAGCGCGTGGCACATCGCGGGCACCCGCTCGCCCAGCTCCGTCATAGCCGTCGGCCAGCGCACGGGGTTGGCCGCGTGCTGCGCATCTCGCACCGCGTTGATTTTCTTCACCGCCTTGGCGATCGACGAGGCGTGGTCCGCCACGCGCTCAAAGTCGGCGTTGGCCCGCAGCACAAAGGTCAGCACCCGGAAATCCCGCGCGAAGGGCCGGTGCAGCGCCAGGATCTCATACGTCTCCTGCTCGATCGCCACCTCTTCCACATCGATGCGGTCGTCGCTCAGCCGCACGTTCATCGCCGCATCAGCATCCAGCGGCCACAGCGCGGCAATCGACGCCTCCAGCATCGCCACCGCCATCGACCCCTCACGCAGCAGCCGTCGCTTCAGCGCGAGGATCCGCCGGTCGGTGGTAAAGAGCGGGCTTTCCGAGTCGGCGTTCATGGTCGCTCCCTTTTTTGAACCACAGAGCACACGGAGGGCACAGAGAAGAAAAGACCAAGGGTGAAGGTATGAAGCGGCGTAGGAGACATGCGACACACTCGTGCACGAGCCCGCATGTCTTTTTCAATCAAGCCCAGTTCCAGTCCGCCACATCCTCCTTTCCTTCCCCTCTTCCTTTCTTCTCTGTGCCCTCTGTGCCCTCTGTGTTGAAACCTCTTCAAGAATACACAACTACGAAGCCCGCAGTCGCCTCCGCAGCACCGCCAGCAGCGTCGCGGGCTCTAAGTAGCTCTCCGGCGGCCGGAAGTACACCTCGCTCTGCTCGCCCAGCTTTGGCGGCAGCACCCGCACCGTGGCCTGCTCCACACCCTTGCCCCGCCCGTTAGCCTCCAGCCGCTGCGCCACCGGCGAGGGGTCCTCCGCCAGAAACACGATGTCCTTCTCGCGGATGGTGATCGTCCGCACCCCCAGCATGTGCGCCAGGATGCGGATGTGCGACAGGTCAAACAGCCGCTCAACCACCTTGGGCGGCTCGCCGTAGGCATCAACCAGGTCCTTGCGCACCTGGTCCAGGTCCGCCTCGTTGGGCGCGGTCGCCAGCCGCCGGTACGCCTCCAACCGCCGCGCATCGCTGGGGATATAGCTCTTAGGGATCAGCCCGCTGATGCCCAGCTCGATGCTCGTCAAGCTCGGCTGCGGGCGCGGCGGCTCGTTCTTCAGCGTGTGTACGCTCTCCTCCAGCAGGCGGCAGTACATCTCATACCCCACCGCCGCGATGTGCCCGCTCTGCTCCGCTCCCAGGATGTTCCCCGCCCCGCGGATCTCCAGGTCCCGCATCGCGATCTTGAACCCCGCCCCCAGCATCGAGTACTGCTCCACAGCCTTCAGCCGCTTCTGCGCGATCTCCTTCACCGTCCGCTCCGGCGGCAGCAGCAGGTAGCAGTACGCCCGGTTTTTGCTCCGCCCCACGCGGCCCCGCAGCTGGTGCAGCTCCGCCAGCCCATAGCGGTCCGCATCATCAATGATCATCGTGTTGGCGCTCGCGATGTCGATGCCCGACTCAATGATCGTCGTCGATACCAGGATGTCCGCCTCGCGCCGCAGGAACTTGAGCATCACATCCTCAAGGTCCTTGGGCTCCATCTGCCCGTGGCCCACGACGATCCGTGCCGTGGGCGCGAGCCGCCGCACATCATCAGCCACGCTCTTGATGTCGTTCACGCGGTTATGCACATAAAACACCTGCCCATCGCGCGAGAGCTCCCGCTCGATCGCCTGCTGAATCCGCCGCGCATTCCACGGGATCACCTCCGTCACGATCGCCCGGCGGTCCAGCGGCGCGGTCGTCAGGCTCGAGATGTCCCGGATCCCCAGCATCGCCATGTGCAGCGTCCGCGGGATGGGCGTCGCCGACATCGTCAGCACATCCACCGTCAAGCGCAGCCGCAGCAGCGACTCCTTGTGCTCCACGCCAAACCGCTGCTCCTCATCAACGACCACCAGCCCCAGGTCCGCAAAGTGAACATCCTTGCTCAGCAGCCGGTGCGTGCCGATGATCAGATCAACATGTCCCTTCCGCAGCGCGGCAAGCACCTCGTTCACTTCCCCCGGCGTCTTGAACCTTGAAATACTTTCAATCCGGAACGGGTACCCCGCGAACCGCGACCGGAACGTCCGCTCGTGCTGCTCGGCCAGCACCGTCGTCGGCACCAGCACCGCCACCTGCTTGCCGAACTCGCACGCCTTGAACGCAGCGCGGATCGCCATCTCCGTCTTGCCGAATCCCACATCGCCGCACAGCAGCCTGTCCATCGGCCTTGGGCTGGTCATGTCCTTCTTGATGTCGGCGATGGCCGCGAGCTGGTCCTGCGTCTCGTCATACGGGAACTCCGCCTCAAACTCGTGCTGCCACGGCGTGTCCGCCGGGTACTTGATCCCCGGCATGTGCTCGCGCGCGGCCCGCACCCGCAGCAGCTCCGCCGCGAGGTCCTTCACGCTCTCCGCAACCTTCTCCTTCTGGTTCTTCCACTTCACCCCGCCCAGCACCGACAGCGGCGGCTTGCCCGCGAACCCTCCGATGTACTTCTGCACCTTGTCGATCTGAACCGCCGGAACATGCAGCTTCGCCTTCGCGCCAAACTCCAGCGTCAGGTACTCCTCCGGCTGCACCTCCGCCTTCGCCACACCAGGCGTGCCCTTGCTCGGCACCTCCCGCGGCTTCATCAACGTCAACCCCACATACCGCGCGATCCCGTGCTCCACATGCACGACGTAATCACCCTCCTGAAAATCCAGGAACGTGTCCATCGCCCGCCCGCTCTTGATCCGCCCCGCCCGCCGCCGCACCGTGAAGCGGTTGAGCAGCTCGTGGTAAGGCACCAAGGCAAGTGGCCGAGCTACGGAGTCACGAAGTGGCGGAGTCGATGCGCCCTTCCCCCCTTCGTGACTTCGTGACTCTATGACTCCGTGACTTCCCCCTTCGTGACTCCCCCCCCACACAAACCCCCGATGCACATACCCCACCGCCCTCTCAACCCGCCCCGCGCCCTCTCCACCAAACTCCGTCAGCAACTCCCCCAGCCGCTGCAACTCCCCCTTGTTCTGGCACGTCACCAGCACCCGCCCATCCGCCACCATGCCCACCAGCTCAACCACCGCCTCGCTCACATCCTTGGCAAAGCTCGGCAGCGCCTGCGCCGGCAGCTCGATCCGCACATCCGCCCCCGCGGCACCGGCCGAAAACTGGTTCAGCTCCGCCATCGCATGAAACCGCGATTCAAGCACCTTCAGCACCGCCGGCGGCCCGATCACGCTCCCGCCATCCACCACCCGCTCGTAGTACCCCCGCCCCTGCTCCACCACCTCCATCGTCTCTGCAAGCAGCGCCACCGCCGATGCGGGCAGCAGCTCCAAAAACGTAATGCTCCGCTCCTCCTTCATCACCCGCGTCACATCCACCGCCACTAAGTCAACCCGCTCGATGGCCCGATCCGTGGCCATCGTGTCTAGATCAATCTCCGCGATGCGATCAACCTGATCGCCGAAGAAATCCAAGCGCACCGGTGTTGCTGAAGTTGACGCTGTGGTGGAGCCCGTCTCCCGACCGGCGGTCGCTGGTGCCGAAGCCGTCCCCGTCGGCGGGAACACATCCAGAATCCCCCCACGCAGCGCAAACTCCCCCGGCTCCTCCACCGCCTCCACGCGGCTGTACCCCGCGTTCCCCAGCCACGCCACCAGCTCCGTCAGCCCCACCGCCTCATCCGTGCGGATAGTGCGGATCAGCGATGGCAGCCGCGCGGGCGACACCACAAACTGCATCAGGGCCTGGATCGGCGCGATGATCACCGCCGCACCCTTCATTTCCAGCACGCTCTTCACCACGCTCAGCCGCTCGCCGAACAGCTCCAGGCTGGCGTTGCTCTCACCCGGCAGCGACTCCAGCGCGGGCAGCCGCACGGTTGCCACGCCCGCGCCCATCAGTTCATCCATCGCCTCATCCGCATCATCCACATGCGCCAGCACCAGCACCACGCTCCGCCCCGTCCGCCGCAGCACCGCCCCCGCCGTCAACGCCAGCGCCGAGCCGCTCGCCCCCGTCGCCACCACACGCCGCCGCCCTTCCAGCGCGCTCGCCAGCTGCGCCACCGCCGGGTGGTCGGCCACAAGCCCGACAAGATCAATGCCGGTCTTTGCTGGGCTGGTCTTTGCTGGCGCGGCCACATCAATGCTCCGGCGCGCAGGCGCGTGCCGCGGCTGATGCCAATCAGCCGGTGCCGCGCCCTGTTCGCTCGATCATTCTAGTGTGCCACCATTCCCCGTTTCCGTTCCCGTCATTCCCCCGGTGCCGCTGCATCGCCCGGCATCATCACTTGTCCCCCGTCGCCAGCGGCATGTTGGCGATCTCAAAGTCAAAATTCAGTTCCTCCAGCCCGACAAACACGCACGCCTCGAGCGTCCCACTGCGCATGTACTCATCCGCAACCCCCACCTCCTTCACCACCAGGATGTATTCATCGCGTGTCTCCACCTGCTGCCCGTAGTACAGGTGCTGCCGAATCTGGCCCCCAGCGTCCCGCACCAGCAGCCCGCCGAACACCGGCTCCCGGCCCGGCGTGATTCCCTTCAACCCGCGCCTGGTCCGCACCTCATACCCGATCGCCCACTGCCCATCGCGCTGCTCCGCCAGCGTGAGCAGGAACGTAACCCCCGGCGCGATCTCCACCGCCTCCGCGCTCACGACCGGCTTGATCACCGCGCGCGTGAGCGTGTGCGCCATCATCACCGGCACGCTCCCCGTCAGCTTCATGATCGTCGCCGGGAATCGCTCCAGGTACCGGTGCGCGTTGACATACGTCCGCTGCGAGCGGTCGCGCTGCAGGCCGGATCGCAACGCCTCCTCCAACGCCTGCCGCGCCTGCTCCGGCGGCATCTCCGCCACCTGCTGCGGCGTCAGTACATCATGCTCGCGCTGGTCCAGCAGCGTCAGTATCTCGCCCTGCGTAGCGATGAACACCGCCTCGCCCTCCAGCGTCAACTGCACGCTGATCGTGTGCTGCGCCTCCGCCCGCCGCACCCGCTTCCCCTCCATCCCCGTGTCCAGGTTCAGCGCCGTCGTCGCATTCACCCCCTGCACGCGGCAGGTAATCCCCGCCTTCGTCACCGGTGCCGACACCCTCACCCCATCATCAACCCCCGCCCCCAGCATGGCCGCAAGCCCAAGAAACCCCGCCGCCAAAGACGCACGTGTACGAACCCGCATGATCAGTCTCCAGAGGGCTGTTGAAAAGCCTAACTGAATGACTCCAAGATGGAACCCCCGTTCCTCGCGCGGTTACACAGCAGTGACGTCTCCCAAAGCCCCTCTCCAAGGCAGGGGTTGAGTTCTTCGCGACGCACCCAAAGCCACCGACTCTCAGAAAGGTCAGTGGCGCGGCCGTGTTCGCTTTGCGGAGCCCTACACCTTCCCCGCTTCCTTCGCCCACGCATCCTTCAGCGTCACCGTTCGATTAAACACCAGCTTCCCCGGCGCAGAATCCTTATCGACGCAGAAGTACCCCACCCGCTCAAACTGCACGCGGTCCCCCACCTTCACCCCCGCCACCGCCGGTTCCAGCCGCGCCGCGTCGATCACCTCCAGCGAACCGGGGTTGAGGTCCGCCATGTAGTCCCCATCGCTCGCCGCGCCCGGCTCAGCCGTCTTGAAGAGCCGATCAAACAGGCGCGCCTCCGCCGCGATGCTGTGCGTCGCCGACACCCAGTGGATCGTCCCCTTCACCTTCCGCCCGGGCTCGCCGTTGGGCCCCTTGGGCGCATCACCCCCGCGCGTCTCAGGGTCATATGTCGCGCGGATGGCCGTGATGTTCCCCCGCGCATCCTTCACCACCCCCGTGCACGTCACGAAGTACGCCCAGCGCAGGCGCACCTCCTGCCCCGGCGCCAGGCGATGGAACTTCTTCGCGGGCTGCTCCATGAAGTCCTCGGCCTCGATGAACAGCTCGCGTGTGAAGGGCACCTTGCGCGTCACCGCCGCCCCGCCCCGCGCCACATCCTCCGGGTTGTTCACCGCATCCAGCTCATCCACCTTCCCCTCGGGGAAGTTCTCGATGATGAGCCTGATCGGTCGCAGCACGCCCATAAACCGCGGCGCGGTCTTGTTCAGGTGATCCCTGACAGCATTCTCCAGCCGCCCCACATCGATCATCGAGTTCTGCCGCGTCACGCCCACATCCTCGGCAAACGCCTGCATCGCCTCGCGCGTGTACCCCCGCCGCCGGATGCCCGAGATCGTCGGCATGCGCGGGTCATCCCACCCCTTCACATGCCCCTCGGTCACCAGCTTGAGCAGGAACCGCTTGCTCATCACCGTGTACGTCAGGTTCAGCCGCGCAAACTCGATCTGCTGCGGGTGGTGGATGGTCTTGCCCCACGCCCCGCTGCCATCCGCCGTCCGCCCCTCATTGATCGAATCAATAAACCAGTCGTACAGCGGCCGGTTGTTCTCAAACTCCAGCGTGCAGATGGAGTGCGTGATCCTCTCGATCGAATCCTCCAGGCAGTGCGCCCAGTCGTACATGGGATAGATGCACCACGCATCGCCCGTGTTGTGGTGGTGCTCATGCACGATGCGGTACATCACCGGGTCGCGCAGCGTGAAGTTGGGGCTGGCCAGATCAATCTTCGCCCGCAGCGTCTTGGCCCCATTGGGGTACTTCCCCGCCCGCATGTCCGCGAGCATCACCAGGCTCTCCTCCGCGCTGCGTTCCCGATGCGGCGACTGCGCCGGCACGCCGGGCGTCCCCCGCAGCCGGCTCATCTCCTCGCCGCTCAGGTCGCACACATACGCCTTGCCCTTCTTGATGAGCTCCACCGCCCACGCGTACATCTGCTCAAAGTAGTTGCTCGCAAAGAACAGCCCACCCGCGTTGGCCCCCTCATCAAACTCCCCCCCCAGCCACTTCACATCCGCCTTGATCGAGTCCACATACTCCTGCTCTTCCTTCGCGGGGTTGGTGTCATCAAACCGCAGGTTGAACTTCCCGCCAAACTCCCTCGCCAGCCCATAGTTCAGCAGGATGCTCTTACTGTGCCCGATGTGCAGGTACCCATTGGGCTCCGGCGGAAACCGCGTGTGTACCACCCCCCCGAACTTCCCGCTCGCATTGTCCGCATCGATGATCTGCTGCAGAAAATGACGAGCTGGGGGTTCCGCAGGGTCAGGCACAGACGCGTGGTGGGGTTCAATGGCCATATGAAGCGATGATAGGAATCCCCCGTGCCACCGACCTGTCTTCAAGTCGGTGTCCTGCGTCGGACCCTGCGCCCACCATGTGGAACCGACCCGGCGCGAAAAAAAGCCGCGGCACCCTTGTGCCGCGGCCCATTTGTCCGCATGTACGCTTTCAGCTTTACGCTGTACGTTTTCCTCAGCAGTTCCCCCCCGCCAGCACGCGGAAGAACGCCTCAATATCCGCATCGGTGCCGATATCACCATCCGCGTTGAAGTCGGCCCCGCCCGCGTAGCAGGTGGCGCAGCAGTTGCCCGCCAGGCACGCGAAGAACGCCTCGATGTCCGCATCGGTCCCGATGTCACCATCGCCATCAAAGTCCGCCGTGCCGCAGGCCGGGCAGCCCACGCGGCTGATGATGTGGCTCGCCGGCACGCCGTTCACATTGGCGAACGACCCGCCCATGAACATCTCGCCGGCAAACTTGAACAGGCGGATGACCTGTGAATCGGCGCCGCCGCCGTAGGGCGTCCACACATTGCCCTCAAGGCGGAAGATGCGACCCAGCGCGACAGCCGTGCCGCCCGCGTAGAGCTTCTCGCCGCTGCCGTCATCGAAGGTTTCCAGCGTCCACACGCGGCCCGTGGGGTTCTGGCCCACCGCCGTCCACGTCACGCCGTTCCACTTGGCGACCTGCTGCAGCACGCCATCCACGCGGATGTTGTTGCCGCTCACGTACAGCTCGTTGTTCCAGATGAGCATGTTGTCGATCTCGCCCGTGGCGATGGTGTTGCCCAGGTTCGTGCCCACGCCCGACCACGTGGTGCCGTTCCAGCGGGCGATCATCTTGGTGGGCACGCCGTCGATGTCGGCGAAGCGGCCGCCGATGTACAGCTGCGTCCCGCCGCCCTGACCATCATCAAACATCGCCATCGAGAAGACAACGGCGTTGATGCCCACGAGGTTCATGCTGGTGGCCAGCGGGGTCAGCGCGGTGCCATCCCACATGGCGATGTTGGCCGCGGGCTGCCCCGCGATATTGTCGAACCCGCCGCCGATGTACACCCGCGGGCCGCCGATGGCGCTGGAAGAAAGCAGCGACTGCACCTGGTTGATGCTGTTGTTCGCCCACCCCTGCCCCAGCGAGTTGAACTGCGTCCCATCCCACCGGGCGATGCTCTTGGTGTCCGCCACGCCCGATGCATCCGCGAAGAAGCCGCCGACATACAGGTCGCCGCCCATCTTCGCGAACGAGGTGCCGAAGGAGTTGCTCGGGGCATCGCCCAGGCCCAGCCCGAAGGGCGACCACGTGTTCGTCGCCTTGTTGTACCGGGCGATGTACTTCGTGTTTGCCACGCCGCCGATACCCATGAACGAGCCGCTCATCACCAGGTCGCCCTGATACTCAATCATCGCGCCCACATACCCCGTGCCCACCGAAACACCCGGCGTGCTGACGGTGTAATCCCAGTGGGGGGTGCACTGACCGAACGAAGCCGCCGAAAACGCGGCAATTCCAACTAAACCTGTGAAGATAGAACGCATGGGTACTCCAGGAAAGAAGACGAATGAAGGGCGCACGACGAGCCCGGCTAAGTGCTTACGCCACAATCGCCCCACTGTTCCCCTCATTCCTTTTTTTCGTCGCTCCGATCACCACGACGACCCCCGGACCCCCCCTCGTCTTCCTCAAGTGGGGGTTTGGAGAACTTCTTCCGCAGCCAGTTGATGGTCTTGAGGATCTTCTTCCGCGTGATGATCCAGTGCTGCAGCCGCAACTTGCCCGGGAAGTCCGCCAGCATCACCCCCACCAGCACGATCAGCATCCCCTGACCCGGCAGCACCAGCATCGCCAGCCCCGCCAGGATCAGCGGCCACCCCACCACGTTCTTGAGAATCCGCACCGCGAGGTTCGACTTGGGCGCCTCATCGCGCGTGATGTAGTCCTCCGGCAGACGCACAATCACGAAGCCCGCCACCACGATGCTCACAACAAACATCACCGCCGACCCAATGGTCAGCCACTTGAAAAACTCTTCATGGTCTTTCGCCCATTCAATCATTCCACCACCATACCGGCACTCAGCTACAGCAAGAAACAGATTCCCATGAGACCTCACTTACGCGAAACCACTCGACCATGTTGCCACTCTGCCAGTCTGCCACTTCCTCCCTAGCATCCCGCAAGGAGCCCCCATGCACAACCACGCCCTCCACCGCCAGCTTGGCGCGTCCTCGCTCCGCGTGTCGCCCATCGGCCTGGGCTGCATGGGCATGAGCGACTTCTACGACCCCAAGGCGCAGGATGACACCGAGTCCATCGCCGTCATCCACCGCTACCTCGACCTGGGCGGCAACTTCCTCGACACCGCCGACATGTACGGCATCGGCCGCAACGAGACGCTCGTCGGCCGCGCCATCGCCGACCGCCGCACCAACGTCATCATCGCCACTAAGTTCGGCAACGTCCGCAGCCCCGCGGGCGAGTTCCTCGGCGTTCGAGGCGACGCCGCCTACGTCAAGTCCTGCTGCGATGCCAGCCTCCAGCGCCTCAACATCGACACCATCGACCTCTACTACCAGCACCGCGTCGACCCCAACACGCCCATCGAAGAAACCGTGGGCGCAATGGCCGACCTGGTACGCGCCGGCAAGGTCCGCTACCTGGGCCTCTCCGAAGCCGCACCCGCCACCATCCGCCGCGCCGCCAAGGTCCACCCCATCGCCGCGTTGCAATCCGAGTACTCGCTCTGGACGCGCGACCCCGAGGATGAGGTGCTCCCCACCTGCCGAGAACTGAACATCGGCTTCGTCGCCTACAGCCCCCTCGGCCGCGGCTTCCTCACCGGCCAGATCAAAAAGTTCGAGGACCTTGCCGCCGACGACTACCGTCGCAACGCCCCGCGCTTCCAGGGCGACAACTTCAACAAGAACCTCGACCTCGTCGAGAAGGTCGGCGAAGTCGCCCGCTCCAAACGCTGCACCCCCGGCCAGCTCGCCCTCGCCTGGGTCCTCGCCCGCGGCAAGGACATCGTCCCCATCCCCGGCACCAAGCGACTCAAATACCTCGAAGAGAACATGGCCGCCGCCGCGATTCAACTCTCCGAAAGTGAGCTCAACGAGATCGACGCCATTGCCCCCAAAGGCATCGCCTCCGGCCCCCGCTACGCCGAACGAGCCATGGCCGCCGTCAATAGATAACCAGACGAGCCCAACAACGAGCCCGGTGCGCAAGCACCGGAAGTCCCCTCTTCCGTTTCAACTATCTATTGTCGCACCATCGCACCGCGCTGCGACGACCCCTGCGCTTCCCTCACCGCCTCCGCCGCCGCCCCACCACCCCACCCACCACCATCACCCCAATCACGCCCGGCGCAGGCACCACGCGAACACTCACCGCATCAATCGCCGGCCCAGCCGCGGCAGCCCCCGATGTCGCCTGGAACTGCAACCGGTCCAGCCCCGTGCCCACCACAATCAGCGAGCGCACCGTCCAGCCCATGTTGGGCCCGCTGCGCCCAGCCGTGTCGTGCGAGAACGTGCCGCCGAGGCCGCCGTTCCACAGCACGTTCATGTTCATGATCTGCGGCCCGCTATACGGGTTGCCCGCCATCGCGAACGAAACCTCGTACTGCACGCCGGGGATCGTCACCACATCCTGGTAGATCCCGCTTGGGGCGCCCACGCCCGTCAGATCAATCCAGTACTCGCCCTCGTACGCGGAGAACTCCAGCCCCGGCAGCGCGCCATTGGGCTCCGCATGCACGAACTCAATGTCATTCGGCCCCGCGCACGTCCACCCGCCAAACGTCTGCCCCGCACCCACCGACTGAAAGCCCGTGCCCGGCAGCTCAAACCCGCCATTGACGACATCGCCCCGCGCCTCCCCAGCCGAGATGGCCACGACAACCGCGCCAGCGCACACACCCACCACCCGCAACACACGCATGTTCATATTCATTGTGCTCTCTCTCAGTCCATAAACCCCTGCCGCCGCGGCAGGTAAGGGCCCCGAAGATATCACGACCTCGCCACAAATCAAGCCAAAACTCGCGAACCGCGCAACGGGCCACGCACGAAGTAAGCGTTCCCCAACCCCACCAATCACCCCCAACCCCCACTATCTCCCTCCCCCAAACTCCCTTAACCGAACCCCAACCACCCCCCGCACGTTGATGTGTACCGTCCTCCACCAGAAGGCCCACATGCCCGCCCAAGATGCTGACACACACCCGGCGGATCACAGCACCCAAACCGAAGTTGTCGAATTCCTCAAAGGCCGCTCCGCGCCCTGCCCGCGCTGCGCCTACGACCTGCGCGATATCCAGAACGCCACCTGCCCTGAGTGCGGCGAGCCGCTCGTGCTCAAGATCGGCTCGCCCAAAGTCCGCTTCGGATGGCTCGTCTTCGCCGTGGCGCCCGGCTGCTTCTCCGGCGTTGCCGCGCTCTTCGTCATGATCCCCATCGCCATGACCATCGGCAAAAACTTCGGCCCCGGCAAAGGCCTGCCCTGGCCCGTCGTCGTCGCCGATGCCTTCGGCTTCCTCAGCGCCGCATCAGTCGCCCTCATCTACAAGCACCGCCACCGCTTCATGGCTTGGCCCTCCCGCCGCCAAGGCACATTCGCGGCAACCATCTGGGGCATCCACATCCTGATGTTCGCCCTGCTGCTGCTGGCGATGTTGCATTGGGGCTAAGCACACCTCAGTTCCAGAACAGTCGCACAAGCCCCTGCTCGCCTGCGGTTGGGTTGCTCCCGTTGATATCTCCGCCATCACCACCGTCGCCAGAGCGGAGCACGGGGAGGGGTGCAGAGCTTGGATAATCGACAGCGCCGAAGCCCCTGTTGGCAAAGCAGGTACCGCCGTTGGGCGGGTTATTGAGGAAGCAGGCGGGGCCTTGTCCGTCGCCTCCGACGGTGCCGGGATGGTTGACGAAGAAGGTGCCGGGGGCGAAGAACTGCGCCTCCGCAGGAGAGGCTCCACCAGGCCCGGACGTCGGGCGCACACAGGTAAAGGTGCTCGCGGGCATGGTGGTGTGGGTGAGGCCGCGAGCGCCGCCGCGACCGCCATACGCGCGAAGCTGGACCGCCGCGCCGCGGTTCACGGTGCTGTTGCCGCCGGTGCCGCCCACGGTAGCGGTGGGCGCGCCCCCGCCTCCGACCGTGACGGTGAGCGTCTCCCCCGGCGTGACATCAAGCACCGCGCGGGCGTAGGTCCCCGCGCTCCCACCGCCGCCCCCGCCCGACCAGTTGCCGGTGATCGAGTTCGTGCACGCGGCAGGAGCAGTGCCACCCGCGCCGCGTGCCCCACCAGCGCCGCCCCCCGCCCAGATATCAACCCCCAGATGGAAGACGCCGGCGGGGACCGCGAACGAAGTCGTGCCGACGGTCGAGAATGTCTGCGTGTTGGCGGGAGTGATTGGCGCGCCGGTCGTCAACGGCACCCAATACGCGCCCGTGAAACCTTCGAACTGATTGCTGTCGGGGTTGAAGCGGAGCGCGCCGCGGAGAGCGGGGGCTGTCGCGCTCACCGCGCTGGCGAACACCGCCTTGGGCACCGGGGTGATGTTGGCACGCGGGGCCAGGGCGGTAAAGCCCGCGGCATCGGCGCAGGTGCCCGCAGCGCCGGGCCGGACCTGCACCTCGAGAAAGGCATCGCCCCCGGATGGCGGGATGGTCAGCGGAAGGATGACGGTGAAGAGGCCATCCACCACCTGCACATCGTCGGCACACACAACGCCCGAGATCGCGGTGCCGCCGCTGACCGCACCAAACAGCGTAAAGCGCAGATCGAACGCGCCATTCGCCGGCACGCCAGCATCATCCAGCCGCCCCTGGTAGGTAAAGCCCGTCGACTGCCCACGGGCCATCAGCGGCAGACAAAGGCACACGAGCCCAAAGACATAGCCGAGCAAACGGTGATGGGTGCGCATGATGCTCCTCCAAATAGGTGTGGAGCAGCATACCGGATTTCCCCGGTGTTTTTCGCGCTTTTATTTTCATGGCCATGGGCCAGAACTTCGGCCCGGGGCACGCCTTATGGGCCGTGCTGCGCGCCGGCTAAGGCGTGGGTGAGCGTGCTGGGTGAACCGGCACGCTGGAGGATGGCAGCCGCGGCTGGGCGCGAGGCTGAGGGTCGGGGGAGGTCGTAGTGGCGCGCGGGACGCGGGATCACCGGTTCATCGGGGACACTCGCGGCCGGTCGCGGGGTAGTGGCGGCCGGCGCTGGGGGTGCTTGCGCGGGTGCGGGGGCGGGCTGCGCGGCAGGGTGGAACTCAAGCGTGATGGGCGGCGCGGGGTTGAGCGGGGTTGAAGAGGTGAGGCAGAGGCGGCTGAGGAGGATGCGGCTTGCCGCGCGGCAGGCGATTTCTTCGTTTTCGGCGAAGCGGGCAAGGGTGGAAAGGCGGTGAAGGGCATCGTGGCGGGCCTCGGTGTGGAGGCAGTCGTTGCGGTCCTCGGCCACGGCCTTGACGGCCTGCATGCGGGCGCGGATGTGGGGCTGGGCGGCCCAGTCGGCGAGGGCGACAACGTTGGTCTCCAGCTCGCGGGCGATCTCGGGGAGGCTGCGCTCGTGATTGAACCAAGCGTTGAAGGCGAGGATGTCGAAGTTGGTGAGGGGTGGCGCAGCCGCGGGGGGCGGGAGGGGGAAGGGGAGGGGGTTGGGAGGGAGAAGGGTGGACATGGTGGTGATTGGTGAATGTACGGTAGTGGGTGGGGTGATGTCAATAGGGTTTTGGTAGGTCTTTTGAAGTTTTTTCCCAACGTCGGCGGGTGGCGCGGTGTCAGGGCGGTTTGCCCGTAGGGCAGGCATGGGTGGAAGCTTCACCAGGGGAAGATGCTGGCTCAGGAAAAGGAGCGAGGAGCGGGCTGTGGTGATCATGCCGACGCGCTGGTGGGGTAGCAGGAGATTGTGACCTCATCCACGCCGGGCAGTGTCAGCCATTGCGGCTTGAAGCTGAGGTTGAGCGTGTACGAGTAGTAGTGGACAGCGATCTCTACCGTGCAGCGTGTGCGGGCGGGCTTGGGGTAACGGGCGATAAAGGCGCGCGCGGACGCAAGCACCTGCGCGGGCGTGCCGCGGCGGAGGGCGAAACGCAGGAGTGTATGGGGGGCCTGCACGTTTGCGATCAGGGGGCGCTTGCCGGGCCTGACGGTGCGGACCACGTCGCCGCGGGTGACGGAGGTGACGGGCGTTGACCGCGTTCCCACGAGGCCACGCAGCCGCTCGGCGCTGCCGGTTCGAGCCGTGAACACGATGTAGCCTTGGAAACGAGGGGGTGAGGGGCGGGCGGGCATTGATGGAGCCTACACAGCGATGCGGGCTGGGGGAGGGAGTTGCAAGAGGGGTGGCTGAGCCCCTTTTACACTGCAATGCTGCAGGTGCGCTGCTGTCCGAGAGGGGCTCAGGCCGCCCCTCTCGGGCTCTCCGGGCCGTTCTCGGTGGACCGGACGGTGGCGGTACTCCGCACGAATGGAGGCTCGGAAGGCGTCCGGCACCCTGCTTGCGGTTGTCAGACGACTCGAGTAGCCTCACCTTCTCAATTTCCTCAAGGAGCGCATTGGACGCAGCATCCAAACCCCTGATCCCATTTTTGCGCTGGGCAGGTAGCAAGCGCAAAATTCTGCCGAAGCTCCGCGAATTCTGGCGACCCGACTACCGCAGGTACGTCGAGCCATTCACGGGCTCTTCGGCCCTCTTTTTTTGCGTGACTCCCGAAAGAGCTCTACTGGCGGACCTGAATGAGAGTCTCATCGAGACGTACACAGTAGTTCGCGACAGGCCCGACGATGTCCACCGGGCACTACTGGCACTGCCCGTTGGTAAGCGAGCGTACTACCGGATCCGGGCGCAAGTTCCCAGCCGTCTTGGGCCATTCAGCCGCGCGGTGCGTTTTCTGTACTTGAATCGCTTTTGCTTCAATGGGATATATAGGACGAACGCCTCGGGCGGCTTCAATGTTCCGTTTGCCGGCGGCGGAGTGATCCCCTCAATCACCCAGCTGCGCCAATGTTCCCGCCTTTTGGAGGGTGCGACGCTGAAGGCGCAGGATTTCGGTAAGACCCTCTCCTCCACTCGCGATGGGGATTTCGTGTATCTTGACCCCCCGTATGCGGTTGAGTCCCGCAGGGTGTTTCGGGAGTACGACGCGAAGCGCTTCCAGCGGAAGGATTTGGAACGTCTTGGGAGGCATCTTCCACGCAATGCATGAACGGGGAGTGCACTTCGTGTTGAGCTACGCTGATTGCGCAGAGGCGCGCGAAGTGTTCGCGCCGTGGCAACTCGGGCGAATCCGCGTCAGGCGACACATCGCTGGTTTCGTTGGCTCACGCCGTACTGCGGTTGAGCTCTTGGTCACCAACACTCAGGGACGGAAGTGATGGCACCTGGGACCCAAGGCGCTGTGCTCGCCGACATCCCGGTTGATCGGATTCGCCCGAACCCGGCGAACCCGCGGCTTACATTCCGTCAAGGCGAGCTGGATGAACTTCAAGAATCGATTCGGGTCTACGGGGTCCAAGTTCCAATCGCGGTTTACAAAGATGGCAAGGACTACGTACTCATCGACGGCGAGCGTCGTTGGCGATGTGTCTCCAAACTGAACAAGAAGACAATCCCCGCCCTCGTGCAGCCGAAGCCGAGCGACCTCCAGAATCTGCTTCTGATGTTCAACATCCACTCGCTGCGCGAGCAGTGGGATCTGTTGACTGTCGCCTTGACATTGCCGAGCGTAATTGAGTTGCTGCAGCAGAGCATCGGTAAGACTCCGGTTGAATCGGATATCTCGTCCGCAACGGGGCTACAGCGCGGCACCATCAGGCGCTGCAAGCTCTTGATGGACATGCCGCCAAAGTACACAAGCATGCTGCTTGAGGAGCTCAAGAAGCCCAAGCCCAAACAGCGGCTTAGCGAAGACCTGTTCATTGAGATGGAACGGGCGATCAAGACCGTTGCCCGCGCAGTCCCCGGAGTTATCAAGGACAAGGATCGTGCTCGCGACGTCATCATTTCCAAGTACGACCGCAAGGTGATCAACGGCATCGTGGACTTGCGACTGATCGCCAAGATCGCCCGCGCCGAGAAAGTCGGCGCAGACCCGGCTGCCGCAAAACAGGCGCTCACGAAGCTGTTCACCGACAACGGCTACACCATCGAGTCGGCATTTCAGGACAGCGTTGCCGAAGCCTATTCCGAGCGAGACATCGTTACCCGCATAGACAGCCTTATCAGCAGATTCCATGACCTTCGCGAGGAAGAACTCGACGATGACACCCGCGACAAGCTAGTGTCCTGACCTTGAGATAGCCGCACGATTCTTGGCGACGCGGCCGAGGATCGTGTTGGCGTCTGCCGTCCAGACGAAGGGCTTGGCGTCGTCGTTGCGGGTGTCGATGTAGTCGATCGCGGCCTTCTCCAGCGCGG
>JBBSOF010000047.1:0-22298 GCA_038260025.1 Phycisphaerales bacterium
CGCCGCAGCGGGGGCCAGCGTGCCGGAGGCCCCCGTGACGCCGGCCACCTCCACCCCCTCGTCGCGCGGTTAGTGGGCCCCCAGCACTCAGCCTCGCCCCCCCCGGGCCGCCTGGGCGCCCCGGGCCCGGGCGACGAGGTCAGGGTCGGAGGCTGCCGGGAGGTCGCCGGGACACTCCACGCCGCGCTCGGCGTCGAGGTCGCGGCCCTTGCCGAGGGGCAGGAGGGGCAGGTCGACGATGCTCATGTTCCCCATCCTAGGAGGCGACGCCGACCGGCTCCGCGCCCTAGAGCAGGCTGCCGTGGTGGAGGTAGGGCGTCGGCGGCACCATCCGTCGCGTGCACAGGTAGCCGCTCTGGTGGATCGAGAGCCTCGCCGCCAGCCCGACGTCGAGGGCCCATGCGTTGACCGCGGTGACGTGGTGGACCGAGACCGCCTCGCCCGGCCGGGACGAGGCGAGCGCCTCCCACGTCAGCGACGACGCCGTACGCCGGTTGGTGGCCGCGACCAGTGTCGGTGCGCCGTCCGCGTCGACGTAGGCGTAGCCCGCCCCCGTGCTGTGGTCGGTGACGACCAGCCGGAACTGCGCCAGCAGCAGCTCGTGGTCGGACAGGTGTGCAGCCCCGCGGGTCTGCCGGTCGACGGAGTTGAGGAGGTCGATGTCGCCGGCGGTGCCCTCGCGCACCCGGTCCACCACGGGGATCTCGCTGCGGTCGACCACACCGGTCAGCATCATCTGGGGGTGCAGGTCGAATCCGGCCAGCCGGTAGCGGCGGACGGCGCCCGGGTCGGCACTCGAGGCGAACATGCCGCGCAGGCAGCCGCGACCGTGGTGCAGTGCCGCGGCCATCAGCTGCGTCCCGATGCCCCGCCCCTGCTGGTCGGGGCGCACCGCGAACGACGCGAGGAGCCACATCAGCTCGCGCACCCGGGAGACGGCGCCGCCGACCACCTCGCCGTCGACCTCCGCCACCCAGCAGCCACCCGGATCGGTGACGAGGGCCCGACCGGTGCGGTGCATCCAGTGCTGGTTGCGCGCCTCTGGGCGGCGTACGGGCTCGGGCCAGGCGCGCTGGTAGGTGCGGGCGTCGACCTCGTAGTAGCTGGTGGCGGTGACGTCGGCGAACGCCGCGAGGTCGCCCTCGCGCATCGGCCGGATGAGTGCGCCGTTCACGACACGTGCGCGGCGTACCCGCCGTGCTCGAGGCGCACCCGGGTCCCGTCCCCGGCCTCGATGAAGCACACGTCGAGCGTCGTGGGGTGCTCCCCGGCGTGGCCGAGCCAGAACTCGGGGTCGAGACCGGGGCGCGAGGGCATGGGGTCAAGCATGCCCCAGGACGGGGTGCGCGGCGGCCCGGGGAACCCCCTGTTGCAAGGATGGCGGCATGCGCGTGCTCATCGCCCCGGACAAGTTCGCCGGCACCCTCACCGCCGTCGAGGCGGCCGAGGCCATCGCCGCGGGCTGGCGCAGGCAGGCACCCGGCGACGAGCTCGACCTCGCTCCGATGGCCGACGGCGGCCCGGGATTCGTCGACGTGCTGCACACCGCACTCGGCGGCGAGCTCGCCGCGGTCACGGTGTCCGGTCCGCACGGGGCGGCCGTCCCGGCCGTCGTGCTGCACGTGGGCGACACGGCCTACGTCGAGTCCGCCCAGGCGGCAGGCCTGCACCTGCTCGACGGCGACCCCGAGACGGCCTCGAGCCGCGGCGTCGGCGAACTGGTGCTCGCTGCGGTCGCCGCAGGTGCGACGACCGTGGTCGTCGGCCTCGGCGGGACCGGGACCAACGACGGTGGCGCCGGGGTGCTGGCCGCGTGGGGCGCGACCTCCGACGGCGTGCTCGACGGCGGGGCGGCCGCCCTGGGCTCGCTGACCCGGGTGGACCTCGCTCCGGCCCGGCAGCGGCTGGCCGGAGTCACACTGGTCGCGGCCAGCGACGTCGACAACCCCCTCACCGGCCTCTTCGGGGCCACCAAGACCTTCGGTCCCCAGAAGGGGATCGGCGAGGAGCGCATCGCCGAGGTCGACGGCTGGTTGGAGGCGTTCGCGACGGCCACCGACCGGCGTACGTCGCTGCAGAAGGGGGCGGGTGCTGCCGGCGGTGTCGGCTACGCCCTGCTCGTCCTGGGCGCGTCGCGCCACCCCGGGATCGGGCTCGTCACCGACGCCGTCTCACTGGCCGAACGGGCCCGCCGCGCCGACCTCGTCGTGACCGGCGAGGGGTCCTTCGACTTCTCCAGCCGCGCGGGCAAGGTCCCCTACGGCGTCGCGGGTGTCGCCTCCGAGGCGCTCCGTCCCTGCATCGTGCTCGCCGGACAGGTCCTGGTCGGGTCGCGGGAGATGCGCGCCCTCGGGATCGAGTCGGCCTACTCGTTGGTCGACCTCGTGGGGGAGGAGCGGGCCTTCGCCGCTCCCGCGGAGGCGCTCAGCGATCTCGCCGCGCGGGTGGCCCGGACCTGGTCGCGCTGACCGAGTCACCGACCTCGATCGGTCGACGTCCCCGCCCGACTCGGACACGGTGCCGACGACCGTGAGCTGCTCGCACCGGAGCGAGGAGGTCGGGGAATATCCGTGCGTGTGCGACCATTGGACCCTGCGAGACCCCGAGACTTTTCTGGAGTGATTTTGATGACCGAGCAGGTCGAGACCACCGATCGCCGCACCGACCAGATCAACCTGTCCGCCGTCGCGGCCGGCAAGGTGAAGAGCCTCCTCGAGCAGGAGGGTCGTGACGACCTGGCCCTGCGCATCTCCGTCCAGCCCGGCGGCTGCTCGGGCCTGCGCTACCAGCTCTTCTTCGACGAGCGCACCCTCGACGGCGACGTCACCACCGACTTCGACGGCGTGACCGTGGTCGTCGACCGGATGAGCGTCCCCTACCTCAACGGTGCCGAGATCGACTTCGTCGACACCATCGAGAAGCAGGGCTTCACCATCGACAACCCCAACTCGACGGGTTCGTGCGCCTGCGGCGACTCGTTCCACTGATCCGACGACGAAGGGCCCCAGCCATGCGGCTGGGGCCCTTTCGTCGTTCGTGGGCTGGTGCGTGCAGGAGTCACCGCTTGGCCGGTGACTCCCGCGCGGGTAGGCCGGTGCTACGGCCGAACCGCGCCCGACGTCGCCCACCCCGGGGGCGCCGCCCACCTGGGGGCGGCCGGGCTTTCAGCCCGCCTCCAAAGTCTTCTCCCTGATCCTGAGTAGAGGAAGAACCTGCTGCGGGCTGAAAGCCCGCAGCCCCACTTGTGCCCGCAGCCCCACTTGTGCCCGCAGCCCCACTTGTGCCCGCAGCCCCACTTGTGCCCGCAGCCCCGGGAACCAGGATCACGCTCGCCATCCGCTCGGCCTCCGCGAGGTTCAGGCCCAGCGTGACGGGCACCATGGTGTTCACCTTTGCCAGCAGCGCCATGGCTCGGCGGATGTCCTCATCCGTTCGCTTGGCAGGGTCGGCAAGGTCGATGTAGATGCGCTTCGATGCTGCATCGGCGCAGTGCGGGAAAATATCGCGGCAGAGCCCTTCCCAGATACTTTCGACGCCCGCCATCATCACCCAGTTGACGATGCCCAGCAGCGCCGCGTCGTCGATGATGGTGCGGAGGCGATCAAGGCCGATGGTTCGCACCAGCATGTCCCACGTGATCGCCTGCATGTTGGCGGGCTTGCCCAGCATCACTTTGCCATCCTCAAACTCAAGCGCGTGGGTGTACGCGGGCGGGCACACGGGCAGCACAGCGCGGCAGCGGGCGGCGAACTCGGTGTAGAGCGGGTGCAGGGCCCGGGGGTCGTCATCGCGCCCCACGCCGCCGATGTAGGTGATGGGCATGCCGAGGCGGCCCATCGCTCCCGCCATGAGCGGGCCGTTGCCGCCGAATCGCTCCTCGCGGACGATCAGTTCGATGTTGGCGCTTTTGCCTGCCGCGGCAGCCACGCGGGCGGCGAACGCTTCGATGGTGGCGAAGGCCGTGTAGCCACCGGGCGTCATGTCGCGGCGCGTCTCGACCACGTCGATAATGGCGTCAATGAAGCCGTCGAAACCAACGAGGGCGGGGCGAAACGCCGCGAGACCATCAAGGCTGTCGGCGGCGGCGCGGGCTGTGGCGGTCCGGTCTGACATACGGCCAGCGTAGCGGCAACAATCGGCGGATGAGAACGATCCTGCTTGCCACCGCCAATCCGCACAAGGTAGAAGAACTCCGCGCGCTCTTGGCGAGTGTTGAGGGAGTTCGCTTTGTGGGGCTTGACGAGGTTGGTGTGGAAACCCGCGAGCCGGAGGAGATCGGGATCACGTTCGAGGAAAACGCGTCCATCAAGGCGCTGTCCTACGCCGAGCAGACCGGCCTGCCCGCCCTCGCGGACGACTCAGGGCTGGAGGTGGACGCCCTGCGCGGCAGGCCGGGCGTCATCAGCAGCCACTACTGCACCGACGGGCGCGATGAGGGCATGTCCCGCGAGGAGCGCGATCGCGGGAACAATGCGCGGCTGCTGAGAGAGCTTGAAGGAGTGCCGGCTGAATTGAGGGGGGCGCGGTTCGTGTGCGTGATGGCACTGGGAAGGCTTGGAACATCCCCCAGGATTCATGGGAGCTTGCCCCCTGTGATCTCACGCGGCACCTTTGAGGGCCGTATCGGCACCCCGCCAAACGTGCCGAGGGGCATTCACGGGTTCGGATATGACCCTCTCTTTCTGGCGGGGCCGGATTTCGTTCAGACAGGAGCGGAGCTGACACCCGACGTAAAGAACCGGCGTTCGCACCGGGCGGCAGCGGCGGCAGGCATGGCGGCGCGGCTTGCCCAGCTTCTCAGGGGTCCGGATGCCGCGGCAAGCGGGCTATAGACGGGACCGGGGGCTCTGTGCACACTCCCCGGGCGGGGACGAATCCCATACCCTACGGACCCTCATGCCACCGACGATCGATCCCAAAGCGCCGCGCGACACGCCCGCGATGCAGCAGTACTACCGCTTCAAGAAGCGGCACCCCGACTGCGTGCTGCTGTTCCGCATCGGCGATTTCTACGAGTTGTTTGATGAAGACGCGATGGCCGTGAGCAAGGCCATCGGGCTCACCCTCACGCAGCGGACAGCGGGTGTGCCCATGTGCGGCATGCCGTACCACCAGCTGGATACGTACCTCAAGAAGCTCATCGCCCATGGTTTTCGGGTGGCGGTGTGCGAGCAGTTGCAGGAGGCGTCTGCCGCGAAGGGGCTTGTTCCCCGCGCGGTAACGCGGGTGCTGACGCCGGGAACGCTCGTCGACGAGGCGCTGCTGGAGGTGCAGGCCCCCACCACGCTGGGGACGATCGTCTTCACGGGCGAGGGCGATGATTCGCCCGCTTCGCTGGCGGTGATCGAGGTCGCGACGGGGCAGTTCACGATTGTCGATTGCACGCCGCACACGATCTGTGATGAACTGGTGCGGAGGGGCGTCAAAGAACTGCTGTATGCTGCCGCGGACATTCGGCCCGCGCCACGGGTGCAGAAGGTGCTTGACACGCTGGGGCTTTCGGGTACGCCGCGCCCGGCATGGCAGTTCCGCCCTTCGGAGGCGCTGGAATCGCTGACGTCGCACTTCGAGGTGAGCACGGTCGCCGGCTTCGGGCTGGCCACGGACGACCCCGCGCTACCCGCGGCAGGTGCCGCGGTGCGGTACCTGCGCGAGACGCAGACACTGAGCGATGATGATGTGCGGGCGGCGGCGGGGCTCATCCCAACGCGGGCCACATTGCGGCACCTCCGCCCGCCACGGCGGGAGCGGACGGATGATGCGTGCGTGATCGACGCCGTGAGCCTGCGGGCGCTGGAGATCGAGCGAACCATCCGCGGGGCGGGTCCGGCGAGTGCGGGGGGCCTGGAGGGCTCGCTGCTGGGCGTGTTCCTGACGGCGGCGAGCGGACCGCGGAGTGTGGTGCGCACGGCGATGGGAAAGCGGCTGCTGCGCGACTGGCTGTGCAGGCCGCTGTGCAGCGTGGACGCGATCGAAGCGCGGCAGAATGCCGTGAGCGTACTGGTGGAAGATCGCCGGCTGGGGGCGCAGCTGGGCGAGACGCTCGACGCAGTGCAAGACATCGCCCGCATCGCGGGCCGCATTGCGCTGGCGCGGGCGTCGCCGCGGGATGTGGTTGGGCTGGCACGATCACTGAGCCTGGGGGCGGCCCTGGCGGAGGCCATCGGCGGCGCGGCAGCACTCGCGCCGCTGGAGCAGCGTCTGCGGGCGGCGCACGCGGAAGTCGCGCCCGTGGCGGAGGCGATCCTGCGCGCGTGTGTGGATGAGCCGCCCACGCAGCTGCGCGATGGGGGGGTGATCCGCGACGGGTTTGATGCGGACCTTGATGAGACGCGGCTCCTGCAGCGCGATTCGACCGCGTGGCTGATGCAGTACCAGGCGGAGCTGGTCGCCCGGCACCGGCTGCCGGGGCTGAAGGTTGGTTTCAACAAGGTGTTCGGGTTCTATATCGAACTGCCCGCGGCGCAGGCACGTTCGGCGCCGCCGGAACTGGTACGCAAGCAGACGCTGCGCAACGCCGAGCGCTTCACAACGCCGGAGCTGCGCGAGCATGAGTCGAAGGTGACGACCGCCGAGGCGCGGGCTCTGGACCGCGAACGCGAGCTCTTCGCCGCGCTGTGCGAGCAGGCGGCTGGCGTGCTCGCCCCCATTGCGGCATTCTCAGAAGCCGTTGCAGAGCTGGACGTGCTGCTGGGGTTTGCCGACAAGGCCCAGCGCCGCGGCTGGACGCGGCCGGTGGTGGTTGAAGGGGCTTCGCTGCAGGTGCACGCGGGGCGGCACCCTGTGCTGGATGAGTCGCTTGCAGGCGATTTCGTGCCCAACGATGTGGAGCTGGGCAGCCGCAAGGGCTTTGCACATCCTTCGGATGCGGGCCGTGGCGCGGATGCCGGGTCTCCTTCACTCGCGCTCATCACCGGGCCCAACATGGCGGGCAAGAGCACGTATATCCGCCAGACCGCGCTGCTGACGCTCCTGTCGCACACGGGGAGCTTCATCCCCGCCGATCGCGCCACCATCGGTCTGGTGGATCGCATCTTCACGCGGATCGGCTCCGACGATGCGCTCCACGCGGGGCAATCCACCTTTATGGTGGAGATGATTGAAACGGCGAACATCCTGAACCACGCCACGCCGCGCAGCCTGGTGGTGCTCGACGAGATCGGGCGTGGCACGAGCACGCTCGACGGGCTGAGCCTGGCATGGGCCATTGTGGAGCACCTGGCCGGCGGTGGATCCGGCACCCAGGCGGGCCCGCGCACGCTTTTCGCAACGCACTATCACGAGCTGACCGACCTTGAAGAGCGATTGCCGGGGCGGGTGACAAACCTGCACGTGGCGGTGCGGGAGTGGCCGGGGGGCGATGAGCACGCGCAGATCGTGTTCCTGCACCGCATCCTGCCGGGGCGGACGGATCAGTCGTATGGCCTGCATGTGGCGCGGCTGGCGGGAATCCCCGGCTCGGTGGTGACGCGCGGCCGCGAGGTGCTCGCGACGCTGGCGGTGCATCACGCGGCGGGCGGGTCGAGCAAGCCCGCGCCGTTGCCTGAACCAAAGGCCCCCGTGAAACGCACGCAGGCACGGGCGAGCGGCGCGGAGAGCGACCCGTTCCCGCTGTTCACAAAGTATGTGACACACCCGGCGGTCGAGGCGCTGCGCGAAGTCAAGCTGGATGGGCTTTCGGCCGATAAGGCTCTGGAAGTTTTACGCGATCTCAAGGCGATTACATCCGAACCGGAGTGAGCACCGGCATCGAAAAGTTAAGGGCGGCGGCTTCAGCATCGTTATATTTGTGTGTGTGGGGGGGGGACGCATGATTCTGATCTGGGGCAGCAGGCTGTACGGCCGGGTTGATGAAGGTCCCGGCCTGTTTCACGTCGCGACGAAGTTCGGCCACCTGTGGTATTTCCCGCTCATACCTATGGGCAGCCATCTGGTCATTGACCAGGGCCCCCACGGGTGGCGCGGGATGCCGCTGCCTTTCTCGTTCAGGTCGATGCTTGCCGCGTGGGTGCTGGCGGTCGTTATGGCGGCGGCGATCGCGAGCGGCATCTTCGCGATCATCGTTGTTCCCGACCCGCGGGCGGCGAGCCTGACCGAACGAGTTGTGTTGGGCGCACTCGCGGGGTTGCTGATCCTGCTGGCACTCTTCCTGTGGAAATCCCGCTGGATGCGACGGGCCTCGTACGAGCGGGCCTGTGCCTTGTGCGATGCGGCCGATGTGAGCGACGAAGGCCGGATCATCGTCGAACTGCATTATGGGCGCATCACCAAGCAGGAGGCGGAGCAGAGCCTTGCACAGGCCGCGCAGGATCGCGCCGAGCTTGAAGCGTTGCAGCGTGCACCTGAAGAGGTGCCAACGGCTACATCGGCTCCAGTGCCTTCATGAAGAGCCCGGTGGCGAGCTTGGGATAGAAGAACGTGCTCTTCTGGGGCATCAGTTCGTTGGCACCGCTGACTTCTTTGACTGCCGCGAGGGGCGTGGGCCGGACGATGACGGCGACCTGCGCCTTGAAGGCCTTGCCACCTCCCGCGCCGGTCTCGCTGCCGCGGACGATCTCCTGAACTTCCTTGATGGTGTGTGGGAACGCCCAGGCAACCGGCTGCCCGGCGTTGAGTGCGGGCTGGCACACCTGCTCGACAATGACGTACTGAATAACCGCGACGTCGAGTGTCCGCCACGCGCCAGGCTTGGCGGGGAATCTTGCCGCGAGGGCGTCGTCGGTATTGGCAACGGCCACGAAGCACTGACCACTCGCGGCGTCGAGCAATCCCAGGACGGTCTTGCCGTTTGCGGCTGCGGCCGCGGTGTCCATGGCGGGCTCGAGGCGCGTGATGTCTGACCCCGCAGGAGTGATGGTGAAGTGGGACTTCGCGGCGTCCAGGAATCGCTCGAGGGAGTAGTCCTTCATGCCGCCCAGCACGCGGTGCGTGGGCCAGATGATGAGGCCGGGGTCGCTCATGCCCACCAGCACCATCATGCAGCGCCGGGCGGGATGGTCCTGGGCCACGCTGCCCTCGGCTTCCAACTGCTTCAGGAAGTTTAGCCCGGTGGTGTAGCGGTGGTGGCCGTCGGCGATGAAGATGTCTTCGCCGGCGAGGGCCTTCTGGTACTGCGCCACCGTCGTGGCATCGGTGATGGTCCACACCTCGTGCAGCACGCCATCGCCCATGTCGGCGGTGATGTCGGGGTTGGCCGCGGCCATCGCCGCGTGGATGATCTGCGTGGCTTCACCCTTCTCGTCCGCGTGCAGGCCGAAAATGGGGGAGAGTTGGGCGCGGGTGGCCTTCATCAGGGCGAAGCGGTCTTCCTTCGGGCCGCTGAAGGTCTCTTCGTGGGGCAGCACGCCTCCGCCGGGGCGCGGGCCAAACGGCACGGTCTCGACACTGCACGCCATGCCGCAGCGCTGCGACATGTCGCCCCGGGGCCCCCGGGTGGTCTGGCGGTAGGCGAACATCACCGGCTGCTGCGACTGGCGGAGCGTGCCATCTTTGAGCCAGGAGCGGTATGCCGCGGCAGCAGACTCATACGCGGCGGGCGGTCCGAGTTCCTTGGCGGGGGTGTGCGGGAGATCGATGGCAACGATGTTCCGGGCGTTGCGATCGAGAAGCGTGCGTTTGGCGGCGGCGTCAAGCACGTCGTAAGGCGGCGCGACCAGTTGCGACAGGTCGGGCCTCTGGGAGAACTGGACGGCACGGAAGGGGTAGACGGCTGGCATAGTCGCCAAGCGTACCCGGGTTGCGGGGGGCCGGGAAGTCCTACTGTTAGCCGACAGGGGTAGCGCAAGGAGGTTCCTGTGGCTCAACGGCGCGTTGTTTTTGAATCACTTCTGGTCCTTATTCTCGGCGGTGCGGTGCTGGGCTCCACCCTCGCCATATCGCACCGCACCACGGATTACGCGTTCTTCGATGAGCTCATCGAGGTCAAGCAGCTGATCTCCAGCCGCTACGTTGACAGCCCCGACGAGAAGGCCCTGCGCGAGGGCGCCATCAAGGGCATGGTCGAGGCTCTCAACGACCCTTACACCATCTATGTGCCCTCTTCGGATACCTCGCAGTTCAACAAGGACCTGACTGGCGAGTACATCGGCATTGGCGCGCTGGTGAACGGGCAGGACGGCTGGCTGACGATCGTGTCGCCGCTGGAAGATTCGCCCGCTTTCCGCTCGGGCCTCATGCCCCAGGATCGCATTGTCGCGGTTGAGGGCAAGACCACCGAGAACCTGGCAATCGACAAGTGCGTGGACCTGCTGATGGGCCAGCCGGGCTCGGTTGTGCACCTCACCGTTGAACGCCAGGGCGAGCGCTTCCCATTGGAGATCACCCGCGAGCGCATCAAGACCCGCAACGTGAAAGGGTTCCACCGCGACGCCGCGGACCCCAACACATGGCAGTACATGATCGATCCCGTGCGTCAGATCGCGTACGTGCGCCTCACGCAGTTCACACCCAACTGCGCCCAGGAACTGTTCACCGCCCTGCGCAGCGTGGGGGCGGACACCGGGGACCTCAAGGGCCTTGTGCTTGACCTCCGCGGCAACCCCGGCGGCCTGCTGAACGAGGCCGAGGCCATCGCCGATCTGTTCCTTGAGGACGGCATCATCGTCTCCACGCGCGGCCGCGCGTACCAGGAGAAGGTCACCCGCGCCCACCGCGACGGCACGCTGCCGAACTTCCCCATGGCGGTGCTGGTGGATGGGCAGAGCGCTTCGGCCAGCGAGGTGCTGGCGGGGGCGTTGACTGAGAACAACCGCGCCATCGTCGTCGGCTCGCGCAGCTTCGGCAAGGGCAGCGTTCAGCTGGTGGTGGAGCTGCCCAGCGGCAAGGGCAGCGAACTGAAGATGACCGAGCAGGGGTACTTCCTGCCCAGCGGTCGCAGCCTTTCGCGCAAGGATGATTCCGCATCGTGGGGCGTCGATCCGACGGAGGGCTTTTATGTGCCCGTCACGCCGCAGCAGGTCAATGCAATGATGGAAGTGCGGCGGCGCGAGGAGATCATCAGCAGCCGCAAGGCGGCCGGCCAGCCCGTGAGCGAGGCCGCCGAAACGGCGGGCGATCCGAAGTCTGCCGCGACACCCGCGGACTGGTCGAACCCCGAATGGATCCTGACGGCCCTGAAGGACGAGCAGCTTTCCGCGGCAATCAAGGCCGTGCAAGGAAAGATCGACACCGGCAAGTGGACGGCGACAGGTGAGAAGGGTGTCGAGACGGGCAAGATCTCCATTGCGGAACTTCAGCAGTTGCGGCTCTTTCACGAACGCCTCGAGCGTGAGCTCGTTCGCACCGAGAAGCGGATGGACGCCATCGAGGCTGCTTCTCCGGTTGCGAAGGATGCCCCCAAGCCCGATCTGTGGGCCGACACCATCGACCTGACGGGCGGCAAGCTGGAAGTGCGCGACAAGGACGGCAAGGTCATCGCAACGCTGAATATCACGGGCAACAACCTGGAACGGTGGCTGCTGGATGCGGACGTGAAGAAACCCGCTGAGCCCGAAGTAACCAAGTAAGGTACGGTCACTCGGGCGCGTCACTTGCGGCGCACGGGTCTGACCATGCGCCATGCTGATCCTGGGCATTGAAAGCTCCTGTGACGAGACTGCCGCCGCCGTCGTGGAGGATGGCGAGCGGGTGCTGTCGAGCGTGGTCTCGTCGCAGTTTGATCTGCACCGCGAGTACGCTGGAGTGGTGCCGGAGATTGCCAGCCGCGCCCATGTGGAGCGGATTCTCCCGGTCGTGCGTGAAGCGCTGGCGCAGGCGGGCGCGGGGCTTGGCTGGATTGATGCGGTCGCTGTGGGAAACCGCCCTGGGCTGATCGGATCACTCCTGGTGGGTGTGAGCGCGGCCAAGGCTTTGGCGTGGTCGCTGGGCAAACCGATCGTGGGCGTGGACCACGTGCATGCACATTTGTATTCGGGGCTGCTGCGCGAACGTGAGGAGTGCGGCGTGCGTTCAGCCCCGCCGGAGACATTCCCCGCGTTGGGGCTGGTCGTCAGCGGCGGGCATACTTCGATGTATCGCATCGATTCGTGGCAGTCGCTGACGCGACTGGGGGCCACCATCGACGATGCCATAGGGGAAGCCTTCGACAAGGCCGCGTCGATCCTGGGTCTGCCCTACCCGGGCGGGCCCAATGTTGATGCGATGGCGGCTGCACCCGGCGCTGATGATCGGGGGTTTGATCTTCCGGTCAGCCGCCTGTCGGCGGACTCGCTGGATTTTTCCTTCTCGGGTCTTAAGACGGCGGTGCTGTACGCCGCCCGGGGGGTGCCCGGCAGCCGTGCCGAGCCCGCCCACGTGCCGCTGACCGCGGCGCGGCGGACGGACCTTGCCGCGAGTTTTCAGCGGGCCGCGTGCCGCGCGGTGCTGCTGAAACTGGACCGGGCGCGGGAACGGTTCGAGGCCCCGCCCAAAGACCTCTTCGCGGGCGGTGGCGTCACCGCGAACACGCGGCTTCGCCGTGAACTGTCGGAATGGGCTACGAAGAACAGCGTGCGGCTGCACCTCCCGAGGGCCGCCCACACCGTTGATAACGCGGCCATGATCGCCGGGCTGGGATACCAGCACCTGAAGGCTGGCAACACCAGCGATCTGTCGCTCGCGGCGGTGCCAACGACCGCCGGCTAGGGTTGCGTGTGAAGCCCGCCGGTAATGGCAGAAATCTACCTTCGGTTGATCCCGTGCTTGTCGCGGGCCCGCACCCCTCCACGATCGACCCAGCAGCGCTGCTGACACAGTGCGACCTTTCCAAGGACCGTGGCTCCGGGCCGGGCGGCCAGCACCGCAACAAGGTTGAGTCCCGCGTGACGCTGTTTCATCGGCCCACGGGTGTTGAGGCGATGGCGGGCGAGCGGCGCAGCGCCGTCGAGAATCAGCGGGTGGCGCTCTTCCGGCTTCGTCTGGCCCTTGCTGTGGGGGTACGGTCACCGGTGGCAAGCGGAGAAGTCCGCTCGGCGTTGTGGCTGTCAAGGTGCCCTGAGGGGAGCACTAAGATTGCCTGCCGCGAAACGCACGAGGACTACCCGGCCCTGCTGGCCGAGGCGCTCGATGTAGTGTGGGCGGCGGGTTTGGATGCAGGACGCGCGGCGCTGCGGCTGGGGTGCTCGCCGAGCCAACTGCTGAAGCTGATCAAGGATCACCCTCCCGCTCTCGTTCGCCTGAACCTGGCGCGGGACGGCGCCGGTTTGCACCGGCTGCATTGAACTTCAAAAAAACAACACCGCGCCCTGCGGCGCGGTGCTGTATGGAAGACAGAGAAGAAAGAGAGAGGTTTAGCGGCGGCGACGGGTCGCGACCAGGCCACCCAGGCCCATGAGCGCGAGCGCGCCGGGGGCGGGGATCTTGGTGACTTCGGCCGTCACCGTGAAGCGGTTGATGCCCAGCCCGGTGATGTCATTGCCAGCATTTACGCCGCTGCGGAGCGTGAGGTCGTTGCCGTTGGGGCTGGCAGCCAGGCTGTTGAACGGCCCGAAGGACTGCGTCGCGCTGCTGACGGTGAATGTCGCGGAGACGATGGTGATGGCGGAGTTGAAGTCGATCGGGTCGGCGGGCGCGTTGGGCGTGCCGATGTCGAACTGGAGGGCGTTGATCGTCGAGCCGCCGAGGGTTGTCCCGGGCGCGACGAAGGGGTTGCCGTCGGCGGTGAAGGCGTTGATGATGATCTGCTGATTGCCGTTGGGCAGGATCGTCATCGAGCTGGAGATGCGGATATCCCGGCCCTGGAACATGCCCATGGACTGATCGACGCCGAAGTTCTGGAGGTCAGGGCCGGCCCCGCCCGTGGAGTCGTCGTAGAACGCGCCGCCCGCCGCGCTGAACACGGCCATGCGCGCGCCGAAGATGCCGCTGGCATCGCGCTGCGTATAGCCAGCCTGCGAGCCGGGCAGGTTCTGGAAGTTGGTGATGTTGGTGATGTCGGCGAGGGCCGAACCCGCGGCGCACACGAGCGCCAGAACTGCGATGGACTTCATGATCTCTCTCCTCAAAATTCCACGCGGAAGGACAGCACGCACAACATGTGCCTGCCCGGCCGAACGCGTTGCCGTGGAACCAAGGGAAAGGTGTCTTGTCTCTCTCCCCGCCCAACTCGGCGGTGTAGTGTCTCCGTTTTCCGAAGATTGTCAAGATTTTCTTGAGTTCTGACTTGCAATATTTTAATTTAGTATTTTGTTCAGGTCCCTTAATCCCCGTGCCGGTCCCTCAGATTGGGGCTGAGACGCAGCAGCAGGTGGATCCTTTCAAACTCGGCGACCCAGTCTGCGAGCCCTGCTGCCGCAAGGTCCTGCGGTTGTTCCGCTCCCGGCAACTGGCAGAAGGCACCCGCACCCAGGCTGCGCGCGGCCTGTGAACGAAGGCGGGAGAGCGTCTTGTCCCCTAACAGGCCTGTGAACTCGAAATCCTCGTTGAGGAACACCGCCGTAGGAACCCGTAAACCGCCGCAGATCATGATCTGCTCGGATAAATCCCGGTGCTCATCACGGTGCAAAAGGCGAAGCTCAACGACAGGGCTGGCCCGGGCGATGTGGTCCAGCATGGGCACTTGTGCGGCACAATCCCCGCACCAGATTCCTGAGGACACCAGGACGTTGACCCGGCGGGTAAACCCGCCGAGGAGCGTCGTTTGAGGCACTGTGAGTTGGATCTTCTCGTGCTGACGCTGCCAGGAGGCCTGCTGGTCGGGCCGGGCGGACTGCATGTACTGCTGGTAGGTAAGTCCCATCGCAAACTTGGCTTGGAGGAAGGGGGATGTGAGCATGCCCAAACATAGCCCAAGCCGCAGCTTCAGGTGTTTCTCAGACCGTTTGCACCGGGTGTATGCGACACTATCAGCAGGGACGAGGGGGATAGGAATAGGAGGTCTGCGTGAAAAACCTGACCGATACGGGCAAACAAATCGACCAAGACATGCGTGAGCGCTATGGCCGGGCTGAAAGTGAAGCCGATGTGGCCCGCCGCCAGCAGGCAGAGGAAGACCGACAAGAACTTCACCAGCGGCCGCAGCATGCGATTGCCGCGATGGGTGTAACTGTCCTTGTGGTGGGCACGCTGCTTGTGGCGCTGACGGTAACCGCGCTATTTGCGGTCTCGGCGTTCATCGCAGTGCCAGTGCTGATTGTCTTCATTCTCGTCGGCGGCATCTGGGCCTTCTCGAGCCTGGGCCGCCGCAAACGCTCGCGCCACGAATCCAGCACCATTCCCGGCGATGCGGTGCCAGGGGAATGAGTTCATTCGCGGTCAGACATCGGTCATCTGGCCGGTCAGCGGCTCGATCAGGTCTGCCGGGGTCACGACACCCAGGGGCCGCCCTGCATCATCTTCAACGATGCCCATGCCCGCCTTGTGCTCGCGAAGCAGCAACAGTGCCTCGCGCACGCCCATGTGACGTTTGAGTCGCACGATCGGCTGCACGAGCGCCGTGATCGGAGATTCAGGATTCAGGTACAGGTCTATCTGGCGCAGCACGCCGATGACACCCTGGTGTGAAGCGCCGGAGCGCTGACGCTCAATCGTTCCGACGACGGGGATGCGAGAGTGCGTGTTGCCGGCAAGCAGGCGCAGCATCCGGGGGCGGTCTGCTTCCAGCGGGACCCACCGCACCGCGCTCCACGGCACCATCTCATCGCCGACATGCACTCCGCGGAGCAGCAGCGCGCGGTCCACAAGCGTCACCTGCGATTCGCTGAGCGCGCCGGACACGGCGCCTTCTTTCAAGAGCAGCGCGATCCGCTGGCGGGCATCGCTGCTGCCCTGGTGCGGCAGGCGCATCAGCACTTCGATGCCGCGGATCAGCAGTTGTACCAGCGGCAGCAGCCCGATCCCGGTGAGCACCAGCCGGCCGACCGTCAGCGGCGTGGCAAGGCGGTACGCGATGCGGTTGGCCTCGATCCTGAACAGGTCCTTGGGCAACGCCTCGGCGAACACGAAGAGAATGGGCGCCAGAATGCAGGTGTTTACCACCGCGATCAGAGCCGGGCTGCCCAAGCCCTCGAGCAGCTTGCTTGTCGCCATGGCGCTGAAGTAGGTCGCCACGTTAAGCCAGATCAGCATGGTGGCGAGCAGACGGTCGGGGCGCTCTAGCTCGGCCTTCAGCAGCATCGCGGGACGATCGGTGCGGAGGCTGAGCCGCACGCGGTTGAGCGAGTAGAACGCGATCTCGCCTCCGCTGGCGATGGCGCTGAGAACGATACCGGCGAAGGCCATCAGCCACATCAGGGCGGTGTGCAGTGCGGGGCTCATCGTCCGGCCCCCGCTTCCTGCGGTAGCGCTGCCTGCGGTTCGGTGCCCGGCGCGGGCTCGAGCGAGATCGTCACCTGCTCGATGAGCCGCCGGCGCATCTTGCGGACTGTCACCCGCAGGTTGCCAACAGTGACCGAGTCTCCCTCATGGGGCACGCGGCCGAGCTTGGCGAGCACGAGCCCCGCAATCGTGCTGACGCGGGGGTCCACGCGGATGTTCTTCGAGCCGAAAAACTCGACCCAGTCGCGGATCGAGAGTCGCCCCGGCGCCTCCCACACACCCAGCGCCACCATGTGCACCTGCTCCTCGGGCGCCTGATCGCCGGTCATCGACACGCGGACAAGCTCACCGATCACGTCGTCCAGGCCCACGATGCCCGTCAGGTCGCCCGACTCGTTGACGCACAGCGCGATGTCGCTGCGCGTGACCAGGAAGTGATCCAGCAACTGGTCGAGCTTGGAGCGGTCGGGCACATACCGCACAGGGTCCAGCAGTGGGCTCACCGGCAGTCGTGCTTCATGGCCGTACTTATTCAGCAGGGGGAGCAGCCGGTGCATGCTCACCATTCCGACCATGGTTTCTTCATCAAGGTCGCCGCTGCACACCGGGAACGTGTCGAGCCCGGTCTCGCCCGCCAGATGCAGAACCTCGCGCGTGGTGACCGTTGCCTCAAGCCAGCGGATCGCAACCCGGGGCGTCATGACATCCTTCACGCGCACCGTGCCGAGTTGCACCACATCATCAAGCAGGCGGTGCTCACCGGCATCCAGCACACCCTGCCGCCCCCCCACCGCCAAAAGCGCGGAAAGCTCATCGGGCGTCAGCTGATCAACTTCATCTTTTCCTGCAGGGCGGAAAAGCCGTGTCAATGCGCCCACAAAGGTTTCCGCGACCCGGCGGATCGGGCCCACCATCACATGCCACGCGAGGAACGGCCGCGCCAGCAGGCGGCACGCGGCATCGCGGTGCAGCGCAGCAAGGCTCTTCGGGAAGACCTCGCCCACCGCCACAATGGTGATCAACGCACCAAACCCGAAACCAACCTGCCATGCCGGGTTGGCCAGTGAAGCGCCGACCACCGAGGCGATCGCGAAGTACCCGGTATTGACAAGCGTGTTGCCCAGCAGCAGCGACACAAGCAGGCCGCGCGGGGACCGCAGCAGGTTCGCGGCAGCCGCCGCAGTCTGCGGGCTTGCCTTGCGCAATCGCAAACGGTCGGCGTGCTTGAGGCTGAACAGCGCGGTCTCAATCGCAGAGAACGCGCCGGATGCGACAAGCAGCAGCGGCATCAGCAGGATCAGGATGATCGTGAGCACAGGCATGATTCGGGCGTCAGCCCACCACCCCTGACGAGCGTGCCGCGCCGGGATCGAGCTGCTCGATCAGCCGCTCGATGTAACGCCAGGCGTTGAGCTGCCGGCGTGCCTCACCGCGTGCCGCGCCATCGTCCGAAGCGGCACGTGCGAGAATCTCGCCCACACGCTTGATGTATTCAGCACGCTGTGCGCCGGCCCACGCCTGCCAGCGAGCCCGCGCGGCTTCATCACCGCTCGTGACCGCTTCTTCGATGGCCTCACGCGTCTCCATCATCTCCATGAGGAACGCGCTCGGCAGCGCCTTGTCTTCCTCCTTAGTAGTTCCGCCCAGACGGCGCAGCAGCGCGTTGGCACGGTCTTCGGGAGAGCGAAGGATGGCCCGGGCCCGGTTTAGTGCGGCAGCATGCACTTCGGCATCGTCGGTGTTCTGGGCGATATCCGGGTGGACAGCCGCGGCGCGGGCGAGATACGCCCGTTCGATCCGGTCATCGTCCAGTTCGAACTCGGGCGGCAGGCCCAGGGCTTCAAAGGGGTCATCCACGGGGGCAGTTTAGTCTTGCGGGCGGTCTACCCGGGCCGGGCGGGAATCTATACGCTGTAGCACGATGCACACGCCCCCCATGGCCCTCACCTCCCCCACGCCCCGCGCCCTGCCCGCGGCCTGCCGCTCTGCCAGGAGCCTTGTATGACTTGTCATGTCGGGATCGTGGGCGTCAGCCCCGAGGGTGCGGCACTATTTTATCGCAAACTGACCCGAGTGGCGTCAAAGCTGCTGCCGCCGGATGAGCAGCCCCGGTTTTCTTTGCACAACGAACCGTTGGAGATGTACATCTCCGCAATCCGCAAGGACGACTGGATCACTGTGGGAAAGTTGCTGCGTCGTTCGGCCGAGTTGCTGGCACGGTGCGGGGCCGATTTTTGCCTCACGCCCGATAACGCAGTCCAGCACGGCGTGTCTCTCGCGGAAGTGGGATGCCCGATCCCATGGCTGACAATGACCGAACTGGTTGCCGAAGCGATCGCGGGTGAAAGCCGCAAGGTTGTGGGGATTGTGGGCACCGAACTGGTGACCCACTCGAGCACCTATCAAACACACCTGGGGCTGCGCGGCATCCAAGTGCTTGCACCGCCTGATGATGTGACGAATCAAATCGATCAGATCATCTTCAGCGAGCTGGTTTATGGGCAAACCAAGCCGGAATCGTGCCATGTCATGCTGGAAGCAATTGCGGAGTTAGGGCGGAGGGGTTGCGAGGGGATCATTCTGGCGAGCAGCGAGGCATCGCTGGTCATTACGCCCGAGAACTCCCCTCTTCCGGTGTACGATTCTTCCGCAATTTTGGCCGAAGCGGGGATTCGCCGCCTGATCAAGCGCTGACGAAACCGGAACAATCAAGTGGTTCCTGCCGCAACCGATGGGCATTCTGCGCCGAATCGGAGGGGTCCGACGCCGCCCGGGAGCGTGTTGCTGTGGCCGTCGGAACCTTTGGGATCGCGCCTTCCCTTCGGAGCGGACTGGACACAACCCCGACGTTCCAGTTATGCTGACGTTTGTTGGCGCGAAATGGTCCTGACGCACGGCGGGCAACCGTCAGGCGCAGGACCGAAGCCGTTGTCCACCCACCAGACAACGGCACGACCGCGGAGCCAGAGGCACCGGGTCTCGCGACACGCCCCACGGCACCCTGAGGCCGACTGCCCTTGGACCGGCAGCCCGCAGGGTCATCCATATGGAGCCCGACATGGATCGGAAGGATTTCCGTTGTCTCCTCTCGAAGCTTGCCGGAACAACAAAGCGCAGCGGCACAGCGCCCGGTCGGCTGCTGCGGCACGTCGGCCGCGCGATGAGTTTGCACAACGCGAACTCGCACTTCGAGGCCTTTGAAGGGCGCACGATGTTCGAGGGCAGCTTCACCACCGCCTTCGCCGTCGCCATCGACGCGGGGACGGGGCGCGGCGCCTCGGTCGCCGGCAACGGGGCGAACTTTATCAACCCGTCGGTGGGCAGCACCGACAACGACTACTTCAGCTTTGTCGCTCCCTCCAGCGACTTTGTGACCATCCTCGCGGACACCGCGAACGAGTCGCCCGCCAGCACGCTGAACACCCGGGTACAGGTGTTCAACCAGAACCGGGTGCTCGTCGCCAGCGGGACCAACAACGGCGCACTGAGCTCTGGCCTCGCGTCGGACGGCTTCACAGGGTTTATCGCCACCGCCGGGCAGACGTACTTCGTCGTGGTGAGCAGCGATGGCATGGGCCCGGGCGTGCCCGGCACGTACACGCTGCGCGTTGCCGCGAAGAGCACGCTGTTTGATATCGGCGGCGAGATTCCCACAGAGCTGGGCGTGGGTCGCGAGGGCGGCAGCCCGACCCCGGACTTCAGCGTGAACCCGCCGGTGCCGATCACCCCAATCCTCGGCCAACTCGGCGGCACGGGCGCGGTCGCGCAGCGCCTCCGCCAGGACAACATCGTTTACAAGTTCGTGGTTCCCGCCGGCACCCAGTGGGACAACCTCGTCACTGTCAACGTGCAGTCGACGCAGAACAACCTGATCCGCCGCCTGGATACGCGCGTTGACATCTATAACGCGGCCGGCCAGCTCGTGAAGGCCGACTCGGATGCCGGTCGCATCAACGATGCGTTCACCGTGCTCCGCGCTCACCCCGGCGAGACGTACTACATCCGCGTGCGCAGCGATGAGATCCGCAACGCGAACATCGAGCTCGCCACCGGGCCCTTCTTCCTGGTGCTCGACGCCATCACGGCGCCCATCGCCCTCAACCCCGTGACGCGCGTCGGCGGCGCCAACGGCGCTTTGCTGGGCTTCGGCAATCCCAGCATTCCGCCTAACCCCGCAATGCCCCGCCCCACCTTCCAGACGGACTCGTACGAGTTCACGGCGCAGGGTGGCGGCCTGACGATCATCACCATGGCCCCCGCGGGCCTTGCGCCCATCACCGATGGTGCTCTCAGCCTGTATGACGAGTCGGGCGGCCTGGTGGCGTTCAATAACGACTTCGCCGGCGCGAACCCGCGCATCTCCGCCATTCTCGAGGGCGGCAAGCGGTACTTCCTCATCGTTGACGGCTTCGAGATCAACAACGGCACGCAGTACGCGCTCTCCATCGAGAGCAACCACACCCAGAGCAACATCGACGATCACGTCAACACGCCCGACCTGCTCGCCCAGGACCCCGACCCCAACTTCAACGATGTACGCAAGCAGTTTGAACTCGCCACGGCCCTGACCTGGGGCCCTTCCACGCCGCTGTTCGATGCCGACGGCAACATCATCCGCGACCAGAGCCTCCGCACGACCGCGAGGGGCCAGGGCCGCATCGAGGGCCCCGGCGATACCGACCTGTTCCAGTTCACCCCGCAGGTGAGCATGCTGCAGAACTACGCGGGCAACAACGATGATCTGGGCACATCGCTCTTCATCGGCGGCAGCTTCGATGTCGGCGACCCGAACAACCCGTGGCCGACGACCAGCCGCGACCTCACCATCTGGGACGCGGCAGACTACTTCTACACCGGCGCGCAGAACTTCGATCCCAACTTTGGCGTCACCTACGGCTTTAATGACAACGCCGACACCGTGGGCACCGACCGTGCGGAAATCTACGCGATGGTCGACTACGACCCGGGCGCACCCGCGGCTGTCCCCACCGGCATGAGCCGCCGCTGGCTTGTGGTGGGCGGCGACTTCGATCTCATCGTTCCCTCGCCCTTCGGCCCGGTGACGCTCAAGAACCTCGCCGTCTGGTTCCAGGATTTCAACACCGGCCGCTGGGCCTGGGGCAGCATCGGCGATGTTGATGGTCCGGTGCGGGCACTGACCTCGTACCTCGCGGATGAGACGCTTGAATCGCGCGACGACCCGGATACCACGATCCCCAGCAACCGCCCAATCATCAACGGCACCGCGGCTGCATATCTCGTCGTCGGCGGACAGTTCGCGAATGTTGACGGCAACGCCGCGGCGAATATCGCAACCTTCGACCTGCTCAACGGCTGGCTGGGCATCGGCGGCGGCACCAATGGCCCTGTGTTTGCATTGACCACATACGACCCGGCAGATTTCGGCGAGGCGCGTGCCGCCAGTGTTGGACCACCCGCACTGCCGCAGGTGCAGGATGGTCGCGACATCCCCAACTCGCTGTTCATCGGCGGCCAGTTCACGTCGCTCGATGGCGTGAACGCACGAAACCTTGCTTTGTGGGACGGCGTTCAGGCCGACGACGTGTTCGGCGGCCCCGTCAACATCGCAAGCACGAACGCAGGCCCCAACGGCCCGGTGTTCGCGCTGACCACTTACGTCGGCTGGGACCCGGATGGCCCCACGCAAAACCCCCTCCCTGTGATCACCGGGCCACCGCCAACCGGGCAGATTGAGGCCCCTGCACGCGTGCTGGTGGTAGGCGGCCAGTTCACATCCATCAACAACGGTAACGGCCAGACGATCCCCGCGGCAAACCTTGCGGCTTGGGGTTTCCTTGCGGCCTCTGCGGGTGCCTCGCGCCTGCCAGATCGTCCCGATTACAACCCCCGTGGCGGCTGGCAGCAGGTTGGCGCCGGCGTGACCGGAGCCAACGACAACGGCGACCCCATCGCAGTGCTCGCCCTGACCGAGTGGGACCCGCCGGATATCAACAACGACGACCAGAACTTCGAGCCGATCCTGGTGATCGGTGGGGCGTTCAACGTCGGCGGCATGCAGAACCTCACCGGCTTCGCGGTCGATACCG